>NZ_BATM01000020.1 GCF_000467185.1 Vibrio ezurae NBRC 102218
GGTATTATTACATTGGTAAAAGTGGAACAACTCATGCTGACTAGTAATCTATATGCGGCCACGCAAATCAAACAAAGCGAAGAGACCGCCGCGAATCGAGCGGGCATCACTTTGTATGAATTGATGGAGCGTGCCGGACAAGCCGCTTTTGAACGTGTGCAGTTCATGCTACCTAATTTAGGTCGTATTTTGGTCTGTTGCGGTTCTGGAAATAATGGTGGAGATGGCTTTGTGGTGGCGCGTTTGGCGTTGGAAGCAGGGTATGATGTCGATGTTTTTCAGCCCGAATATTGCATTCGTAAAAACATCTCCCCTTTGTCTGATTGTCAGAAAGCGAGACATAAGTGGTCTACCTACAATAAGTCGGTTCTCAATACTATTGAGGGTGATAAGCAATACGACTTAATTGTGGATGCGTTGCTTGGCACAGGTCTTGCGAACAATGTCAGGGATAACCTTGCCGCGGATATCTCTCAAATCAACGCTTTGAATACCCCTATTTTAAGCTTAGATATTCCATCAGGATTGCACGCGGATTCTGGTGCTATCTTAGGCACGGCCATCAAGGCAAGTTGTACTGTGACATTTGTGGGCAATAAAATGGGTTTAGTGACGGGTCAGGCGCGTAATGTTGTGGGTAGCTTGTATGTGGCTGATCTGGGCATCTTCCCTTATTTTACACATCTAGAACCAACTCAAGTCTCAGTATTTACGCAATCTAATGCAGTTGCTCTTATTCCGCAAAGAGAAGCAACCGCACACAAGGGGAATACGGGCCGTGCATTGTTAGTTGGCGGAAATAAAGGAATGAGCGGTGCGATTATTATGGCTGGACAAGCGTGTGCTCGAGTGGGGGCAGGCTTAATCACTGTTATGACTCACTCTAACTCCATTCCCCCATTACTGATGCGCCAACCAGAGTTGATGTCGATTGCGGTTGAAAGGGGCGACTTGCAACATATCGAAACGTTAATTAACCCAAATACTCTGGCTCGAACAGGTGCGATAGCCATTGGACCGGGACTCGGTATGACGGCTTGGTCAAAGGCTCTATTTAACTGGGTAATGGCCACAAAGACGCCGAAAATTATTGATGCCGATGGCTTAAACTTTTTAGCAGCCAGTCGCAAAGTATTCGATTTACGCAATAGTATTATCACGCCGCACCCCGCAGAGGCCGCGAGATTACTCGGCGTGACGGTGGCGGATATAGAAAACGACCGATACGGCGGACTGCATCAGTTACAAACCAAATATCAATGTGTCGTGCTGCTCAAAGGAGCGGGTACGTTAATTAGTGATGGTCAAGAGATAAAGGTGATTAACGCAGGCAACTCAGGTATGGCTACCGGCGGGATGGGAGATATATTGACGGGCGTGATTACTGGGCTAGTTTGCCAAGGGTTGCCAGCAATGCAGGCGGCGTGTCTCGGTGCTTGGCTCCATTCTACAGCGGCAGATAACAGTGCTAGCGCATATGGAAGCATTGGAATGTTAGCGTCTGATCTATTGCCGGAACTTCGCTTGTTAATGAACCCAAATAACAATAAATGAGCAAAACTGAAAAAAAACGGGAAATAATGAGAAAAATCAGCAATAAATGAGCGGGTTAAACCGCTTGAAAAGCGAAGATATCTTCTGGATTGGTGAGCCAGATCACGCTAATGAATGGGTCATAATGTAAGAGAAATTGTTTCTCAAGAAAAGAAAGATTATAAGATGTTGATTTAAAAGGGTAAATGAAAGGTTTCAGAGCGAGGATTTGCAAGTTTCAAGATAGTAGCACAAATAAAAACAAAAAATCAGTCTTGCGACAATTTAATCCGAGCCTATAATGCTGAAAACCGGAGCGTCTGCCAACGCTCCGGTTTTTTTGTGTCCGAAGAATGGTCAACGCTTCTGCCAAAGCACGACCTGCATTGTAATTGGCACGTCATTTATAAGAATCAAGGAAATGCACAATGCGTATCGAACAAGAACTTAAGTTAGGCTTTAAAGATGTACTGTTTCGCCCTAAGCGCTCAACACTAAAAAGTCGTTCCCAAGTAAATTTAACCCGCGATTTTACATTCAAGCATAGTGGTCGTCAATGGTCTGGTGTACCTGTTATCGCCGCCAACATGGATTCTGTTGCAACATTCGAAATGGCCGCCGCATTAGCCGAGCACGACGTAATGACCGCCGTACACAAACACTACACAGTAGAGCAGTGGGCAGACTTCGTTAAAAATGCAGACAGCAAAACACTGAAAAATGTATTTGTATCAACCGGCACTTCAGAAGCTGAGTTTGAGAAAACCAAACAAATTATGGCACTGTCAGAAGAGCTGATTTTCATCTGTGTTGATATCGCCAATGGTTACTCAGAACACCTTGTCGAATACGTAGAAAAAGTGCGCGCCGAATTCCCAACTAAAGTCATTTCAGCAGGCAACGTTGTCACCGGCGACATGTGCGAAGAGCTAATTCTTGCCGGCGCAGACATCGTAAAAGTTGGCATCGGCCCAGGCAGCGTATGTACAACTCGCGTTAAAACAGGCGTAGGCTACCCACAACTTTCAGCCATCATCGAATGTGGCGACTCAGCCCACGGCCTTGGCGGCATGATCATCGGCGATGGCGGCTGTGCCTGCGCCGGAGACGTATCAAAAGCCTTCGGCGGCGGCGCAGACTTCGTCATGCTAGGCGGTATGCTAGCTGGCCACGAAGAATCAGGCGGCGAAGCCATAGAAAAAGACGGCAAGCAATACATGAAGTTCTACGGTATGTCATCAGAATCAGCCATGGCGAAGCACTCAGGTGGCGTCGCAAAATACCGCGCAGCAGAAGGCAAAACCGTACTATTGCCATTCCGTGGCAGTGTTCACCACACTATCTCAGACATCCTAGGCGGCGTGCGCTCTACATGTACTTACGTGGGCGCGGCGAAGCTTAAAGAATTGACTAAGCGTACTACGTTTATTCGCGTGCAAGAGCAAGAGAATAATGTGTTTGGGAAAGAGTGAGTAGTAGATAGTTCAGGGGAATTTGAATTTGGGAGAGTCGCGTAAGCGGCTCTTTTTTTTGTATTCGAGAGCTGATAGTTTCCTGCGGGTACGAAAGTGTCAACAATGGGTTGTTTGAATGTGGATTTTGAATTATGACCATTCGCTAGATGGTTAGGATTAAAACATGCGAAATTTATAATATTAAAATTAGATTACTGCTTGGCTACCAATATTATCGATACGATGAGGTAATCATTTCTGTAATTATATGCGCGTAAATGAATAATCTGTCAGCTTATATGATATTTTATTTTTTATAGTTACTCGTGTAGTCAGATTAATTTTGGAATACCTTATATTCCATTTGTTGACTAAAAATCGTTATAATTTACGATATTGAATAGCAAATACTTCGTCGTATAGTGAACCGTGTAATGTGCGGAAAGTAACTATCAAGGAATTTAAGTTCTTGCAAATTAGATGACAGGTATTGTTATTTGATGGTTAAATCACGCCTAGAAGTAGGTGTTTACGTTTTGCTTGGGTTAAATGTGTTTAAATTAAGTTAATTTTATTTTGGGGTGATGTGTTGCAGTACCAGGAGTATCTTGTTTTTTTTACATAAAATAAAATACGGAAGTTTTAATATTAGTATCTTCTGAATTTAATAATGAGGTTGTACAATGGTTTTTCTATACGTTTCTTTATTAAATCATCACACTATCAAAATGATAGTTGACTCTTTATTTTATTTATAACAATGAAATGGATGTAAGTAATTGAATTAGTAAGATACATTTATTCTGAATATGGCAGATTGCAATTAATTGATCTGTAATGGCACAATTAATTTGGTCGCATGGTAAGTTAATATTGCTGGTTGTATTCGACAGCTTTCCTCTAACTTTAACGAGATGTAGATGACATTAAACGATTTTGTACAACGAATAACAGCGATAAATCGGGCTTGGAAAACTGCTGGAAACGATAGTGAACCGTATATTAATCAGCACATTGCAAAACAGTTGCAAGAACAAAAATCAGCTTGGCAAGTAGAATTTTATAGAGCCTACCCAAAAGTGGTTTGGTTTAAAGCTGATTTAGAAAACCATCCAGATGGCAATACTTATAGCGTCAGGTTTGGGGATCGCACAGTCCTTTCCTCTGACGGTGACGTTAAATGGAATGCCGAACATATACCTAAATATTTATTGCAAAAGCTTTTGACGGAATCTGAATTTCGAAGTGCAACACAACCAAAGAATGAACTATGCCTCTAATTAATATTGCTTTTATCACATTTACCGCTTTAGTATTGGTTTGGTGCCTATTTAGGCTCGGAAGTGCTAGAGCAAAATACGCGTATACTATCGGTCAAACTTTAGCTGCGTTTGAAGAAATAAGCTCCAGTAAAGACTCTCCAATCAACAGGCTAAGCGAAGAAGCTCAAGCGTTGGCAAGTCAATCATGTGCGACACATACCAGTAAAAATACGAAGAAAGTGTCGTTTGAGGGCTCTACGGTATTATTATTACGTCCAGCAGATGTAATGGTACCGTCTTTTAGTAGCACAGCATTCAAATCAGTACCCGCAATTCTAACTACCATAGGTATTTTAGGTACCTTTTTTGGTATCACCATTGGCTTAGGCTCTTTAGATGGCATTGGTGCTAATTCTGAACAGTTAGTATCAAAGGCTATGGGATTAATTGAGGGCTTAGGTACAGCTTTTCAAACCTCGATAGCAGGTATGGGAGCGAGCTTTATATTTATGGCAATATTGTCCATATTGATTGCGTCTCAAGCTAAGAAGCGTGAGAAGGTGCTTCGTCAAATTCAAAATAGCTCTAAGCTGCTTTCTGGAAGTGACTTGTTGAACCAACTAGTTGAACATCAGAAAGAAAGCAAAAATGAATTAGCAGACTTTTCAAGTCTGGTTGACTCACTACAATCGCTCGTTGCGAAACCTTCAGCGCTTACTAGTGAGGAATATGAACAATTTTCCGGTCAAAATGCTAAAGCATTAGAACAGAGCATCTCAATACTGCATAAAGACCTCATTTCTATAGTTTCATCTCTAAAGCATAATGAAGACTTATTAGGACAATCACTTGCTCAGCATATTGGCACAGCAATCGAAACAGGTGTTACCCAACCATTGCGTGAAGATTTATCCATTATTACTAATAGACTGTCGGGACTTGACACATTAGTCGAGAACCAAGTTACTCCAGATATTCTAGAAAACAACTTGGAAACGAAAGTAACAAATCCAACAGTTTCAGCTATAGGTCAAGTGGCTCAAGAGTCTTCGCAGATAAACACAGCAATGTTTGCCATCTCGGAAGTGCTAGGATCACTAACTCAACAGAATAATGAGCCGCTGACTCAAGCTCAGCTAATCGATGCATTACAGCAAGAATTGCAAAAACCTATTCTTCAGAACCTATCAGCTCTTAATTCTTCTTCGACCAATATTGCTCAGAGTGTCGCAAATACTAATGAATTGCTGATAGCTCAATCGTCTGATACTCAGTTACGCCAAGCTCTCGCAGAAGTCATTTCAACGCCAATTTTTGCCAAGCTAGAAGAGATCAATATGCACTCGGCATCTACTGTCGCTGGCATAGAAGATCTTTCTAAATCAAGAATGAATGAATTCGAGCATCTTGTAGAGAAAATGGGTGAAGAGGTAGTTAAACCGGTTACTGATGAGCTGAGCGATACTAACAAAGTGGTTTCACGCTTTGCTGATGTAACCGATGAGCTAAATCAAAATGTGGTCAATTCAGTCCAAGAAATGTCAAAGGCAACAGAGACAGTTGTTAACTTTGAAAAACAAACTCTTATTAAGCTAGGTGCATTTGCAAGCTCAATGGATCGCTCATTAAATGAGTTTGCCGACAATAGTACAAAGGCCCTTTCAGATATTTCTGAAGAAGTTAAGGGAATTGTCGAGCTTGGCAATAAGTCGATTAAGCAACAAACAGAATCATTCTCAACGATTATCGCTGATTCAAAGTCTATGTTCGATGAGCAAGCAAATACGCTGAAAAGTGTAGGTGTGGAATCTGCGTCACTTATGATGAATGCAAGGCAAGAGTTGGAGACGGGTTTAGGTGATATTGATACTAAAGTTCTAAATATGTCTTCAACTATTCAGGGTGAACTAGAGCGCTTTAGAGAAGATTATCAAAAAAATCTTACTCATTATTTTACCGAACAAAATAGATTGTTAGACGAGTCTCTGAATGAGCAGAAGAGTGGCCTAAATGAGGTTGTAGAAAACTTCAAAGATGCATTTGAAGATGAGTACCAGAAACGTAAGGCTTTGTTCTTAGAGCTTGATAAGCAGCATGGACAATTGGCTGATGCGGCAGAGCGAGTTCAATCAATGGCAAAAGCTATAGGGCTAGAAAAGGCCAGTTGGACAAGTGAGATTCAATTGGTTCAGCAGTCAATTGGTCGTCAAGTTGCAGATTTAGGTAAGTCATTTAGTGAAGCATCGAAACAGTTTTCATTGGTCGCATCCCAAATGCGCCCAGAAATGGATGATTACTTTATGCGTGCTAACAAGTCAACTGAAGAGTACTTTGCGTCATTTGATGCTGCATCTACGAGTATCTACAACAAATTGGGTTATGTGGCTGAACTTATGAGTACTGTTATAGTAGAAGCGCAGCAAGAAAAAGCATCGCTTAGAGAAGAAAAAGCGTTGGTTGTCTAATGAATACATTTATAGAACAACATGAAGAAGAACAAATAGACGAAACAGGTACTTGGTTATCCATAGGTGATCTAATGGCAGGCTTGTTGATGGTATTTGCTTTGTTCTTGATTGTCACCTTGGCACAACTTTATAAGTATCAAGAGCAATCTAAAAGTAATCGTATTGTCATTATTGAAGAGATTCAAAAAGGACTAGATAAGGCTGGAATACAGTCAAAAGTTGATTTGCAAACAGGCTCACTATCGTTAACTGAGGGCTTGAATTTCGGGGACAATAGTTCATCGATAAATGCGCCATCGAAGTTATTTCTTAAGAAGTTAATACCAATTTATAGCCAAGCTATATTTCTCAATGAGAGCACATCTAAAGAAGTATTACACCTTGTTATCGAAGGAAATGCGGATATAGGTGAAGGAGAGGGAAGAGCATTGTCTCTCAGTCTTAATCGAGCAGAGGCAGTAACGAGTTATATTGAACAGATGATCTTTCCTTATAAAGGACAGTTTATGGACAAGATTCTTCCTGCTGCTCGAGGAAACCTAGATGCTGAACCAAAACGACCTGCATACAAAAATAGGGAAGTAGTGTTCAGGTTCGAGTTTAAGAGTCGTGATCTTACGGAGTTGATGGGCAAGTAATATGAAGTCAACATCATGGTTTATTGAGCCTGTGCTACCAAAGTTTACCAAACTGGCTGAGTTAATAGATGACACCACGAACTCAATGGCGAAGCGAGATACAGATACCTTATTTTTAGCCGATAAGAAAATCACGGCGTTAGCAACGAAGCTGAAGGAGTCAGGAAAGCTCTCAGAACTAGAGTGGCTTATTTTACTGCGATCTGAATCGCAGTATGAGTCTTTAGATGAAAGGGTTAGGCAAGGTGTTGTTGCGATAGTTTGGGAGGCAATTCAACAAGATGAATCTCGATTTTCTAAACTTAGCCTTAATCTAATCTCCGGCATCGCACGTGACTATGTCTCAATGGCTAAAGTCTTGTTGTGTGATTTCCCTAGAGTACTACCAAGACATTTTTCTAGAACGACGAAACAGCAGGTAGAAATTACACGCTACTTGATTAATCGCCAGTTTGAATTAGGTGCTAAAGCCATACTTGCCAATGGCAAGAGTATTGTTACCTTCTTTAAATCATTAAAAATGGAATCAAAAGGATCGCACGTAACCCATATTGCTGATGCAGCTGAGTGTGCATTGCCACAAAATCCTAGTACAGCTCAACTGACTTGGTGGCGAAGCTGTCAAGACTTAGTAGAACAAGATCAAACTATTGAACAGTTAGAGAGGCTGTTGACTAAGGTTTCTCTGATAACAGCAGAGTCACCATTTGAAAAATGGATAAAAAGCCATTGCTTGCCGGATTCAAAAAATACGCTTTGGTATCGGCTTTCTAAAGAGTCTCAGTTAAAGCTTAAGAGTTTATTCAATGTTACTGAGTATAAGTCTGTTTCAAATCTCTTTAAATTATTGATAGAAACAAGTAACGATGATTCGTTGAATGAGCGACAAGTTCGGAACTTACAAAGTAGGATAATGTTTTGGTCAAACTATACCGATGAATTCAAAAGGGTTCGCTTCTTTTTGACTAATCGTTCATGGTCACTACTTAAGGACAAAGTAGATTTAGATGAACTAAGAGTCCAAACAATGACAAGCTCCCCATTGAATGATCAGAGTGAGATTTGCATCTTTGATGTAGGAAATTATTTTATCGTCGAACGTTTTATAGGCTCCCATTTTGATCTAGGCATATTCCAGCGAAGTGACGAAATAGAAAGAGTCTTATTCGAAAGTGAATATATAGATGCAGAAAATATTAGCACCTTAGAACCTGATTGGGTTTTAGACCACCTTAGCTATTACCAACATCGTATTGCTCGATTCCTAGATGGTAAGGGTGTGAAACTAGGTAAAAAAGCCCCTTCATATTGGTTTCAACCATTGAAGGCTGACCAGCAATTAAAAGTAAATAATGATTTAGATAGGCGTTATCACAACGTTTATGACAAAGCGACCTACTTCAAAACAGGAAAAAGATTTTAATGACCACAATTCTTCAAGATCCTTTAACGGTTATCTTTAGTGCATTGATCATCATTGGTGCGCTAGTAGCAGCATTTACGCTACATGGTGCGACTGGAAAACTGATTAAACAACTTAATCAGGCAATTAGCGAACTTGGTAAGCTAAAGCATCAGGTTGATGACGATGACGAAGGTAATGAAGTGGAACAGGATTGGATACCTAATTCAGCATCTATTGCATATCAAAATTACGACAAGATTCATTCGCTGATTCAAAAAGTAAAGTATTTAGCACCATCGTGGAGATCTTATTGCAGAAGTATGCAGCTTCCGGATACTCACTACACTCGTAAGCCGGGTCAAGCGCCAGTGCTGAGAAATACAGTACAGGTAAACTCAGTGTTCAATATGGAAACGGTTGTTGAGCCTCATGTGAATGTTCGCCAATACACCGCGATCCCAAACATGCTGACGGGCGCAGGTTTATTGTTTACCTTCGTTGGTTTGATGATAGGTATTAGTGAGGCTTCTGTAGGCTTAAGTTCATCAGATATTGAATCGGCTAAAGCTTCGTTAAATCCACTTCTATCTGGTGCTAGTATTGCATTTACCACCTCTGTAGTGGGTATTATCTGCTCTATGATTTTCTCTTGGTATGAGAAATCGCGTTTCCATAAATTAGAAGTCACAGTTAAAGACTTTAGTGACTACCTAGCTTCACATGTTGAAGTGATTGATTCTGATAAGTTGGCTGCAATGCAACTTGAAGCGACTGAAGCTCAGACAAAAGCACTGACTGATTTCCAAGTAGACCAACAACGAATCACCGACGAAACCATTAGCCGTGTATCTCGTGAATTCCGAGAATCCTTACTGGAGACTGCTGGCACAGAGATCAAGCAGATGGGCATTGTCCTACAGGAGATGAATACTGGGCTACTGTCTAATATAGAGCGTTTCTCGGAAGCACAAGATAAGACTTGGGAAACCACTTCAAAATTGACCTCGAATCTAGAGGCCTCAGTTCAAAGCTTAACTCAACAGCTATCGACTTCAGTTGAAGAGATGTCGTCTCGTGAACAAGAAGTGATTACTCACGTAGAAAACGTAGTTTCAGCGATGACAGACACTGTTCAAGCTAAAGTTATTGAGGTTTCTGAAAACTACACAACCACGATGCGCCAAACGTCAGTTGAGTTTGCGAATATCCCGCACCAGTTGGCTCAGCTAACGTCTGAACACATGAATAGTTCATTGCAGCAATATCAGACATTGACCAGTGAAATGTTGCCACTGATGTTACAGCAGGTAGCCGAAAGCCTGAGTGAGCAAGTTTCTAATTTAGCTCAGCAGATGCGCACTGCAGAATCTGCTGTAGCAGATTCGATAGCTCAACTTCCGTATGTAGTTGATAGCTTCAAGAAGATGAATGCAGAACTTGTTGGCAATGTTCAAGTGGTCAACCAGCTGAATTCAAGCTCGATGAACTGCTTGGAAGGATTCAACCAAGTGATGACTAATCTAGATTCTGCATCACATCAGTTCGTTGAGGCTAATCAACAAACAAGTAACACCCTTAAGCAGTTCCAAGGCTTGGTAGAGCACGCTCAAGTGAGTGTAATGACTACAGCTCAATCAAACCAAGCTATCTCTAAGGCTGCCGAGCAATTGAATTCACTTGTTGCTTCGCAAGCTGGCTTTGCCACTCAGTTTGAAGCTTCTCTGAACCAGTCTTTTGAGCAACTCAACCAAGGCTTAGAGCAATATGCTACTCACGCGAACAAGCAGCTACTGAACATGGATAGTAAGTCTGCAGATGTTGCAAATAACCTAATGGAAGCCGCGAATGAGATTGGTGCATTAGTAAATGACCTTTCGAGTACCGAGTATAAGAAGGTAGCTCAAGCGTGAGACTGAAAAGGCAAAGTGAGGACTCAAGTTACATGATGTCTGTTTCAGACATCATGTCCGGTTTAATGTTTATCTTCATTATTACCCTTGCAATTTTTGTTATCGACTTCTTGATTGCATCGAGAGAACACGAAGAGAAAATGCAAGAGTTAACTCAGATTTTGAGTAGATTTGAAGAAAACAATCGTATGCGTGGTGCTATGCTGACTGATATTCAAGATGCTCTAGCTAAACGCAGCATCGAGGTAGATATCGATGCGGAGCATGGTGTACTTCGTTTAAATGAGAATGCTGTACGATTTACAACGGGGTCGGCTGATTTACGTGGGGAGCAGTTAGAGCGCTTGGAGGTTGTGGCGAAAGTACTAGCAGAGATTCTACCTTGTTATGGTAGCAATCAACCTGATAATGGAAAGTGCCTAGCTGATACCCAAGGAAAGATCGACTCAGTTTTTATTGAAGGGCACACGGATAATGTCCCAATTGGAGGGCGACTTGCTAAAAAGTATAAGGATAACTGGGAGCTATCCGCGGATAGAGCCATGTTTACTTATCGTGAAGTCACTAACAGTCAACCACTGCTAGCTTCAATGTTAAACACCAATGCTCAACCTGTAATTAGTGTGAGTGGCTATGGTGAAGGCAGGCCTGTTCCAGGACATGCACATCCGTACCCTAAAAATGATCCTATAAACCGACGCATTGACTTCAGGTTTATTATGACTCCACCAACTGTAACTGAAGCTCAGAATGCAATTGAGGGAAACCTCTAATGAATAAGTTCAGCGTAGCATCGTCATTAGCAAATGCTTCGAGGCATATACATACACAATTAATTAATCAATCTTGGGCACCAACGGATGACGAGTTGCGCATAGGTTTTAAGCACACAGAGCACTTAACTCAGCAAAATAAATTAAATACTAAGAATGTTTCTCTTTACGGTCAAAGGGTTATGGCGCATTTATGTGTTTTAGAACCCTCGAAGCGAGCTGCTATGGGTAATGTACTGGAAGTTGAAGATTTCTGGCCACAAGCTTATACGGTTTTTAAGTCGCGCAATGATGTCATTAGTTGTGATGTGCTTTTAACTAATATTAACAATCTTACCCAGTCTAGGTTATCGACGAAACTACCAGAACTAGCCTCTGACATCTTCAATCTCTCATTAGATGTCAAACTTGGTTCTAGTAGAGCTAGGTGTTTTGCATCCAATCATCAAGGAATCTTAGATAAAGATATTAGTAGCTTTGTTGGAGCTCTAGAAGCTCAGCACCTAGCGTGGATAGATGAAAAATTTGAACTCTTCAGTAACTTAACAGGTGAGTTTGTTGATTCACCTAATTTCCATTGGGTGAACCATTTCTTCCGCGTCTACGTTAAACAAGGGCTTGTTTCAAATATTGATATTTATTGCTCATCAGAGACATGGTCAGAGCTTGGTCGTTACATCCCTCAAAGTATAGTATTAAGCGAGATCAGCAATAATGATATCTATTTGATAATGCAAGTTGGGAATGCTGTTGTTGCTTACTCAACTCAAGCTGAAGCATGTTTTATCGCTGAGTTAGGTACTAAAGTAACCAGCTTTAATGAGGTTGTTTCCTTGTTGCCAGAACTCAAGTTCAACCTAGGTATTCATTTGAGTAAAACCGGTCTGTGGCAGTATCGAGCTTCATACATGCTAAAGAATGCGACAAAGTTTGCACCTAAACGTGCTGACTACATGGTGAAGTAACGTGGCAAGTAAAAAGTACTCAGACGATGGAAGCTATATTCTTTCTGTCTCAGACATCATGTCAGGTTTGATTTTTGTATTCATTATATTGCTCGCTGTTTTTATGATTTCTTTGATGTCAGCAAACGAAGACAGTTTGCGTAAAGAGAATGAATATCAAGCCAACATTGCAAAACTCAAAAGTAGAGAAGCAAAGCTCGTTGAAAAAGAACAACAAGCTAACAAGATGCGAGTCAGTCTAGAACAAAAGAACGCAGAGTTACTAAAGAAAGAAGCTGCGTCTCAGGTACTTCAAGCACAGTTAGAAGAGCAGAACGATAAGCTCATTTCCGAAAGAAACGCTGCTAGGGGCTATCTTTCTGGGATAGTAGAAAACTCGCAAACACGTGTTGCTTTACTCAATACCATCGAAAGTACTCTTCAGAAGCATGGGTTGGTGGTAGACATGGATATGGAGCATGGCGTGATGCGCCTTGGTGAAGACGCGATTCTCTTTCCAACGGGTAAGGCTACGCTAAATAACACTTATCTTGAGCGCTTACAGACTGTCTCCAACGTTCTAGCTCAAATCCTCCCTTGTTACGCCGACGAACAGCCGAGCAACTTGCACTGTCTTCCAGAGACAAAAGGCAAACTGAACTCAGTCTTCATTGAAGGACATACGGATAATGTACCGATCAGGGGAGCATTGCTAAACCAGTTCGCAGACAACCGAGATCTATCTACTGCACGGGCCAACTATACATTCAATAAGTTGGTGAACGATACTGAACTTTTAAAGCTGATGCAGAACAAGCAACACCAGCCAATATTTAGTGTCAGCGGTTACGGTGATGATAGGCCTGTGACAGGTCATGCTCATCTTGAGCCAACTAGTGACCCTAAGAATAGACGTATAGATTTTAGGTTCATTATGTCGCCGCCTTCTACCACAGATGTTCAGAAAGCTCTCGATGGAAATCTAGGATAGTTATTTGATAGTTTATTAAAAGCCATGCCTAATTTTATGGGGTCACTTCATTTCGAACATGGTTTTTTCTTAAATGACTTGGCGCAAAGTGATCAGCGTACTTCCACAGTCTTAGATAATATGTTCAAGAAATATGGGTAAGTTCATAAGCTTATAAAGCGTGCATGTGAACAATCACATATAGAATGTCGCCATCTTAGGAATTGAGGAGCTCGAATGCTTACACCCATTATCGAAGTCTGTGATGATATGCAGAATATTCATTCACCATTCACTGGTCGAATGATTTACGGCCAGAATCTTGATGATGAAGTTTATCAAGAACTATCGGAGCTTCAGGCCGACCCTTCAAAAGATCAATCAATTCTTTTTGTTTATGACGCAGAGAATCAGGAATACCTATATCTGTCTAAAACACTACTAGATGGTATCGACTTTGACCCCGAAGAGGTTGAAGTCGATGCTAAGCAGTTGCTTGGGATTCTTGGTAGAAGTGACTTAATCGCGTTTCGACAGTGTGGAAATTTCCTACTAGGAGATTGTTGGACTGTATTTTGCCCAGTAGTAAGTGAGTAATTGAAAATGGCTATCCCAGTAATAAAAATTCAAGACGACCGAGAAGCACTGTTCTCTCCATATTCGGGCCTTGTTTTGTACGGCGAACATGCAGAAAACATGATCGATCTGTTTGATAAAGCGGAAGCGGGTGACGGTGAAATTGAAGAAGATCCTACAATTCTGTTCTGCTATGTATCTGATGTATGCATGTATTCGTACGTCCACCCGAAGCTTCGCGAGCTTTTCGACTTTGAGAGCGATGATATTGATCCCGCTGAACTGTGCAACAAGCTAAATGTAGATTCAAGTTTGGCGTTTCAGCATGATGCAGGCTGGTCTGGCGAAACCTGGTGGGGTTTCGGGAAAATTTAACTAAGGATTCATTTCCTACTTAAAAGTGAAAAGAGAATGAAGAGAAGTATTCAGCAACAACTCATTAAAGACTTTGGTGGGGAACCTGTTTCAGCTTTGTCTATTGATGGTGTAAGAGATTTTTCTTTTACAGTAAGAGATACGGGTTTAAAAAAAGCTGTTGGTGTTATCGAAGATTTTCTGACGCTGCTTAAACTGGCATTTGGCAATGAAGTAAGCGAAAGGAAGATAGCTGTTGCTTTTATTCTGTTACCGATCATTTTGATTAGGCACCCCAAAAGAACGCTGGTCGCGATCTCAGGTTTTTATCGTGCTGTTAAGCTAAATCTTCATAAAAGTTACGATATTAACTTCAAAAGTGGAAGTGAGATTAAAGGTAGCGCTTGCGTGCTTTCAAGACATGCAGTTGTATTAGCTGATAGATATAGTGGCGAGTCTAGTGAAAGAACACTCTCTCACGAAGCAATGCATTTGCTCCAGTACCGCTTCATTGATAAAGATGAACATAATGAACTAATGTCACCTAGTTTGGAATGTGCTTTTCCCTTTGGCCACGCTGAATTAGATGGCTTTGATGAGAGCTCTAGTTACCTCTTGAATCGCTATGAATTGGAAGTAATTATTCATGAGTTAGTTAGGCATCACTACGCAGTTTACAAAAAAATACCCCAAGATATTGGGGAGTTTAAGGAATTCGCAATTGAAGCTTTTAAGCTTGGTGTCGATGTAGATGACCAACTCGGAAGCGATTTCACAGAAATCGTACGCTTGAGCCGATATGAGTCTGTTACTCAACAAAATAAAGGGAAATCAGACGATAATTCATATAAGCGAATTATTCACAGAATCATAGATGAATGGCTAGCCCCCTGCTATGCAAACCTCTTGCAATACTATGGCGATGAAAACGCATCATTAGCTTTCAAGTCTCAAATTAAGGGTCCAAACCTATACAATCGCGTCTATCGTTGCCCACATTAGGTGCGGATTATCAACTTATTGATAAAATTCAATATATTTAGGTTTGTGGTAGTTATAATTGAGCTTGCATCAAAAAAGGCAGTTCGTTTCCTTCGATTTATTGTGTTCAAACATATGAGGAAGCAATTACAGGTTTTATGGAGAGCTTGATGTCGAAGTCCAATTTTGAGTTTTTAAGGGGTGTGAACGATTTTTTGTTTACCGTTGCGCGTGCGGCAGAGAACAATTATCCAGATGATCCCAACACTACGTTAGTAAAATTACGTCAGTTTGGTGAGGCTACAGCAAAGCACCTCGCTAAGTTGCTCGATATAGACACACCAGAAAACCAGCATGATTTGTTACGTGAACTGGGTAAAATTCCCTTTGTTGATGATGGGATCTTAAATGTATTCCATAAACTACGTAAAATTGGCAACCAAGCGGTTCACGAATATCACGATGATTTGCAAGATGCTGAAATGTGTTTGCGCCTCGCATTCCGCCTTGCAGTTTGGTACTACCGATTAGTCACTAAAAACTTCGACTTCTCAGCTCCTGAGTTTATCCTTCCTAGCTCCGAAAATGGCACGCAATTTGAAGAAGAGCTTCTTAGCCTCAAGCAAGAATTAGCATTAGCTCGCCAAAGTGAAACACAGACTAAAGCGGAAGTAGAGGCTCAACAAGCCAAGCTAACGGCGTTAAATGGTTATATTTCCGTATTGGAAAGTAAGCAAGAAGAGACACAAGAGCAGTCCCAAGCTCGCATCAGTGCTCTGGAGTCCAAACTCAAAGAGCAAGAAACAGATCTGTCGAAGAAGACTGAATCTGAGCGCAAGGCATACAAGCAGCAGATCACCAAAGAAGCGTCTTCGCGTGCTCTTAATCTAAGCGAAAGTGAGACTCGTTACCTCATCGATAATCAGCTTCGTAAAGCAGGTTGGGATGCGGATACTAAGAACCTTAACTTTGCCAACGGCACTCGCCCTCAAGTAGGTCGAAATATGGCTATTGCCGAATGGCCTACAGGCAAAGATGAGACAGGCCATACAGGTTTTGCAGATTATGTATTGTTCGTTGGGTTAAAGCCCATAGCGATTGTGGAAGCGAAAAAGGCTAATAAAGATGTGTCGGCTAAGCTGAATGAAGCATACCGCTACAGTAAGTATTTCGACTTTGACTTCCTGACAGGCGAGTTAAGGCAAGCGGCTTGTGGTAATGAACAACAAGAGCAGGTTGAAGAGGCGTTAGGCAATTATCTTCCTTCTTGGGCTGACTCTAGCGGTTCGCAACCGTTTAAAATTCCTTTTTGCTTCTCTGCCAATGGTCGCGGCTACAAAGCGGCCATAAAAACCAAAAGCGGTATCTGGTATCGAGATGTTCGCCACCCAACCAACATGCCGAAGGCGCTACCAGAGTGGCACAAGCCAGAAGAATTAGTCGCCAAACTAGCGAGTGATGATCAACTTAATAATAACTGGTTTGCGCGCAATCAAGATATGAGCGACCTTGGACTTCGTTATTACCAAGAAGAGGCGGTACTGGCGACAGAGCAAGCCATAGTCAATGGTCAGCAAGACATCTTATTAGCGATGGCCACAGGTACGGGTAAAACACGCACCGCCATTGCTTTAATGTATCGTTTGATTCAATCTCAGCGATTCAAGAGAGTGCTGTTTTTGGTGGATCGCACCTCCCTTGGTAAGCAAGCGCTGGATTCGTTTGAAGATACCAGCATAAAAGGCGATACCTTCAACGCCATTTTTAACGTTAAAGGGCTGACAGACCGTTTCCCTGAAAACAGTACCAAAATTCATGTGGCTACCGTGCAGTCACTGGTTAAACGCACATTACAAAGTGACGAAGTGATGCCAGTAGGGCGTTACGATTGCATCATAGTCGATGAAGCCCACCGAGGGTATATCCTTGATAAAGAGCAGACGGAAGGAGAGGAAAAGTTCCGTAATGAGCAAGATTTCATTTCTTCTTATCGTCGCATTATAGATCACTTTGATGCTGTAAAGATCGCACTTACAGCCACCCCTGCACTGCATACCATAGACATCTTTGGTGGTGAGAAAAAGTCACCCGTTTATCGTTACAGTTACCGCAAGGCCGTGATTGATGGCTATTTAACAGACCAAGAACCACCCATTCGCATCATCACCAAGCTCAGTGAGCAAGGGGTTTATTTATCGGGTGGTACCGAAGTGCAGCGTTTATCCAATCAGGGTGAACTAATTAACGATACCTTAGAAGATGAGCAAGGTTTTGAGGTGGCTGACTTTAACCGAGCCCTGATCGCATCAAACTTCAATAGAGTTGTGTGTGAAGAGCTAGTCAATCATATCGATCCTACTAGCCCACAAAAGACTCTGGTTTTTTGTGTTAATAACGCTCACGCCGACACTGTTGTTGATGAACTGCGAACAGCCTTTAAAGCTAAATACTCAGAGCTTGAGCACGACGCCATTATTAAAATAACCGGTGACTCCGACAAAGATTCAACTAAGGTTCAGTCAATGATCACGCGCTTCAAATTAGAGCGTTTGCCAAACATTGTAGTCACTGTTGACTTGCTCACTACGGGTATTGATGTCCCAAGCATCTGTAATCTGGTATTCATGCGTAAAGTACGCAGTCGTATTTTGTATGAACAGATGAAAGGACGAGCAACACGCTTGTGCCCTGATGTGGGTAAAACGTCATTTAAGATATTTGATGCGGTAGATCTTTATTCTACCTTGCAAAGCGTCGACACCATGCGCCCAGTCGTGGTGCGCCCTAAAGTCGAGTTGCAAACCTTAGTCAATGAAATTACTGACTCAGAAACCTATAAAACCCTTGAAGCGGATGGCAGAAGTTTTGCTGAACATAGCCATGAACAGCTGGTGGCAAAGCTGCACCGCATCGCGACCCATGCCAATTTCAATCGCACTAAGTCTAAAGAGATAGATAGCCACATCAAGCGCTTTGATGAAATATGCCAAGATTCTGCGGGCTGTGATTTTGCAAACCTAGCCTCAACCCTAAAGCAAAAAGGTCCAAGATGGTCGGCAGAGGTGTTCAATAAGGTTCCTAACCTAGTAGGCCGCTTAGAGCAGTTAAAGCAAGAGATAAACGATTTACGTGACATGCCTATCTTTACCGATGTCGATGATACCCTGCTGCGTGTGGAAACGGTTTATGGCGAGCATGGTACAGCGCAAGATTTCCTAGAAGCCTTTGACGTGCTGGTAGATTCATCTTCTAACCAGCAAGAAGCATTAGATATCATTATCAATCGACCAAGAGATTTAACCCGTAAGGGCTTGCTAGAGCTGCAAGAGTGGTTTGATGCACAACACTTTAATGAGCCCACTTTAAAAAAAGCGTGGAAAGAAACCAAAAATCAAGATGTGGCTGCTCGCCTTATCGGGCATATCAGACGCGCCGCTATGGGTGATGCGTTAATGCCGTTTGAACAGCGAGTGGAGATGGCACTAGATAAAATCAAGTTGCAAAAACAGTGGACCCAAGAGCAGCTCAATTGGTTGGATCGCATTGCATCCAGCATCAAAGACAAAGTGGTGCTAGATGATGACACCTTCAAAACTGGCAATTACAAGCGCAAAGGCGGAAAACGTAAGCTTATGAATGTCTTTAATGACGATTTAGACGGCATACTCACTCAATTCCAAGAATACATGTGGGACGAGCCAGCTTAAACCCATACAATCTGGTTAATACAAATAGTTTGATTGTTGATCGCTTCAATGATCAGCAAACATTATACAAACAAGAGAACAAACATGAATAATAATGATCTAGTCGCCAAACTGTGGAAACTGTGTGACAACCTGCGTGATGGCGGTGTTTCTTATCAAAATTACGTGAATGAACTGGCATCATTGCTGTTCTTAAAAATGTGTGAAGAAACAGGCCAA
The DNA here is from genome assembly GCF_000467185.1 of Vibrio ezurae NBRC 102218. Lineage (GTDB taxonomy): Bacteria > Pseudomonadota > Gammaproteobacteria > Enterobacterales > Vibrionaceae > Vibrio > Vibrio ezurae. The sequence goes on from NZ_BATM01000020.1 coordinate 19,195, forward strand.
GAAGACGAGCTTTTGCCACAAGGCTACCGCTGGAAAGATCTGCAAGCGAAACTAGGCCAAGAACAACACCAGTTTTATCGCAATATGTTGGTGCAACTTGGCGCTGATGAACACCCTATTGTTCGAGCTATTTTTCAAAATGTGAACACAACTATTACTCAGCCAGCACAGTTGACTGAACTAGTAGATAACATGGACAAACTAGAGTGGTTTGAAGGTGATAAAGGCAAATCTCGAGATGACTTTGGTGACATGTACGAAGGTTTGCTACAAAAGAATGCCAACGAAACTAAGTCTGGCGCGGGTCAATACTTTACACCCCGTTCATTAATCAGCACCATCATCAAAGTCATGCAGCCTCAACCTCGTGAGGTGATTCAAGATCCAGCCGCCGGCACCGCAGGTTTTTTGATTGAAGCCGACAGATACATCAAATCACAAACCAACGATTTAGATGATCTAGACGATGATGATCAAGACTTCCAAATGACCAAAGCCTTTGTTGGTTTGGAGCTAGTACCAGAAACACGTCGATTAGCCTTAATGAATTGCTTATTGCATGACATTGAAGGAGATAAGAACGAAGGTGCGATTCGTTTAGGAAACACATTAGGTAGTGCAGGGGAGAATTTGCCTAAGGCGAATGTGATCTTAACTAATCCACCGTTTGGTAGTGCTTCTAGTAGTAATATTACCCGTACTTTTGTTCACCCAACAGGCAACAAACAACTTTGTTTCATGCAGCATATCTATGACGCGCTTGAGCCGGGCGGTCGCGCTGCTGTTGTGATTCCAGATAATGTGCTTTTTGAGGGCGGCAAAGGTACAGACATCCGTCGTGACCTGATGGACAAGTGCAACCTGCACACTATTCTCAGGTTGCCAACGGGTATCTTCTACGCACAAGGCGTAAAAACCAATGTGCTGTTCTTCCAAAAAGGTACATTAGATAACCCGACCCAAGATAAAAACTGCACTAAGGAAACTTGGGTGTTCGATATGCGAACCAATATGAATACCTTTGGTAAGCGTCGCCCACTGACAGAGAAGCACTTTGATGCCTTTATTAATGCTTATGGCTCAGATAAAAATGGTCAGTCTGAGCGTGTTGAAGGTGTTTATGAAACTCTAGGTGCTATTTATGCCGAGAAAGGTGCCGAGGGTAAAACCTCAGTTGAGCACATTAGCGAGAAAGCGCACAAGGTAGATAGCGCTCGTTTCCGTAAGTTCAGCCGTGAGTACATTCGTGACCAAAAAGGCGACAGCCTAGATATCTCTTGGCTTAAAGACCTAGAAGCGACCAGTGCTGAAAATCTACCCGAGCCAGAAGTGCTAGCTGGTGAGGCAATGGTAGAGCTGACTGAGGCTATGTCAGAGATCTATAAGTTGATGCAAGCGCTTGGGGCGAATGATGAAGCTGATGCTCTGAAGCAGTTGCTTGAAGAAAAAACGGAGGTTAGGAAATGAGTGAAAACACTCATAAACATGTTGTGGTTGAAGGTTCATATACCCACAAATTAGAGATTCCTAACACGTGGGAATTTGCGAAATTAAGCGAGGTCATTGAGATAGTTGGGGGTAGCCAGCCCCCAAAAAGTGACTTTATGGTGGAGCCTGAAGGTGATTGTGTTCGATTAATTCAAATTCGAGATTATAAGTCGGACAACAATATTGTTTATATTCCCAGAAACAAGGCTAAAAGATTTGTTACTAAGAATGAGGTTATGATCGGTAGATATGGACCCCCGATCTTTCAAATTCTAAGAGGGCTTGAGGGTGCGTACAACGTCGCCTTAATGAAGGCTAAGCCTCGAGACAGGATTTTCTCGAATGAGTACCTGTATTATTACTTATCAAATACAAACTTATATAACTATGTTGAGTCTGCATCGGATAGAACAGCTGGACAGTCAGGTGTAAATAAAAAGCATCTTGAGCAGTACCCTGTGGCGATTCCACCAATAGCCGAACAAAAACGCATCGTTGAAAAACTCGATGAGGTATTGGCACAGGTCGACACCATTAAAGCCCGTCTAGATGGCATCCCAGACCTACTAAAACGCTTCCGCCAATCCGTCCTCGCTTCCGCTGTGTCAGGGAAGTTAACGGAAGAGTGGACAGAAAATAGGAGTAATAGAGCTGAAGTTAGCTTGAAGTCGATGACGACCAAGATTGGATCTGGCTCGACTCCCAAAGGAGGCCAAGCTGCATATAAAGCTGAAGGTATTCCTCTGGTTAGATCGATGAACATTCATAGTACTTTTATTAAATATGACGACTTAGCCTTCATAGATGAAGTTCAGGCAGAGAAACTAAAAAACGTTAAAATAGAGCTTGATGATGTATTGCTGAATATTACTGGAGCTTCAATTGGTAGAGTGAATCTAGCTCCGGAAAGTTTTGTCGGTGGTAGAGTTAATCAGCATGTTTCCATAATTCGCTGTAACCAAAGGATTTTACTTCCACATTACTTACATATCTATTTAGCATCACCCAAAATGCAGAAATGGATAGAGGGAGAAAACTATGGGGCTACTCGCCAAGCATTAACTAAAAGCATGATTGAGTCGTTAGAGTTGAATATTCCAGCTATTGAAGAACAAAAAGAAATTGTTCACCTAGTCAACCAATATTTCGCACTCGCCGACACCATCGAAGTACAAGTCAAAAAAGCGCAAGCTAGAGTAGACAATCTAACTCAAAGCATCCTAGCAAAAGCCTTCCGAGGTGAGTTGGTTCCGCAAGATCCAAACGATGAGCCAGCCGATAAGCTACTAGAGCGTATTGCGAAAGCTCGCAAGGAAGCCGAAGCATTGGCAAAAGTGGCCAAGAAAGCTGAATCTGCCAGAAAGCGCGCTGCTAAGAAAGCGTTGTAGATTTTTAAACATCAAGGTAGCTGCGGCTGCCTTTTTTTTGGGCTTATAAAATGACTAAAAACAGTATTGAAAAGGCCATAGAGATTGTTAAATCTCAGGCTTATGAAGATTCCCAATTCTATCAGTTTGTAGAAATCGAAGGCGAGAGGCTACCTGTGAAGCGCTTTTATAGTGCGTTGTTTGGGGTTCCTTACCAAGACATAAATACACATACTGCGGAAAGAGCCTTGAAAAAGGAAGGTTACACGATCACTTCAACCCGACCTGATATCAACTTACCAAACATATGGAAGGTGTCTCATGGAAAGAAAGATATTTCGTGGGATCAATCAAAATGGCTCGATGACAACTGCCTTCTATGTGTCCATCAGAACACCAAAAAATCTCAAGGTAAAAAGTTTATATCTGAGATTGCCGTTGGGGACATCGTAAGTCTTTCAAGGAGCGGTGATGTACAAGCGATTGTTAGGGTTACGAGTCGCTTGGAGACTATGGAAGCTGCTCCATTTGATGAAGGGTGGGTATTTAGGCGCTACGAAACAATAAAAAAGTTGGCATCGTTGAAGCACTATGAGTCACTGCAGCTTGGTTGGACTCCTAACTACAACGGTACTGTGTATCAGGTGCCGACGGCTCAGTATGCTGATTTTGAGCGGGAAATCTTAATGCCATTTTTCGATATGACCTTAGCTCAAATTACAGGTATTCAGCTTGAAGAGAATGATATGGACTCACTTGAGTCGAATGAGAATATCGCCATGAAAGTTGTGAACACACCATTGAATCAAATCCTTTATGGGCCTCCGGGTACAGGTAAAACTTACCATACCATTCAAGCCTCTGTAGAAGTGGCAGAACCGAATTTTGTCTGGGAAACGCGAGCTGAACTGAAAGCTAAATACGTTGAACTTGTTGAATCCAAGCGTATTCAATTCGTCACCTTCCATCAAAGCTATGGATACGAAGAGTTTGTGGAGGGGTTATCAGCAAAAGTGACAGCGAACGAGCAAATAAACTATGTGGTTAAAGATGGCATCTTTAAATCAATCTCTCGTTCTGCCAAAGAGAACTTAGAAGATAGCCAGAAAGATCAGCACAAGCTAGACCAAGAACAGAAATTTGAGTTAGCGCTAGATGAGTTTAAACAGGCCATAATGGAAACCGAGACAGAGGGTTTCCCCTTAACCGATGCCTGCTCAATAACCTATATAGAAGATAACGGGTTTAGGTATGGAGGTAACTGGAGCTCTTCTTCAATAATGAAGTTCGATGATTTGAAAACTCTCTACCTGGATGGTGTGACGACGCGCCAAGAAATCAAAAAGAATCCATCTGTTTCGGGCCTAGCCAAGCAGGGTGCAAGCTATTTTATAAGAGCGCTCAAACAGATCCAAAAACGCACGCCAACAGCTTTACCTGAAAGTACACAGCGACAGAAGCAAAACTATGTACTGGTGATTGATGAAATCAATAGGGGCAATATTTCCAAAATCTTTGGTGAACTGATTACCTTGATCGAGCCTTCAAAGCGGTGGGGCGCTGAAGAAGCATTGGAGGTGGTATTGCCTCATTCGGGTGCTAAGTTCGCTGTTCCCAACAACCTCCATATCATCGGCACCATGAATACTGCCGACCGTTCTCTTGCCATGATGGACACCGCTCTTCGTCGCCGTTTTGATTTTAAAGAGATGATGCCAAATTCTAGCTTGTTGGCAGGCAAGGTGGTTGACGATATTGATCTACAAAAGTTGCTTGAAGCCCTAAACCAACGCATCGAAATCCTCTATGACAGAGAGCATACCTTAGGTCATGCTTTCTTCATGGGAGTTCAAAATTTTGATGATTTAGTTTACGTCTTTCAAAACAAGATTATTCCGCTGTTGGCAGAGTATTTCTTCGAAGACTGGGAAAAGATCCGTTTGGTGTTGGCTGATAACCAAAAAGAAAAAAACTTGCAGTTTGTGACTAGGGAAGAACAAACAAGTGATGAACTAACTACGTTGTTTGGGCGCAATCATCAGCTCGATGGTTATGGTGAAGCTATTATTAAACATACCTTAGCGGGAAAAATAGCTCCGGTTTGGAGCGAACCAAATGCTTATGAAGGTATTTATCATAGCATATCCTCAAAGGCTGATATCGATGAACAAACCTCTGCAAATGCTGAGGATGATTCATAGGCATGCATACTATTGTATTTGAGTATGGCTATTTAACCCATTCCAAAGATGCTGAATCCTTGGGTGCATCTCGAATCTCTACTCGCGCTTTTAACTACCTCAAAGAGGTGAGTTTGAGTGCGGAAGAGAGCGATTTATATAAGTGCCTTAGTTTAACCAAGCGCTATGGGGTGGAGCTTATTCAGGTGAAAAACTATGTGGGTGTGCTATTCACACCCACTGGTGAGCATATTGAGGTTCTGCCAAAAGTCGGGCGCAAAGCTGAGAGTGAAGAACGCGCAATCGAAAATTCTCGCCAGATGCTTCTTATGATGCTCGCACATCTTGGCTCATTTAGATATATCAGTGCCCATCAGGCCAGCATCGCGAATAAGAAAATGCCTTTGCTTGAGGTGTTTATTCATCAGTTTTTGCAATCGGTGAATAAGCTTATTAAGCGCGGCCTGAAAAGTGACTATGTCACCCAACAAGACAACCTCAGCTACCAGAAAGGCAAACTGCTAATTGGCCACCAGCTCAAACACAATCTGGTCAATAGACATAAATTCTATGTCCAATATGACGAGTACTTGGTAAATCGACCTGCAAATAGACTTATCGCAACCGCGCTACAAAAAGTCGCTCAATATACCCGAATGTCGTCCAATCAAAAGCTACTGCGAGAGCTTCAGTTCGCGTTTATTGATGTACCTTCATCAAAGTCAGTCGCGCAAGACATTAATGCAGTGAGATTAGATAGAGGCATGAGTGACTACCATGCCCCACTTGACTGGGCAAAGCTCATTCTGGCCGGTTTTTCTCCTTTAAGTATGAAAGGTGATTCCAACGCACTCTCTTTACTGTTCCCAATGGAAGCGGTATTTGAAAGCTATGTTGCCTCAATATTGAGTAAACAGATTGGCAATCAAGCCCAGCTTTTAACCCAAGCCAGGTCAAAGTACTTGGTCACTCACCAAAATAAAAACAAGTTTTTGCTTAAGCCTGATCTTCTAATCAAGAAGTCCAGTAAGCCTTTTATAGTCCTAGACACAAAATGGAAGCTCATAGACGTCACCGAGCACAACTACGGCATCTCCCAATCCGACATGTATCAGATGTTCGCCTACGGGCACAAGTATCTTGAGGGCAAGGGTGAGCTATATCTGATTTACCCAGGTCATGATGGGTTTAGAGACCCGATAGAGCACAGTTTTGATTTTGCTGGTGGTCTAAAGCTCTGGGTTGTTCCGTTTGATATCTCTCTGGAGGGTAAGTCTAGGGTGAAATGGCCAAAGGCAGCTGAGATTAGAAGCTTATAAAACTCAATAACATATTTGAGTATGTGATAGTTCCCATGAAGACGATGCTTCAGCACTAATCTAAATACTATGAATGGCGGAATGTGATAAATATGGTGAGCCGCCGTGTGATATTTTGTATTTAAAGAATTTAGATCAAAGTTTTAGAACGAAGTTCTGTGAGCTAATTGCTTATGTATTGAGGCTTTATAGGTATCAAGTACTATAAGTGGGCGGTTGTTATCATGTGCTTTTATTATCAGTACATAATAGCCAACAAAAAAATTAACTAGCATTAAGTGATTGATATGATTTTAGATGGTGTTCAAAGTCCTGTGGTAACGATGCAACAATGGTTCAATGAGTTTGAGTCTAAAAGACCGAAACCTAAAAAAGGGATGCCATTGTGGGCACTGAAGGTGACGGACGAAGAACTTCAACAAATGAACAAGTTGTTGAGGGCGCTTTTCAGAGCTAAAGAGCCGTCTGTTGTATTTAATCAACACTCTTGCGCGGGTTATGGCAAAAAATTCGATCAAATTTTCACGCTGTATTTGGCTACCTGGATTCAGAGAAACTTTACGGGTGGGAAAGAACGCTGGCCAGTTGTCCTGAGAAGTATCGACATATCACATAGCAATCGACTTAACACTTATATCTATGATTCTGTCAGAGCAGGTCTAAAATACTGGGGTATCGATCTTTATTCAACCTCTTCTGCAAATCAATATTTTGCGACTTTATATTGTCAAGGTGGGTTCCCTAGATCAGGTCTTGTTGGCTTGAGCAGTGGGCCAGTGCCTGAGTATTTGGATAAGGTGATTTCCCAATATGCTCTATTTCACCACACCTCTGAAATTAGCGATATTTCTCATCAGCAGTTGCAATTGTTACCTGAAACGCTAAAGCAACCTCCTTTTGCCAAGCTTGCGACAGTTTTAATTACTAAGCTGATGGAGTATCGAGATACCTATTATCTACACGGCGAACCTGACCCAGTTATAGCTCTAGATGTGCGCCATCCACAGTGGAGAGATGAACTACCATTTCTACTTTGTGATGAAGAGGCCCATGAATTAATCGGGCGATTAGTTCGCAGGACTTCAACAATCATTCGCCGTGAGCAAAACCCGGTCAGAATAAAACGTTACTTAAGAGAAGATATGGGACATTGGGACTTAGTGGCTGAAACCTATGTTAACCATACTATCCACCCACAAGATTTGTCTCGTGTACTCTCTTTGGAGAGCTTGCCTAAGTTCTTTGATTTGTACACACAGACAAATACAGGTGAGCGAGTCAGAACTGCGTCTTTCAACCTTAAGGGGTATGCCAATAAAAGATGGCAGGTTATAACCAAGTTCACTCATTTTTATAACGCTGATGCTGCGAGTAATATTGGCTATGAGCTTTGGAGCGATGGACACAAGTTCAATAGTGACACCTATTATCGAGGTGAAGAGCTTAATAAAGCACTACCTTGGATTTTTTCTTCTGAAGGCGAGAAGTCTCAGTATCTTGGTCAAGGTAATGTTCAAGTAAAACAATCAGCGGCATTAATTGTTCACTCTGGCACAGTAGAAGCAGCAAATTCTAGATCTAAGGTAGAGAAAGCAGGAACCATTGCGAGTTTAGGTCGGGATATTTACCGTGTTGTTGGTAAAGCAAAAGTTGAATTAGATTATGGGTTCATTGAGGTAACTACAGGTGCAGAGGAAGCTCAAGATGTCACATGTTGGCTTGAAGGCCAACGTAATCATGAGGCAATATCACATCAGCACGTATTTGTGGGGAAACCTGTTGGAATGATGAGGTTTGGTGTGAACAAATCTCAACCTATTCCTAGTGAGGAATTATTCTGGAAGAGTGTTGATTCTGATTCGCTTTTACCGCTAAATTCTGAAGCCTTGTCTTATGGTTTGGGTTCAATTATTTGGTTTAATGCTGGACAAGTAATGTGGCAAATGAAGTGTGCGATTTTGCCAGCCTCGTCTGACTTCAATGTGATTCACCATGGCAGGGGCGAGATTGAGCTAAAAGCTGTCGGTTTCAATAATACCGACCTTGGCTTTGTAGAAAATGAGAAGAACTGGTTAAGAGATGTGGACGTTATTGAGGATATATTCTTTGCTGAAGTTCAGATTCCAGCAAGCATGCCTGATACTTTCCACCCAGTTTTAGGTTGGAACAATTCTCTTATAAATACCTTAACGTTTGAATTTGACTCGCAGCAATCGGGTGTATGTCTGCTAGGTAGAAATGGCAATACGCTGAATGCTCGGGGCAATAAGATCACCTTGGACGATCTCTATGCGAGTAGTCTCAAAGTCAAGCTTAATCAAGAAGACAGTTCAATCAGCGTGTCCGCTGCACTCATGCAGCATAAAAGAATTAAAGCGGGTGTCACGGGTGTAATTCAAATCCCAGAGTCAAAAACTACGATAGGGAGCGGTGAGCTGGCTCGTATGGCTCAAGCTCTGTTTACACAATCTGACGATACTCGTGATCGTGTTTCGTTTAAGTTCTACTCGGGAAAAGAGCTTTTGGAGTCGCGAGTTCCTCCAATTGAACAGTTTAAATATCCAGTAGCGTCTTTGAGAGAGAATAACGCAATGCTCCGCATCCATGGTGCTCACAAGCATAGTAATTCAGAGTCCATAGAACTCTACACGGCTCCAATATGGGATCTATCTCGCGAACATATACCATTGCTTAAGTCTGAGGGAGACAGAGGCGAGCTGTTTTTCGAGTTGCCAGAAATTAATGAGCCTGGTCCTTGGTTTGTGTACTCTAAAGATGACCGAAAGATTCAACCGAGAGCTGTGTTAGTACCCCAACAAGAATTAGAAAAGACAAGCTACGATTACTCTCGTTTACAGTTGTCTATTAAAGATTTGCCTTTTGATCCTGAGACTAGAAGCTTTGATTATTCAGAGATGGATGCCTCATTGAGAGAGTTGATGTTTGACCTCCAGCATGGCGATTGGCAGACAGTGCAGTCGTTTGTGGAGCAGCTTGCTATTGCCAACCCAACAACCTTCCATATATTTAAGCGTCTTTCAGCAAACCCGGACGTGTTTGCTGCACTGTTGCTGAAACAGGAGAGCCCAGAGGAGTTTGAATCGGTTTGGTCGATATCACATGATATGCCATTTGAGTGGTTGAACGTATCTCTGAGACAGTGGGTCGAAGCCATCTCGTTAACGACCAAGAGCACTATGGATTCGTTGCTGATGATGAAAGATAAATTGCCCGCCGACCAGTTTAAGCAGATTCAAAATACGATGTTGAAGAGTCGATTACAAAACCTGTCTGACAAGGGAGAGTATTATGCTGCCATTGTAGAAGCATCGATCTTCATTCTATATGGCATCAAGCCGAGTTGGTTAGACATGCCAATTTATTCTTCAGAACAGGGACCATCGCATATAGCTGATTTCCACAAACAGAAATCTGAATACTTTAGTCGTCACGAAGGCAGATTCCTAACTCACATTCAAAATAAGCACAATGACATTCGCTTAAAAGAAATTTTGGATTCTAGATTATCGAGAGATCTTCTAGATGCTGAACTGAAAGGCTTTACTCAGCATTACTCTGTGGAGAAGTCGAAAGCAATGCGCTTGGCGATACCTTTGGAGTTGCCAGTTAAGGTAGCGCTCAATAATGCAGGCGTGTATCCAGCAGCAGATATCGATGAAGAAGAGTCGAAACTGATTAACTTTGCTCTGAACCGTCTGTCTCAGTTTGACCGAGTATGGATGCAAGAATCGATGGCAATCGCATTAAAGTCTGCTGTTAAGTCACGCGCGCAATAGGTTGAGAATAATGTCTACAAAAGCAATCAATTTTAAGTCTCTGTATAAAGACCTTTCTTCCGTTACTTCACAGGCTGTGATTAACCGGCTTCAGCTGAAATCAGCACCTTTGAGAAGGTTTTTGCAGGGTGAGTTCCAAGTTAAGTACGGCAAAGGGAATGACTTTTTTGCGCAACCAGTTTTTGAAGCAACTTTTGGTTGGGCTTCAGAAAATCGGGACAATGATCTACAAGGCTTGGCGAACCAAGGTAAGTTAGAGCGAGCGTTTGTTGAAAACTTATCGCACCCACCGATGCCTTTTCCTGACTCTTTTGAAGAAAAAGAAGAATATCGTTCAAAAGGCATTGTTGAACAGCGTTGGGCTGAGGATATACAAGAGGATTATACTTGGCCACTGGACAGACCGCCCTATAAACATCAGTTAGAAGCTTGGGATTACTTGTCTTCAGACGAAGTTAAATCAGTAGTGGTCACTTCTGGTACAGGTTCTGGTAAAACAGAGTGTTTCCTTGTTCCATTGTTGAATGACTTAGCGAAGCAGTCGAAGCAGAGCACCGCTACACTTGAAGGAACGCAGGCTATCTTCCTGTATCCGCTCAATGCGTTGATCAATTCACAGAAAGAGCGTTTAAGCGCGTGGACTCGTGGATTTGAAGGCAAAGTTAGGTTTGCTCTTTATAATGGTGAAACACCGACTCAAGCTCCGTCTAAAAACCTTTCTAACGCAAGCTTTAGTCGAAACAGCGCTCCTGAACAGGTTACAAATAGGAAAGATATTTGGTCTTCTCCACCACCGATCCTGGTTACGAATGCCACTATGTTGGAGTACATGCTCATTCGTCAACAAGACGAAGAAATCCTGGCTAAGTCTCAAGGGAAGCTAAAGTGGATAGTTTTGGATGAAGCTCATACCTACGTTGGCTCTCAGGCCGCTGAAATTGCATTGTTATTGCGTAGGGTTATGCATGCCTATGGTGTAGAGCCTCAAGATGTTCGCTTCGTGGCAACATCAGCAACTATTGGTGATAAGAACAAGCAAGAAGAAACAAACAGAGATCTTCAAAGGTTTCTGGCTAAGGTTGCGGGTGTTTTACCTGAGCAGGTTGCAGTGGTTAATGGTCATCGTTCAATCCCAGAAATTAATGCAACAGGCCGCGAGTCATCATTTAGTATCGAGAATGCGAAGGGTATGAGTTCTGGTGAGCTTTTCGATTACATGAGTGGCTTTCCAATGCTTCGTGAAATGCGAGAGCTGCTGACAAGAGAGCCCCACACACTTGAAGAAATAGCTCTTATCCTCGAGCCAAGCAAGTCAGAAAGCATTTCTCAATCGGAGTTGGCAAAAGCGCTAGAAATTATTGATCTAGCAGTTACTGCTTATCCTAATGGTGATAGCAGCCAACAGGCGTTTTTACCTGTGCGTGCTCATATTTTCCACCGTTCACAAAGAGGTTTGTGGGCTTGCTCTGATTCAAACTGTTGCAACAAAGCCAATACCGAGCTGCAAGATGGGTGGAAGTTCGGTATGGTTTATACAAGTGAGCGAACTCACTGTGAAGGTGAGTGTGGAGCGCCAGTTTTCGAGCTTACTCATTGCAAAGACTGTGGGACACCAAGCCTTGCCGCTGCTAAAACAACGGCACAGGGTGGCATTAAGTTACTTGAGCCAAGAGAAACTGATCTGCTAGATGATTATGTTGACGAGATAGATGAATACGAACAGACGTCGGATGAAAAAATTGACACTGAGTTCGAAGCCAATGTTCAGATATTTGCTAAGGAAGATGCTTTAGGAAATGCGCATGATCAACTGGGTTGCACCCACGTTAGTATTGATCCGAAAACTAACCGAATTTCAGAAGCCTTTGAATCAGAGCATCTAGATATCTTCTACAACCAAAATGACCGTGATGATGGACTCCGCTGTGCCCATTGTCATGGGGTTGAGAATGTTCCGAATACACAATTCAAACGAGCTTTGCTAGGTTCTCCGTTCCTAATGGGGTCACTAGTACCGGCTATGTTGCGACACATCCCAGGTAACAATAGTGATGACCTAAAAGGTAAGCGATTAATTACCTTTACCGATAGTCGTCAGGGTACCGCTCGTTTTTCCGCAAAAATGCAGTTGGATTCCGAGCGTAACTGGACGAGAAGCCAGGTTTATAAGACTGCGGTTCTTGAGGCAGGCGGACTGGATTTACCAGAAGAGCTAAAGAAAATAAAAGACTCTATTGAAGTTATGAGGGAAAACAAATTCCCTGAGGATATGATTGCCCCTCTCGAAAAGAACTACCTCGAACAGCTGAAAAAAATACCTTCAAAGAAAGTAAGCTGGTCTGAGCTAAAAGAGCGCCTCAGCACATTGCCTGAGATACAGCTACTTTCTGGTGCAGAGCTAGACCTGTTGGAGGGGAAGGCTCTTGAGAAATATGATGAGCGTATTCCTGGAGAGTATCGACTAAGATCGGAGCTTTTGAGTGATGCAGATAATCTGGCTGATCTTTTCTTAAAGCGAGAATTTTCTAGGCGTGGTAAGAATGCCAACAACCTTGAATCTATGGGCTTGATTAGTCTTCACTACCCAGCAATCGCCAAGCTAACTGAAGAAGATGTGACTTCATCAGAGTGGAGAAGTTTAGGTTTTAACCTTGAAGATCTTAAACATTATCTGAAGATCTGTATGGATTTTTATATCCGAGAAAACACGCTTGTCGATATTGATAGAAGTGTCATCAATTGGATGGGGGCAAAACTTAACCCTAGATTGCTGAAAGAGTCGAGCTACGAGTATAAGGATGACTTTGAGAAAAAAGCACTCTTTAGATTCCCTGTAGTCAACAACGGTCTACAGCACCGTTTAGTGCGTTTACTTGAACTGGGTTCAGGTAGAGTAGCTAAGGATGAGAGAGAGCTCTTTAACTCAGTGTTATCGTTTATCTGGGGCTTGCTGACGAAACGTACTCAATTGCTCACTCTTGCAGAGCGACAAGAAATGAGTACCGGTAATGAGCTGTCAGGCTACAACCTAAAGTTTGACGAGAAAATTGAGTTTGCACCTATTGGAAAAGCTTGGTTATGCCCCGTCACTAATCGTTGGCTCGATACAACTTTTAGAGGGTTGTCTCCTTATACTACAGGTTCATCAACATTGGATGATGTTCGATGTGATGAGCCATTCGAAATAACTCACCCAGAGACTGAAATAGTCAATAGCTCTCCAGCTGATATAAGAAACTGGTTGGCTGACGAAGATGTATTGAACACTCATCGTGATCATGGACGTTGGTCTGATATCAATGACAGAGTAATCGCGGGAGTCCCTCTAGTTCGTGCCGCTGAGCACTCTGCCCAACAAAGCTCTGATAAACTCAAGCGCCTTGAAAAAGCGTTTAAAAAAGATTACTTAAACGTTCTTAGTTGCTCAACTACGATGGAGATGGGTGTAGATATTGGCTCTCTTAGTATGGTGGCAATGAACAATGTTCCACCGAGTACTTCGAACTATCTTCAGCGTGCTGGTCGAGCAGGCCGACGCAGGGAGTCAACTGCACTTGCGTTGACTTTCTGTAAAGCAACACCTCATGGTGAGCGTGTGTTTAGCGAGCCAAAATGGCCCTTCGCAACTCCTATCCGAGTGCCTAAGGTTTCGCTAGACAGTGGAACCATTGTGCAGCGTCATATCAATGCGTTCTTGCTAGCGAGCTTTTTGAAGATCGAGAAAAGTCGCTCAAACAATCTTTTGAAGATGCAAGTTGGCGCATTCTTCCTGGGTGACAGTGGCCTTAATCCATTTAATGCCTTTATAAATTGGTTAGCGGGTCCTGCAGGTAATGATGAAAGTGTACTTGCTGGTATAGATAGCCTTAAGTTTGATTCGGTATTTGCTGGTCATCTCAATAGTATTCTTATGGAGAGTGCATTAAATGCTATTGAATCCTCACATATCAAGTGGATGCGCAGGTACGAATCTCTCAACACACAAATTGTAGCGACAAGTGACAGTAATTCTCCTGCGTCTAAAAAACTAGCAAGACAATTAAAGCGCTTGGAGCGAGATTATTTATTAGCTGAGTTAGCTAATACTGGTTATTTGCCAGGCTATGGTTTTCCTACTGGCGTGGTTCAATTAATTACTGATAACCGCAGTGAAAATAACTCAAGAGATGATGGAAAATCTCAACATCGAACTTCGTATCCAAGTCGAGGCCTTGAGGTAGCGCTTAGAGAATACGCGCCAGGGTCAGAAATCGTTCGTGACGGGGCTGTTTATCAGTCGCAAGGTCTTCAACTCAATTGGAAGATGCCGTTTTCTGGGAATGATATTAAACAAGAACAGCTTATTGAGTATCAATGGGAGTGTGAGCACTGCGGGAACATAGGCTTTGAGTCCGTGAGTTCTGAACGAGCAAACATTCGTTGTACTGATTGTGATAGCGACAGACTAACCTGGAGTGAGTTTATTGTTCCATCGGGCTTCGTTGTTGATTTTAATAAGCCACTACACAACAACTATGTGTCGCCAAGCTATTCAGGATACAGAGAACCTAAAGTTGCTTTGAACGATGCTCAGTGGCAGCCGCTCTCTAGCTCTGGCGTTGGACGTTACCGCGTGTCTGAATACGGCTCTATATTTCATTACAACGATGGAGAAGGTGGTGGATACGCGTTGTGCTGGTGCTGCGGTAGAGCCGAGCCTTTGAGTGTAGAAAAGACACCTATGGGCCACGTTAGACTGTCCAAAGAGCCTCATATATTAAAGACGCATAAACGACTTCAGGGTTTTAAGGTCAAGGGCGAGGTCATGTGCGATGGTGTTAGAGAAGGCTGGGGAGTCAAAACCAGCGAGATAAGTAAATCTGAAAAAGAAATCTCTATGCCTTTCATCATGGGGTATCCGCAAAGCACGGCTATGTTTGAGCTGCAGTTGAAGAACCCTACCTCGGGTAGCTGGATATCTGATGAAACCTTGCTCTATACGCTCGGTGTGGCACTCCGACAAATGTACTCAGATGAGAAAGGCATCACTACTCAAGAACTCGGTGTTGTCACGAAACACAAAAGAACAGAGTCGTTTGAAGAGGTGGTGAGTTTATACATCTTTGACTCTGCGACTCAGGGAGCTGGCTTCGCGAGTTCCATACCAGAGGTATTGTCGCGTCTTTTAGATGGGCTTATGGACTACTTAAGGCAGTGCCCTAATGGTTGCGAAACAGCATGTCATGCTTGCTTGTTAGACTACGATACTCAGCACAATGTAAAAGTACTCAACCGTAATTATCTAATTAAACAGTTAGAAGAGAATAAGGTACTTGAAGGCCTAGCTCTAGCGGCAGATAGACGTTTCTTTGGTGACTCTTCGGTAGTTGAACTCAGCAGTGCTTCTCAGGTTCTGTCTAGACTTGGGCATTCTTGCAATCGGGTAAGTGTGTTCTTGGGCTCGCCAGAGTGGCATTTTGGTGAGTGGAGTATCCGAGAAAAAATCACAACCCTTGCTACTAAGGGTATCCCATGTACGGTTTATCTGTCTAAAGAGCTAGCTGAATCTATCGACTCTGATTTGGCGTGGGAAATAGCTCGAACTATGCCTATTGGCTCTGTCGACTTCCAACAATTAACTGAGCCAGTGGATTTAGCTTCGGGTGCATTCCCAGTTATGGCCCTAAAAGTTGGCACTAAGGTGCATTGGTACGCGACAGATGAGGTAAGTCAACTAGGGGCGAATGAGTACTGGGGGAGCGGTGAAGAGAAATGCCTGGTAACAGCTACGAAAGATCTTGTGCTCAATTCAACTAAATTTAACCTAGAAGCACTAGCGCAGTCCTCAACATTGAGTGAAAGCTCTTATATTTTAAGTGATGTGTCGTCATTAAGAGGCAATATCAACTCTTTCGGAGAGAGCTTCGTTGAGCTTTTGGCTAGCAATATTCAATCTTTGGATGAAACATTAAACAATAATATTAGCTCTATTCACTACAGTGACCAATATGTTGTCAGCCCAATCAGTGCAGTATTGATTAACCAAATACTTGCTGCACTTGGTAAGCGGTACGGGCGTTTCTCATCGGAAATAAATACGGTTGCTCCACGAACAGGCCAAAGAGCATCAACGTCAATCGGTGATAACTTCTTAGAAGCTAACGATGTTTTGGATTTTATTTATGATTCATCTCAGACCCTAGGTATCGAAGTCTATGGAGATATCGTTGATAAATCAGAACTATCACATAGCCGCATTATGCGCATCGAACTAAAAGATGGTTGCGAAGTCAAACTACTGTTTGATCACGGTATGGGCTATTGGAGCCGAAGTAGAGACTACTCACAGAAGTTCGATTTCAAAGATGTTACTTATGAAGCATCTTCTGTTGATGAATGGGACTTTACCCTGAAAGATTCAGGTAAAGAGACGTTTATAGCGGTTAAGTTAAATTAGTTTCACCACTTTGTGCTTCGCTATTGCCGAGCATTAGAAATCCGGAGTCATCATATATTTGCGAGGGCTCTGGATTCTATATAAGTGCGTTTTTATAGACTGATAGTCTAAATACTGGAATGTCATTTTTACTAGCAATTAGAGTTTGAGTATTCAGGTCTGAGCTTTTTTGTTTACGTTACGGTTTATTTTTATGGAGAGGGGTTTGTGAGGTTCGCAGAAGAGAGACGTGGCTTGGTTAATTTTGTCGAAGACCGTTTGATTCGTACTAGCGAGAAGGGGGTGAAACAAAACCCTCTAGAGCTATTCCATGTTGGATTGCTTAGACCACTCCCTAAAGATAAATGTCTGACATCAAGCAAGGCAAGAAACAGTGTTGGTAGTATCACCGCTCCCTCGTCAGCAGGTTTTTCATTTTATGTTACCGGAGACTCTATTCAGCTGTCGCTCGAATATGGCGTCACCTGCTTTACAGAGTCCGGTGAAGACCCCAAGTACAATTGGCAAAAAGTAACAGAGAAGGACAGCTATGATGCCTTTAAACCAGATGGTGGTGTGTATTCCCAACAGGTAGTTGAAATCTTACCAAGAGATTCCTCTCGGCAACACCGGGGAAAGCTATATATAACTTGGCGTGCATACAACGATGGCTACATAGTTACTGTTACCCTGGCCAACCAACAGTCTGTTGCAAACTTAGACAAGGCCGATGCTCTGATGGCCAAGACAACACTCTTTGATGTTAGTATCCGCTGCTCAATTCTAAAAGGTGGGGTCCAAAGCTATCCTCAAAAAGACTTTTCTTTGTTGACGGAGGAAGAGAAAGAGCTTGAGCTTAGATACAAGAATGTAAAAACCTATGCTATCGGACACGCAACTGGGGTTGATTGGAGTATTAAAGATGGCTATCGCGTTATCGAGTCCAACTTTATGCCCAAAGTGGAAGTGCCAAGTGTCACTGCCAATACGGCCGGCTCAGAAACCAAGCATCTTAACTTTAAGTACCTATCAAGTTGTCACAATAATCCTGAAGTATTAGAGGATCTATCTAATTTCGCGGACTCTTACCGGGCGTGGATTGATGGCCAGACTCTATTGATGAATTCCATGGAGACCCATGAGCGAGCGGTCGCTAAGAACATTGTAAATAGAGCTGAGAGCGCTCACTTGCGTATCACTGAGGGTATTGAGTTTTTAAGTGCAAATAAACAAGCTCAACTGGCTTTTTCGTACATGAATGCGGCAATGCTGAAACAAATGACTGTAAATAAGAAATCACCAGATATTAGCACGTTTAATTGGAGGCCGTTTCAGCTAGCATTTGTGTTAATGGCGATGAAATCTTCTATTGATGAAGGTGATATCAATAGAGATTTAGTTGACTTGATATGGTTTCCCACTGGTGGTGGTAAGACAGAAGCCTATCTGGGTATCATGGCAATGGTATTCATTTACCGCCGCTTGGTTTATCCACACAGCCAAGATAGCACAGTAGCCATTATGCGCTATACATTGACGCTTCTAACCGGACAGCAGTTTGCGCGTGCAGCAAAAGTTGTTTGTGCTCTTGAGTTGCTTAGAAGAAAGTCAGAAAAGCGTTTGGGCGATACACCATTTACGCTGGGTTTATGGGTCGGAAGTAAGAGCACACCTAATACATTTCATCAGGCACAGCAGGAAGTTACCAACCAAAATTTCGAAAAGCTAGGAATGACAAGTTGCCCCTGGTGCAAGTCGAAATTTACAGCGCAAAACTATGTTGTTCAGGAAAGGCGTTTCGATTTCAAGTGTACAAATGATGCTTGTGAGTTTGGCTCTAGCTCTAATCCAATTCTTCCTTGTAAGACCATTGATGAATCCTTGTACGATAGCCCTCCAACCTTGTTATTAGCGACTGTTGATAAGTTCGCTATGTTAGCCTGGGATGAAAGAGCCGATATTTTCTTTGGTGGGAAAGGTAAACGCCCACCAGAGCTAATAATACAAGATGAACTCCATCTTATCTCTGGCGCTTTGGGGTCAATGGTCGGGCTTTATGAGGTGGGTATTGAAGCGGCCTTGATCAAACGAGGTATTTATCCAAAATACATTGCGTCAACAGCAACAATTCGAAATGCTGATGAACAAGTAAAGAGCTTGTACGGAAAGTCCTCCGCTGTTTTTCCACCGGCAGGCCTAGAACATGATGATTCGTACTTTGCCAAGACAGTGCCAATATCAGAGAAACCAGGCCGCTTGTATGTTGGCTATATGGCGTTTAGCAAGTCAAAAAGAGAGTCTCTTGAGCCCTTGTCGAGCCTGATAGCGGTTGCGCCAGAAATACACTTTTCAGGAAAGCCGGAGTACAAAGACGCATGGTGGACTCAGTTGGTTTACCACGGCAGCTTGAAAGGTGTCTCAGCAAGCGACGCATCATATAAAGGGCCAATTGCTCGCTCAATACAGCAGAAACTCTTTAACTATTCTCAAGAGCTGGAAGAAGAAGAACATAAGTCACGAAATAAAGAGTTAAGCCGTTTGCTTAATGTTAAGTCACTGACCTCTCTCCAAGGTGCTGAGAAAAACAACCAAACATTCACCGACCTAGAGAAGTCTCATGATAGCCAAAGTGTTATAGATGTTGCTTTAGCCACCAATATGATCTCAGTGGGTCTCGATGTGGAGCGATTAGCTGTAATGATAATTAACGGTCAGCCTCTCACCACATCAGAGTATATTCAAGCTAGCAGTCGTGTTGGGCGTGGCGGTATTCCCGGAGTTGTATTCGTAAACTATTACAAATCGCAGACGAGCAGTTTATCTCACTATGAGAATTTTCGCTCTTATCACGAATCTTTCTATCGCTATGTTGAACCTACAAGTCTCACGCCTTTTACCTATCAAGCGTTAAAAAAAGCGCTACATGCGTCTCTGATCATTGCCTTTCGAATGTCCGGTATTGGCTTAGTTACCAATGGTAGCGCTGATTCGTTTGATTCTTCGAGGCAGGATGTGTCGCAAATGGTTCAGATCTTTAAAGGTCGGGTACGAAATGCAATTGAAGGGCCTTTTGACTCAGAACTACAAAAACAGGATCAAGCACATAAACTCAATGCAACACTAGATATGCTCGACGAACTTATTGATGAATGGTCTAACTACGCTCAAGAGAGTAGGTTAAAAAGGCGACAGCTACACTTCAATAGTAAAGATCGAGCAGCAGATTCATTGATAAAAACTCATGATGCGAATAAGCAAGCTCTTTGGGATACCCAGACCTCAATGCGAAATGTAGAAGATAGCGCCCTTATTAACACTATTAGAGGGCTTAAAAAATGAATAGGAATTTAACTAGCATAAGGCTATCTCATATTGCCTCTCAACAAAGTGTTGGCAGCATAGCCTATTTAGAAAATGACTACACCGGAGTTATTGTTGATACTCGTCATTGGTTTGACGGTGGTGTGCCAGATCCAAAGAATGAACTCAAAAATATCAGTCGCATACAGCGTTGCCTTGAAATACCACAGCGTTTGTATTTGCCACCTACGGGGAATGAGGATAATGAAGGAGATATCGCCAAAGCGATTCCAGCAGTACTGTTCCCAAGCTATTTGCAATGCAAAGGGTGTGGTCGCTTAGACTTAAATCCTTGGGCCAATAACCCTCATAGATCCTCACAAAAGCCACGTTGCGCTATATGTAATGGGGTTATGGTTCAGGGTACATATTGTGTTGTAGACAACTTTGGTAATCTCGATGACGTTGATTGGAATTATCTTTGTCACTATTCCTACGATCTAAAGACAAAGACTTTGCTGAGACCGGAAGGACAGGCTGCCGAGTGTTATAAGTCGCACCACAAAGACAAGTTGCAGATTGAGTTTGAACGAGGTTATCAAAAAATATTTTGTTCCTGTTGTGGGAGCTCGGTTCAGTTTAATCCAGAAAAAAACGGCTTAAAACCCATGAAACCCCAGCCTTGGATCTTTGAAAAAATCGCACAAGAACCAGATGGGTTATCACGTAAAGGGGAAGTTGTTGAAATAAACCATCCAAGCGTTTACTCACCGGTTAAATGTGATGGGCTTGTTATTCCTCCTGAATCTAACAATGGCGAGACTAATACAAGTGCAAGCGATGTGTTGAAGTATTCCGACGACTTGGATGATATTTTAAATGCGCCGAGTGACTTTTTACGAAACCGTAGAACTAGTCAGCTAGCAAAAAAACTCAACATCACATTGGACGAAGTTCAAAAGGCATTGAGTGTCTATGAGCTTGGGGCAAATGAGCATGAAGTTGAAGAGCTTATTGGTACACCAGGCCAAATGAAAGAAGAGGAGTATGACGCATTAATAACAGAGCAATCTTTTTCTCCTTCAGCTGATTTCAAAACGCGTCACCTTACTCCTTTTTATGAAGACCTACAGTCTGGTTTGTCAGGTGAACTGCTCCCGGTAAGCCTCATCATTTCCAATTTGGTTAAAGTTGAGCGCCTCAGAAAGGTGCAGGTATTTAGTGGTTTTCTGCGGTCTCAAAGAGACCTGGATCCTGAAATGGGTCCTTCTACATCGAAAACGCAGGAAGACAAAGAGAAATTTGAACCTCAGCTAGTACAACCGAATATCGTTGGTGATGCGGATTGGCTACCTGCGATCAATCTATATGGTGAGGGTATTTTCGTTACATTGAATCCATCTTGGTTAAAAAAATGGGTTTACCACGAGAAAATATCAATCAGGATCAATGAGCTTGCCAATCATTATGAACAGTCAGAAAGCCAGATTTTGGTTGATGAACTAACTCCCGAATTCGTACTGCTTCACACTCTATCACACCTTGTTATCAGAGAGCTGGAAGACAAGTGTGGTTACCCCGCATCGTCATTGTCGGAACGAATATACTCTTCCCGCGAAGCAGGTGCGAATGGCTTTTTAATCTACACAGCTGTAGCAGATAAAAGTGGTTCGCTGGGAGGGTTAATGGAGTTGGCGGAACCAAAATTATTTTTAAATATCTTAGATAGTGCAATTAAGAGAGCACACTGGTGCACCCTAGATCCAGTGTGTTCAGACCATGGCGGTCAAGGAAGAGATGGCCTCAACAGAGCAGCCTGTCATGGCTGTACTCTTGTACCGGATACCAGTTGTGATTATGGCAACGTTTTCTTAGATCGATTATTGATTAAAGGAGACAAAGAGCAGGGTATTCCATCTTTAGTCGATTTTATAAGAGAGAATGTCAGTGAGTAAGAGAATTAACGAGTTACCTCAGCTGCACAACCTTACTAAGCAACAACAGAGGGTGTTGAGGCTTCCGTTAGAGGGTCAACATTTGGTAGTTGGAGCTCCAGGTACTGGTAAGTCAGTAGTAGCATTACATCGAATGAAAAAATATGAGGGCAAAGGGCGAATTCCTAAGGTACTGACATTCAATCATGTATTGGCTTCACATACTTCCCAACTATCTGATTGTGATCTAACCACTGCGATGAGTTGGCTGTACAAAACTCAGTATGACCTAACAGCACAATATATGCCTCAAAGGCCTCCTTCTCCGTCAGAAAAAAAGAAGCGAGAAGTTAACCCGGATTACGATCAGCTCAAGAATATTTTTTCAGCATATTATGGAAAGGTACCGATTCAAGACTTAATCGTAGACGAGGGGCAAGATTTACCATCAGGATATTACGAGTCTTTGATGGAACTCGGCTTTGAAAACTTCTTTATTGTTGGAGACCAAAACCAACAAATAACAGAAGACAATTCGAGCCGCAGAGATCTGGAAGAGGTGTTGGGGTTATCTTCTGATAGCGTGATTGAGCTAGAGGAGAACTTCAGAAACACAGGACCAATTGCTAGGTTATGTCAGCATTTTTACACCGATAGGGCTAGTCCATTACCGAAACTACCCGAGCGCCCTTCACTGTTAAAACCAACTCTTTTAAACTATTCGACGGTTAATGCTTGTGCGGAAACTATCTTGAGAGCTGCTGATAGAGACAGTGGAAAACTGATAGGTGTCATCGTCGCTAGCGAGACTAAAAGGGAAGACTATTTTAAAAAGTTTTCTCAAATCGATATCCCTAGGGACAATGAAAAACCGATAATATCGACGTACTCTAGTAATCAAAAGCAGGGAAACGTGAATATAGATTTTTCGTCTGGTGGGATTGTTGTCTTATGCGATAAATCCGTTAAAGGCATTGAATTTGATGCTGTTTATGTCATCTTAGATGGACTTCAGATCATTGGAGGAGACGAAGACGCGATGAGAAAGCGTTTGTACGTTATGACCTCTAGAGCCAAAGATGAGCTGTTCTTGATGCAAAGCGCTTTGTATCCCAACAAATCTGTTGAAGCATTGCTTCCCACTGATTCCAACATATTAGAAAGAGACTCAATTTAATGGCTAAGAAAGATTTTTATATACCAATTTGTGTTGATAATCTCGCTCAGTTTTTTGCTTTTGGTTTTATTACCCCTGCGAGTGTATTTCCTTTCAAAAATTATTGGTTTGATGAATTATCTCTTCATTCAAACGTCATACCTTTGTATGACAAGCCCACAGCTAAGCTTAAAATTCCCTTCACGGGTGTGCAAATGTCCAAAACGGAAGATAAGTATGCGAAGAGTGCGGTTGTAGTTATTTCAGTTGATGATACGGACTTACAGCGGAGTAGTTGTTCTACGTTCAGATATCTCCATGGCCTATTACCGACTTATTTAATCAATAACATTGTTTTTGAAGATAAGGAGGCTTTGGAACACTTTAAGGGCTTGACGTATAAAACGGGAAGAGTTTCGGAAGATTTACTCAATAGAGTTAAGCTTAAGGCAACGGGCTTTAAGGCGCTTTTTGAAAAGCCCAATCAAGATCCCTTGAACTTTGAAAAGGATGAATCAAATCTGGATGAAAGCAGTGAGTTTTCTCCATTAGATGACAAAGTACTTAGAAAAATGAGTGGTTACGGTGCAGTGGTTGCACTTTCGTATGTAATGGCAAAAAATAGTAGCCATGCAAACGAGGCGCATAAAGAACTTCTCAGCATTGAAAATAAAAATGATGACTCGCTATTGTCGATTAAACTCCTTAGATCATATTTACTTAAGGACACAGAGGAAGAGGCCTCAAAGAAAAAAATTCAGGATGATTTCTTCGATGCATTGATAGGATGCAATGACCAAGAAATGATCTTAGATAGACTGATTCCTTTTTTCGATATGAATGCAGAGGACAGTGGGGCAGTCGAATTTTTGCAGGATTTGAAGGGCCGTGTACATGATATTCGAAAAGGAAAAAACACCAGTACGAAGTCAGAGCAAATGTCGAAATTTTCTTCAGTCGAGCGTGTCAGTCATTTTATAGACCAAACCGTTACTATGTTTTCTTTGCTTGATGAGACTGAAAAGCTTTTTACCCAACCAATTGTGACGGTTAACGACGAGGGTTATTTGAATATAGCTGTAGCATATGGATTGCGGGATAAGTTTTATGATCTACCAAGAAGTGTTAGACAAATAACGGGGCTTGAGACGTTAGTTATTGCATCCATGTATTCTTTTTACCAGAGTACAACAGGGAATAAAACGCAGGACAATAGTGTAAAACTTGACGCAATACCTACGTTCATAGATATATTATCTGATTCAGATACACCTCAATTGCGTGTTGCTTTGTCTAATAAATTTTCCTTGGTTCTTCAAGATGACAGAATATCTGTGAATATTGATAAGCACAGTTATGTACCGGAATACCCAGAAGCATTTATTAAGGTTTTTTCTTCAGAAACTACCGAGTTCTCAGAAAGGATGATTAGTCAAAAAGCATTTGAAGATATTGACTTTAATAACATATTGTCGCTTTATGAAGAAGAAAAATCGCTAGTTAAGCAACGCAAGAAATTTGCTAGTCAGTTGAAAAAACTATGAGATTAAGCCCCCCGCAACCATATAATAACGACAGCTATGCAGAGCTGCAGATATTTGATGCGTTTCGCAGTGTTGAAATGTCGGATGCCATTTGCTTTAACTCTCTTCATTTGGTTTCACACCGTGAAAAGAAGATGAGTGAAATTGACTTTGTATTGGTTTGCCACAAAGGTATCTTTGTATTTGAGGTTAAAGGTGGGCGAGTTTTTCAAAAAAGTGGGAAGTGGTACTCAAGATCAAAGCAAAAGAGTCATTCAATTGAAAATCCATTTAACCAAGCTAGAAGTGCCCTGTTTTCATTAGTTGATTCATTGAAATTGGAAAAAATTCTCTCACCGCGTGTTCCCATAGGGTACGGAGTTCTCTTACCTAATACAGTATCATCGGGTACTTCAGTGGAATATGACGCTTTGATGTCGGGTAGTAAGACTGCGCTAAAAGGATTTAGTTCTTGGTTAGAAAACTTTATTCAATTCTGGGTTAACAAAGTAAAAGCACCAACGACATTAAGCTCTGAAGATATTACAAAGATTGCCAACTACTTGAGACCAAATTCTTTAGTAAGTGATAAGCCTCTTTCTAGTTTTGAAAAACTCAATGGTTTACAACAGCAAGTGATCACTGCTTTTGAATACGATAAGCGAGTTATTTGTGATGGAGCAGCTGGCACGGGCAAGACCTTGTTAGTTGAAGTGATTGCGAAGGAGTGTATAAGCGACGATAAGAAACTGCTTGTGTTGTGTGAGTCTAAGTGGCTAAAGGGACGGCTAAAAACAAGACTACATAGCACTAATATCGTAGTGGCAACTATTGATAGCCTGCAAGTTGATTCTCGCAGAGCATTTATATCTCAATACGATGTGGTGATAGTAGACGAAGCTCAGGATTTATATCGGCTAGACAAGATTAACCTGTTGGATAAGTACATCAATGGTGGCTTAGATAAAGGTAAATGGATATTTTTCCAAGATTTAGCTAATCAAAGTGTTTTTTTTTCAACTCCAGAAACGGAAGCAATTGAAAAAATAAAAAATGCAAGCGATGTAAGCTTGTCACTAGATACCGCATACAGATATTCGAGAACAACGTTAAATTACATATCTGACTTGTTAGGAAAAGATAAATTACCGACGAAGAAAGTTAATGGGCCTGAAGTAGAACTGTTTGCTTCTGACGACGAAGATTCAGAAAGAAAAAATATAGAGACAATTATCTATAAAGTTCTTAGCTTGGGATATAGGCACTCTGATATAACTTTATTGTCTGATAATCTTTTTATTGAGAGTGTCGTTTCACAGCTTCCAAAAAGTTTACTAACAAGTGTTATCCAAGTGGATGACTTTAATGTTCGGACATTTCCTTTAGGTGGAATTAGTTTTTCGGAACTTGAACATTTTAAGGGTTTAGAGAATAAGGTGGTCATTCTCGTAGACTTCAGCAAAAAGTGCTTGGACAATACTCCAAAGGCTTACGTGGCTATGACAAGAGCATCAGAGCGTCTGTTTATCGCATGGACTTCAGATGAGCAAACAACTTATATCAATGTAACTCAGCCTACCGAAGTCAGCGTACTTGATGAAACCTCTGAAACTACACTAGCGCCTGGATGGAAAGAAGTACTTGAAACTACTCTTTTGGAGGAGGAATGTGAGACTTTTATTGCGAAAAAACTGTTACCACCAATCTGTGGTTATGAACTCATAGTGGATGAGATGGTCGTATCTGATGCTGAACTCGCATGGCCGAAAGTGCATCTTTGTATATTTAGTGACGAAACAGAGCACAAAGATATCGAAAAATTTAAATCAGAGGGGTGGCGTTGTTACCAGACTCCTCTTACTGATGATGAACTGGATGAAGTTTCAAAGATTATATCGATCTAGAGAGCGTAAAGGTGTGGGTTTGCGATCTAATTTCATGTACGGTCAAAGTGCTTTCAATGATTTATAAGAAGGATTTGCTCAATGGAACGAGCTCAGATAGCTATTTCTGAAACATTTTTTAGCTCTTTTGCTAAGTTGCCAAAACAACAGCAGAAGAAAGTTATGGAGTTTGTAACTAAGTTCAAACTCAATCCCTTCTCTCCTGGTATAAACCTAGAAAAAATCCAAGATAGTCGCAGTGAAGGAATTAGGTCTGCTCGAATAGATCAAACTTATCGAGGAATACTTTTCAAGCCTCAGTCTGGCAATATGTTCATGTTACTTTGGGTGGATCATCACGATGATGCGTATGACTGGGCGAAGCGACATAACTGTGAGATACATCCATCAACAGGTGCAATTCAAATTATAGATACTCAATACATTGAGCAATATAGTGAGCCAACACCTGTCACCACGTCATTTGATAAGGCTGAATCAAGCAACGATAAATACGTACCACTTTTTGCAGACTATTCAAGAAAACAGATTCTTGATTTGGGTGTTCCTAGTTCTTTTCTTGACCAAGTACTTTGCTTAACTGGCGTTGAAGAACTTGAGCAACTTGAATATGTGCTACCTGCGGATGCTTGGGAGCCTCTCTATTTGTTGGCCGCTGGCTCAGAATATGACGAGTTGTTGTCTGAACTGCAAGGAGAAAAATTGCAAGAAGGCGAAGTTGATATTAGCGACTTTGGTACTGCACTGAAGCGAAATACGAGTAAGCGCAAGTTTGTTCTGATTGATGATGATGCTGAGTTGGAACAAATGCTAAGTGCCCCTCTAGATAAATGGCGTGTATTTCTACATCCAAGCCAAAGATACTTAGTTGAGAAACACTGGAGTGGTCCGGTTCGGGTTACCGGGGGAGCAGGTACAGGCAAGACGGTGGTAGCTATTCATCGCGCTAAATGGTTAGCAGAGCAACTTCCTTCAAATTCAAATAGAAAAATACTTTTTACAACGTTCACTAAAAACCTCGTGGCTGATATTGAAGTCAATTTGAGGAAAATATGTAGCACTGATTCTTTGAAGAAGATCGAAGTAGTAAACATAGATAAGTGGATACACCAATTTCTGAAACGTCATAACTATAGCTACCAAATTGTTTATGAGGGGGACAGGAAGCGAAAGCATTGTTGGAAGAATGCTCTTAATCAGAAAGATGAGACCTTGGGTTTGTCAGATCAATTTTATGAGGAAGAGTGGCGCTCTATTGTGCAGGAACAAGGGATAAACAGTGCAAAAGAATACGCAAGAGCTAGACGAATAGGCCGCGGAACCGCGCTTACAAGACCAGAAAGAATGAAAGTCTGGGTAGTTTTTGAGGAATTCAGAAACCAGCTTAATTACTTTAATTTGAAGGAGATATCCGACGCAATGTTGGATGCGGCTAGCATTATAGAGAATAAAGAAATTTCAATGCCTTATGCGTCCGTAATTGTCGATGAGTCTCAAGACATGGGAAATCAAGTTTTTTCGTTGCTTAGAAAAATAGTAACTGAAGGTATAGACGATATGTTTATCGTTGGTGATGGGAATCAGCGTATTTATAATCGAAAAGTAGTTTTAAGTCACTGTGGAATTAAAGTGGTTGGTCGGAGCCGCAAGCTAAAGCTCAACTACCGAACTACTGAGGAAACTCGTCGATTTGCAAGTGCAGTTATGCAGGGAACTAATGCCGATGATTTAGATGATGGTTTAGATAGTAAAGGGGATTACATTTCACTACTGCATGGCGAAAAGCCCGTTATTCAACATTTTGAAAATTTAGATGAAGAACGTGGAGCGCTAATAAATAACATCAAAGCTTTAGTTGATGAGGGTGTTTCTCCCAGAGATATCTGCATTGTTGCGAGGACAGAAACTGTAAAGTCAAGTTACTTGAGCGCCATGGAAAGTGAAGGACTACAAGTTTACCCTGTTAGTCGTAATGGAGCTGAAGACATCTCTAAGCCAGGTATTCGGGTAGCGACAATGCACCGTATCAAGGGCTTAGAATTTCAATATGTGATGATTGTAGGCGTTAATGAGGGGCAGGTGCCTTTGGTTTATGCTTCGTCAAATGACCCAATAGAACAAAGAGCGTTAGATTTTAGCGAAAGAGCTTTGTTTCATGTTGCTTCTACTCGAGCAATTAAGCAACTTTTCGTCTCATCCCATGGGGCCAAAAGCTCTTACCTGCTTTAATTTCAACTGCAACATTCGGATTACTTTTGTATTTTGGATAAGTAGATGCTCTTTTATAAGCTTGTAAAAGAATGATTTCTGATTTTACTTGTTATAGTAATAGTGTATGAAATATGAGAGTGAACGTATGCGCCCCATGAACCCACGGGGCGATATTACTAGTGCTTGAAGTTCCAAGGTAGGAGCGCATCGATATCTGGCTCTGCTTTCGCCAACTCTTTCATGCATTTGACCATATAGTTATAGAGGATAAGCCCATTAGCTTTTGCCGTCTCGACGATACTGTAAAGCATTGCGCTAGCGTCAGCACCATTTACCGTGCTCGAGAACAGCCAATTTTTTCGGCCAATGACCAGCGGTTTAATTGCGCGTTCAGCACGGTTATTGTCTATCGATAAGTGACCGTCATCGATGTAGCGGATCAGCTTCGGCCATTGCCCGAGCGTGTATTTTATCGCTTTGCCTAATGGGCTAGAGCTTATCACTTGTTGGGTCGTCATCCATTCGTACAGCTCATCCAGTATCGGCTTGGCATGCCGTTGACGTTCTGCTCTTCGTGTTTCGGCAGACACCCCCTTTAAGCGTGATTCTATTCCATAGAGCTTTTGGATTTTGGCCAACGCTTTATCGGCTTTGCCTGACTTACCTTTGCCTTGAAGCTTCTTCGCATCCATGAACTTACGCCTTGCATGCGCCAAGCAGCCAACATTGGTCACTTGGTGAAGACCGTCATAGGCCGCATAGCCATCGGTTTGCAGATAGCCATTAAAGTTACCCAAGAAGGCAACAGGGCACGCCCTCGCGCGACTGTTTTGGTAGTCGTACAAGGCGATATTCTTCACGTTGGGGAGTGTGGCACCTGGGGAGTCTGCGCCCGAGCAGTGGAGCCACATGTAA
Organism: Vibrio ezurae NBRC 102218; assembly: GCF_000467185.1. Classification (GTDB taxonomy): domain Bacteria; phylum Pseudomonadota; class Gammaproteobacteria; order Enterobacterales; family Vibrionaceae; genus Vibrio; species Vibrio ezurae. Next base: position 48,704 of record NZ_BATM01000020.1, read on the forward strand.
CACTGCTTATCTTCCTTGAGAACATTGAGCGGCGTTTCATCCGCCTGAACCACCACTTGCTCTAGTAGGTGTGCTTTCAAAGCCGCGTAAAGCGGGGCGAACTTCTCACTGACTTGGATAACCCACCTTGCCATAGTAGTGCGTGATAGTTCGATCCCCGATTGGGTAAACAACGACTCTTGGCGATATAATGGCATTGCGTATTGATATTTGCCAAGGATGATGTTGGCGAGCAAGCTTTCTGTCGCGAAGCTCTTAGGGATAATGCTTTGTGGCGCTGGCTTTTGAACGATGTGGCTTTTGTCTTCAGTTTGCTCACACTGACGGCAAGCATACTTAGGACGAACATATTCCAACACTTTAAGTACCGTTGGCGTAAACTCTAGTTTCTCACTGCGGTCTTCACCGATTTTATGAAGGTCATGATTACAGCAAGCGCATTGCTTTTCATGGTCGTCTAAATCAAGTTCGATAACCTCACGGGGCAAGGTCTTTGGAAGTGGTTTGCGTTTACCGCGCGTCTTCGTTGTGGTGGTCGTCGTGACCTCAACCTCTTCTTCCTTAGCGGCTTCACATTCCACTTCGTTGAAGAGGTCACCTTGAGATTCATCGTAAGGCTTTAACGCCTCCGAGCGTTTAGCGAACTGGCGGTCGAAGGCAAGCTTGAGTTGTTCAAGTAGCGATTGACGCTCTTGTTTCAATTGGGTTTCTGACGCCATCAGCGTTTTCACCATCGCTTGTAGCTCGGCAACATCTTGACTTTCTGGGTTGATTTTTCTCTTGTGTAGGCCACTTGTACTTGGCTTTTTCGAGGCGCTTGTACCAAAGATCAAAGCCTGTTTTATCCCAGTACAATACTTTGATTTTATCGCGCTGTTTGTTGGTGAACAGGAACAGTGCACCACTCCCCAAAGATAAGTCGGTGTCACTTTCAATAATCGCAGCGAGGCCGTTAATGGACTTTCTAAAATTGACACTCTCACGATACAGGTAAACCTCTGGTGCGCTGAGCATACGTTTCATGATAACGCACCGATAAGTTCTGCGAGATAGGCCACTGGCGTGCCTTGTGGAATGCTTAACTCAACATCATTAACGAGCAGTGTCATGTTACCCGTTGCAATTTGAGCTTGATACTTCGTCGTCATTTCGACGACTTCAGCTCTCACGAAGCCTTGATAAACCTCAGTTTTGTTGAGTTGTTTACGTTTGGCATAAAACGTTGAAGGATTGACTTCCTTGAGCTTACAAAATGCAAGTTTAGACAATGAGCTCGATTCAGATTGCTCGATAAGCGTTTGCCATTCTTGGGCGGTGCGTCGTATACCCATTTCAAATCTCCTCATGGTTGGAGACTTGATCTTATTATTTGTTCTAGGCGATTAGAATGCGGGGTTTATGACTCGCTTACTATGAATGAGTGTTTTTTGTAAATATAAAACAAAACGCACATTACATTTGATTCATATAAATATATATAAATATTGACTAATTATGAGGCAAAGGGTGTTGTAGCCTTATATTTTCTAAATCATAGTGGTACAATTTAATACTTGAATATTTTGCATTTATTCAATTGTAAGCTTTTTATTACGCTATTCGAGTTTCTAATCGCTATGTCTTTGATTAAACCTAAGTATAGGTAGTTAAGACAGCACTAATAAAAGTCCTTATTTAGAAATGTTAGTGTGTCGAGTGGATTTGTAGTAATACATTGTGCCGGCACACATTTATAATACAGGTAATAAGTAGTTTAATTATCAACCTATTTACGTTTAGTAACTTATAAGAGCGAATAGCTATGAAAATATGCAGTTGGTTTGTTATTGCCTTAACGGTTTCTATATTGTTTACAGGATGTTCAAGTGAAATTCATAGTCAGTCAGAAGTCCCAAAAGAACTAACAGTAGCTCCTATAGTAAAATCGAATCCTGCAACGAATTCAGAGAATTCTAAAAAGAGCTCTATTGCATCAGCTAAGAAAACACTTACCAAGCAAAGTGCTCATAAAGTCGCAAAGACGGTCCCTCACGAGCCAAATAAAAAATCGCATAAGCGTCCTAAGGCTGCTGATAAGGCGATAGCTAAAAATACTCCGGTGCAAAAACATATAGCGCCACCGTTGCCTGAGAAAATGCCGCCAATTATGGCGCCAAAAAAAATTGGTCATCCTTTAGCTAATAGTACCAAGATAATTTTTATGCTAGGGCAAGATAACAAAGGTTATTACCTATACGGTGAAGGAAAGATTACAGAGGGTACTTACGACAAGTTCTTACGTTATGTCGCTTATTACAAAGGGAAGGGTATAGCTTTAAATCGCCTGATGATACATAGCCCAGGTGGTTTAATGAATGAGGCGATTAAAATTGGCACTTATATGCAAGAGAACAAATGGGGCTCTGCTAGTGATCAATATATGAAGTGTTATTCAGCATGCGGAATTATTTATGCTTCTGGGGTGTTTAAACAAATTGAACCAGGGGCAGAAATTGGGTTTCACCGACCATATAACCCGAGCAAACCTGATACAGAAAGTTTTAAAAAGCATGTGTATAAGGTTTACAAACCTTACTGGGAATATATTGGTGGTAGCTCAAAACTATATGATGAATTTATGCACAATTATGATCGTAATCAGATGTTGATTTTGACCGAAAGTAATATTAATAAATATATGAAAGTTGAAAGAATGTAATGAAAAATATTGGTTTTGATGACATCGAATTTAAATTGGTAACACTATTCATTTTTGGCATGGGCCTCCTCATTGTTTGGTTTAATGTTATGGGTTATGAAATCCTATTTCCGAACAGGGATTACCCAATTAATCCATTTACTGTATTACTGTTTATTACCGAATCAGCTGTACTTATTTGGACTTCGTCGGTAATCAAGAATTGGTACTCAACAAGTCGAATTTTAAAGGTCGCCTTATTCGTACTTGTGCCTGCATTTTGGTTACTATGTTATACCGGAATCAATAGTTATCTTAACAGTCTGGCTACAAATGATGTCAAAATTGTTTTAACTGCTGAACATGATAATGAGACTAGACAGAATCAAATTGAAGATATATCTCGAGATATTAAAGATTTTAATACCGAGTTGATTGCCCTTCGCGCTAGAAACGTAAATATTGACCATAAAATAGAAAGTGACACAAAAGAGCTATCAGCGATCAGTATTCAAGATAGTGAAAGGCGAAAAACAGCTAGAGATTGTAGCCAAAGCCCTGATTGTGCTGCTGCAATTGCTAATTTCAAAAAACAAATAGACTCGCTAAATCGAAATATAGAAACCTCGCAAAAAGATAAAGAAGCGAATAGTGACAATATACGTAAGTTGGAATCAGATATTTTTAACTCGCGATCGACAATGAATAGCTTGCGAAGTGAGATTGCGAAAGTTAACAACACCCATTCCGGAACCAAAACAGATTATGATCAAAAGAAACAGATGTATGTATCGATCGTAAACAAAGTCAGTTCTTGGTTTGGGGTGAAATTTGACGACCCATTTGGTGCATTTATTAGTTTTATATCAGCCTTAATATACCCTGTTTATTTCATCCTAAATTTACTGAAATCACTGAGTACTCCAGAGCATAAAGAAAGAAGAAAACACAGTTTGCTACTGAAGCGAGAGCGCCGTGATATTCGAGATATTGCGTTGGCAAAATTACTCAAATATATGCGTGTTTGGGCTAGTAGGCGCACCAAAATTATTGAAGTAGATAAAATAGTAGAAGTACCTGTTGAGGTTGAAAAAGAAGTCGAACGTACAATTGAAGTGGAAAAAATTGTAGAAGTAGAGATCGAGAAAGAAGTAGAACGGATTGTTGAGGTTGAAAAGATTGTTGAAGTAGAAATTGAGAAATTTGTCGAAGTTCCAGTCAAGGTTGAAGTTCCGGTTTATGTTGACCGAATTCAGAAGGTCAGTGAGCCGATGATAGTGAAAGAACCACAGATCATCATCCATGAACGAATTGTCCCAATTCCTGAGAATATTACCAGTGATGAACTAGAGGAACTACTCAATGCGCAGTCTAGATCTGAGCAAACTACAAGAGTCGAATCGCCAGAATTGGCTTAGATTACAACGGTTAAAAGAACATCAACGAAAGCTTGATGAAGCTAGATATAGAAAAGAACTACTTCAAGAGCAGCTAGAAGCTGAAAAAATTGCGGCCGAAATTGCAGGAGAAAAAGCGGATACTCATGTTCATGAGGGGACTATATCTCCGGAGCAATTGAATACGCTAAAAGGAAAGCAAGTTCATTCTCAAATAGTAAAAGAAGAAGTGACAGCTCAACTCGCGAGAGAGCGTGCGAATGCAGAGATTTATGAGTTAAGAAAATCGCAACGAATCCAGCAAGAAAGGGATTCGAGGCGACTTAAACATCAACGTAGTAGGTGGCTGCAAAGTGCTTTGAATACAATTCTAAAGCTCATCCTTATTATTATTTTGATTTCTTTGGCTGTACTCGGTCTATATCGGATGTATCGATGGGTAACAGAAGCGCCATTGATCAAAGAGGTGGAAAAACGCGTGGAAGTGCCGGTAGAAAAACGTGTAGAGGTTCCAGTTGAAAAAGTGGTTGAGAAAAAGGTCGAAGTTATCCCCGATGAATGCACTCAAATCAGACGAAATGGAAAAATCTATATAGACTGTGATGGAGTTAAAGTCGATGGTGCAAATACGCTCGGGAATGAGAAACTAAATCGTATGCCAGAGTTGTTACAGGAATAAAAATTAGGTTATGTACGATAGTGAACAATCATTCAAAGCTATATTTATAGAATATGATGGGGATCTTGCTAAAGATTTTAAAGTAGAACATGGAATTACCATAGATCACCGTATTTGGGGATTTGGCATGCTTGTAGAAGTTAAGTCTAGAGAGTATGGAGGCTGGTACCTAAACGTAAAGTTCTCTAATCACTATAAAATGATCTTGTCTGATACTATCTCTAGTTATTTTGTTAAGAGTATGGCTATAAATCGAGAGTATCTCAGTATATACAAAAATAATGCTTTATCCGAAGTCGAGGTAGTGACTGAATCTATCGTAGCGCCTAAAAACCTTAATATGATTGAAGATGAGGCGCTAAAGCGATTTGCTCAAGCAGAGGCTTTACCAGATTCTGTGTAATTTTAGCGAGGGGCACCCATGTTTGTGCCCCAACTCACATTAATACCCGGCTAGTTACCTACAATATCTCATACTGATACTCATCCACAGACCTCCAAAATCATGCTTAAATTTTATAAATCACCCACCTAACCCTCACAAAAATAACAACTTACACAACTCTTACATTCCATTGATGAAATCAATACATGCTTTTTTGCATAGCAAATTATTATGTATTGGTAGAATCTAAAAGGACGTTGAAATGAGAATTCATCGCAAGTTATTCATTCAGTTTTTCACTCTTATATATATGTTGGCTTTTGCTGGTGGTGTGTTTGCCGCTACGGTGACGAATGTGACGGAAGGCAAGATAAATGGCAAGACTAGCATTGTAGTTAGTTTGAAGGGGGCGTTGTCGCATCCTCTTGATTTACCTGTGGTTAAAGATAAGAAGCGGGTTCATCGTGCTTGGGTTTTGTCCGAAGACCGCACTTTTCAGTCGTTGTCTATTGATGACTTTGGCGTTGGGGAGTATTCGGTGTCGTTGGCGGGATTTGACCGAGAGGATCTAAGATCGCTTGAGACGATCAATATTTATGAGGCGTCGCCTTCGGTGCGGGTGTTGGGGCAGGGGCCTTTTATTAATGCTACTGGCGATCGCGCGATTCCTATTGAAAGTGTGAATGCGACGGGTGTGCTTGCGTCTATTTATCGTGTGGATGATACGCCTAAGTTGTTTGCGGATTATTTTTACTCTCAAACGCTAAGTAATTGGTCGGCGCAGCGTCTTAGAAAGAATTTTACTCATCAAACAGATTTGAGCTTTAAGCTACCGGCTGCCAAAGAAAATGCCTCTACGGTGACTAATTTGAAGTTGCCGGATAATTTGGCGAACGGTTGGTACATTATTGCGATTAAGCCATCTAACTCTTTTGATAGTCCTGATATTTTTCATGTGTTGCTGTCAGATATTGGCGTGCAAGCGAAAGTGTTTGATAAAAAAGTGTCGTTGCAAGCGGTTGATCTTGCCACTCATAAACCGTTGCAATCGGCCAAAGTGAGCATTGTGGGGCAAGATGGTGTTCGTGATACTGCTTATTTAAAGGATGGTTTCGTACAGTTTGATTACGGCGAGCGTTCTAGTGAAGATGTGTTTGTGGTGCAAAGCGGCGCGAGTGTTGCGGTATTGCCAATGAAAGAGGTGCCGCTGGATCTTTCTGACTTTAAAGTGGATGGTCAGCAGTCTAAATCGTTGAATGGTTACATATTCTCTAACCGAGATTTGTTTAAACCGGGTGAGGAGGTGCCACTTAATATTGTATTGCGTAAAGAGTCAGGTGAAATAACGGCGCTGAATTCGTTGTTTATGGAGGTGATTGCGCCTGACGGCAAAGTGATACTGTCACGTAATATTGAGGAATCACAAAAAGGCTTCTTTAACTATCGCTTTACCATTCCTGCTTCAGCAAAACTGGGTAAATGGAGTGCGGTAGTACGCTCTACTCGTCAATCAAAAGCGGTGATCGGCAGTTTTAATTTTAACGTGCAAGAATTTGTCCCTGAGCGGATGGATTTGACGGTGTCTGTTCCTCATTTAGTTATGGCTGGTGAGCCAATAAAAGGGCAAGCCAGCGGACGTTATTTGTTTGGGCAAGTGGCGGATGGCAATCGCTTAACCATAAGTTCAACACTGCGTTCTATTGCTTCTTTCCCGGGCAAATACGCTCATTATTTGGTGGGTAAGCAAAAATACATTTCAAGCTCGAATGCGCCAGATGATATTGATTTAAAACTGGATAAACAGGGTAAGGCGCATTTTTCTCTTAGTGCGATTTCTAAAGACGCATTAGACGGTCCTGCAATGTTAACGACTAATAATCAGTTGTTTGAAACGGGCGGCGCAACCACTACGCGCGTTAATAAATTACTGGTATCAAATGGAAAATCCATTGTCGGTTTAAAACCTAACTCCGAGGATTTTGGCTATTTCACAGAGGCTAAATTCAGTCTGTTGCTGCTTGATGATAAAGGTGAGAATACTTTATCAGGTGATGTCCGTATTAAGGTTGAACGCAACCGAGGTGGCTATTACTGGGTGTTTAACCAAAGCTCTGGTTGGGATTTGCGTCGTGACGATAACTGGCGCGTGACAGAATCTAAAGTGATGCATGTTAATGCTCAACACAATGAGCTTGTGGTGCCTGTAGAGTGGGGCGATTATCGCATTACGGCGGTAGCGCCAAGTGGTCAAGAAACCGTGTATTCGTTGTATGCAGGTTGGGAAGATGGCGATACGCAAATTCCAGTTAAGCCTGATCAACTGTCAATGAAATTAGATAAAGAAAGCTACTTAGCTGGTGATTATATTAATGTGCAAGTGGCGTCGCCAAGGGCTGGGTTGGTATCGTTAGAATTGGTGGCAGATAAAACCTATTTGCACAAAACGGTGCAAGTAAAAGGTAAACAAAATATTCGTTTACGATTGCCGAGCAATATTGATCGTCACGATCTATATCTGATTGGTTCGCTAGTTAATTCTGATAAGGCGTATGTTCGTCGCTCGTTAGCGGTTGCTCCGGTAAAACTGTTCCGCGATCATCGGAAATTGGCTGTGTCTATTCAAGCGCCGGAAAGGCTGGAACCTTTTACCACGCAAACAGTTAAAGTCAAAGTGGATAATGCTGCCAACCTTAAAGATGCATACGTAGTGCTAACCGTTGCCGATAAAGGGATCATCAATATGTCCCACTATAAAGTGGCCGATATATTCAATTGGTTCTACGGACAAAAACGTTTAGGGGCGGATATTATTGATTTGTACTCCCGACAATTTGAGTCTCGTCCTTCGCCATTTATTCGTCACCGTTATGGTGGTGATGAAGGGATTAATTCCAGTAAACCGCTTAATAATTTGGTGGAAAGCAAAACCTTTAATCAGGTATTGCCAGCGGTGAAATTAAACCAAAAAGGTGAAGCGAATATTCAGCTGCAAGTACCCGATTACAACGGCGAAGTGCAAATGGTAGCGATGGTTTTTGCTGGGGCTAAATTTGGGCAAAAAGTGCAGGATGTAACGGTAAGTGCGCCAATTGTCGCCGAACTTTCAGTACCTAGATTTTTTGCCACCAACAATCACAGCCAAGTGATGGTAGAAGCGTCAAATCAAACCAAAGAAATGCAGAAAGTGACGCTTAGCTTGCACGCCGACGATGGTATTCGATTAGTTGGACAAAGCGCGAAAGTGCTAGAGCTTGCGCCACAACAAAAAGCGCACTTTGCGGTGCAGGTGGACGCCGGTAATAAAGTGACCATGACTAACCTGACTTTATCAGTGAACAGCCGCGCTTATCAGATTGAGCGAAATTGGCGCGTTCCTGTGCGTTCGCCGTCACCGTATGTGACTAAAAAGACCACCAGAACGTTAGCTGTAGGGGATTTTGTCAATATCACGCGTTCTCAGTGGCAAGGTGTGTTACCTAAAGATCATGGCATTAGCACAGTTTCGTTTAGTCGAGTACCAGAGATCGAGCCAACCGCTTTTGTACAAGGTTTGTTTAACTACCCTTATGGCTGTGTAGAGCAAACCACCAGTACTGGCTACCCTTGGTTGCTTGATGATGCCTCACTTGTGCCACTTAAAAAAGAGGTGTTAGAGGAGCGAAGCGATGTTGATATGCTGCAAAAAGCCGTGTTGCGCTTGGCAGATTATCAAAATGGTAAAGGTGGATTTGGCTTGTGGGGATCCTACTCGCAAGAAGAACCTTGGCTGACAAGTTATGTGGCAAGTTTCCTGTTTACGGTGAATGAGCGCTACCCAAATATGGTCAGTAACTCTGTGCTAGATAAAATCACTAGACGCATGCGCCAGTACATTTACGGTGATCTTAATCAAGAGGTTGGAATCAATGATCAAGCGTATGCCGCTTATGTGCTAACTCAAGCTGGGAAATTGTCATTCTCTGACGCTAAGACGTATTTAAAAAAGGTGCCTGTGTTTAATAGCCTCAGCAATGCTTATCTTGGAGCGGTGTTCTATCGTCTTGGCGATATGCGCAGTAGCCGAGACTACTTTAGACAAGCTGGATACGCTATTGAGCTGCATGATGATAATTACTACGACTCGTCGTTATCGGCGCGCGCTAAAATTGTTTCGATAGTCAGTGACTTAGAAAAACAAGGACCGATTAATCGTCAAATGTCTGAACTGCGCATTGAGTCGGCAAAAGCGATCTTTAAAGCGCTGAACAAACGCCGCTACTTTAGTACGCAAGAGCGTTATGCATTAGCCAAGGCCGGTTTTGATTTGCAAGCGTTGAATAAAAAACCGATTCAAATCTCTAAAAACGGCCAACTGGTGCCATCGTCTAAAGCTGTGTCTATGCAGCTTGGGGATAGATTTCAAAATGAATCACACGATGTGGCTTATGTGACCGAATCTATTGACGGGTACGCCGACCCTAATGCGTTGCAAAGTTCGGTAGAGTTTAAGCTGGTGTCTAGAACCTACTTTGATAGCAAAGGGAAACGCTTAAACCGCGCTACGCTGCATGTTGGGGATAGAATCATTGCTAAAGTCGTGGTTAACCTGAAAGAGAATATCGATAAAGCGATGTTAGTGGATTATCTACCGGCGGGGATGGTGCTTGAAAATCCGGATTTTACCGACTCTAAAGAGCTATTGAAATCTCTGGACTTTGTGTCATCTGGCGCGGAAATGGAAGAGTTTAGAAACGATCGCTATGTGACTTCCCTTGATTTTTCGCGTGGCTATGAATACACCTTCTATTACGTAATGCGCGCTGAGACTCAAGGCATTTCAGAGGTGCCAAATCTGTTTATTGAAGATATGTATGCGCCAGAGCGCTTTGTGTATCAGCCTGGTTCTGTTTCTAGTATTCAAATCAAATGAGTACGCCGGTAAAACGTTGGGTTGCAACTGTGGCATTGGCCATAGTTGCACTCATTATTGGTTTAGCCTTGGCTTGGAAAGTGCTTAATTGGGCTTTTCCTTTGCCAAGTGCTACCCCTAAAAGCGTCGCGTTTAATGTGTTATCGGCGGAAGGTGATACATTGCGCCAGTTTGCCGATGACACTGGCACTTTTCGCATTCCAGTGACGGTAGGTGAGGTGTCACCGCTGTATTTAAAATCACTACTTGCTTATGAGGACAGCCGATTTTATTCGCATATTGGGGTGGATATTCCTGCGCTGTTCCGCGCTTTATATCAGCGTATTCGCTATGGGAAAATCGTCTCTGGCGGCTCGACGCTGACCATGCAAGTGGCGCGCATCATTTACCCTATCGACCGCTCCTATGGTGGCAAGCTCATTCAAATATTGCGAGCTTTGCAACTTGAAGCGCACTACAGTAAGCAACAAATCTTGAACTTGTATCTAACCCATGTGCCTATGGGAGGCAATATTGAAGGCGTAGAAGCGGCCAGTCAGCGCTATTTTGGTAAGTCATCGAAAAACTTAAACATCTCTGAAGCCGCATTGCTGACTGTTATTCCGCAACGACCAAGTGTCTATCGCCCCGATCGTCATCCTAAAAATGCTCAGCGTGCTCGCAATAAAGTGCTAAGACGTTTGATCGCAAATGACATGCTTTCTGAGCAAGAATATCAACTGCTAAGTAAAGAGGCGGTGGTTGCGGGGCGAGAGCCAATTAAGCGCAAAGTGCCACTGTTGGCTCGTGAGTTAAGAAAACACCAGCTTGCTCATTTCAAGCAGATAAATGACAACTTGATTCAAGGACACACACCTAAAGCAATTCAAGGACAGGCACCGAATTCGTCTTCAGCAGAGGCGTTTAAAGCGGCTAATTCACAGCAAGAGATTCAAGGACACACACCGAATCTAATTCAAGGACAAGCACTGAATTCGTCTTCAGCAGAGGCGTTTAAAGCGGCTAATTCACAGCAAGAGATTCAAGGACACACACCGCATTTAATTCAAGGACAGGCACTGAATTCGTCTTCAGCAGAGGCGTTTAAAGCGGCTAATTCACAGCAAGGGATTCAAGGACACACACCGCATTTAATTCAAGGACAGGCACTGAATTCGTCTTCAGTAAAGACGTTTATAAAGAGTGAGTTACAACAGAATGTTGATGCTATTGTTAAGCAGCGGTTTACGGCGTTGTCTAATGATTTGTCGGTGGCGGTGATGGTGGTGGAGAATAAAACTGGCGCTGTGCTTGCTTATAAAGGTTCATTGGATATGGATAACGCTCGCAGTTATGGGCACGTTGATATGACCAAAGCGATTCGCTCTCCCGGCTCTACCTTGAAGCCGTTTGTGTACGCGCAAGCGATGGAGCAAGGGTTGATTCATTCGCAAAGTTTGTTGATGGATATTCCAATGCAGTTTGGCACTTATAAACCGCAGAATTTTGATAAACATTTTCAGGGGCGAGTATCAGCAACTGAAGCCTTACAACGTTCAAAAAATCTATCGGCTGTGTATCTGCTAAATGAAATCCAAGTGCCTAAATTTGTCAAACGAATGCAGATTTTGGGTTCATCTTTACGATTGCCTGATATGAATTTAACGGTGGTGTTAGGAGGAGGCGGATCAACGCTGCGTGAGTTGGTGATGTATTACACCGCTCTGAGCCGTCAAGGCGTGGCGATAAAGCCGAGACTCGGTCAGTTCGATAAAATAGAACAAGCGCAATTGATCACTCCTGAAAGTGCTTGGATCACGCGCACTATTTTGCAAGATATACGTTCGCCAGATAGACCTCGCGCTAAATTTGGTAGAAAAATTGGTTGGAAAACGGGCACCAGTTTTGGATTTCGTGATGCTTGGGCTATTGGCACCAGCAATGATTATACGGTCGGGGTGTGGATGGGCAGACCTGACGGTTCGCCATATGTTGGGCAAACCGGCGCCACTATGGCTGCGCCAATCTTATTCGATGTGTTTGATTTATTGCCTAAAGACGTGACAGTGGTAGAAAAACCTAAAGCTGTGGAGCAAGTGTCAATTTGCTGGCCGAGTGGTTTAGCCGCTGAGATGGTTTCGAAAGCCAATTGTCAGCAAAAACGTTTGGCGTGGACTATTGATGGCGTTACGCCAAGAACGCTGCGCCGAGATAAACGTTTATCTGTAGCAAATAATTGGCCGCAAGAGCTATTGTCATGGGAGAAAGTGCACTCTAAGTCAAAACGCTTTATCGATATTATTCAGCCTGAAGACGGCAGTCATATTTATCCCTATGCAGGACAAATTCTGTCATTAAAAGCTTCTAGCCCAGATGTACGCTGGTATTTAGATGGCAATGTGAGTGCAAACCAAATAGATGCACACTCGTTATCAGGCAAGCATGAAATCAAAGCCTGTAATAACAATACCTGCAGCTCGGTAAGCATTACGGTTCACTAATATAACGTCAGTTCAGCGGCATAATGGATAGCTGGTTCCTTTGCAATAGCGCTCTTTTCATGAAAGATAGGATCGCGGAACCAGCTTTAATTTCAGGCAAATGTAGCTTGAGCTCAGATTACTTAGATTCATTCATCACGTATTCAATCGCTTCTTGAATAGTATCTAGGATAAATTGTGCATCTTGATCAGTGATAACCAGAGAAGGGCGCAAGGTGATGACGCTCTTTTCAATCAGTTTGAACGCTAAACCATGTTCCATGCATCGATACATGATGCGTTCAGCCTCATCGACGCCGCGCTCGCCAGAACCACTTAACGCGAGTATCTCAACGCCAATATGTAAACCTATGCCATCCACCATGCCGACCATAGGGTAGGCTTGTTGCATTTGTTTGAATCCATCGATTAATTTCTCACCCAACTTACGTGAATTATCAACAAGTTGATGAGCCTCGATGTATTCAAGAGTTGCCAGACCTGCTGCGCCACACAGTCCATTTTTTTCATGGGTATAGTGCCCAATAGACTGAGTTTCTAAGACATTGAACTTGTTTTTAGTCACTATGCCAGCAAACGGCGTTATGCCTCCGCCCAAAGATTTGCCCATCACTAGCACATCCGGAGTGACGTAGTGCTCGCACGCAAACATTTTACCTGTTCGACCAAAGCCTTCGATAATCTCATCAAAAATAAGCAGTGCGCCGTGCTTCTCGCACAACTCTTTTACTTTTTGCCAGAAGTATTGAGTGGGCATATTGGGTGTGGCACTGATTGGCTCGCCCACCACACACGCGATATCGCCTTCTTTTTCAAATAAGATTTCCATTTGACGAAGGATCTCATCATCGACTTTTCTTGGGTCGGTAAAGTCCCACGGATTGTTCTGATAATTTGGGAATTCAACGTGCAGCGCGCCAGGTACCATAGGCCCAAGCCCTTGCTTAAATAGGCGCTCGCCACCTAGACTGGCCGACTGAAAGCCATTGCCATGGTACGAGTCCCAAAAGGAGATCGTCTTCCATTTTTTTGTGTATGACTTAGCCAGCGATACAGCAAGTTCAATGGCTTCTGAGCCTCCCGGACAAAATGAGACGCGGTCTAGCTCGTCCGGTGTGACTTCAATGAGCTTTTCTGCAAGCGCCACAATATTGGTATTGGTGTAGCGACGAGAGGTAAAAGTGTTCTTATCACGCAATGCCTGCACGACTTTTTCGCACACGTAATCGTTATTAAAACCGACAGCATGCACACCATTACCATGACAATCGAGAAATTTATTCCCTTCAAAATCATAGATATAAGCACCGTCTGATTTGGCAATCGCGTGCATCACTGGCGTACTTAGGCTTTGATGTAAAAATGCGTTTTTATCGCGTTGGATAAGCTCTGCCGCCTGCGGGCTAAGCGCCTGCTGTTGGTAATCTTGGCGACGTTGGGACAAGTTAATATCGCCTTGCTCTCTGCTAATTTCTTGCATTGATTTCTCCTGTAAAAATCTCACATGTAGGCTTTAAATTGTATTGAGTGTCACACTCTTCCACTGCGCTGGTTTCCTAGACTCGCTTAGCGATTAATGTGTCTAATGAGTGTTAAATAAAATGATTCTGTATCTTATTTGTAACCCATTTAACTGGTCTGTACCAGATTTTTAAGTAAAGATTAGAGTTTTAATATGACAGCTAAATGACAGTGATGTATTGTTTTACGGGTGAGTTGAACTTAATTTCGCTACGAAATGTGTGAATCTTACTTCTATTAAGCGGCAATATAGCTATCTATGGCTAAATTCAGAATGGTATAGTCCAATATGTTTATTGAGATGGAATGGAGAGATTTAAAGAAATTATTGCCGCAGTGGAAGTGTGAGGCGGCGTTCCTCAAGTAGTGAGAGATAATTGGTGTGAGATCCGGTGAGTAGGTTTGAATGTTATGGGTACAGAGTGAGTTATCAAGTGTTAGTTATCAAGTAAGTGAGGTCATGCACAACATGGAAAACTCACATAAAACCAAACAAAAAGAGCCCGCTTATGCTGAGCAAATGGCATAAGCATCATCAATACGTCCGAATGAACGTATGTTTGCATCTATGTCTAGCAGTAGTGAGTCACTACAAACACGCTCTAGAGCGTTTTTCTATTTGATTAAATAGGCGTGACAATGCAAAGCACAAGCAGAAATACACAACGCCGACAATCAACCAAATCTCAAAAATCATGCCTGATGAATTAGCCATCTCTGTGCCGACAAAGGTCATCTCTTGTATGGAAATTAACGAGACAATCGAAGTGTCTTTGACCAGAGAAATGGTTTGTCCCGCCAAAGGTGGCGTAATGGCGGTGAGCACCTGCGGGCCTATCACAAATCGATATTTATCAAGCCCAGAGAGACCTAAAGAGTCGGCCGCTTCCCATTGCCCTTTAGGTATGCTTTCAAGGCCGCTGCGAATCACTTCCGCTATGTAGGCCGATGACAATAAGCCAATGCAGATCACGCCCGAGGCTAAGTTTTCCCACAAATTAGCTGGGCCAAATAGAAACTGCTGCACGCCATTAAGGTCGCCTTGGTGTTCACGAAGCAGGCTTTGTAAGCCCAGTAGCGGGATCAGTTGATTGGAGATAAAGAAGTAAAAAATAAACACAAACACCAAAGGTGGAATATTGCGTACCAACTGAATAAACAGCAGTGCTGGCGTTTTAAATAGCGCCAGTTTTGAATGCCTCGCAATACCAAGTAAGGTGCCAAAAGAGAGAGCAAGCACCATACTCCAAAGACTCAGGCGCAGTGTTGCCACTAGACCTTGAAAGAAGTAGGGGAGCTTGCCTTCAGAAGGAGGCACAAAAATCAAACGTATAGCGTCTTGCCATCGCCAATGGTAGTTGATGCCGACGGCGGAGCGGTAATATAGCCAAGCGAGGAACACACCAATAATTGCCAGCAAAACACCGTCTAATAGATTAAGGCTCTGATACCAATAGCGCTTGCTAGCGAGAGCTGTTGCTTTAGTGGATGTTGCTGCTTTAGTGGGTGCGTTGCGACTGCTCACGTTATTCCTAATGCTAATTGCTTTGTATAGCGTTGTTTTAATTAAGTATTAAGTGAACTGTGCTCACTACTAACAAGCACGGTTCACTTATTGGTCAGCCTACTGGCCTTGAGCCACTTGATCTTGCCAATCTAGAGTAGAGAACCAGTATTCATAGCGCTCTTTGAGCCAACCATCTGCGGTGCGATCTTTGATCCATTGGTTAAAGAACTCTGCTTTATCGGTTTCGCCTAAACGCACCGCAAAGGCTTCATTGCCTTGTGATAGGCGTTCAGTAAACGGAATAAACAGTGAGTCCGAGTGTCTGATGGCTTCCTGCTCAGGTTTAGGGCTGGATGCAATCACCGCCTGTGCATTGCCATTTAACACTTCTTGAAAGGCTTGCGCTTCATCATCAAATTGAAGAATCTTCGCTTTGGGGAAGGTTTCACGCGCCACTTGCACGGTAACGGCGCCGCGACGAGCCGCTATTTTGATGCGGCGAGAGTTAAAATCTGACACTTTATTAAAGCCCTTCGCCAGCTCTTTACTAGCTGCCAGTTGCACTCCAGAGTGCGAGTAAGGGTCAGTAAACAGAACGCTTTTTGAGCGAGCTTCGGTAATGGATAAACCGCCGATGATTACATCAAACTTTTGTGAGAGCAGTGATGGAATAATACCGTCCCACGCGGTTGGCACAAATTCTACTTTCCAGCCAGAATCGGCGGCTAAGCGTTTGGCCACATCAATTTCAAAACCAATCAGATCGCCTTGTTTATTGCGCATCGCCCAAGGGACAAAGGTCGACATGCCAACTCGCAAAGTGCCTCTATCGTTTATTTTGTCTAAATTTGGTGTAGCTGTATTTTGCGTATTAGTGGCAAATGCAGGCAAGCTGACAGTGAGTGTCAGTAGTGCCGTAATTGCGGTTTTAAATAGCTTCATGCTGAGTCGTCCTTATTGGGTTCGCCAGTTAGCGCCAAGCTTATGTTCTAACCAAGCGGCAACGGCAGAGAGTGAAAGAGTAAGCGCAAGATAAATGATGGCCACCGAGAACCAAATCTCAAACGGCATCGCGGTTTCAGAAACAATGTTTCTGGCTTGTGTGGTTAGGTCAAATACCGCCATAACACTCACAATAGAAGAGTTTTTGATCAGCGAAATCACCTCATTGGTTAGTGGAGGTAATGTCCTTTGAATCACTTGTGGCAGGATCACATCCCAAAAGGTGAATAGGCGGGATAAGCCGAGAGAGTGAGCCGCTTCAAATTGCCCACGAGCAATACTGTTCAGTCCCGCACGGAAAATCTCCGCAGTATACGCGCCTTGGAACAGTGCCAGTGCCAATACTGCGGTGCTGAATCTATCCAGCCCAATGACGGGGCCAAACACAAAATACAAAAGATAAATTTGCACAAGCAGTGGGGTGTTACGAATCAGTTCCACATAGCCGGTGGCTAATGTTCTGCCCACCACAGAATTGGAGTTTCTGAGAAGCGCAGTCACTAAACCTATACCTAGCGTGGCCACTAGAGCAATCAAAGAGATCTGTATTGTGACCAGCAATCCGTCGAGCAATTCGGCAGACCACCACTGACCATCTTCATAGATGGCAATATAATCCGGCACTCTATCCCATTGCCACTGATAGCCCATAGCCTGTGCGCCCGAATTTAATATCCAAGTGACTGCCGCCGCCAGAACAATGATTTGCAGTATGGCGAACAGGGTGGGTTTAATAATACGCCCAAACATCAGTAGCTTAAGATCTGCTTGAGGAAAGCTTGCGTGCGCTTATGTTGCGGGTTTTCAAACAATGCCTGCGGACTATTTGATTCCACTATTTGTCCCTCATCCATGAAAATAACGCGGTCGGCCACTTTTTTGGCAAAGCCCATTTCATGGGTCACGCAAACCATAGTGATTCCTTCTTTGGCAAGATCGACCATAACATCAAGCACCTCGTTGATCATTTCAGGATCAAGAGCAGAAGTGGGTTCATCAAACAACAGTAGCTCAGGCTTCATGCACAAAGAGCGCGCAATCGCGACGCGTTGCTGTTGTCCGCCAGAAAGCTGTACTGGATATTTGTGTGCTTGCTCTTGAATATGCACGCGCTCTAGATAGTGCATCGCCACTTTTTCGGCTTCTTGCTTACTTTTCTTTAGAGTGCGAATGGGCGCAAGGGTGAGGTTTTCAAGAACCGTCAAATGCGGGAATAGGTGGAAGTGTTGAAAAACCATCCCCACCTTGCCGGGGTTTTTAAACGGGCAAGGTAAGGTATGTTCAAGCACGTTAAGCTCGCCATTATCAAAAGGTTCAAGCTGATTGATGCAGCGAATTAGCGTTGATTTACCTGAGCCTGATGGACCGCAAATAACGACAATCTCGCCTTTGTGGATGGACAAATTGATGTCTTTTAGGGCGTGGAAATCGCCATACCACTTGTTAAGTGATTGGAATTTAACCATTCCTTGTTGATTATTCAAACTATTAGTCATTGATAGTGCATGAGTGAAACACCTTATCAATTTAGACACGGCAATGCACATGAATTTGATGATGGTAATTGCAATCAATCTCCGGCGTTAGCTGAGTCGTGACGCGGTTTAATCGTTAGTAATTTGTCGTTTTAGCTCATTAAATATGTGAAATGCCAATGAAGGGAAAGGTGCTATACAGCACTGATATAAATACAACCAAGATCAAGCGGCATCGCTTTACCAATGGCGAGTCAAAATAGGCAGAACCGAACCCTCAATTTAGCAAAGTTAAATTGAATAAATGCACTCTTAATTATTTTATCTAAATTAAACAAGAACTTAAGCACTCACAACTTCTGCTTCTTTGTTACGTCCCCGTATCCTCGTTACAAAATACATAAATGCTATGTTATAACGTCCGCCTAATTGTATTTGATGCCTGTCACATTTTTATAGATTGCCGATGCATGGGTCATACCCATGATGATCGTTAGCGGCTGTTGGTGCCTTCACCAAGTTGTGAGCGATTGTCGGGTTGGCTGTTCTTTGGTTAGGGGTCAAATGGACGATGGTGTTGGCATAATCTATTCCGGTTGATTGTGCCGTTACTTTCGTCGCTATGCGTATTTTTTATTTTGTCGGTTTCTGTGGATTCTAGAAAGGAATGTTAAGACAGAAATGACGCTTTTACTTACTAGGAAAACCTCTATGAAATTATTAAAAGTTGCGGCTGTAACCTTGGCATTGGCTTCAAGTAGTGCTGCTATGGCAGGTACTGTGAATGCTGTGGCAAGTTTCTCTGTATTGGGTGATATCGTGCAACAAGTTGGCGGTGAGCACGTAGCTGTGACAACGCTGATTGGTCCTGAAAGTGATCCTCATTCATTTTCTCCTGCGCCTCAAGACAGCGTGACACTGAACAAAGCTGATGTAGTTTTTGTGAGTGGTCTAGGTCTAGAAGGTTGGATGGATCGTTTGGTACAGGCTTCTGGTTATAAAGGCGAAGTTGTGACTGCATCAAACGGCATTACTACGCGTAGCATGATTGACGATGGTGAGAAAATTGTTGATCCACACGCGTGGAATAGCATGGAGAATGGTATTGTCTATGCAACGAACGTAATGAACGCGCTGATCAAAGCCGACCCTGAAGATGCTGATTACTTTAAGCAACATGGCGAGCAGTACATCAAGCAACTGTCTGAGCTTAATGACTGGGCGGTTGAAACCTTTAACGCCATTCCAAAACAAAAACGTAAAGTTCTGACTAGCCATGATGCTTTCGGCTATTTTGGTGCTGAATACAATGTGAGCTTTTTAGCTCCTCAAGGTTACTCAACTGAGTCTGAAGCGAGTGCTCAACACATTGCTGAGCTTATCAATCAGATCAAACAGGAAGGGGTTAAAGTTTACTTTATGGAAGACCAAACTGATCCTCGTTTAGTGAAGCAAGTTGCAGCTGCAAGTGGCGCGAAAGAGGGTGGTGAGCTTTACCCAGAAGCACTATCTACAACAGACGAAGCCAATACTTACGCTAAAGCGTTTAAGCATAATGTGACAGTGATTGCGAACAGCATGAAGTAGTCAATGCTTATCCATCCTATCGGGGTTGTGGGCGACGCAAAGTAGCCCACCTGACTATTCACCTTGCATAGGATGGCAATGACTTGTTTATTGGTGAGAATAATCTCTCACCAATAAATTGAGACCTCTTTGCCACCCCTTTCAGGCATATTTAAGTGTGATGTTACAGGGCTTACTGCAAAACAAAGTCAAAACCTTCCAACAATAATACTCCAAATAATCTGTTTTCACTTTTAAGTTGAACTCCCCAACAGTGCCCTTAATCTTCATTGTGATCTTTTTCACACAATTCTTATTTCATTAAAATAACCAAATGAAATAACAGACTTTTTTATAGTGCATTCCCATACAAAAGCTCAAATACGACTACACTTTTCTAGTCACTTTATTGAGTCTATTTTTCATCAAAAGGGAATGTAAATGAAAAAAATCTTATTGATATCGACGTTATCGTTGATGACTTCTATGGCGCTTGCGGCAGAGGAAACTCCGTTGCCTCAGACGGTTTTTAAGAATGTTGATATTTTTAATGGCACTGAGAACAAGCTCTATGAAAATCATCATGTTTTGATTGAAGGAAATAAGATCAAAGCCATTTCCGGTAAAGAAATCAGTGCTCGTCAAGATGCAACTGTCATTGATGGACAGGGAAAAACCTTAACTCCTGGCTTTATTGAAAATCATGCTCACCTAATGCTAATGGGGCCGAGTTTGCCTGCGATGGAATCAGGTAAAACATGGGAAGATTTTGCTATCCACGGTTCTCGAATGGCGCAGATGTATCTTATGCAAGGGTTTACGACAGTGCGAGACGCCGGTGGCGCAAATGGCGGTTTACGTCGTGCTATTGATGCCGGAGAGATCATCGGGCCACGTTATTATCCATCGGGCGCTTTCTTGAGTACTCGAGGAGGTCACGCCGATTTTGCCAACTATTCTGCACCGGTAGGTCAAGAATCAAATTTTACCCGCCTTAATATGGCGCAAGAGGTGGACAGCGTAGGGGATGTCAAAAAATACGCCCGTAATAATTTTAGAATGGGGGCAACTCAGCTTAAATACATGCAATCAGGCGGCGTTGTGTCCGCATTTGACCCATGGCAGCTGTTAGCAGGATCACCAGAAGAGCTTGCGGCGGCGGTATCGGTTGCCGAAAGTTATGGCAGTTATGTCATGGCGCACTCTTATCGCAAAGAAGCTATTTTGGATGCGTTAAACGCAGGGGTGATGTCTATCGAACATGGTTTTGCGTTTGACTGCGACATTGCCAAGGTAATGAATGATAAAGGGGCCTATATCACCACCAATTTAACGGCATTTGACCCCGGTCTTATGGATATCCCTGCAATTAAAAACGTCCCATCCAGTTACCGAAAAGCACAGTCTGCGACGGAATCTTTCAAAAACTACATTCCTAATATGAAGAAGTGCCCAGTGAAGCGTGGTTTTCAAACTGACTGTGTAGGCTCAGTGGATGCGTGTAACATTCAAATTGCCTATGAGAAAAAGCTCAATAATGATTTCTTCGGACCATATGAGTCGTTAAAAACGTTGACCTCGGTTGGAGGCGAACTGGCCACGTTAACCGGTGAATTTACCAACCCTTATCCAGAGGCAAAGTTAGGCGTGATTGAAGTGGGGGCATACGCCGATGTATTGCTATTGGATGGAAATCCATTAGATGACTTCTCAGTTGTGGGGACGGGCGATCAGTGGTTTGGTGCGAAGAAACGACAAGATAGCCCAGAAACGATAAAACTGATCATGAAAGACGGCGTTATTTACAAAAATACGTTGTAAAAGAGCGTCAGCGGTATCGAATGAGGGCAGTAATTACTGCTCTTTGTTTGGTATCAGTGAGTTTAAGCACAATATATGAGTGATAAACATGGATGTGAGAAAGTGTATTTGCCTTTTATTTTCTTTAGTTACGGTCAATGCATTCGCCAGTAATGCGATTGAGGTGAGCTGGGATAACCTAAGGCCAAATGTTGCCCCCAATCCTATTACGCTTCCAGAGCTAAGTGGTGAGCATTTAAGGAAAATACAAACCGTATTTACTTTGATGCATTCGAGTAATCCAGAAGACGTGACTCAGCTAGAGCAGGCAGTGCAACAGCTCCAAGAAGATAATATCGATGCGATGGAGCTACTTAAAATGCGTGAGGCGTATATTCAAGCGCAAAAGATCGCTTCTGAATCTCTGACGACGGAATTTGATGGTAAGAAGGTGCGTATTCCAGGGTTTATGGTGCCTATTCAATTTTCCGATGCCATGGTGGCAACAGAATTTTTGTTGGTTCCCGTTGCCGGTGCGTGTATTCACATGCCGCCTCCGCCTGCCAATCAAATCGTGCGCGTTTCTTTTCCTAAAGGTTATGCCATGAGAACTGTGCAATATCCGGTATGGGTTGAAGGGACCCTGCAATCGTCATTGACCCACGAGGAGGTGTATATTGTGGATGGAACGAGCAACGTATCTATGGGGTATCAGATGCAAGCATCGATGGTTGTCGATTATCATTGAGTCAGCAAATGAACGACATAAGGTGTAGACAGCAAAAAGCCAGTTCACATTGAACTGGCTTTTTCGTATTTATCGGCTTAATTAACTTTAATTATGCCATAGCAAGTTGTTGACGGTTTGGCTTCTTAATCACGATAGAAAGTACAATCGAAACTAAGATCAGTGCCAGCATGACATGAAAAGTCGCTAAGAAGCCACCAAACAATGATGCAATCACAGAGCCTGCAAAGCTACCAATGCCAAATCCTAGGTAAATCATGCCGTAGTTTTTCGCTACGTGTTCTAAGCCAAAGAAGTCACTGACTAATGATGGGTACACAGTGATGGTTCCGCCGAAGCTAAACGCAATACACGCAAGTGACCAGTAGAAAGTGGTTTGTGTTGGCGGAATAAACATTAACACGCTAACACCAGCAAGGCAGATAAGTAGAGCGATAGTAATCACGTAAACACGAGTGATTTTATCTGACAATACACCCAGAACAATACGTCCACCTAAGTTTGCTACTGCGATAACAGAAACGGCTGTCGCGGCAATATCCATAGATAGGTGTACATAGTTTTGACCGATGTCTTTCGCAATACCAATGGCATACAAACCAGACATACATACAGTAGTAAACATCAACGCTAGCATGTAGAACTGAGGTTTTTTCAGTACTTCTTGAAGCGTTAAGTTGTGATGAGGTTCAGCGTGGCTCGTATCTTGTTGTGTCTGTTGAGGCGCATCTTTAACTAATACCGCACCAATTAGAACCAGTATCATTGCCGTAATGCCCCATACTTCAAATGAGTATGACAAGCCAAAGTGAGTCAGTGAATACATATTAATGTATTTAAAACCAAGACTGCCCAGACCGTACGCACCAATGGCACACGCCGAAGCAATGCCTTTGTTGTCAGG
Organism: Vibrio ezurae NBRC 102218; assembly: GCF_000467185.1. Lineage (GTDB taxonomy): Bacteria > Pseudomonadota > Gammaproteobacteria > Enterobacterales > Vibrionaceae > Vibrio > Vibrio ezurae. The sequence goes on from NZ_BATM01000020.1 coordinate 71,754, forward strand.
GAAGAACTTAATACAGTTGGTCAGCGCCAGTAGATAGCCAGTACCGTCAGCAAAGCCTACCAAAAAGCCTGCGCACACATACAGTGCCGTTAAGCTTGAGGCAATTGAAGTCAGGTATAGACTCGCACCCAATAGAAGCCCAGAAAATGCGATAACTTTTTTAATGCCAAAACGTTCTTGAAGTTTGCCTGATAGCGAAGAGGCAACAGCCAATGCAAGGCTAAGTAGGCCAAAAGAAAACGCCACTTGTTTGACAGGTTCATCAAGCTTATCGGCTAGATGTGCGTTAAAAAGACTCCATGTGTAAACAGAACCTAATGCAAATTCAATTAAAACAGTACCGATTAAGGTAGACCATTTGTCGCGAGAGCGGATTGTAGTGCTCATTGTATGCCTCAAAAATAAATCAATTGCGTGTAACTTAAGAGATTGTTTTTAAGGCTTCAATGGCTAGCAGGCGATAGAAAATGAACTGTCGTAATGCGAGAACGAAATGCAAAAATAAGGAATGAATTACAAACCCATTCGTTCACGAAACTCTTTAATGTTCGAGCGACTGACAGGAATGAGTGTTTCTACCCCTTTACACTTCAAGCGATAGGTACCGCTATGCCAGGGGGTGATTTCCTCAATCTTATCAAGATTGATCCAGTAAGAACGATGTGCTTTGAAGAACTTGGCATTGTCAGCTTTTTCAACAAATTCACTGAGCATTAATGGTGAGGTAAACGATCCGTGTACGGTTTCAACATCGGTAATTTTGCCGTTTGCAGAAGCATAGATGATATCGCTGACCTCGATAACTCGAATACGGCTGCCTTGATAGAGATTGATACTGCTGTCTGAGGCCACAATTGGCATCGCGGCTGGGTAGAGCTCTGCGGAAAGCTTACTGAGGGTCTTTTCTACGCGATCTTCGGTGTAAGGTTTTAGCAAGTAATCAAAAGCTTCAATTTCAAAGGCTTCTGCTGCGTGCTCTTTATAGGCGGTCGTGAAAATAATCGCAGGTTGAGATTTTGAATTGTATAAACTTTTGGCCAGAATCATGCCATTTATTGAGGGAATGTTGATGTCTAAAAACGCCACATCAACCTGAGTGCTTTGTAAAAACTCTAACGCTTGTAATCCATCGCTAAACTCGGCAATGATGTTTAAGTCACTGTATTTACGAATCAAGTACTTGAGCTCTTCACAGGCTAAGTATTCGTCTTCAACTACGATAGCGGTTTTCACTGTGTCGCTCCCAATGGAATAGTAAATGATATTTGAGTACCGGAGTTTAGACGCTGAATATTCAAGCCTTCTCCATATAAGAGTTTAATGCGTTGATGCACGTTATTGAGTCCAATGCGTCTAGAGTCGAGCGTGCCCGCTTGTACCCCATCTATCACAGATTGTGGAATGCCCACGCCATTGTCAGCAACCGTGATTTTTACACTGTTTTGTTGCTGCTTGACTGAAATACTGACGGTTCCGCCAATGCCTTTCGGAACAATGCCATGACCAATGGCATTTTCAACCAATGGCTGAATAATCAAAGGTGGTACAGACACTGGCACATTGTCGAGATCAAAAACAACATGCAGCTTGTTGCCAAATCGAGCCTTTTCAATGGCAGCGTAATCATTGACCTGCTGCAATTCGGCCTCTAATGGAATCATTTCTGCGACGTTTTCTAGGTTAAATCGCATAAACCCGGCCAACTTTCCAACCAGATCACGCGCCCTATCTGGGTCAATACGAATGAGGCTTGAAATCGCGTTTAAGGTATTAAATAAAAAGTGGGGATTAATTTTGTTTTGCAATGCGCCAAATTCGGCTTCGTTGGCCATGACTTTCAGCTGTTCAACTTTTGCCACTTCTAATTGGGTAGAGATAAGTTGTGATAATCCAATCGCCATTTCATGTAGTGAGAGGGTGATTTGGTGAGGCTTTTTAAAGAAAATCTTTAATGTGCCGGTCACTTGCCCATTTTCGGATAGCGGGATAATCATTAAGGAGCGAAACGCATGCTCACGAATATCATTGCTTTCGATAATGGTATTGTTTTGAATGGCCTTTAAGGTCATCAAACTGACTTGAGTATGATGATTGTAAAATTGTTCTTCACCATAACCGACATACACTTGTACGTCTTTAGTATCGGTAATTGCGACGGCATCAGCGTGCGTTTCGGTGCGAATAATATCGCACACCTTTTTCAGAGCCTCGCCAGTATTTTGACGAATAAAAGGCAGGGTACGGTTTGCCACTTTTAAGGCTTGCTTGGCTTGGTAGGCCGCTACTTTGTCTTTTTCACTTTCGGTATCTTGTAGCCATTTAATAATCAGGCTGACGCACAACGCCCCCACAATCATCGGTAGTGCGATGGCGTGTACGATAGAGTGGGCTAATACTTTGTCGTCATTGAGCGCGATAATGAGCGCCATAGTGGTGACTTCACAAAAGACGGCGACTAACACGCCATACTTGGCGTAGTTTGCGTAGTTGGCTCGAACATGCACCCAAGACGCTAACAGCCCCGCCGATACGCTAGTAATTAAGCATGGAATAGAAGATGGGCCATTAAGATCGATGAGGTAACGGTGGACGCCAGAAATCAAACCGACCGGAATGCCGACCCAAGGACCAAATAAGATACCACCTGACACGATAGAGATGATGCGAACATTGACCAGTGATCCCTCAACATTCACTCCAGTATAGGTACTGAAAATCGCGAATAAAGTGAAAAACAGAGTCAGTATGGTCAGCTCAACACTACTGCGACTTTGCTTGGTAATGATGGTCTGAAAAATATGAGTATGGGTTAGAAAATATAACGCCATTAAAAGCAGTGAAGCTCGTTCGACAACCGCCAGTAACATTCCGAATTGTTCTGTATACATCTCTCAGCGCACTTAGTTGAATATAAAGGGTGATTTTACCGTTAGGGGGTTTACGCGCAAGGTTCAAGCTTGAGCAAATATTGAAACTTATAAACCGATTTTTACGGCGTTATTGAGTGATTTAATGACGCTATTTACCATTGAATCTACTCATAAAGCGGTAACATTTAACTATAGTCGCAGATTTTAGTTTAAGAAATGGAAACTAATAATACTTGCCCCAAATTCGTATGCGATGTGATGCAATGGAGGGTGTCATGGTGACGATAGATTCACGTCTGAATATGAAAGAAATTTGCGATAGATATGAGTATAAAAATTAAAAGTGTGTTTGAAAAAAGTCGTCAAGAATTGCTGGATATGGGGTTACGAGGTAATACCTTACTCAGTTTAGGTAAAGGGGCCAAAGTTTTAGACATTGTGGATGAAAAATCCGCGCAAGTTTTTGACACATTGGTGAATAAGAGCCGCAAAATGACCTTTATTGCCGCTCCCGATGCTTTAGAAGAAGAGAATTCACCGTTACTCATTAGTGATTTGACTGAACACTTGCAAGACAGTGTCGGTGATAAGCGTCACCAAGACAGTTCGCTGCAAACTCAATTATTCCGTCGCAGTTTAGAGACCCGTCTACTGAAAATTCACTCAGAAGCGCTGACGTATGTGCAAGAGCAAGGTGTGGATCTTTTGTATATCGCCACCGGCTTTTTGCAATGGTATGAAGACGACCATTCCAGCAAAGCCCGTTACGCTCCGCTGATTTTAATTCCCGTTAAACTGACCCGCGCAGAAGCCGGTGATGCGTTTAAGCTGAGATATACCGAAGCGGATCTTGGCACCAACTTAACCCTTGCTGCCAAACTCAAAATGGATTTTGCCATTGAACTGCCTAAATGTGAAAGCGACGATGGCGAGTTTGATTTACAGCACTATTTTGAGTTAGTCAGCGAAGCGGTAGCAAAAGAAAAACGCTGGCAGGTGGTGAGTGACAAAATCGCCCTGAGCTTTTTCTCTTTTGGTAAGTTTCAGATGTACCAAGACCTGTCTGATGAGGCGTGGCCCGATGGACAAAAACCGTCAGAAAATGCCGTGATTCAAAAGCTATTCGGTGGCGGTTTTGAATCTGACAGCACGCGTTTAGATTCTACGCCCATGGATGTCAATAAAGCCGAAGCCATTCAATTGGTGCTCGATTCCGATTCTAGCCAAACTGAAGCAGTACTAGCGGCTAAATCTGGCGCGAACCTTGTAATTCAAGGGCCGCCGGGGACAGGTAAATCGCAAACGATCGCCAATATTATTTCGCAAGCCTTAGCCGACGATAAAAAAGTGTTATTTGTGGCTGAGAAAATGGCCGCATTAGATGTGGTAAAACGACGTCTAGATAACTGCAATATTGGTGATTCGGTACTTGAGCTTCACTCGCATAAAGCCAATAAAAAAGCGGTGTTAGGCTCTCTTGAAGAGACTTTACTGCAAAAAGCGCCAGTGACCCCTCAGCGCAGTGACGATATCCAAAAATTGGTGGCGTTGCGCGCCCAATTGGATAACTACAGCAAAGCGGTGAATACGCCGATTGCCGATACTGGCGTTAGTTATCAAGTGGCACTAGGCCATTCATTGCAAGCTGAACAACGCCTGCAAGAGTGCGACATTGATAAAACCCTATTACCTGAAATCACGCCAGTTATTAGTCAGTGGTCAAAAAGCCAATACAAACAAGCGCTGGGCAATATTCAAGAGTTAGTGGATTACCTGAGCGCGCATGGCTCGCCAATGGACAATGCCTTTAACCCGACCACCTTGTGTGAAGCCTCACCAGCACTACTTTCCAGTAGCAAAACACTATCATCAAAGCTGGTGGAAGCAAAACGTCAGTTAATTGAACAGGTAAAAACTTTAGCAAACAGCGCCAATCTTACCTTACCTATAGAGTCATATAGTGATGCCTTAAAAGCGCTTGCTTCATTGCAGATGATTGCCTCAAAGCCAAATTTACAAGGCTTAAATAGCGATACTTCAAAGTGGTCGCAACAGGGCGAAGCGATTTTGCAGTTTGCTGAGCAAGGCTTGTCGTTGCAAACGGATAGACAAACCCTAGAAAGTGAGTTTGTCGATGCGGCATTTGATTACGATTGGACAACGCTTCGCGGCACATTTTCCACCACGGGTAAAAAGTGGTGGCGCTTCTTATCAGGTGACTTTAGAAAAATGAAGGCCAGCTATGCCGGATTAAGAAAAGATGGCCTTAAGGGTGACGTCAACGATTGGCTTAATGCGATTGATGCAATGCAAGACTTTGAATCTAAGCAGAAGCAATTTGTTGAGTCGGCGCAGGTGGCAATTGCCGTTATTGGTAGTCACTACCGAAACTCAAATACGGATTGGGGCTCACTACTTGAGCCTTTGCAGTGGTTGTATCAAGCCACTACCGCGATTAATGAGCAGCGAATAGACCCTAGTGTAGCAAACGTGTTTGATGCGCAGCAAAGCCCAATATCGCAAGGGCAAATGGATACTGTCAATGAGAAGCTTGCCACTCATGATGCTTTGCTTGATGAGTTGTGTATTGCATTGCAAATGGATGTCGAGACTTTTGCTGAGCAGCTAAGTCTACGTTCTATGCAACAGCTACAAACATTGCCAGACAAACTAGACGCTTTGTATGAATTGGTGCGCTTTAACCGTATTAGCGCAAGATTAGATGAACAACATTTATCCGCTTGGAGCATACTTGCTCGCACTTGGCAGAGTGAACCTGAATCCTTGTTACTGGCGTTCCAATATCAGTTCTACTCGCAACTTGTGAATGAGGTGTATGAGAAAGAACAAGCGATCAGTGAATTTGACCGAGTAGGGCATGAGCACTGCATCGAACAGTTTAGAGTGATAGACAAACAGCTGTTTGGCTTTGCTCAAGAGAAATTAGTGGAAGACTTATACGCACGTTTGCCAAACCCAAGTGCTCGTGGTGAGGTGGAAACGCTGCGTCGAGAGTTTAATAAAAAGCGCAGACACTTGCCAATACGCCGCCTACTTAATCGTTCGGGTAGAGCCATTCAGCAAATTAAACCTGTGTTTATGATGAGCCCGATGTCAATTTCTACCTATCTTGAGCCGGGTAGTATTGAGTTTGATCTTGTGGTGTTTGATGAAGCGTCACAGGTAAAAGTAGCCGATGGCTTAGGCGCAATATTGCGCGGCAAACAAGTGATTGTGGTCGGTGATACTAAGCAGATGCCACCAACCAGTTTCTTTGGTCGTCAGTTTACTTTAGATGATGATGAAGCCGAAGAGAGCTTAACGGCGGATATTGAAAGTATCCTAGGCATGTTCTTAGCCTCTGGTGCACCAGAAAGAATGCTGCGCTGGCACTATCGTAGCCGTCACGAATCATTGATTGCCGTCTCTAACCAAGAGTTTTATGACAACAAGCTGATGATCTTCCCATCATCGGGCATTAATCCAGATGCAACGGGACTGACGTTTAATTATCTACCTGACACCACTTACGACAGAGGTGGCGCGCGAGTCAATGTTGGTGAAGCGCAAGCAGTTGCCAAAGCGGTGATTGAGCACGCTACAACCATGCCGCATCAAACATTGGGCGTGGTGGCGTTTAGTACCGCGCAACGTGATGCGATATTGCTGGAAGTCGAGCGATTACGTAAAGAAAATCCGCAATTGGAGCATTTCTTTGCGCACCATCCTGAAGGCGAAGATTTCTTTGTGAAAAACTTAGAAAACGTGCAAGGTGATGAAAGGGACAGTATCTATATCAGTATTGGTTATGGTAAGACAGCTGAGGGGCGTTTGCCAATGAGCTTTGGCCCAGTTAACTCAGCTGGGGGCGAGCGCCGTTTGAATGTGTTGATCTCGCGTTCTCGCCTGGCAATGCAGGTATTTTGTAACTTTAAATCAGAAGAAATGCCGACCACAGCAGAATCGCCATTTGGCGTGCGCGCATTAAAGCATTTCCTACATTATGCCGATACCAAGCAACTGGTTCGTTCAGAGGAAACCGGGAAAGAGCCGGATTCTCCGTTTGAAGAAGAGGTGATTTCCACCATTCGTAGCCTTGGTTATAGCGTACAACCGCAAGTGGGTTGTGCAGGATTCTATATTGATATTGCGGTGCGCGATCCAAGTAAAGAAGGGCGCTACATGTTGGCGGTTGAATGTGATGGCGCAACCTATCACAGCTCAAAAAGTGCCAGAGATAGAGACCGTATTCGTCAAGGTGTGTTAGAAGGGCTTGGTTGGCGTTTCCATCGTATTTGGAGTACTGACTGGTTTAGAAATCGTCATAAAGAGTCGCAACGTTTGGATGACGCACTGCGCTCCGCAAAGGCATATTATGCCAATTTTGATGAGCAAGTGGTCAAGGCAAAACCTGCGCCTAAAGCCAGTATTGAACGCGTGGAAAGCCAAGTTGAAGTAGAACAATCTGGCGCAACGTATGCAGTGGCTGACGTGCAAAATCTGTATTTAAAACCGGGCAATACCATTCCTGAAATGGAACAGTATCAACTGGTGAGTGACATAGAGACAGTACTGAATGTCGAGTCTCCAATGCACACGAAACTTTTGGCAATACGCTTGTTGTCGGCACTGGGCACAACACGCACAGGAGCGCGTATAATGCGCGCTATTGGCGGTGCGTTAGAAGAGTTACGCTGTATTGGTAAAGTAAACCTTGACGGTGATTATGTGATTTTGCAAGACAAACCCACTAGCGTACGTAACCGTAAAAACTTACCGAACAATGAACGTAAGTTCGACTTTATTTATGACGATGAAATTGCCTTAGCGGTGGTAGAGACGGTGAATGATACGTTCTCTATCCCGAAAGATGATTTGATTAGAGGCGTGACTGAAGTACTTGGTTTTTCAAGTACCAGTCAGGCAATGAGAAGTAAGGTTGAAGCTGTGCTGGTGGAATTGGTTCACGCAGAGAGGATCGTCTTACAAGGAGACACGTACCGCATGCCGCACTCGTGATCGCTGGCTATACTTTCTTTTAAACGCTATCGTGTTTAATACCCATCGCTATTTATACCGATAGCGATGGGTTTGTTACCTTCTTTCACGTGAGATTAAAAACAAAAGCACTAGGTTACCCTGTAACTTAGTGCTAAGTCTTACCGTGTCGGTTTTCGTATCTAACAAACGCCTGTGATTGTTCGGCCATTGGCTAGCGTATCTTCAACTTCAGCGCCAGTGATCATTTGTCCTAAAGGGGAATGCGGGGTGATGACGATCAATTTACCATTGTTGATCTTAAACCCACCACAGACAGGAAGCAGCCAACAGGTCATAGCATTGTCGAGTGTAACGATAGCACCGAGTGCGATCTCGTCGGTATCGGTAAAGTCACGCACGATAAGAGTGTTGAGCTGATTGATCATTGCATCAAAATCGGCCACACGCTGAGATTGTCCATGAGCCAAGTAAGCCGCTTCAATAGCCACTGTATCGTATTGGGTTTCCGCGACACTTTGTTCGTGTGTAGCGTCGCCGTGCGCGCTATCAGCAGCCTTTAGTGCAACCGAGCGTTGTTCATGCAATAGCTGTAGAAGTTCTTGGCGCAGATGCTCTTTATCGGTTGAACTTGATTGAGTGGGGGTTTTATCGGTCATGATGCACTGGCGTGAAATAAAAGCGTATGGTAACTAAAAGTAACGCAATGTGCGACATTATGCCCAGAGTATTCTCGTCGGATTGAGAAAACGTCGCGGCTACCTTGAGTCTCAGCACAAATAAAAACAACCTGCACTTATTTAAGTGACAGGTTGTTGTCATATTAGAGAAGTGTGATTGGTATTATTTATCCGCGCTCGTTGAACCAATTTTATGGATAGCGAGGTCAGCACCGATAAACTCATCTTCTTGGCTTAAACGTAAACCAAACAGTTTGTTGATAATGCCGTATACAATAAAGCCACCGACGACCGCGACAATAACGCCTGCGATTGTACCAATGATTTGCGAGGTTAAGCTCACACCGCCTAGGCCACCCAGCATTGGTGCGCCAAAGATACCAGCCGCAATTGCGCCCCATACGCCACACAAACCGTGTAAAGGCCATACACCCAATACATCATCAATTTTTGTACTGCGTTGCAATTTAGTAAATACCCATACAAACAGCGCCCCTGCAATACCACCAACCACAAATGCGCCTACAGGATGCATGATGTCAGAGCCGGCACATACCGCAACCAAGCCCGCTAATGGACCATTGTGGATAAAGCCAGGGTCATTTTTACCTACAACCAATGCCACAAGCGTACCGCCAACCATCGCCATCAAACTGTTTACTGCAACCAGACCATTGATACCGTCTAGGGTTTGAGCTGACATAACATTAAAACCAAACCAACCTACAGTGAGCACCCAAGCACCTAGTGCAAGAAATGGAATGTTTGAAGGAGCAAAGGCAACGCCCGGTTTACGGCCACGACGGGTTCCTAGCAAATAAATGGCAACCAGAGCTAACCAACCACCCATACCATGCACCACAACAGAACCGGCAAAATCATGGAACTGTGCACCAAATTGGGTCTCTAACCACGCTTGGAAGCCAAAGTTGCCGTTCCAAATGACGCCTTCAAAAAATGGGTAAACAAACGCGACAATAAGCGCAGATGAAAATAAGAAAGGTGTGAACTTGCTTCGCTCTGCGATACCACCAGAAACAATCGCAGGAATTGCGGCTGCAAAGGTCAATAGGAAAAAGAACTTAACCAGTTCGTAACCGTGGCTTTGTACCAGCGTATCGGCGCTGATAAAGAAGTTTTGTCCATAGGCAATCTGATAGCCAATAGTAAAATAGGCCACGGTTGCTAATGCAAAGTCAGCCATGATTTTTACCAAGGCGTTGACTTGGTTCTTGTGACGGACCGTACCCACTTCTAAGAACGCAAAGCCTGCATGCATTGCGAGAACCATAATGGCACCAAGAAGGATGAATAAAGTATCTGCGCTCTGCGCAACGGCACCAATAGCCTGACTAATGTTGTCCATAATTTGTATCCAGATGAGTGTCTAATATCTAATTTCTATTAATGCAAAAAGCGTTCCAGTTTTGATAATTACTGTCGTAATAATAGGATTTTTATTAAAAATAGGGGTTAAAAGCTTGAGGTTGCTGTTTTTATCGTCGTATTAGCACAAAAAACAGATGCTAAAAGGAGTGTGTATTTTCTTGGTATTAGGTCGAGATAAATCACCATTGCATTATTTTGGTGCGTAAATACTGGTTGAGCACTAACTTGGTGCGCCGTGTTGGTGCGGCGGTGAGGTGAATTATGGTGCAATGCCTTTTTGATGAGCATCCCTTCTTTTTATGCGGATGATGAGCGCATTCACTAGTGAGTTCACATAAGCAGTAGGGTGAGAGAGCACAGAGAGGCTCATATTGTTTTTTGAGGCGTTGATTTTAAGGGATTGGTTTTTAGGGAATTATTTTTCGATAAAGGGTTTGTTGATAAAGGTAACGAGTAGCTGAGCGAGAGGGAAGGTGAGTATTGGATAAAAAAAGCCCTAGTGGATTCACTAGGGCTTCATTATTTGTACTTAATCAAAGGTTGCGATTAAGCGATTCTTGCGCCTTTTTTCGAAGCGTTAACAAGCAGGATACCAACACACAATACGATTGAACCACATACTAGGAACAATAGACGTCCTGTTGGTTCGTTCGGAATAAGTGCCATTGCTAGTACACCGAAACCAGCTACGCAGATTAGGTTACCAAGCATTGAACGTTGTTTAGTATCAAGGTCTTGTTGAGCTTCACCTTCTGCAACAACAGGGGTGTTCCAGTTAGTGAATAGCTGATCAACTTCTTTTTCACGTTCAGGTGTCAAGCCTTTGTATGCCAATGTAGTTAGCATGAAGAAGCCACCGGTAAAGATTACGTGTGCAGCTAAGCTTAGACCTACTTTAAGGTCAGCCCACTCACGAGTAGTTAGCGCTTGGTCTAGGCCCATGATGTGTTCTACATCATGTGCTGTTAGAGCGATACCAAATACGTAAGAAACAATACCACCCACAATTAGAGTCGTCCAAGCAGCCCAGTCTGGAGTCTTGCGAATCCACATACCTAGTAGGATAGGGATTAGCATTGGGAAACCAATTAATGCACCGATGTTCAATACAATGTCGAACAAGCTTAGGTGTTTCAATGAGTTGATAAATAGACCAATCGCGATGATGATCAAACCAAGAATAACAGTGGTTGCTTTACTTACTGCTACTAGCTCTTTCTGCGACGCATGTGGACGTAGAATAGGGCTGTAGAAGTTCATGATGAAGATACCAGCGTTACGGTTTAGGCCTGAGTCCATAGAAGACATAGTGGCTGCGAACATTGCAGACATCAGTAGACCAACCATACCAGCAGGCATTACGTTTTCAACGAATGCTAAGTATGCAGCATCACCGGCTTTGCTACCCATATCCGCATATTGTGCAGCGAAATCAGGTTGGAAAGCAGCCATGTACCAAGGAGGTAAGAACCAAATTAGAGGACCAACGATCATAAGGATACAAGCTAGGCCTGCCGCTTTACGTGCGTTGTCACTGTCTTTAGCACAAAGGTAACGGTACGCGTTGATGCTGTTGTTCATTACACCAAACTGCTTAACAAAGATGAACACAATCCAAAGGATGAAGATGCTCACGTAGTTAAGGTTGTTACCTAGCATGAAATCGCCCTTGAAGTTATGAACGATATTAGTAATACCACCACCGTGGAAGTATGCAGCGATAGCACAAGTAATTGTTACAGCCATGATGACAAGCATTTGCATGAAATCTGAAGCAACAACCGCCCAAGAACCACCTGTTACAGCCATTAGCATTAGTACTAGGCCAGTAACCACAATGGTCGCTTCCATAGGGATATGGAATACAGCAGCAACAAAGATAGCAAGACCATTCAACCAAACACCGGCTGAAATCATGCTGTCAGGCATACCTGCCCATGTGAAGAACTGCTCTGAAGTTTTGCCGAAACGCTGACGAATTGCTTCGATAGCTGTTACAACGCGAAGTTGACGGAACTTCGGTGCAAAATAGATGTAGTTCATGAAATAGCCAAATGCGTTAGCTAGGAAGAGAATTACTACGACGAAACCGTCGGAGAATGCACGTCCAGCAGCACCTGTGAATGTCCATGCGGAGAACTGCGTCATAAAAGCAGTTGCACCAACCATCCACCACAACATCTTACCGCCACCCCTAAAGTAGTCACTGGTGGATGTCGTAAATTTTCTGAACATCCAGCCAATGGCCAATAGGAAGAAGAAGTAGGCGATCACAACAAAAGTATCAATAGTCATTTATTTCAGCCTTAAGGTCTTAGATTAACTGTGTTCAAGCTTAGCGTCTTTCCTAACTTAATTGTACTACAATATACACTTAACGTGATCTAAGTCACACTTTTGAACTCAAATTAAGGTTGCTTAATTTATCTTTTAAAAACAATAACTTAGGTTGAAAAAAAATAAAAAATATTCTTTTTTTGGTTAATTATCCACCCCTTGTGCATTTGCTTTAGTATTACAAGATGTAATATTTTCATAAGAGTATAAGGATAATTTAATGTTTAATAGCGTAGCTTAAATTTTTCAAGCTATGACAGTTAAATATGTCTTGATGTTTTTATAAGCGATTAGAGTCAAGGGGGGAAATGTAACAGTAAGCAACGATTTATCAATAAAGAGATGGATTGACATTTGTGTCGAATCGTTACTGTTCGTTAAATTCGCTTCTGCTGTTAAATTCTAACTAGCTCTTACCGCTATGGTGTGTGTGGACGGCTTGTTTTGGCAGGTATGGCTGAGAGAAGGGGCGTTGGACAATAAGGCTGTTTTCGTTCGCTGATTGATTGTTTAATGTTGGGTGATGGCAAAGTTCTAAGGATAAAAAAAAGCGAGCTCAAGGCTCGCTTTAATAGGGTATTGAATACTAAATTAGCTAACGTGAGCGACTGCGTCACGAACTAGAGCACCTAGCTCGTCCCACTTGCCTTCGTCCATTAGCTTAGTTGGAACCATCCAAGTACCGCCACATGCAAGAACAGCAGGGATATCTAGGTATTCGTCAACGTTTGCAAGGCTAACACCGCCAGTAGGCATGAAGTTTACTGGGTAAACTGCAGTTAGTGCTTTTAGCATTGGTACGCCGCCTGATGGTGCAGCAGGGAAGAATTTAAGAGTACGAAGACCCATTTCCATTGCTTGTTCAACTAGGCTAGGGCTGTTTACGCCAGGTACGATTGCAACACCTTTGTCGATACAGTATTGAACTGTACGAGGGTTGAAGCCAGGGCTTACGATGAAGTCAACACCAGCATCGATAGATGCGTCTACTTGCTCGTTAGTCAGAACAGTACCAGAACCGATTAGCATGTCTGGGAATTCTTTACGCATAACGCGGATAGCTTCGATTGCACATTCAGTACGTAGCGTCACTTCTGCACAAGGCATTCCGTTTTCAACAAGTGCGCGACCTAGTGGAATTGCATCTTCAACTTTGTTGATTGCAATTACTGGGATCACTTTAAGACTTGCTAGTTTTTCGTTCAAAGTTGTCATGTTATTTCTCATCAAATAATGTGTGAGTCTGCGTGAGCAGGACAATTTATAAAGACAGTTCAGGCATCGCGTCTGCTGGGATAATAGCGCCAGCATATTGAATAACAGTACCTGCTACCGCGTGACCACTTGCCGCTGATTCAAGGGCTGTACCGCCACATAGGCGTTTGGCTAGGAAGCCTGCACTGAAAGAGTCACCCGCTGCTGTAGTATCAACGATGTTATCGATTTGGTTCGCAGACACGTAGTTTGCGTTTTCACCTTCAACAACTAAACACTCTTTACCGCCACGCTTGATAACAAGTTCTTTAACGCCAGCGTTAGTCGTACGTTCGATACACTGCTCTACGTTCTCGTCACCGTATAGGTCTTGCTCATCATCGAAAGTTAGAAGAGCAGTATCAGTGAAGCTTAGCATCTTCAAGTACCACTTCTGAGCTTCTTCTTGGCTAGCCCATAGTTTAGGACGGTAGTTATTATCGAAGAATACTTTACCTTCAAAATTCTCAAGGAATTTGAATAGTTCGTTGCGACCGTTTTCAGTCAAGATAGCTAGTGTGATACCACTTAGGTAAACAGCATCATAGCCACTTAGAGTGTCAACTAGAGAAGCTGACTCTGCTTGATCAAACATAAACTTCGCGGCAGCATCGCTACGCCAGTAGTGGAAGCTACGCTCGCCAGTGTTGTCTGTTTCGATGTAGTAAAGACCTGGTTGCTTGTTTGATAGACGAGCAATAAGGCTTGTATCGATGTTCTCAGACTCCCAGCTTTCTAGCATGTGAGCACTGAATGGGTCTTGGCCCAATGCTGTTACATAGCTAGTTTTGATACCGTGCTTGTGAGTCAAACGAGACAGATACAGAGCAGTGTTTAGTGTATCACCACCAAATGCCTGTTTTAGAAGTTCACCTTTTTGCTGAAGTTCTACCATGCACTCGCCGATGATCGCAATATTTAATGGTTTCATATGCTTACCTAAGCTTAAATGTGCTTTTAAAGATTACTTAAGGAAATCTTCACGTGCTGGAGAGAATAGGTCTAGTAGTTCACTGCCTTCTTCAAGAGCAACAGCTCCGTGAACAAAGTGCTTAGGAGCGATGTATGCATCACCCGCAACTAGGATTTTCTTTTGGCCTTCAATTTCAGCTTCAAAGCTACCAGAAATCACGTAACCGATTTGGTCATGAATTTCATGCGCGTGAGGATGGCCGATTGCGCCTTTTTCAAAACGTACACGAACGCCCATTAGCTCGTCAGTGTAACCAACGATTTGACGGCTTAGACCATCGCCTAAATCTTCCCAAGGTTGGTCGTTAGAAATGAAAAATGGATTCATGGTATGTTCCTTAATAGGTTTGAGTTTTTACAAACTATAAAATTAACTTTAACTGACCGTATAATAATGGATTATTTTCAATTGTCATACAATAAGTTTATAGTTGTGTGACCTAGGTCAAGTGTGTGACCGTTTGTTACGTTAAACTTTAGCTTGACTCTATGTCAAATTAATAATAGGAAAAATAAGTTCTATAACTGTATCTTTGTGTGACCGCTTTCATCCTTTTTTGACCGTCGCATAGGATTATAGTTAATATTGTATTACTTTATCGTGTTTATAATAATTCTCGCCAGCTGAGGAATCACTGCAAAATGACGACACAACCTATACTATTGAACGCGGAAGAAATTGAGCAACTTCGCAAAGAAGTCGGACGCCCTACTTTAATGGGGAAAGCGATTGAAGAAAATGTAACCGCTCTGGAATCCTTCATGAGTTTGCCGTTAGACGTTCCAGGTCACGGTGATGGCGGAAGTTATGAACATAACCGCCATAAAGACAACTATACCTATATGAACCTAGCGGGTCGTCTTTTCCTCGTGACTCAAGAGCAGCGTTACGCTGATTTTGTGATTGCTCTACTAGAGGATTACGCGGACAAGTACTTAGAGTTGGGCTTTCAGGTGCAAAAGAACACCAACCCAACCGGTCGTCTATTCCACCAGATCCTAAATGAGCACGGCTGGCTACTTTTCACCAGTATCGCTTACTCTTGTGTTGCCTCTGAGATGACCGAAGCGCAACGCCAACGAATCATTGATCGCATCTTTATCCCTATGATTGAGATGAGTACTGAAAAATACGCACACCGTTTTGATCACATTCATAACCACGGCGTGTGGGCTGTGGCAGCAGTGGGTGCCTGTGCGGTAGCGATTGGCCGACCAGAATATTTAGAAATGGCGGTATACGGTAAAGATCGTGAACAGCAAAGTGGGTTCTTAGATCAAGTGTCGAACCTATTTGCACCTTCTGGTTACTACCTAGAAGGGCCTTATTACTCACGATTCACCATTCGTCCTCTAGTGCTATTGGCTGAGATTATTCATCGCCATATGCCAGAAGTGGATATTTACAATTATAAAAACGGCGTGGTGGGCAATACGGTACAAGCATTGCTAGCGACCGCATACCCGAACGGCGTTTTCCCGGCCATGAACGATGCTTCGCAAAGCATGAGTATTGCTGATGCCGGCGTAAAAGTGGCAGTGAGCATTTATGGCGCGCACTACGCATTGGATGACAATATTTTAGGTATGGCGAAGATCCAAGACAGCGTATGGATGCATCCATGCGGTCTTGAAGTGTCTCGCGCGTATGAAAAAGCCTCTGCTGAGCGTGAAATCGGTTTGCCGTATTGGCCAAGTATGGAACTTAACGAAGGTCCAGAAGGCGAGCAAGGCGCGCAAGGTTTTGTGCGCATGCAAGACAAAAGCGGTGACGTATCACAATTGGTGATGAACTACGGCATGCACGGTATGGGCCACGGTCACTTTGATACTTTGGGGATTACTCTGTTTAACCGCGGTCATGAAGTGCTGCGCGAATACGGTTTTGCTCGTTGGGTGAACGTTGAACCTAAGTTTGGCGGCCGTTATTTACCAGAGAATCCGTCCTACGCTCGTCAAACGGTTGCACACAATAGTGTAACGATTGATGAAACCTGTCAGAACTATTTTGATGTTGAACGTGCTGATTCTGTACATGGTTTACCGCATTTCTTTGAAGTAAATGATAAAAATATCAAAGGGATGAGCGCATTTGCTAATAATCATTACGATGGTTTTGCTATGCAACGTAGCGTCTTTTTATTGAATCTAGACGAGCTTGAAGCGCCGTTATTAATAGATCTTTACCGTTTAGTCGGTGAGGGCGAACATCAATACGATTATTCTCATCAGTATGCGGGTCAAATTATCCGTACTAACTTTGAGTATGAAACATTTAAAGAATTAAATACCCTAGGTGAAGATAATGGTTATCAGCACTTATGGAAAGTAGCAGCGGGCGAAGCAAACGAAACCGCATTGGTGAGTTGGTTGCAAGATAATAGCTACCATACTTGGCTTGGCACTAGCTCAAACAGCGATGGTTCAAACAGCACTGGTGAAGTGATCTTTACCCGCTCAGGTGCTAACGATCCTAGCTTTAACTTGCGCAGTGAGCCGGCCTTTATGCTGCGCAGTCGCGGCGAGTCCACTTTGTTTGCTTCTGTGGTAGAGACACACGGTTACTTTAATGAAGAGTTTGAGCAATCGGTGAATGCCCGTGGTCAAGTGTCGAATATTAAAGTGATTGGTCACAACGAAATTGGCTCTGCCATTGAAATCACCACCAAAAATTCGGTAGTGACTGTGCTTGTTTCGAATCAATCTGATGCAGACGCTGTTACTGTTAACGAAATGACATTTAATGAACACACTTTCAACTGGACAGGATATTATTCAGTGGAAGTCAAAACACAATCTCAGGAGATTAATTAATGAGCTATCAACCATTACTGCTTAATTTTGAAGAAGCAGTTGAACTCCGTAAAGAACTTGGTAAGGATAGCCTACTAGGTCAAGCGTTGGCTCGTGATATCAAGCAAACTGATGCTTACATGGCACAAGTGGGTATTGAAGTACCAGGACACGGTGAAGGTGGTGGCTACGAGCACAACCGTCACAAGCAAAACTACATCCATATGGATCTTGCTGGTCGTTTGTTCTTGATCACTGAAGAAGAAAAGTACCGTGATTACATTGTTGAGATGCTAACTGCATACGCAAAAGTGTACCCAACACTGGAAAGCAACGTAAGTAAAGATACTAACCCTCCGGGTAAAATCTTCCACCAAACACTGAACGAAAACATGTGGATGCTGTACGCATCTTGTGCGTATTCTTGTATTTTCCACACTCTATCTGATGAGCAAAAAACGCTTATCGAAAACGACTTATTCAAGCAAATGATTGACTTGTTCGTAGTAACTTACGGTCACGATTTCGACATCGTACACAACCACGGTTTGTGGGCGGTAGCGGCAGTCGGTATTTGTGGTTACGCAATCAACGACCAAGCGTCAGTAGATAAAGCGCTTTACGGCTTGAAAATGGATAAAGTGAGCGGCGGTTTCCTAGCGCAACTTGACCAATTGTTCTCGCCAGACGGCTACTACATGGAAGGTCCTTACTACCACCGTTTCTCACTACGTCCAATTTACTTGTTTGCGGAAGCGATTGAGCGTCGTCAACCAGAAATTGGTATCTACGAGTTCAACGACTCTGTTATTAAGACTACTTCTTACGCGGTATTTAAAACAGCATTCCCTGACGGTTCATTGCCAGCATGTAACGATTCATCGAAAACGATTTCTATCAACGATGAAGGCGTGGTTATGGCAACTAGCGTTTGTTTCCATCGTTATGAGCAAGCTGAAACACTACTTGCAATGGCTAACCACCAACAAAATGTTTGGGTACACACTTCAGGTTTGACTCTGTCGAATGCGGTTGAAGCGGCGGACGAAATCAAGCCATTTAACTGGGGTAGCCTGTACATTACTGACGGCCCTAAAGGCGACAAAGGCGGTCTAGGCATTTTACGTCATCGTGATGAGCAAGATGACGATACAATGGCGCTTATTTGGTTTGGTCAGCACGGTTCTGATCACCAATATCACTCAGCGCTGGATCACGGTCACTACGATGGTTTACACCTAAGTGTATTCAACCGCGGTCTTGAAGTGCTTCACGATTACGGTTACGGCCGTTGGGTTAACGTTGAGCCTAAGTTTGGCGGTCGTTACATCCCTGAAAACAAGTCTTACTGTAAGCAAACTGTTGCCCACAACACAGTGACGGTTGATCAGAAAACACAAAACAACTTCAACACAGCGTTGGCTGAGTCTAAGTTTGGTGCAAAACACTTCTTTAACGTTGAAAACGACAAGCTACAAGGTATGTCTGGTCGTATTTCTGGTTACTATGAAGGTACGGACATGCAACGTAGCATTCTACTTGCTGATCTACCTGAATTTGAAAAACCATTGGTTATTGATGTGTACCGTATTCAATCTGAGCAAGAGCATCAATATGACCTACCTGTACACTACACAGGTCAAATCATCCGTACTGATTTTGAATACCAAACTGAATCTACACTGAAACCAGTAGGCGATTCTGATGGTTACCAACACCTTTGGAACCTAGGTTCAGGTAAAGTAGAAGGCAGTTCTCTTGTGAGCTGGTTGGTCAACAACAGCTACTACTCGCTAGTGACTAGTGCTACTGCAGACAGTGAAGTGATCTTTGCGCGTCTAGGCGCGAATGATCCTGACTTCAACCTACGTAGCGAACCTGCAATGATCCACCGCCAATCTGGTAAAGATCATGTATTTGCTTCTGTTCTTGAAACTCACGGTTACTTCAACGAAGAGTTCGAGCAATCTGTTAATGCTCGCGGTCTGGTTGAATCAGTGACAGTGGCTGAAAACAATGAAGTAGGCACGGTAGTGTGCATTAAGACGACTTCAGGTAACACATACCACTTCGGTATCTCTAACCTAGAAGAAAGCGCTCAGCAAGGCGAGCACACCGTTGGTGCGTTCACTTGGACGGGTTCTTTTGCTCAACTGTAAGAGTGAGCTAATCCACTAGGATTACTGCACTGAAAATAAAAACGGACGTAAGCTTTGCTTACGTCCGTTTTTTTATGAATCAAGGTAATTTATAACGGGGAGTGTTATACCAATAACATTGAGTAAGTGAAGCAAATAGCACAGGAAAAATGCTCGAGAACAGGGCAAAATTTTTCGCACAGTTGTTATTCCACAATCAAAAATTCTAACGCTGCTATCGTGTATTTTAATCCGCTTGAGCGCCGCGTTGATTACTGCCATTGGTAACAGACGTTAGCGGCGTTAAAAACCAAAAGCCGCTCTGGGTAGGAGCGGCTTTTAGTTGGGGATTTACCGTGTGCCTTAGTGGCGTCGATAGTTAGTCGTACATCAGTTTTTTCGCTTTTTCAGCATTAAATTCTTTGAGTGATTTACGTGCTAAATGTCTAAAGGGTAGAGCTTTAACGATTTCTTCTAACGGCTGAATAGCAAATGCCCAGAAAATCGATCCACCAAAGCTCATAATAATAAGAGCGCACAGTGGAATTGAAATAATCCATTGCCCGGTAAAGTTTATTTTAAATACCGCTGCCGTTTTGCCAAGTGCGCGCAATACATGTCCGTGAACCGTATTGTAGCCACGTACAATAGGTAAGAATATATAGAGGGGGGCAATGGTTGCTAAAGCTATATATGTCTCAGGATCAAGGTCAGGATAGATTTTGGCAATCACTAAGCTTAGTGCGGCAAAGAAGAACGCACAGATGATAGAGATGCCTACGGCAATCCTGATACTGATATCGACGTTATTGACCAAATCGTCCATTTTGTTGGAACCAATCGCTTGGCTAATGGAAATAGCAGAAGACAAAGCCCAAGCGGTAATGAACTGCGTACCTGAACGAAGCCAAGGCATGATAAGGGTTATTGCAACGTAGGCGTTAATATTAAGTTGCGAGTACAGCAGTTGATAAACGGTGGCACCAATAGACAAAATCGTCATATTCGCGGCAATAGGAAAGACTTCGATAAAGTGATTTTTAATGCTACTTGCTAGGCCATCAATGTGCTTTCTAAACGGTAGCTCAATATCATCTGAGTAACGAATGCATAACAAGAGGTAGGCCATTCGCACCATAATGGCGATCAAACTACCGGTTGCTGCGCCCTTTAATCCCATCCCTTCAAAGCCACTAAAACCATTAATTAGAAAATAGGAAATAACGGCATTTAGAGGCATTTCAATAAGATAACCTTTAAAAGGTGTTTTCGTTCTACCAAGACTATTAAATAGAGAAATAACCACTTGGGTAATCGCATTAAATAATACTAGATACTGTGAAACCGATAAATATTGATTAACTTCATGGTACAGAGAAGAGTCATTGGTCAGTGCATTAATTAAAGGGTGATTAAATAATTGCAATAAAACAAGAAATAGAATGGCGACAGAAAAGTTGATGCTCATTCCCGCCCAGAAGCCTTTGGCGAGAGACGACTTATTACCAGAACCAACGGCGCGACTTAACACCAATTGAGTCCCATTGGCTAAGGCCATTTGAATGCCAATAATAAAGGCAACGATGGTACTCGCTATGCCCATAGCCGCTAAAGAAACTTCACCTAGAGGGGAGACCAAAAAGGTGTCTATCATCAGCATTGACTGCATCAGAAGGGCATTAAGTGCTAGTGGCCAAGCAATAGAGATATTTTTTTTGATGTAAGATTGAGCAGCCACAGAGGTTCCTTTATTAAAGATAGAGTCTTAACACATTGAGCAGTCGATGTGGAATACACAGTGCTCAGATGCGTGCCAAGACTCCGATCATGCCATCAAAATAGCATTTAATCAATAAATGAAACGTGAGTTTATTTTTTCTAAGATACTTTTGCTAATGTTTGATTGCCATCATCAAGCAGTGCTCTTGACGCGATACGCGCTTGCTCACTATTACCAGACATAATGGCGTCATAGATGGCTTGGTGTTCAGCCATACAAAAACGTCCACCCATTGCTGAGTAATCAATGAATGGTTTAAAAATAGAGGAAAGTATATTGCTAAAAGGAACGTAAAATTGGTTTCCAGTCGCGACAAAAATGGTCTGATGGAATAGAAGGTCGTTGATACCCCAACGCTCATAGTCAAACTCGTTGGCGGCAACCGTCATACACTGAAAGTAATTAGAGAGTGCTTTGCGTTGCTCGGCCGTTGCATTTTTAGCCGCCAGTGCGCACGCTTCAGGTTCAATGGCTTTACGCAGACCTAAAAATTGCGCTAGAAACGGTTTGATGTCTTCTAAGTCTTGAATCCATTCTAAAAACTGCGGATCAAGAAAGTGCCATTCGCCACGCGGACAAATACGTGTACCTACTTTGGGCTTAGATTCAATTAACCCCTTAGCTGAAAGTAGTTTGGTTGATTCACGCAGTGCAGTACGACTCACACCAAATGCTTCACATAGATCCGTTTCACACGGGATTTTTTGATTTTCTTTGAGTTCACCAGACAAAATCTTTCGAGCAATTTGTCTTGCAACTTGAACGTGAATTCGACGGTCAGAATTCTCTACCAACGCAAAAAACGACATTTTTACCACCTGAGTCATATAGAAAAGCCAGTTGCCGCTAGCTTAAAGAGTCACACTTTCACGTGTAACAGTAAGGTCCATATAGACCTTTGAGATTCCAAGTAGGTGGATATGCCTTGTTGTAAGTAACCGTGGAAAATAAACCTTTATTTTAATAAAGACATTAAATAAAGAATAATACCTATTTTATTTAATATGTTTATTTATATAACTGCCACATTTTAGGATAAAACGAATATGTTGGATAATAACTGTAGCCAAACCATTCACATTCAAGATCCTACCTGGATTTTTTATGTTATTAAAATAATACAATAACATTTTACAACTTCAACTAAATATGAGTAGTTTGACAGATTGCAAGTTGAAATTAAGACATTAGTCACGAAAATGGAAATTAAAATAGGGTTTTAACTGAAAGTTATGTTGCAAGGATGATTTTGAGATGTAGCGCAGGTGTGTGGTATATTATCACGAATATGAAGGGAATAAGCCTACAATTACAGGGGTGTATCACGTTTGCAAGTACTGCTTGTGACGCATTCGATTCAAGGTGCTATATTCAACCTTAGATAATACATTTTATATAAGAAAGTTAACATTATGGCTGGTTCATTTAATTCAATTGCAGGTTCTAAACGAAGCTTGCATGTACAAGTTGCCCGAGAGATCGCTCGGGGAATTCTTTCGGGAAATCTGGCTCAAGGGTCTATTCTCCCTGGTGAGATGACACTTTGCGAGCAGTTCGGCATTAGCCGTACGGCACTTCGCGAAGCAGTCAAACTGCTTACGTCTAAAGGGTTGCTTGAGTCTCGACCTAAAGTCGGCACAAAAGTGGTTGATCGTGCGTATTGGAACTTTTTAGACCCTCAATTAATTGAGTGGATGGATGGTTTAGCGGATATCGATCAGTTTTGTTTCCAGTTCCTAGGGTTACGACGTGCTATTGAGCCAGAGGCTTGTGCTCTTGCCGCTCAGTTTGCGACAGCAGAACAACGTATCGAGCTTTCAGAAACATTCCAAGAAATGGTTGAAGTGGCTTCTGAAGATGAATTAAACATTGAGCATTGGACGGATGTTGACATGCGTTTTCATAGTTTAATCTTTAATTCAACTGGCAACGACTTTTATCTTCCGTTTGGTAATATTTTGACGACGATGTTTGTGAACTTTATTGTGCATTCATCGGAAGAAGGTAATACCTGTATCAATGAGCACCGTGAAATTTACGATGCGATTATGGCGGGAAATAGCGACAAAGCAAGACAAGCGTCAGCGAATCACCTTCAAGAAGGTAAACACCGTTTACCGGCAGTAAGTTAGGTCATATTGAACGTCTTTTGAAAAACACGCTTTGAGCGTGTTTTTTTTTGACAGAATTTTTAAATTTGTCTTTGGCAATAATTACATTTTGCTTACTAATCCAAGCTTTAGCTATATAATAATACTATACGGTGGTTTTTCCCCTTCAGCTTAATGAATGAGACCCAATATGCCAGAATCTTTGTTACCTAATATTATTCAGTTTCTGAGTCAAATAGACCCATTTGACAAAATACCTAAGCCAGCTCTGCGCGAACTTGCCTCTTATGTACAGATCACTTATCTCAGCAAAGGCGAAAATGTGGATTTATGTACCGAAGGGGATGAGAAATACCTTTATATTGTGCGTACAGGTTCAATGGAGCAGCGTAAGGCGGATGGTGTATTAAGAGCACGATTGGGTTCGGAAGATTTATTTGGCTTTACATTTTTAGATGGCACGATAGATAGCGATAAAGGCTATAAAGCCGTTGCCATTGAACATAGCCTGCTTTATTTGATCCCTCACTCGGCGTTGCAACAACTGTTTAAAGCTTCCCCTGAGAGTGCGGAGCACTTTGCGTCAAAAGCTCAGGTTCGTCTAAAGTCAGCGTTGGATGTAGTATGGTCTGATAAAGAAAAAGGCTTATTTATTAAGCGCGTAAAAGAAGTGGCGAGCGGCCGTGTAGCAGTAGTGCAAGCCGACCAAACCATTCAAGAAGTTGCTCATGAGATGCGTATCGTGAAACGAACTTCTTGTGCGGTGATTTACGATAAAGATGAAATTGTGGGGCTGATTACCGACCGAGATATGACCAAACGAGTCATTGCACTCGGTGCGTCGATTGATCAGCCTATCTCTACCGTAATGACTTATTCACCGTTGACCATCAAACCAGATGATTTGGTATTACATGCCGCATCAGTGATGATGCAATTTAATATTCGAAACCTTCCTATTGTTGAAAACAATAAAGTCATTGGCTTGTTGACTACTTCACATTTGGTTCAAAACCATCGTGTTCAAGCGATTTTCTTAATAGAAAAAATCAAATACGCGACTAGTGTGTCTACCTTGGCAAGTTTTACTCCAGAAAGACAAGCTATTTTTGAAGCTTTGGTTGAAGGTAAAGTTGGCCCTGAGGTGATAGGGCAGGTAATGACCATGATCATGGATGCCTATACTCGCCGTATTATTCAGATTTCTATTGATAAATTAGGCCCTCCACCGTGTGAGTTTTCCTGGATCGTGGCCGGTTCTCATGCACGTAATGAAGTGCATATGCTATCGGATCAAGACAGTGCTATTGTCCTAGCCGATGATGTGACTGAAAACGATAAGATTTACTTCAAGCATTTAGCCAGCTTAGTGTGTAATGGTCTTGCGAGTTGCGATTACCCGCTTTGTTCGGGTGATTACATGGCGGTCAATCCTAAGTGGTGCCAACCTGTTAGTGTATGGAAGCACTACTACAAAAAATGGGTCGCTAACCCTGAATATGAACGTTTGCTCAATATCAGTGTATTTTTGGAGATTCGCTCTGTTTATGGCAACAATCAATTTGAAAAAGTTCTACGTGATGAGATGTATGCCAACATCCGCCAAAGTAGAGAGTTTTTATTGATGTTGACGAACGATGCAACCAATACCAGCCCTCCATTAGGTATTTTTAACAGCTTAGTTCTTGAAAAATCGGGTGAAAATAAGAAAACACTCAATGTTAAGAAATATGCAATTACCTTGATTATCGATTTGGCACGTATTTACGGACTGGCAGTAGAAAGCGATCATTCTGCCACCGATAAACGTTTCCAAGCAGCCTATGAAAAGGGCTTTTTGTCTGAAGATTCGTATAAGAATATTTTAGGGGCGTATGAGTTTATTCTTTCGTTTAGATTTAACCATCAGTTAACGGCTTTGAAAAATGGTGAAGAGCCAAATAATCATATTGATCCAAACAGTTTTGGGAGCTTTGAGCGAGGTCATTTAAAAGATGCCTTTAGGATCATTGCTGATCTGCAAGAGGCCGTTAAAGTTCGTTTTGGGACCCGATAATTTATGTTTAAGTACTTCCATATATTAGAGCGCACCAAACGTTTACGAAAAGCGTTCGTTGAAAATAGAGCGACATCGCAACTGTTTAGGCGATTGCTATTGAGCCCAACACCTGATGTAGACACTCCGTCTAGTGAATTGGATTACATTGTGTTGGATTTAGAGACGACCGGACTTGATAGTGTTAATGATCTGATTTTATCGATTGGTTGGGTGGTGATCTCTAAAAGAAAGATCAATCTCTCTGGAGCGTGCCATTTTTATATCAATCAGGAATCACAAGTTAAGCCAGAAACTGCAATCATTAATCATATTACGCCTGAGATGCTAGATGAAGGGGTATCGATACACGATGCGATGAAAGCCTTTTATGATGCTGCGCTGGGGAAAGTCATTGTCGCGCATGGCTGTATTGTTGAAGCCAACTTTATTAATCAATACTTGAAAGCTCATTATCGAACTTGGGATCTGCCATTAATATGGTTGGATACTCTATGTATTGAAAAGAAAATGGCGAAAGCACGTAATGATACCGAGGACGTAGACCTGACTTTATCGGCTACGCGAGCGCGCTATAAGTTGCCTGAGTATAATGGGCATAATGCATTAAGTGATGCATTGGCAACGGCGGAGCTTTTAATGGCACAGATGAAGCGCTTAGAGCCAGAACATGATATTAAATTTGGTTATCTTTATAAACTAAGTAATTAATATTATTAGCGTTATTATTAAGCCAGTAACCTTTGTTACTGGCTTTTTTATTGCTTCTAGCTCAGATTCTAACCGTTCTAAAAATGATGGGGTAGCGGCTAAGGCATCAATGTTGAGTTGTTAGAAGCTGTAGGTTACACCAACGCGAGTACGAAGCTGGCGATCACTGTTAGTGGCACTCGGCCCACTACTGTACTGAACATTACCTAGCTCAAAGTACGGTCTCCAACTCCAATCTTTTTCTTTATATCCCACCTTAAAGTTATAGTCCCATTCATTGTTTCTTTTCGCTGTGTCGCCACCAAACCATTTATCATCGTTAAAGAAATCCTCGGCGTAGTTGGCTTCAAAGCCCAATTGCAATGCACCTATTTTGTAGTCAATATTGCCGGTGATTTTGCTACGATTGACGGAGTCTTTATCCGTTGAATCTGCGTAATCTCTGAATTCGTGACGGTAACGCAGTTTAGTGGTTAATCCAGAATCAAATTTGTATTGAACTCGAACTTGCGGCTTATAAGTGATGCGCTCATCACCAAATGTGATGGGCATAGAAGTGGTAATGCGCCAGTGGTTATCTAATTTGAAGTTATAACCGTATTCAAATTCGTTGTCCGCTGATCCCCACTCAGAGAATGGTTTGCCTTTTTGTTTTGCTTCTAAACCAAAATAGTGATTGCCAACGCTTGAGCCAATCTTGATACGGCTCGCGTATGATTCATCTTCATGTTTATATTCTTGGCGAAAATCCACTGATGCGGCGCTTACTGAGGCGGCTGCCACCGTGGTAACTAGAGCAAGTGTAACTTTGTTTAAAGCTTTCATTTGATAACCCTTAGGAGTCATATGTTGGTGTTAATGTATGACAAATAGTGTAAGGATTCGCTGAAGGATATGCATGTGAGCTGGCTCACTGAAAATATTGATTTTAGGGGTTTAGTTTTTATTAGCTGATAGATTTGGTATTTAAGTGGTTGTTTTTAATATAATCAACTTCAAGTGAAATAAGTTGCATAAAAATAACTAAAGCGTCTGTTATGTGCGAGAAATCGTGTTGAGTTTAGTTATTTTAATATTAAAAATATGGCACTTACGTTTTATTAAGTGACGATGCTCACATCGAGTTGTTAAGGGCATTATTTTATGACATATCAATAGCTTGAAAGTGCTGATTTAAATGTAACGATATTGATTTTTAGGGATATGAATAGCGTAATCTTTGCTGATAGGACACTTTTGATAAATAGGTTCTACGAGTTGGGAAGTTCTTAAGCCATCTAGGTCGCTATTACAACAGACGGCATGATTGTTATATTCGATATAAGACTTACCAATAGATAAAGGTGAAAATAAAGGGATAAGGTGGCGTGGGGTGGTTTGCGCAGGCCCCTTTAATACCACTCACAATAAGTAAGTGATCAGAAATAACGTAGGAAAAATGTTTGCTAACAAGCCAGAATGACCAGCTATTTAGTACGATTAATGGAATAAGGTTCAAGGTGGTGGGCTTTAGGGATATTAATCCGTCATTTATGATGTAGTGGTATTTGATTGAGATAATAAAAAAGTGTAGTGGTCAACAAATACCGGACACTATTTTAAGCCGATTTTCGGCAGTAACCGGCGAAACCCCATCATTTGCTTGATGTGGCCGCTGTCGATTGTAATAGTTCATCAGGTAATAGCTGATGTCTTTTTGGGCTTGGTTTTGGTTCATGTAACCAGTTGCCGGAATCCATTCTGTTTTCAGGCTTCTAAATAACCTTTCCATCGGCGCATTGTCCCAACAGTTTCCACGTCGGCTCATGCTTTGAGCCATTCGATATCGCCAGAGTCTTTGACGGAACTTGCGACTTCCGTATTGAACCCCTTGATCTGAGTGGAACATAACACCATCTGGTCGCCCTCGCTGTTCCCAAGCCATATCTAAAGCTTTAGTTGTTAGAGCCGAATCGGGTTTGTTGGATAGAGCCCAGCCAACAACTCGACGGCTATAAAGGTCTAGAACAACTGCCAAATATACCCATCTTGAGCCTGACCAAATATAAGTAATATCACCACACCAAACTTGATTTGGAATGGTTACCGAGAATTCTCTTTTCAACAAATTCGGGATGTCTGGACGTTCTGTTTTAGCCGATTTATATCGATGGGAGCCGGGTTGTTTACTTGCTAAACAGGCCTCATGCATTAACTTCCGTACTTTAAATCGGCCAATTTTGATGCCTTCTGAGCGCAGCATAGACACAATCGTGCGACTTCCAGCAGAGCCACGACTAATGTTAAAAAGCTCTCTTATCCTGCTAGCAAGCCGAACACGATTAGCATCGGGTTTTACGCTGTTTAAACTCGTAATAGCAAGATGTAGCTACATCAAAAAGCTCACACAACAACTTGACTGATTCATGCTCCCTTAAGTGATCAATCAACGAGAGCGTTCGAGCTCGTCCGACATTAAGAGAGCTGTGGCCTTTTTTAATATCGACTTTTCCCTCTCAAGTCGATTAATCCGGGCTTCTAACTCTTGGATTTTTATCTGCTCCGAAGTCAACGCTTTGGCCGTTGGGGTAATACCACCTCGCTCGATCTTAAGCTGTTCGATCCAGCGCCGTAAAACCGTTTCACCAACATCCATTGAGCGTGCTGCTTCGGGAACTGAGTAACCTTGATCAAGAACCAAGCATGCTGCATCCATTTTGAACTCAGAAGAAAATGTACGTCGTTGTCGTTTTGTCATTGAACACCTCATTAATTGTGGTGACTTTATCACCTAATTGGGTGTCCGGGAGCATTAAACCACTACAAAGCGACCTTGTCGGTCGCTTAAAAAATTAATACTTAGTATGCTTATTTGTGCTCGATGGCTATTTTGCTAAAGCTTACGTCAAAGACTTGTTCCCCATAACTCTGACTCGGGCTGACTTGAGGATAAATACCCGCTTTGAAATAGAATTTATTACTGCTATTTTTCCAGTTTGGATCCAGTGAGTAACCGGTTTTTTCTATAGCTTGACCCCAAGCGAAACTCTTCTTCTCTCCTGCAGCATCTAAAACGACACCTGTATCATTCACTTCAATCTGATAAGACCAATCAGTGGCTGATTTTGCTGTGCCTAAATCTACACTGAATGATTTACAGTGGCTACACTCTTGGTTATTAGGCAAAAAGGTATTATTCATGATAGCGCGAATAGGTTTATTTGGGCCTTCCCACTGCAATTTGATCAAAGCTTGCTTAATGTCATAACCATGAACTTGACCAATGACTACTTTTGGATCTCTGCCGATGACGTTTGAATTCGGATATTTTTCAATATTTAAGGTTGCGCTGAGTTTATGATTGGTGCTGTCGTTCACAGCCCAGTTTTGGTCGGTTGATGAGCAGCGATCAGAAGAACTATACTTATACAACTCACGCAGTTCAGAACGTGCGTAATTGCTATTAGTTGTAGTTGTTATGCCGTAGTCACCTAGATCAACAATAAAGTGAGTTCTGTTGTTTTTATCAATATGGAAGTAAGGTAATGAAGTGTCAGTTGTGAGTTCGTTTCTGCCACTACAATCTGCTGGAATTAGCTCTGCAGCCTTGTCACTATCTTCAAGATTACCTCCACCATGCTGCTCTTTATAATAGGCATAACTAATAGGTAAGGTAAGTTTCCACTGATTAATGTCCCAACCTACATTTTGTTCAACTTGGCCGTTGTCGCCGTTATCAGAACCGCCATTCCCAATATCAGCTCCACCATTGCCAGAGTCAGCACCACCTTGGTTTGAATTCGAGCTTGAATCCGACCCTCCACATCCTGCTAATGCTATGGCTAAAAAAAGTGGTGCAATTGCGTAGGTCAGTTTCTTCATATTTTGTGTGCCTTAATCTTAAACATTTACAATTAGTCTAATCATATTGTCATACATATGTAAGCGGGTGTGTTCAGCTTTGTGACTGCATTCAAATTTAAGTTAATGAAAATTATTATCAGATAAAGATGAATATTTTAAGTAATTGTTTTTTATGAATAATATTTTATATGCAGAGGTCGTTATTCATGTCGTAATACAATGCTTTTAAGTCTTTCATCATTATTTATCTCTCTAAATATCGATGAATCATACAAATAAGTAATACAAGTATGTGGAGGATAGGGGCAGTACCAGTGCATTTTCACTTTATAAAAGCATCCAGTAAATACAAGTGTGGTTCTTTAAACGCAGCTTAGTTTTAAGCGCATCTATTTATGGATTTTAGGGGCTCTCATAATGGGCTGACTGATTAGCCCCGTTTTTGGCTCTTTGTATTAAAAATGAGTTTTTCACTTAACCGATTGATAAGTGACACTGGTGGTATTCATACCCTAATGGTAACGCACAGCAATGCAATAGGTATTGTTTACTTGTGTAGAGCAATCAATCTCTATGTAATTGGGGCTTTTACTCTGTCTTTGTACCCACCGAAGCCCATTTCTTGGAAGAACTTCCTTGTCATTAAGTAATACTTAAGCCTCGTCAGGAGCTCGTGAATTAAGTCCAATAGTCGTATATATGATATCAGTACCCTATACCTGCAGAGGGATTGACGACGGTTTTTTATTGATAAAATTCAGATTTTTATACGATAAGTTCAGAAAGTGTGACATTGATCACTAGTGTGAGTTGTGTTGCATATTCGTATATTGTTCTGATTTACGCGTACCGATACAGGTTGTTTGTCTGTTTCTTGTTGTTATTCGGTGTTTTATTCTGTTTTGTTTTGGGTTTTTAGCATTGCATGAAAAATCGATTTGTTTTCAATCAGCCGTTTTGAACTTTTACTTCAAAGCAAAAAAACCCACGCTCGTCACAGTTTGTTACCAAATGTTTCCGTAATCTATTTGTCATACATTAAGTTCAATACCCAAACGGATATATAAGGTAAATTCTTCATGACTAAATCTAAAATTGCTCTAGCTGTAGTCGCTACTATTTTTGCTGGCTCTGCATGTGCTGGCCAAATTGATTATCGTGGTGAGTACAAACATGACTCAAAAGAATATCAGCATCGTGTGAAAATTGGCTCTTCTGTTAAGGCGACTGATGACGCTAAAGTGTACTTTAGTGTTGAGCAAAAATTTAACAGTAATGACAAAAAAGACTTTTGGACTGAAGTAGAGCGCGGTGATTCAGAGTTTGATTGGGGAGTGCAATATAGCCTTAATAAACATTGGTATGTTCAACCAGGTATGCCAATTACTTTCTCAGATGAGAAAACTACCTACAAACCTCAGTTCCGTGTTGGTTACAAAACTAGCTTCGGTTTGACTACTGCGATCCGTTACCGTCATGAATTCCAAACTTACACAAGTGATGCAAGCGGTAGCTCAACTACGGTTGACGGTGAAAAGCTAGTACGTGCAGGTAAAACCTTCCAACAAGGTAAAATTACGCTAACTGGCTCGTACAAACTACCTCAAAAAAGCTTGAAAAACTTGAAGTTGAGCTACGAAGCTAACTACAACCACAACTACGAAAATGTTCGCATCGAAAACAACAATAACTGGGGTTGGGATGCTGGTGTAATTATTGGTTACCAAGTGGATAACTTCCAACCATACATCGAACTTTGGGATGTAAAAGCCGATGGCTCTGATAACCCAGAACGCCAATTAAGAACTCGCCTAGGTTTGAAATACAAATTCTAGCATAAATAAAACTGTCTATTGAAGGAGCGGAACTCTGCTCCTTCAAAACGTAGCCCACAGAATATAAGAGAGATAATATGAAAATTTCTAAATCAGTTATCGCTGTAGCGGTATCAAGTGTATTGTTATTTGGTTGTGATTTCGATGTCAGCCCAGAAAGCAGCGCAGCTGGCGCTGGCAACGGTAGTACTGGTGGCGGTGTAGTGGTCCCTGATCCAGGTCATTCAGTAGCGAACAAGTTAGTTCAAATTACAGATACTTCTACAACTGATACTGGTGAGCTACGATTAAAATTGGCAGATGGTTCAACTGACGCTGCTGTATCTTCTATTGCAAAAGGTAAATTAACGGTAGATCTGACTTATATAAACGACGATCCGAATCAAGTTGATGACGGTGACGGGAATAACGCATATATCACGCTGTTCGGTGGTGATGGTACTAGCAATAGTAATTTAGTTGGTGAGATTGCCTTCAACACCAATGCCGACAGTGGCGATGTTTACTACCGTACAGATCAAGGTAAACCTGATTTATCATCAGCTTCTGTAGCTTCATTTACTCCTGGTGAAAAACTAGCGGTAGAAATGACTTGGGGTGATGGCGAATATACGTTGACATTAAATGGCACTAAAGTCGGTACTTACCCTTGTTCTGCGGAAAAGGGCCCTGTTCAAGTAATTGCTCTTAAAATGGGTGATAATAGCCATACTACGCCTTATAAATTGCTAGTTGATAACTTTAAGGTGTTTAACGTTACAGATGCAGGCGATGAAACTGTATTTACCGATGATTTTGAAGGGCACATAGTAGGCCAGGACCTATCAGCTAACCCTTACAACAGCAATTCAAATGAAGCTGTTGTTATTGGCGAAGGCGACTCGGACAATGGTGCTACTGACGGTGGCAATACCGGTGGTGCGACAGGGTCACTTGCTGATGACTTTGAAAGCTATACTGTTGGTACATTAATTAGCAAAGCTTCTACTGCTTGGACAACAAACAACATTGTTGCTGATGCTACTGGAACAACAACTGCTGAGGTTAGTAACGTTGTTGCAAATGGCGGTAGTCAATCACTAATGCTTAAAGATGGAAGCAATACAACTAAACCGTTTGCTATTCGTGAGTTTAAAGCAGCGGCGCCAAGTGGTTCGGTCTCTATTGATGCTTACTTCTCTTCAGCAAATACTAAATCTACATACATTAATGTTGGTGTGGGTAAAGCCAATGCAGATAGATATTTTGAGCTAAAACAAACCAGCAATAAGCTAGAATATGAAGCAGGCGATACTGATGTTAAAATTGCTGATATCACTCCTGATACATGGTACACAGTAAATCTATCATGGACTCAAGATGGTACATTCTCTGTATCGTTAAATGGTCAGGTTGTTAAATCAGGCATCAAACAATCGACTACAGGTCTAGGCGCAGGGAATATCCCAACACAGCTAACGCTATACACTGGTGATAACAGTAGTAATGTGAATACCGCGTACTTTGACAACTTGAAATCTGACTTGTTCTAGATATCAACGATTTAGTCAATAAAAAGACCGGCCCATCAGTCGGTCTTAGATAAAAGTCTAGCCTGATAGCTAGACTTTCTTTTTAGGTGAAGCGATAGTATTCCAATATATTGTTAGAACCTTCTTCACAATAGTATGAGTGAGAATCCCACCTGTTCTTAAAGCTAGCCGTTTCGCAAAATAGATAAACCTATCCTTAATGTAGAGTTATCCTTTTTATCGTAAAGATAATAGCTACCTTCCAACTTAATTTAATTCTTCCTCTATCTACACATATCCTTGATTGAAATAGCGAGTTGCGGTTCATCAAAATGAGGTTTACATAGCACGCTGCATGCTTTTATGCATGTTGGTGGCAGAAAGTTTCAACTCCATTTTGGCAAGCATCCTACCTTGTTATGGCATTAACACATTTAAGCATCTCTTTATAAATATAGTAGCCTGACTAATCCTATCGTAGTAAACCATTGCTTATTGACGCTTTTCTCCGCTCTATTCCTTTCATTTACTTATGGTGATTGGCTTCTTCATGCAAGGCTTTGTGCTTATTTTTGACTCAGAGTTATTTACAGAGCGAACATACCTTAAATTGAGAGTAATACGGCAACGAACTGGCTAAAGTCCAGGCCAGTATCTACATCGATATGAGCGTTTCTGCCGGCCAAAAAATATACAAGTTAATGTTAGCTTGTGACTACCGTATAAAGGAACTCACATAAAAAGTGACGCTTGTCGTTAACCAGAGACTCTTCTATTAGTCAATTTCTATTCGTTTATTCTGGACTTCTCAATTTCTTAATGAATGAAGAGGTACTTAAATAGGTTGAGGTTTGACTTCAGTCTCTAGAAAATAACTCAGTTTTCCCTCTTCAATTCAAACAAATACCAACTAGCGCTTGTCTCAGCCGAAATTGCTGTGCTGAAAGTAGATAGGGTCACTTTTCGAAATTTAGTGTGTGTCCTTAAAAATTAGCGGCCTAAACAGCCGTTAACGAACATATGACATTTGTGTCAATACTCCAATCTATAGCGAGAATGCTCTACATAACGCGCATTCACATCACAAATATCAATACCTCCAAATTCTGTTATGGACAGCTTTTCTTACGCACTTTTAGTGAGTTATTGGTGTGTGTCCTTAAAAGTTCGTTCTAAAAAATTGAGGTGTATGTCCTTAAAAGAGTGTGTTTGCAACGGCTGAGGTTTC
Source organism: Vibrio ezurae NBRC 102218 (assembly GCF_000467185.1). Classification (GTDB taxonomy): domain Bacteria; phylum Pseudomonadota; class Gammaproteobacteria; order Enterobacterales; family Vibrionaceae; genus Vibrio; species Vibrio ezurae. Next base: position 106,260 of record NZ_BATM01000020.1, read on the forward strand.
AAGTGTGATGTGAGTGAATAGAGGAGGGGACTAATCTTGATGTGCGCATGTGGCATAGTTGTTGTTCAATGTTTTATCTGTGACTTAGAAGGATTTAGCAAGAAGTTGTACCAGTTATGTCTTTAATAAGACAACTATTGAACGCTATTTTCTTACATTTAAAAATAAAAGCCAAAAATTTAAGCAAAAAAATATAAAACAAGCAAGTTTCCAAGCTAAATTTGATTGTAAATGTGCGATCTGACTCCCGCTTCTAATATGCACATTGCGACTAGTTAACTTTTTGTATGTACATCACAGTTTGGCGTGGAGGCTTACACTAAACTAATTGTCATACATTAATTCAAATGTCGATGGATAAAAAAAGGTAAATCTCATCATGAATAAAAATCAAATTGCTTTAGCTGTTGTTGCTACGCTATTCACTGGTGCGGTAAGTGCAGGATCACTGAACTACCGTGGCGAATACAAACATAAAGACGAAGATTTTGCGCACCGAATCAAAATTGGCGAATCTGTAAATGTAGCAGACAAGACTAAAGTGTACTTTAGCGTTGAGCAAAAGTTTCAAAGTGAAGCTGATGAGAATGGTCATCAAGCATTTTGGAGTCACGTTGAGCGTGGTGATTCAGAGTTTGATTGGGGCATCCGCTACTCATTGACTAAGCAGTTGTGGTTACAACCTGGCATGCCAATCACATTTGGTAGCGGCAGAACGACTTATAAGCCTCAATTCCGTGTTGGTTACAAAGCTGACTTTGGTCTAACAACTGCAATTCGTTACCGTCATGAATTCCGTGAGTACACAAACGATGGTCAAACAATTTCTTTAGCAGGTGGCGGTTCAACTGACGTATCTGGTAAGACAACTCAAAAGAGTAAAATCACACTAACTGGTTCTTACAAAATCCCAGTAGACAGCTTGAAAAACCTACGTTTGAGCTATGAGGGTAACTACACCAAGAGCCATGATAACGAGCGCTTGGCAAATAACGAAGATTGGGAATGGGATCTAGGCCTAATCGTTGGTTATAAAATGGGTAACTTTACACCTTACGCAGAATTCTGGACAGTTGACTATGGTTCAACTACTGGCGACCGTCAGGCTAGAACTCGCCTAGGCCTTAAATACGACTTCTAAAAATAACTAAAATAACATCCAAAATGAGGTGAGCGTTCATAATAAATAGATGACGCTCGCCTACATAACAAACAGTGGAATATAAAGAGAGAAAATATGAAAGTTTCTAAGTCAGCGATTGCAGTAGCACTGTCTACCGGACTTTTGTTCGGTTGTGATTTCGATGTTGGTTCTGAGAATGGTTCTTCTGGTGGTGGTGATACGGGTGGTTCGACACCTAGCTCAGCATTGTCTGGAGCTTACTGGGAATTAGCAGGTGCATCTTCTTCAACACAATCTGTAGACCTACCTAATATTTATGTGTTTGATGGCACAAATCAAACCTATTACGACGACGATGCTACTCCTGGCGAGTACAAGATCACAGTAACGCCATACACTGAATCAGATGGTGATATTACATTTACTTATTACCACGATGGTAGCTCAACTGAAGTTGATGGTTCTTACACTCTGACTGATGGCGCACTAGTTGTGAGCACAGCAGCATTTGGTGACCTATCAGGTACAAACCAAATTGATAATGCAGACATTAAAGCGGCAGTAGAAAAAGCAAATGCTGATGCAGGCTTTAACAACGTTGTTCAGATCATCGATACTAAGACTGACGATACAGGTGAACTTCGTCTGAAATTGTCTGATGGCTCAACAGGTGCATTGGTTGATTCAATTGCACAAGGCAAAATTACCATTGATTTGACTTACCAAAAGCATGAAGACACTACTGAAGCTGAAGATACCAATGGTAACAATGCGTACATCAGCTTATACGGCACGGGCACTAGTAACTCTAACTTATACGGTGAGTTAGTTCTGAATGATGGTGAAGTGTTCTACCGTTCTAACACTGTTGTTGATGGTAAACCACAACTTTCTGATTCAATTGGCACATACACACTCGGTGAGACGCTTGAAGTTGAACTAGAGTGGGGTGAGAACGATCAATATTCTTTCAACATCAACGGTACGTCGTACGGCCCATTTGGCTACGCGATGGAAAATGCAGCTGTACAAGTTATCGCAATCAAGATGGGTGACAACAGCAATACGACTCACTTCGAACTACTTGCCGACAACTTCAAAGTTTACAACATTGAAGATGGTGCAGAAGAGCTAGTATTTGAAGACAACTTTGATAGCTATGCAGATGGTCACAACTTGTCAGCTGACCCTTATAACAGCAACTCAAATGAAGCAACAGTTCAAAACCAAGCTGGTGCTGCAGATGATGGTGGTTCAGAGGATGATGGTGGTTCTGAAGATGATGGTGGCGCTGAAGAGGTTGTAATTGCAGATGATTTCGAATCGTATACTGTAGGTGATCAAATTGATACAGCTAACAGCGCATACTCTGTAGCGGGTGTAGACGGTTCTACAATCCTAGCAAATATCAGCAATACGATTGCTAACTCAGGCTCAAACTCTCTATATATGGAAGATAACAGCGATAGCGGTAAAGGTACTGTTGCTCGCGAATTCTCAGCTGGTGCAGCGAATAGTGGTTCGGTTTCGACCTCTGTTTATATCCCTACCGATGGTTACGTGAAGTCTTCATACCTATACCTAGGTACCTCTGCAACGGGTTCTTCTAGCTCTCGATTCACTGAAGTCGTATTTGGTTCAAGCTCAGTTAAGTTCAGAAACGAATCTGGCTCACAAGTTGATCTTCAAGACTATGAAAGAGACACTTGGGTTGACGTTACTATCGCTTGGAGTGGTACTGACGTAACGGTGACGGTTGATGGAACTGAGCACACAAACTTAGTTGCAGAAAACGATACTGGTGCTCCTACAACATTTGTAATGTATAACGGTGATACTTCAAGCGTTGGTACGTATACATACTTTGATGATCTAAGCTCTGACTTGTTCTAAGTAAAGCTACCTAATTATAAGGCCGACATTAATTGTCGGCCTTTTTTTATCCGTGCTAATAAGGATAAAAGCCTATTGCTCTGTTGTATAGAAGAAGCGGCTGTGGTCTTAAGACGGCACGGCTTATCTATCTGCTTTACTAAGAATTAATGTAGTTGTATGTATATAGTGTGAAATGAGGGTTAGAACCGCTGCATGGGTTACAAGTGCGTGGTTTCGGCCTGTCGGTCTGCAATCTAGCTAGCAAGTTGAGGTAGAGGACCTTCTATGTTTTTATGTCTTATTATATAGCCAGCATGATGCGCGTAGAGCGAGGTGATAAAATGAAACGTTTTTGTGCATTTGTTGGTATAAATTGAGAATATGACTTGCTTTTGCTATTTGTAATACAATATAATTTATGAACAGCAACTGACTACATATTGTTGGTTCGCCGTAAGTTTTTACAAAGTCACGTTCAATACGTACTTTAAAAACAAATACTAAACAGAACGGGTTTATAAACTAAGCCGGTTGTATTAGTAAAGCTCCATAATTATTATGAATAGCCTAAACATACCCTTCTAGTGTTTAGGCTCGGTACACCACCGATTTAACCCATAGGCTTTGCACTTGCCTATGGGTTTTTTTTACCTATACCAGTCGCCATCTCAGGCAACCTTACATGATTCTTATTGATCATAAGTAAGCCATCTTTTTTATAATTTCAGTAAAGATAAACTATTCAGAACAACCAATTATAGGCGAAATTTAAATTCGTTTAGTCCTACAATTGTTAATGCTTATTTCTCCAGTTACATTTCTTTGGAGGGTAGGACTTACATAAAAATACATTATTTATCAATTGTTAAGCGTGTTTACACCTATTTATCCCAATATTTAACGTATCATTGTGACTAATAAGCATTAATTGTTCTCTATTATGGAAACCGATTAATAAGGGTATGAATATTTGTACGATTTAAGCTATTAAAAGTCTTGCGTCATACGTCACATTTATGAGTTATTGTAATACAAAATATTTAAGTTAAGGATTAAACTGTACTGGATTTGAAATAATTATTTACAGTTAAAGGTAATGCAATGGATCTCAATACTACGATTGTTGGCATTTACTTCCTATTCTTAATTGCAATAGGTTGGATGTTTAGAACATTTACAAGTACCACAAGCGATTATTTTCGTGGGGGCGGTAACATGCTTTGGTGGATGGTTGGTGCGACCGCGTTTATGACGCAGTTTTCAGCATGGACATTCACAGGGGCAGCAGGTAAAGCATATAATGATGGTTTTGCAGTAGCGGTTATCTTTTTAGCGAACGCGTTTGGTTACTTCATGAACTTCGCATACTTCGCTCCTAAATTCCGTCAGCTACGTGTTGTAACGGTAATTGAAGCAATTCGTATGCGTTTTGGTGCTACGAACGAACAAGTATTTACTTGGTCTTCAATGCCTAACAGTGTTGTATCTGCAGGTGTTTGGTTAAACGCACTAGCAATTATTGCATCAGGTATCTTCGGCTTTGATATGACAATGACAATCTGGATTACAGGTTTAGTTGTACTAGCAATGTCAGTAACGGGTGGTTCATGGGCGGTAATCGCATCTGACTTTATGCAGATGGTTATCATCATGGCGGTAACAATTACTTGTGCTGTTGTTGCTGTTGTTCAAGGTGGCGGTGTTACAGAAGTAATTAATAACTTCCCAGTAGGTGACTCTGGTTCATTTATTGCGGGTAACAACCTTAACTACCTAAGCATCTTCAGCATCTGGGCATTCTTCATCTTTGTTAAGCAGTTCTCTATTACGAACAATATGCTTAACTCATACCGTTACCTAGCGGCAAAAGATTCTAAGAACGCTAAGAAAGCTGCGCTTCTAGCGTGTGTGCTAATGCTTGGTGGTGTATTCATCTGGTTCATGCCTTCTTGGTACATTGCAGGTCAAGGTGTAGACCTAGCTGCTGCTTACCCAGATGCAGGTTCTAAAGCAGGTGACTTCGCGTACCTATACTTTGTACAAGAATACATGCCAGCAGGTATGGTAGGCCTTCTAGTTGCAGCAATGTTTGCGGCGACAATGTCTTCAATGGACTCAGGTCTAAACCGTAACTCTGGTATCTTCGTTAAGAACTTCTACGAAACAGTCGTTCGTAAAGGTCAAGCATCTGAGAAAGAGTTGGTTACAGTATCAAAAATCACTTCAACAGTGTTTGGTATTCTAATCATCCTTATCGCACAGTTCATTAACTCTCTGAAAGGGTTGAGCTTGTTCGATACAATGATGTACGTTGGTGCTCTAATCGGCTTCCCAATGACTATTCCAGCATTCCTAGGTTTCTTCATTAAGAAAACTCCAGACTGGGCTGGTTGGGGTACTCTGATTGTTGGTGGTATCGTTTCTTATGTTGTTGGTTTCGTTATCAACGCTGACATGGTATCTCACGCATTTGGTCTAGAAGAGCTTACTAAACGTGAATGGTCTGATGTGAAAGTTGCAATTGGTCTTGTTGGTCATATTGTCTTCACTGGTGGCTTCTTCGTCCTATCGACTCTATTCTACAAACCATTGACTGACGAGCGTCAAGCAGATGTTGATAAGTTCTTTGGCAACCTAGCTACACCGTTAGTTGCAGAGTCAGTTGCTCAACAGAAACTGGACAACAAACAGCGTCAAATGCTTGGTAAACTAATCGCAGTAGCTGGTGTGTTCATTATGTTCATGGCAGTACTAACTAACCCAATGTGGGGACGTCTAGTCTTCATCCTATGTGGTGCGATTGTTAGTGGTGTTGGTATGCTTCTAGTGAAAGCAGTTGATAGCTCAGTAGATTCTTTAGAAGAGAGTGTTGCTAAGTAGTCACACAACTTAAGCTAAACCAATTGATGAATGCGGGCTATTTTGCCCGCATTTTTTTATCTCAAGATCTGCTCAACGGCTTCTTCGATGCTTCGTTTTCTAAGCATTGATTTACCTAATTAGACCAAGTTCCGTATTAAAGCTTTTACTTTTACACTCACAACTTTTGCCTCACGCGTGAAGCTATAAACCAATTTGAGCGTCAAAATCAAAGCTATTATTCGGTGCCTGTCCTTAAAAGAAGAGCGAAGGATATTAAAGTAATGGCGTGTTTTATTAGTGCCTGTCCGGAATAAACAGTCTTCGTATATGATTTAATTTAAACTTATTAGTAATACAAATCAGCGTAAGTTAAATAGAGGGGAATTAATTGTCCTGTTGATTGGTATTATTAAATACGTAGCTCACTTCCTGTAACTGCCTGTTTTTAAATGTAACTAAACATTTCACTGCGAAATCCGCACGTATTTATACCAATTTTGATTGTTAGATCTGGATCACTTGTATGATTTATAGATAAATGAAACACGAGGCATTTGTCACAATTAAAGCCTATTGTAGTACAAGTTACCTTGGGTTCTCGTTAGACTTTTTGAAAATTTACTAAATATCAAACTCACAAAGGTTTAACGATGGATCTCAATACAATTATTGTTGGCGTCTATTTCCTATTCTTAATTGCAATAGGATGGATGTTCAGAACATTTACAAGCACAACAAGTGATTACTTCCGAGGCGGCGGTAGCATGCTTTGGTGGATGGTAGGCGCAACAGCGTTTATGACTCAGTTTAGTGCTTGGACATTTACAGGTGCAGCAGGTAAAGCGTACGCAGATGGTTTTGCAGTAGCAGTCATCTTCCTTGCGAATGCATTTGGTTACCTAATGAACTACTTGTACTTTGCACCAAAATTCCGTCAGTTGCGTGTTGTTACTGTAATTCAGGCAATTCGCATGCGTTTTGGGCGCTTCAATGAGCAAGTGTTTACTTGGTCTGGCATGCCAAACAGCGTTATTTCTGCGGGTATTTGGTTGAACGGTCTCGCTATTATTGCTTCTGGCATCTTCGGTTTTGATATGACAACAACGATTATCCTAACGGGTCTAGTTGTACTTGTTATGTCAGTAACGGGCGGTTCTTGGGCGGTTATCGCGTCTGACTTCATGCAGATGGTTATCATTATGGCGGTAACAGTCACTTGTGCTGTTGTTGCTATTATTCAAGGTGGTGGCGTTGGTGAAATCATTGCTAACTTCCCAACTGACGAAGGCGCATCATTTGTTTCTGGTAACAACCTAAACTACCTAAGCATTTTCGGTATTTGGGCATTCTTCATCTTCGTGAAACAGTTCTCTATCACGAACAACATGCTTAACTCTTACCGTTACTTAGCGGCAAAAGATTCAAATAACGCTAAAAAAGCGGCTCTGCTTGCCTGTGTTCTGATGACAATGGGCCCAGCAATTTGGTTTATGCCTTCTTGGTTTATTGCCGGTCAAGGTGTCGATCTTGCTGCTATCTACCCAGAAGCTGGTTCAAAAGCGGGTGACTTTGCTTACCTATACTTCGTTGAAACTTTCATGCCAGCGGGTATGGTCGGTCTACTGATTGCTGCAATGTTTGCTGCAACTATGTCTTCAATGGATTCAGGTCTGAACCGTAACTCTGGTATTTTTGTTAAGAACTTTTACGAGCCAATTTGTCGTCCAAATGCGACTGAAAAAGAGCTAGTAATCGTTTCGAAACTGACTTCTACTTTCTTTGGTATCGCGATTATTCTTGTTGCGCTATTCATTAACTCTCTGAAAGGTCTAAGCCTGTTTGACACCATGATGTATGTAGGTGCTCTAATCGGCTTCCCAATGACTATTCCTGCATTCTGTGGCTTCTTCATTAAGAAGACTCCAGACTGGGCAGGTTGGGGAACTCTAGTTGTTGGTGCGATTGTTTCTTACTATGTTGGTTTTGTTATCAATGCAGAGATGGTTGCTAACTGGTTTAACCTTGAGCCTCTAACAGGTCGTGAGTGGTCTGATCTTAAAGTTGCAATTGGTCTAATTGGTCACCTTGTATTTACTGCTGGCTTCTTCTGTCTAACGACATTGTTCTACAAGCCTCTATCTGCTGAGCGTCAAGCTGATGTTGATAAGTTCTTCGAAAACTTGGATACACCACTAGTTGCCGAGTCTAATGAGCAGAAAGTATTAGATAACAAGCAACGTCGTATGCTTGGTTCACTTATCGCAGTTGCAGGTGTTGGTGTAATGCTAATGTTCTTGCTACCTAACCCACTATGGGGCCGCTTTATCTTTGTATTGTGTGGTGCGATTGTTCTAGGTGTTGGTCTACTTCTTGTGAAAGCGGTTGATGACACAGTTGAAGAACTGCGTGAGCAAACGGCTGAATAATTAGTCATACGTCTTTAATTTATGCGGGCTCCTATGTGCCCGCATTTTTTTTGCTTTGCAATCCTTAATGTATAGAAGGTACTCAAATGAAAAAAACCGCAATCGCATTAGCTGCCGCGCTGACTTTGTCTGGTTGTAGCCTATTTAGTGATACAAAAACAGAATCTAACGCGCTAGCAGACGTGAACCGCTCAATGCTTTTAGACAGTCCACGCCTGAACGTTGTAGAGCGTGCGTCAGTTGAAGATGCCTATCAAGGTGAAGTGGATGCCCTTCGCAACAAGCTGATTAATGCTAAAGATGGCGATATCATCGAGATTGAAGCGGGTAAATACCGTAATCTTGGTCAACTGACTATCGAAGCAAATAATGTCACGATAAAAGCAAGAAAAGCCGGCACAGCATGGATCACCGGTCTTGTTCAGTTTGAACTCAAGGGTAATGACATCACGTTAGATGGCTTAGTCTTCACTGAAGGTGGTCCAAATGAGCGCTTTGGTGGCGTCCGCATGATGGGCGATCGCAATGTACTGAAAAACTCAACCTTCTATTACTTTAACGATGATTACACCTACGAACCTGATGCTCGTCGCTCTGAGTACCCAAAATATTTATGGGTGTCTTTGTGGGGTAAAGATGGTCAGGTCATTAATAACCGTTTCGAAGGTAAACAGAAACGCGGTACTTTGATTGGTGTCCAAAAAGACGATACGCCTGACAACCATATTATTAAACACAATATCTTCCTGGATCAGAAACCAAATCAATACAACGAGTTTGATATTAAAGAAGCGATTCGTTATAACGGCAATAGCTGGGAAGCGATTCGCATCGGCGATTCTAAATCGTCACAGTGGCCTTCAAATAGCCAATTTGTCGAAAACCTATTGATTAGTATGGATGGTGAGCGCGAGCTGATCTCTATTAAGTCAGGCGGTAATGTTATCGGTGGCAACACCATTTTTGAAAGCAGCTCTTTGATTTCTCTTCGTCACGGTAAAGCCAACGTTGTGGAAAACAATGTAATTTTGGGCAACGAAAAGCTTCTTACAGGTGGCATGCGTATTTATGATGAAGATCATGTGATTCGCAATAACTACATCGCTAATACTCGTGGACGTGATGGCTTGATTGCAGGTAACGCTGATTTACGCGGTGCTATCGTCATTAATACAGGTATTATTGATGTTAAAAATGGTGAGAAACTGGACCAATCAGTTAAGGGTAAAGAACTTAACAAGCAGTGGACACCAAAAAATATCACGATTGAAAACAATACGTTAGTTGATACTGAGTGGGGGATTGTCTATGGCAACCAAACTCACCGCGTAAGCCTGTTTAATAACAAAGAGGTGGAGAGTATTTTCGGCGGTGTTGACGTTCACTTTAAGGATAACTTGATTGACAACTCAAAGAATCCTGAGTTTGTTGCAGTTCGTGCAACAAAAGATTTTCCTTTAGTTGGCGCGACTTATACTGATGAAGTGTATGTTGGTTCGGTAACGGACGCCGAGCTTATCTCTGACTATTCTACTAAGTTGCCTAAGATCACAAACGTGGATGGTTTTGAGTCAGCAGAAAAAGTGGGCGCAGATGCATCTACATTGAAAGTTATTACGGCTGATGTTGCTGGGCCTGATTACGTAATTAAATAACGTTTTCGTGTTGATTCGTTAGTCTGAATATGGGCGAACCTAGAATGGGTTCGCCTTTTTGTTATGTGAGATTCGTGAGCTACAGTGGAGCTATTAGGCTTTTAATCTAGATGTATACTGTCTATTTAATTGGTGATTGATGAGTTTTTTATAGGTGATGATAATTTCATTGGAAATGTCACTAGTATCTTGATACATGCGTAGTGCAGAAAGAGTAGTATCTTTGACTAAGTATTGAGTCGATTTTTCTAGCTGATGGATAGCTTGCTGCAGATTTTGGTTGCTATCATCGGTGATATCTTGGCAACGCTTTACTTTATTGAGTAGGTTGTTTGCTCGTCCTAATAATAGTTTAGGATTGCGTAATCCGTGTTCTATAACCGATCCAATGCAGATACGATACTGAGTAAGCGCATCAATGGTGTCTAATATGCTTTGCCATTGAGCATGGTATTCTTTCATGCATAAATCATCCGTATTGATGCTTCGCAGTACCGCACTATCACAACAAAAAATCAACAAACGGATAGCTTGCCCATGAATAACAAGCTGTTTAGAAAATGCTAACGGTTCATCATCTTGACTAAGTGTTGCAAGCCTAGTAGATAAAATCCGCCTTTCCGCACGACTTCCTAAATACGGGTAGTTAAGAATATTATCACTCATATTGTTGAGCTGCTGTTTTACGCTATTCATCCTACTACGGTTCATTTTTTCACAGGCTAATTTTTTATAGGTATAGGAGCGATGCAAGCGCACAACATCTATCGCATCCAATACGAAATCTATACTTTGCTTTCCCTGCTGCAAAGATGATTTAAACGGTGAGGCAAGACTTTGCGTGAACTTAGACTGCTTTGCTAGAAACATACGGCTTGATATATCCATAATCAGATCCTTCTATCTCAATATTTTCAGAATAATTAAAGCAAGTATGATGCCAATGGGTAAGTTGTTGTTTTTATGGAATAAATTTTCCTTCTTTTGGTGCCTGCCCTTAATATGTGAGCATTCTTGGTGCAGCTACTTTAGATATAGGGCAGACATGATTGTGAATATAAGACCTAGTACTTTCGTAGACTGTCCTTAAAACTGATGTTGGATTTAGTGCCTGTCCTAAATGCGAAATAGGTAATTTGGGGTAGTGTTGGGATTGGTTTCTTCAAATATCGTATAAGATAAATGGTATTAGGCTTTGAATCGACTAAGGTTTTTAAAGGTATTTTAAAAGTACAGAGTCATTATGCACGAAGATTGGGCTGCGCTGGGTATTGCAACAATAGGCATTGTCGGTTTGGGGTGCCAATGGTTAGCTTGGAGGTTAAAACTACCTGCTATCCTATTTTTACTTTTGGCTGGGATAGTTGCAGGCCCATTGACTGGATGGTTTCAACCTCAGCAAGTGATTGGCGAACACTTTTTTGCTTTAGTGTCATTGGCGGTTGCTGTTATTTTATTTGAGGGTAGCTTAACGCTCAAATTTTCTGAAATAAAAGGTGTGACCAATACAGTATGGTCGATTGTATCCATTGGTGCTTTGATCTCATGGGCTATAACCAGTATTGCCACTCATCACCTATTAGGTTTTGATTGGCCATTAGCATTGATGTTTGGAGGGCTCACTGTCGTCACTGGACCAACGGTTATTGTCCCTTTATTACGAACCGTTCGTCCTACCTCTCGCTTGTCCAATATTCTTCGTTGGGAGGGGATCTTAATTGATCCGTTAGGTGCTCTATTTGTTGTAATGATTTACGAGTTTCTGATTTCAAGCAATTCGTCTCAAAGTTTTGAAGTCTTTGGTATTATTTTGGTTATTGGATTTGGTTTGGGTATTGCTGCTGGAGCGACGATAGCTGAGCTTCTCAGACGACGATAGTTACCTGAATATTTGCAACCTTTTGCGGTATTGACGATCGTGCTGGCGGTATTTGCGGTCTCTAACTACCTAGAGTCTGAATCTGGACTTTTAACGGTCACCGTAATGGGAATATGGCTAGCAAATGCTCGAGACGTCAACATTCAGGCTATTTTGCACTTCAAAGAACATCTTACTGTTATGTTCATTACTGGTTTATTTATTTTGCTTGCTGCACGTATCGATCTTGAGGATTTTCATGCTTTGGGATGGAGTGCCATAGTATTATTTATGGTCATCCAATTGTTTTCGCGACCGTTGTCGATTTTGATTTCGACGGCCCGTAGTCGTTTACACTTTAAAGAGAAACTATTCTTAGCATGGGTCGCGCCTAGAGGTATTGTTGCCGCATCTGTTTCTGCGTTGTTTGCAATCAAGCTGTATGAATTTGGGATTGATGAGGCTAAGTTATTAGTCCCTTTAGTGTTTATGGTGATTATTGGGACTGTGGTATTACAAAGTGCAACAGCTAGACCTTTAGCCAATTTTCTGGGAGTTGCTGAGCGTTCACCAAAAGGCTTTTTAGTTGTTGGAGCGAATGATGTTGCTCGTGTTGTTGCTCGTGTTGTTGCTTTAGCACTTGCCAAATATGATTTAAGAGTAGTGGTGACTGACTCAAACTGGGACTACATTAGCCAAGCTAAAATGTCTGGCTTAGAGTTCTATTATGGTAATCCTACATCTAGCCATGCAGACGAATACTTGGATTTGATAGGGGTTGGGCATGTTGTAGCGCTAAGTCCTGATAAACATTTTAATATTATGGCCTGTATGCAGTATTTGTCTGATTTTGGAGAAAATAAAGTCTTTTGCCTCAAAGATTTAAAAGGAGACGATACGGATAAGCATGCAGTAAGCAAAGGATCTTTTGGCCAGATTTTGTTTGAAGGTAAACACAGTTTTAAAAAACTGGCGAGTTTAATCAATCAAGGTGCCGAAGTTAAACATACCACTTTGACAGATACTTTTACTTATCAAGATTACTTACATCAATACCAAGACACATTGTTACAGCCACTTTTTGTAGTGACTGTCCTTAAAAGAATACACATGGTAAGCGATCATACTTTATTGTTTCCTCAGCCAGGAGAAACGGTTGTATCATTGGTACGTAATCAGAAATCGGTGCCTTAACGTGTTGCAATATTGCTATTACCGATGGAGTCCCGTCTTATATTGTGGACTATTTTATCCATAATGATTGGTGTGAATACCTCTTTTAGAAAGATAAGCAACTTCGTAGTATATACGCAATCGACAACGCTTATGAGGAAATTCTATATGTCGCATCCAATTATTAAAGATCTAAACAGCCGTTATACTGCTAAAAAATACGACGCGAATAAACGTATTTCAGCTGAAGACATGGAAGTACTAAAAGAAGCCATTCGTTTATCTGCATCTTCAATTAATTCACAACCTTGGAAGTTCGTTGTGATTGAAAGTGAAGCGGCAAAACAGCGTTTTCACGATACTTTCGCAAATATGCATCAATTTAATCAGCCACATGCGAAAGAAGCATCACATATCATTTTATTTGCGCATAACCCTAAATATACCAAAGATGATTATCGCAAAGTAGTGGATGTAGAAGTGAGCTCAGGACACCTTCCTGCTGACATGTATGACACTATGCTAAATGGTGCATTTGGTTTTGTTGACTTAAATACTGACGAAACGGGCTTTAATGGCAGTTGGACTAAAGCTCAAACGTATATTGCAATAGGAAATACTCTACATACATTAGCTCGTATGGGCATTGCTTCTACGCCTATGGAAGGTGTTGATTCAAAGCTTATTGGTGAAATATTTTCAGAAGAACTGGGTGACTATCAATGTGATTTTGCATTGGCTATTGGTTATCATTTAGATGGTGAAGATTACAACTATGGAAAACCTAAAGCACGTTTAGCAAGTGAAGATGTGATCACTGTTATTTAATATTAATACTGCTGGTAGTGAATATGTCCTCAGGCGTTAGCCTTGAGGACTTTTTCATATTAGAGGCAACACTTTTATTGAGGGGACAGTCTTTGATTTATATAAGTTGAAGGGACTGTCCTCAATTTCGCTTAATTTTGATTTTTGTGAACTTAAATCGGAAGCCTTTAGAATAAGGTATTTAAATAAAAAGCATATTGTATTACAATTATGTGAGTTGCTAGAAGGGTGTTGAGTTAGCTTAGATATTTGTACCTAACTATTTGAAAACTAATCCTTTTAGTGAAGCCTAAAATTAAACAAAGAGAACATCAATATGTCTAATAAAGTAGCATTTATCTCAGGCGCAACTGGAGGCATTGGCTTCCAAGTTGCAAAACGTCTTGGTCAAGATGGATACACAGTTATTCTTAATGGTATCGAAGATGACAAAGGCGCTGAGCGTCTAGTTGAACTTAAAGAAGCTGGTATTGAAGCTGAGTACTACGGTTTTGACGTAACTGATGAGCATGCAGTAACAGCTAACATCAATGCTATTGGCGAAAAATACGGTCAAATCGACGTTGTAGTAAACAACGCTGGTGGCCTAGGTGGTCGTAGCCCAATCGAAGGCATGGAAACTGATTTCTTCCGTAAAGTAATGGCTCTTAACCTTGATAGCGCGTTCTTCGTATCTCGTGCTGCAATTCCATTCTTGAAGAAGTCTGATAATGCATCAATCATCAACTTCACATCAAACGCTGCTTGGAATGCTGGTGGACCAGGTGCTGGTATCTACGGTACTTCTAAAGCTGCAGTACACACTCTAACACGTGCACTAGCTAAAGAACTTGCTCCTGCGAACATTCGTGTTAATGCAGTATCTCCTGGCACTATCGATACTCCTTTCCACGCGCAAATTAAAGCAACTAAGCCTGAAGTCTTCGCTTCTTGGGCTAACAGCATCATGCTAGGTCGTCTAGGTCAACCAGAAGAAGTTGCTTCTGCTATTTCGTTCCTAGTAAGCAAAGATGCTTCATTCATCACTGCTGAAACGCTACAAATTGGTGGTGGTCAAGCTCTAGGTATTTAATGCCACATTAGTGCTTGAATGAACGTAAACGGCAGGTCTCAAATGAGGTCTGCTGTTTTTGTTTGTGCTCAATTTAACCAATACATGTGTATTTTTGATTTTCCCAAAAGAAGCTTTGCCTTCTTTGTCTCATAAAGTCTCTCGCTAATCGCAGTTGCCTTGTTATGTCCTAAGTGAGTACAGACCTTAAGCCAATTTTGTTGTTTAAACTTCAGTCTATGTAAAATATGAGGCAGTTGGATATTTAGTGAAGTTTTGCCATTTCTAAACTCTCGTGCTGTCCAGTCAACGAGCTCAATGTATTCCCATAAACCAAAAGGAATAGAGCTCTCATCTTCTTGGTTTCCTTGTTTATTGAAGGGTAATAGATAAGTTGGTGTATTCTCATTTTGCTCTAAGGCATTCAGCCTAGCTTTGAACGAAGTGAATTCGGAATTTTCAGGTGTTTGTGCCATACCAGCTCTGACTGGATTTAGGTCTACGTACGCCATAGCAGACAAAAGGGCCGAATGATCCAATAATGCCTGACTTTTAAATCTACTTTCCCAGAAATGTCCTTTGCAATTATCTTCTTTGTTTGCTCTACAGGAAATTTCAAAGTTTAGTTCTTTCATAAACCAACTAAGATCCCACAGCCGCGATCGCCATATTTCTATTATTTTATGGCATTTTATTTCTTCAGATTTGTGAGTTAATTCTTTCTTTAGCCAACGTTTTATTAATAAAGGCAGTTTGTGCTCAAGGGCCCACCTTTCTACTACTTCATTTTGTGACAAAGCTAATGCTTTGTTTTTATTGATATATAGAACAAGGTGATAGTGATTACTCATAATTGCGTAAGCACAAATATCGATACAATAGCTATAGGAAAGGGAGATAAGTTTTTGTTCTACCCACTGTTTTCTGTGGTCGTAACAAGTATGGGTTTCGTAATCGTGGCCGCACAGATAGCTTTGGCGGACGCAGCGAGATACGCAGTGGTAATAAGGAGTAGCATCAACGGATACAAGTTGTTTACGTGCGGTAGTCATAACCATAGCTCTTTGGCATTAAATAAAATTAGATAGTGTTTATTTAGTTGCCAATTGGGAAAAGATCACTGAATTGGTAGGAAAACCATACTTAATTTAATACTTAGACTGGGAGTTAAACTAGGAGATGGGAGGTTTGCAAATGAGGACTGTCCTCGAATAACAGCTGCATTTATTCCTATTTTCAAAATAGTAAATTATAAAGCTAATTTGGTGTGTGTCCTCGGAGCAGGTATGTCTACGAAGTAGATAGCAGCCACTAAAGTTGAGTGGCTGCTTTGAGGGTGATTAATCGTAGATTGTAGGAATTGGTAGGCGTTTATGCTGGGTGCGCATATAGATATCGATAATGGTTTGTTTTGCTTCTTCACCTAAAGGTTTGCCTTCGAGGAAGTTATCGATATCGTCATATGTAACACTTAGTGCATCTTCATCAGCCTTTTGTGGATCGAGCTCTTCTAAATCTGCGGTTGGTACTTTATTCACTAGAAGTTCTGGTGCACCGAGTGTTTTAGCCAATTGGCGAACTTGGCGCTTGCTTAGACCGAATAGAGGGGCTAAGTCGCAGGCACCATCACCAAATTTTGTATAAAAACCTGTGATATTTTCAGCTGAATGATCAGTTCCTAAAACTAGACCACCTACGAATCCGGCAATTTGGTATTGAGCAAGCATTCGTGCACGAGCTTTTAAATTCCCTTTAACGAAGTCAATTTTTTCTGCAGATTGAGGCATCAAATCTGTGCTTTCTAGCGCTACAGTTGTTGCTGCATGTAATCCATCAACACCTGATGCGATGTTGACCGCAACTGAGTGGGTTGGTTTGATAAAGGAAAGGGCTAATTGCGCCTCGTCTTCATCTTGTTGCTCTCCATAAGGTAGGCGCACCGCAATAAATTGATAGTGTTCATCAAATTCTTGGTTGAGTTGATCGACGGCAACCTGTGCTAAGCGGCCACAAGTTGTTGAATCAACGCCGCCACTAATGCCAAGTACCACTGACTGGCAACCAGCTTCGCGCATTTTCTTCTTGATAAAGTTAACACGTCGCTCAATTTCAAAGTCAACGTCGATGCTTGGGAGTACGCGCATTTCTTGGCGAATTTTCTGTTCCATTGATTAAATGTCCTAAATATTTACAGGCAACTTTTGATATCATATTGCAAATTCCGATTTAGCTCAATTTTCCAAACTATTGAGGGCAATAATAATGAACAAAATAGCGGTATTTGGCAGTGCCTTCAATCCTCCTAGCTATGGTCACCTCAGTGTTATCGAGCGCTTGTCTCACTTTGACCAAGTGTTATTAGTTCCGAGTATCGCACATGCATGGGGAAAGCCGATGTTAGAGTACTCAGAGCGTTGCACTATGATTGAAGGTTTCATTAGTGATATCGCCTGCCACAATGTTGCCCTGTCACGTATTGAACAGGAAATTAAAGCAGAGCAAGAGGGGAGTATTACTACTTTTCAGGTTTTGACAGCGCTACAAGACGATAATCCAGATACTGAGCTGACTTTTGTGATGGGACCGGACAATTTATTTAATTTTGCAAAATTTGATAAAGCAAAAGAGATAATGAAGCAGTGGAATGTACTTGCTTGTCCAGAAACAGTAGCAATACGTAGTACTGAAATACGAGAGAAACTTGCACAACATCAAGATATTAACCATTTAACGACTAAAAGCGTCGTTAAAATATTGCAAAATCAACACTTCTACCGCACAATTTAACATTACGTTGACAGATCTAGCATGGCAAGGGATAAGTGGATTAAGTGACACGACTCAATACGACAGTAGCACTGGTATGTGGCACTTTTATGGCAGGAGCCTCTGAGGCTTGTGTTTTTGATCGCGATCCAACGAGAACCGTTGTATTGGTTAATTCTACTTTGGAGCTATGTGACGACATTATCACTACAGTTGATGAACTGGTCGATGATCTATTAGTCACAACCCATTTAAAAGAAGAGTCAACAACGCTGGATTATTGGTCAAATTGGATGCTAAAAAACGTCGATGATCCTATTTTAACTCAGCGTGTTGAAGAGAGCTTTTTTGGTCTTGGTGTATTTCGGCCTTATGAAATGACATCTAATGACGATGAGCTTTCGTATGAAGAGTGGATTAAGACTTATGGTGTACAATTGAGTGTCGGTATCGGCGAAAAAGACAAACCTCGTGTGCGTCTAGACTATCAATGGCACGATCAGTTTGAAGATGTTTTTCATGTTCAATTTGAAGTCCCTTTTTAGACACTTTCCTCAAACTAATACCAATACTGCCATTGTTTGAAATAGGTTACTCTCCTAAAACAGCTAATCGTGCTGCGTTATAGCTTTGCTCGCTTCCAGCAAACAATACCTTGGCAATCTCAGCTTCTTTTGTGCCGGATAGACGCAGTTTTTCTGCTTCTTTGATGCGCATGACCATCTGATACTCAATGGATAGATCTTTGCTCTGACTATGCCATTGATTCAATTTGTGGCTTAAAGAGGTTGTCTGCAAATTGGGCATGATGTCCAGCAATTCATACTGCATCGCCATAAGTAAAACCTGTTGGTGTTCAGAAGGCTCAGGGACATGCGACAACCGAGCAAATAATGCAATAATCAGTTCACTTGCTTTGACATAGCCGGCTTTATTGGGAAAAGGCTTGCTCAGGCGCTGAGAGGCTTCAACGACCTTACAATGAGTATTCGGGAAGTAACTCAATGCAGACAAACAATTGGCCGGGAGCCAGAAGAAATTGCCTTTATCAATAGCGTATTCAAGCTTGCCTAAACGAACGGTCACTAATCCTTCTACCACATAAATAAGTTGGTGTTTAAGTGTGGGTTTTCTTGAGGTCAATGAGAGGTAGTCAAATTGTTTATCTTCAAATTGTATCGCGTAGTGCATGAGTAAGTTCAGTGTATGTTGAGCGTTATTTGATTAGGTTAGCGCGATATGATGTGTGATGCCAATAGCCACACCGTAAATAAATAGCGAATTACAGCTCTTCGTATGGTCTGACCTTATAAAATCCTGCGCTAACTTGCTGTAAATTGTTTGATAAGCGCGTAAAATCGGCATGATTTTTTGCAAATGATGATGAATATGTCTACTGATAACGATATTTACCAAGAGATTAGACCTTACAACAACGAAGAAATTGCCCCAGCAATTGGTCGACTCATTAACGATGAAGAATTTATTTCAGCAATTTTGAATCATAAATTCAATAATCACGCAAAGTGGTTCCAAGCTTTGATGTCACCACTGGTAAAACTGTATTTGAAAAACCGTTGGGGGAAATTGAACTCTATTGATTCAGTGCAAATTGAGGTCGAAAAGTATTTAAAGAAAGCCCTTGATAGCACTACAGATAGCGTGACGTTTGAAGGTCTTGATAAGCTTGATCAAGACACGCCATATTTGTTTATTTCTAATCATCGTGATATCGCTATGGATCCTGCGCTAGTGAATTATGGTTTGCATAATACAAATCATAAGACCGTTCGTATCGCGATAGGTGATAATTTATTGAGTAAACCGTGTGCAACGGAGTTGATGAAGGTCAACAAAAGTTTTATCGTGAAACGTTCGGCAAAAGGGCCTCGTGAGATGATGAAAACCTTAGGTTTGCTTTCTTCTTATATAAAACATTCGTTAGAAACGGGTAATTCTATTTGGATTGCACAAAAAGAGGGCCGAGCAAAAGACGGAAACGATTTTACCGATCCTGCCATCATTAAGATGATTCAATTGGAAGGGCGTAAACGTAAAATGCCCTTTGCTGAATATGTGAAATCATTGAAAATTGTCCCTGTAGCAATCTCTTACGAAATCGATCCTTGTGATATCGCCAAAGCTAACGAGCTCTATCAAAAAGCAGAAAAAGGTGAGTATCAAAAATCCGAGTTTGAAGATATTGAAAGTATCGTCAAGGGCATTACGGGTTATAAAGGACGTGTGAACGTGAGTTTTGGAGACGTTATTGACAGTGATCTTGAATCTCCAGAAGCACTGGCTGATGAAATTGATCGCCAGATTCATGAAAACTATAAACTTTTTCCGATTAATCTATTGGCTGCAGGCGTAGCCGATAGCACTATCGATCAGGTGACAAAAGACAAGTTTGACGAAAAATTAGCGCAGTTAGAAGAGGGGGCCAAAAGCTTCTTAATTGATGGCTATGCAAATCCTGTCAGAAATGTATCGAAAGATACCTCTGAGTTGGTCGCTTAGATTATTCTCTGCGTTCGAATACAGTAGATAAAGAAAAGGTGAACTTAGTCTGACTAAGTTCACCTTTTTCATTCAGCTAACCGAATATTAGCGAGAAAGAGTACGGCTCTTAAGATCGAAGATAAGTTTTTCTGCACTAACTTCAAATTTTAGTTTAGCGTGAAGCTCAAACTGGCCATTGTTTTCTACGATTTCAACTTGTTCTTCAACGGCTGAGTTTACTTCTTTAGCCAGTGCCAAATAGTTTTGAAATTCAACTTCTACCGCTTCTTTACTTGAAGAAAAAAGTGAAACCTCTGAAGTCTCATCACCCACGTTGATAACAAAGCCCATCTCGCCTGCAACACCGCATGCTTCACAAACTTCAGGTTCTTTTGTTACTTTTGACATAGTCAATCTCCTATAACGATTTGTTTCAGTTTACATAGCAATGGAGGGATCAGCTACAAAAATATTTGTAAGATCTAAACATTTATTTGAAAACGTGTATTGAGAATGTCATTTTGTCATTTGATTGTCAGGATAACGGCTGATACATTGAATCTCCGTTCTGGCTGTATGAGTATGATCTAAAACAAGATTCATTATCGTATATAGGTCAGTGGTATGCCAAAGCGCAGTAAAGAAGATACAGAGATAACCATCAGTAAAATTATGGATGCGGTAATAGAGCAGTTACTGACTATGGGTTATGACCAAATGTCGTATTCCACATTAAGTCAATCCACAGGGGTATCTCGTACAGGAATTAGTCATCATTTCCCTAAGAAAATCGATTTTGTACTGAAGCTTGAAGGGCGCCTTTTTGAGCAATTATTAGCGCATCTAAATATTAGCTCCCAACTATCGGATTTTTCTAAAAGCTGGGTAGACTCTTTAGAGTCAGCGGAATTTCTTGCCATACTGCGTTTGATGCTTCATCACATCACTATCTTTGATGGTGCACATCAGTTCACACAACAAGGTCTAAACCGTCTATCGGCCTTGTCAGTTGAGATGTACGGTGAACAAGGGAAAAAAGAGTTAGAGCGTTTATTAGGACTGTCTATTATTCGTTTATCAAGTTCCTAAATAACATCCACACCTTCGTAGTCACATATATTCTGAGGACAGGCACCGAATGTAGTAGGGACAGGCATCAAATGTAATTGGTACAGGTTTCTTATGTTGAGGGGTTAGTTTCAAGGACAGGCACTTTAAAATGATTTGCTCAAAATTATAATATATGGCACATATTCAATCGGTTGAGTTGTGTATAATGCCTGCCGCTGTAAGTTTTGAACGGTAGTACTACTCAAGCTATGCGTCTTGATAGGTTGGAATGCTTGTTCTGTGAGGGGCGATTTTAAATCTCATCGTCACGGTCATTTACTAAACATTGCACAAATAATGGATCGTTAATGCAATTATTGAACATCAACAAGCAACAATATCGTGAGCGTTTAAATGTGGTTATTATTGCCTGTATTGCGGGTCTAACCGCATCGAGCTTAGTGATTTCTCAGACTTTGATTCATTTTATTCCATCTGAATCAGGCTCTCATTTTCATTGGAACGCTCTGGGCGTTGTGGTGAGTGCTGGTCTATTGGGGATGACATTACTGAAACTGAAAACTCACCCAAAGATGAAGGAAGTAGTGTATGTTTGGGAGTTAAAACATGCGCTTAACTTAATTTATCGCAAGAATAGACAGCTACTTGAACAAGCTAAACTGGGCAATGAGCAAGCGATGCTCGCGTTGCAGTTTAGTTATGATGGCTCACGTCAGTTATGGCAGTTGGATGACAATACTATCACTATGGACAGCTTAAATCGGTCGCAACAACAGCTTGATGCTTGGGTTAATCAGTACGGTGTGACATTGGATATCACCCAATACCATTCAAAAATTTTAAAGTCATTTTAATTATATTCTTAAAGCTCATTTGCCTATGTATTAACTTTTACCTATAAGCCTTTTTATATCAAACGTTACTCACAATTAAACACTTTATTTCTCAAAACATAAAAAGTTTCTCAGTTGTTCATAACTTATTTAGAAAAGCATCTAAACTACAGTTAGAAGATTGTATTACAAGGACTTTTTATGAACACTTCTCAGGATTTCTCGAAGCAGGCAATTGACGCTTTTATCAAAATCGTTATTGTTGGAATACTACTTTATCTGTGTTTTCAGATACTAAAACCGTTCATTTTACTCATGATATGGGGTGCAATTATCGCCACAGCGCTCTTTCCTTTGGTCAAAGGTATTGAGAATAAGATAGGTTTATCACAGTCAAAATCCAGTTGGCTATTGTCTCTATTTGGAGTGATGTTGCTCATTTTACCGTCCTACTTTATTGGGGACAGTCTATTTAGCAGTGCAGGGGATGTGTACGATCAAGTTCAAAGTGGCAGTTTGCATCTTAAACCGCCATCAGAGAGTATCAAAGCTTGGCCTATCATTGGTGAAAGGCTATATAGCACCTTACTTGGTTTTTCAGCCAATTTGACGGCAGCACTTATCCAACACTCTGAACACGTTAAAGATATTTTAGGCGCCGTTCTTTCTACTGTTGGGAGTGTCGGAGGCAGTGTTCTTCAATTCACGATTTCGTTGTTGATTGCTGGCGTCTTTATGGCAAACGCACAGTCTTGTGAAAAATCTTTTCGACAAATATCGATACGTTTAGCAGGAAGCTACGGAGCTCAGTTTACACAAGTGTCCGTATCGACGGTTCGTAGTGTAGTCCAAGGTGTTATCGGGGTTGCAATTATTCAATCTGTGATGGCTGGAGTCGGACTGTATTTTGCTGATATTCCATTTGCTGGAGCCTGGATGCTCGCGGTACTAATTGTTGCCATTATTCAGCTTCCTCCTATTTTAGCGTTAATTCCAGCGCTGTTTTTTGCATGGACAACCGATACCACATGGGTTGCCGGTATTTTCACAGTATGGTGCGTATTGGTTAGCGCCAGCGACGCTATGTTAAAACCTATGTTGATGGGGCGAGGCACAGATATTCCTATGTTAGTGATTTTGCTTGGTGCAATTGGCGGGATGGCAATGTCAGGTATTGTTGGCTTGTTTGTAGGTGCGGTCGCGCTGGCGGTCACTCATCGCTTGTTTCTTGCTTGGCTTGCTCAGTCCGATGCTGAAGTTATCCAGCAACAGCCGGATCATACTCTGACTCAAAAAGAGACGTAATGATGGCGAAAATATCAGAGCGCGATAATTTCCTATATCTGTTTGTGGCGTTGGTGGTCTTATTGGCGAGTTGTGCCATTGTAGAGCAATTTTTGGGTACAGGGCAGAGCGTTATTTTATTAGGATTGCTGTTTTGTATGTCTGCATCCATTTTTGGTATCGAAACGGCAAAAGTGAAAACTCGTGGTTGGTTGAGCTTTCTGGTCGTACTGGTGATGTTCTCGTCATTGGCGTCTATTTTTAAAGCCGCTAATCTTTCGATTGTTTCTCTGCTCGCCTTGATCGTGTTTGTTGGTCAATATTTAAAGCACGCTACGTTACTGATACTAAAAGCGCCAAGCATCGACAGAAATCAGATTGTAGGATCAATCTGTATTTATTTGATGATGGGCTTGTGGTTCGCTTTTGTGCAACTGCTATTGCTGGAGTTATTAGACGGAGGGTTTAATGGGATTGAATACCAGCCTTGGTTAGATAACCTGTCAAAAATGATTTACTTTAGTTTTATCAGTATGACCTCGGTAGGTTATGGTGCGATTTCACCAAGTGAGCCTCTCACTCGATTTATTGCGTATTTTCAAGCGATTGCCGGCGTATTTTATCTTGCGATATTGGTATCGAGTTTAGTCAGTGCGGGACTGTCCTCAAAAAGTACGGATGAAGAGGGGTAAAGTGATAGTCGGCACAGGTATATGAATTGACGTGATAGAGCATTAGTCCTATCACGTCTTCGATTTATTGTGTTTGTTGCAATTCAGTGACGGTAATTTCTGAATTTACATCACCTAGGGTGGCAAACATGGAGTTTCCTGAAATCATTAGGCTGAGATCGTTGGTGCGTTCAAGCCCTGTGACTAGTTCACTGATAGGGGCAAAGTCAAATTGGGTAATATTGACCTTAAGATCGCGCAGCGCCGATTGGTTTTTAGAAAACCACACATCCGATTTATTTTCATTAAAGGTATAAATGTGCGTTTGCTTTGATTTCCGAGCGGCTTTTTTGACTCGGTCGGAAGAAGGTTCACCGACTTCAATCCAAGTCTCAATATCACCAATATCTGAAAGCTCCCAAATATCGGGTTCTTCTTGATCTGACAAGCCTTTAGTAAAGGTTAGGTTTGGAGTCGCATTTAAACCAAAGGCTAAAATACGAACAAGCATACGAACTTCGTTTTCAGAAGGGTGCTTTGCTACCGTTAGGTTAATATCTTCAAATCGATTACGGTTCGTGTCTGCAATATTTACACGAAACTTAAAAATAGTGGGTTTGAGCGCCAAAGTGAGAGTTCCAGGGAGTGGATATAGGCGGATGATTATATAGGGAATAGCAATTAAAAGTAAGCCAGTAAGCTACTGGCTTACTTAGCGCAAATTATACCGCGCGAATTTGTTCTGCTTGTGGGCCTTTTTGACCTGTAGTAACAACAAATTCTACTTTTTGGCCTTCAGCAAGAGTACGGAAACCGTCGCCTTGGATAGCTGAGAAGTGAGCGAATACGTCTGGACCGTTTTCTTGTTGAATAAACCCAAAACCTTTAGTTTCGTTAAACCATTTTACGGTACCAGTAACTGTGTTTGACATTGTCAGTTTTCCTTTACATTTTAACTAAATTTGGCCTGTTGCGACCATTCTAAGAGCTTGAAAATAAGTTGTATTGGCCGCTGATAAGCACACAGGAGATCACTCTCGAAGATACGCTACAACATCCAAAACAAATTTTTCTGGCCTGATTCAGTGTATAGAGCAGAGTGGATAAGTCAATGAAATCACAGGTATAGACAAGGGTACAATTTGTAAAATTGTTAAACGTCTTCAATTTTTTCCATATGAAACTTAAACTTGCTCGTTTTGCAATGTGATCGTCATCTTTTTGATTGTGAGTTGCTTAGTGCACTCTATACAATAAGAGCAAACTCGCAGAGAAGTTAATTATGCAAGCGACCGTATCTTGGGTTGAAGGGTTTAAACTTATTGGTGAGTCCGAGTCTGGTCACTCAGTAGTACTTGATGGCAGTGGCGGTGAAACAGCGCCAAGCCCAATGGAAATTGCATATTATCCGTAATTTAACTAAGTTTTAATATATGCCTATGCCTATGCCTATCGAGTAGAGAGCCACTTCATAGAGTGGCTCAATCGAAGCATTAAGATCCTTTATTTAGCTGCTTGTACCATACAAACGAGCACCCATATCTTTTTTCCCAGTAGGTCTATCTTCTTTATTCGAAAATCCTAAACAATGGAAAGTAACTTTGTTGCTAAGAGCTTGTAGCTTAGGAAGTGATTTAATATTGATGCATAGACAGATAACATGAATCTGTTTGTTGTAGTTGTTTGGTAATTTTTTCACAATATCTTCAATTGTTGCGCCTGTATCAATTACTGAGTCAATAATAATAACATCTTGATCCATGGAAAATAAGTCGATATTATCGCTACCTTGATGGTATGTAGAGTATTGTCCATCGAAGTTATGAACAAAGCCATTTGCTATGAAGTTACCTGAGCGATCCATTGAAATGACTTGATAGTTTTTCTTTCCGATATCTATCTTTGAATGAAAAGGTTCTTCAATTAAACGTCCAATTTCAAGGTGTCGCTCCCTAAGATCCGAAGGTTTAAGATCAAAATCAAACTGGTCTTGATACTTGCTTCTTAACTCTTCGTTTTGAGGTAATAAGTAGCTATTCAAAAATGTAACGTCAGAGAATCGTTTGCTTGTAAATTCGCCATTTTCATAAGTAGAGTTTAAAAAACCAAATTGAAGATTGTTTTTAAGACAATAATTCTCGGCTGCCTGAAATTCTATTTCTGAAAGCTCTTTCAACTTGTTTTGGCTTTTTAAGTTTCGGAAACGAGTTTCAGCAAGATTGTCATTTTTAATATTTATATTGATTTGGGCAGATGATGCATTCAAAAATATCAATCCATCGCTAACAGAACGATTTTCATTAGCCATTGCACTGATTCTAATTCCTTGTTCAAGGTTATCTACAAACATATGCCCATCGAAAAATGAGAATTTATTTATTTCTTTGTCATAGTAAAGTTGATAATGAAACTTGTTTATTATGACTTCCCGTTGCTCGATTGGGAGGTTGTTAATTTCTTTTAGGGATAGACTTTCACTATCTAAAAATGCAAACAATCGAGATGATGTTTGAACAGCAACACCACCTTCAACACTGTCTGCAAGAAGCTTTGTTGCAGTGGTTTTACCTGAGCCTTCTAAGCCAACCACGAAGTAAAGTTTGTTATTCATTTATTATTATTCTCTTTTAAGTATTGAATAGACCTATCCGCTATTCTCTCCAAGTTACCTGAGCTTTGAACCGCTACTTTTATGCTTGATTCTCTATTGATTGTGGCACATGAGTAGCACGCATCTTTCGGGTTTTTATCAGATAGGTAATTAATTACTTGTTTTAAGCTTGTTTTTTCGTTGACAAGTAACCCTTGGTCATCCAAGCCTTTTTTGGCGATTCGAGAGCAACTAAAAATGCGGCTACGCTCTAAGCTGACATCAAACTTCCTGTAAAAACATGTTTGCCAATGGTGTTCAGTTTCTTCTCTACTGTTATACACTTCGGAAAGAAGGTCATCCCAAGCATCTTTTCGTCTAAAATCGATGTTGCCTTTAAAATTATGTCCTTGAAGAAATTCAGTCCATGCAGATTCAAAAGTATTTGTTTTGATATAGTCACTAATAACAATGCTATCTAAAATACTAAGTAACTGAGGTGGTAAGCCTTTCGGGTATAGTCCATTTGTTACTAATTCAACTTCTCTTGATACGCCTATATCTTTTATCTTCCTTACAGTTGTGTACAAATCTTTAAAAAGGGTTGCTTCACCGCCAGCAATTATGATTTTGTTGATTTTTACGCCACAGCGTTTTAAGTTTAATAAAGCTTCTATATGTTCATCTATGCCCAGCTTACTGTAAGGGGGCAGTTGATTTGGGACGTTAAAGCCACAACCAATGCAGTTTAAATTACATTGTGAATTGACAGATATCTCTAACTCTCGAATGACCCCCTCAGAGAATACATTAGCCAATTTTCTTGTTCTTGAAGAAGAGTTATTTGCCAAGCTATTTGTTTTTTGTTGTTGCTTCAAAGTGGTTCCTTGCCTTGTTGAATATGTTTAATTGCATTATGAAAAAATAGAGCGATTAAGTTATTTCGTGACCGCATCGACTGCATACTGTTAGTCTTCCCATCTTTCGTGGTTTTCCGATATTCATGCACTTTCTACATATTAAGGTATCTCCCAACGATTTTTGGGAAGAGAGCGTATGAAGAGGCTGTTTTGCTCTGTGGGTTTTATCTTTGTATTGCTTAGGATTTGGGAAATGAGCGTAAGAGCGTTCTAATTTATCGAGACGCTTTTGTGCTTCTTGTTCTTGCTTTATCGCTTCATTCCTAAGACGTTCTTTTTCCTCTTGTTCTAACTTTAGTCTCAGCTTTTCGTCATTAATCTGTTTAATTACCTGTGATCTGAGCTGTTCGGTATCAATGAAGTATGTCTTCTTACTACTCTCATCATATTTGAGCATAGAAAAGTCAACAATTTCAGAAACCCACTGATGAGCAATTGATAACTCTTCTGTCATGTATGGTTGGCGATAATAGCATTTCAGGACAAGTCGATTATTGAGTTCAGATTCATGATTTGCTTCTTGATTGAAAACAAAAATATTTGCTTTGTTCGCATAGGCAATATCGAGAGTTGTGAATTTGTCAGGAGCAAAATCAAGGAAAACCCAAGTTATATACGCCTCGTTATTTTTGTAAAACTCTTCTCTACTAATAATAACATCAAGGAAAGTGGTTGATACTTGAAGCTCAAATACGACTTCTCGTTTGTCAGATAGTAATTGAGCTGAAATATCAGGTCTTCGCCAGCGTTTAGCAATCCCCACGGGATTTTTCTCCCTGAACGTTTTTTCAATATGTATTTCATCAGTAAAGAGAGGATCAGACTTTAAAAGTTCGGCTAATTTTTGTTTACCTTCTCTGTGCAATCTGCCTTCTTTTTGACCGTTGTACTTCATTGCCCGAATCTCTTCCATAGTAAGATTCGTAGTTGTTTTGATGGGACAATCTTCGGAGTCTTTCACATGAGCAAAGAAGGTTGTTCGCTGTGGTGTTGCTCGTAAAACCACGGGTTGAAAGCAAACATTGCATAGAGCGATAGGATTAGTTTTCCTATTTTTGGCAATTGCAGTCCTTAGTTCGAAAAACTCTTGTTCTTCGCAAGCATCTAAGAACTCATTTGCGTCAATTACCTTGTCTTCGTGTGCCATAAAAACCGAAGTCATATTCCTCATAACGGTTTCCTCAACCATTCCATCAAAATATATTGTGCACCTTATCGCTCGTGTGCAAAAATACAGTATGAAAGCATGTGAACCATATCAGGTTTTGTGTATAAGTGATTAAATTCAACCACCTATCATCAATAAATGTCAGATGTAGTTTACGTAAATACGCTTATTACTAATCTGTATCAAAGTTGTTAGAGGTGTAATAAATGAAGATAATCCAGGTCGATGCTGAGAATGTTGTTATATAATGCCTTGACTAAGCCGAGAGTATTAGATGAAAAGCTTCGGGCAGAACTTGGTTTACCAAGGCAGATTTTTACTAAAGCTATTAATTCTCTCTCGTCAAGCAACAAGATTATTTGTTCTCCCGACACAAAGAAGAAATGGGTTCAACGATAGGTTTAATCAAATACGATGGTAAACTAAGAACCATTGACGAAAGTAGCATCGATACAGAGAAGCCACTCTTTAGAGTGGCTTCTTCACGATTAGATAGGAAGTATGAATTATGAAAGCAGAAGTTAAGTGGATTGAAGATCTGAAATTTGTTGGGAAAACAGATAAAAATCAAGAGATTACAATAGCGAGTGGCGACAGCACTTATTTATCACCAATGGAAATGGTATTACTCGCCGCAGGGGGGTGTAGCTCTGTTGATGTTGTGGATGGATTAAAAACGGCCAATCAGAACGTAACTGGCTGTGTGGCTAAATTATCAAGTACTCGTCGTGATACAGCGCCTAAATACTTTACCCAAATCAACATTCACTTTGAGGTCTCTGGAGATGAACTTGACCCTGCTATTGTGGCAAAAGTAGCGCAAGATTCTCTTGAAAAGTACTGCTCAGTTTGCCTAATGCTTGATAAAGGGGTGCAGATGACGCACTCATGGGAAATTATATAGAGGCTGGCTACTAATGTAAGCTCGCAAAATGCATGTTGATGAAACGTCATAGGTGATTGGCATTAAGTGCTTACCCTGTAAGTAAAAACCCCCGAAGAAGGTATTCAACGGGGGTTTTTAAATCTTCAACCAACCAATGATCAGTGTTTGAAATATTGACTATTTTGCAGTCATATCATCGGTTTGAGCTTGGCTATCTGGACGCTCATCTTCGTGGTTTTGATAGTAATACTCCCAGATCTCGTATTTTTCACTGTCAGAGAGTGCACAGTAAGTCACACGGCTATTGTTCTCGGTGGTACGTATA
The DNA here is from genome assembly GCF_000467185.1 of Vibrio ezurae NBRC 102218. Taxonomy (GTDB): domain Bacteria; phylum Pseudomonadota; class Gammaproteobacteria; order Enterobacterales; family Vibrionaceae; genus Vibrio; species Vibrio ezurae. The sequence goes on from NZ_BATM01000020.1 coordinate 136,127, forward strand.
ATGTCATAATCTTGTTGTACACAATACATTGCCGCTTTGCTGGTTGTTGCATCCCAGTCTTTTACCGCGTATTCGTTATCTTTGCTCGCACAGCCTGCAAGTAACACAGTGCCAGTCATCATAGATAATAGGAGGATTTTCTTCATTACTATTGGCTCCAAAGAACTAAATTATTTTAACCTGTTTGATTCAGTGTACGAGATATCGCAGTTAATTCAATAGTTAACCAAAAACTCCGTGTTAAAATAAAGGCAATTATCCTTGTAAAAATGAATTCAATGCGACACCTACATACCCAAGTTCATCCCAGTTTAGCAAAACTTGATCAGCAGACGATCATTCAAAGAAAAGCCACTAGAGCCATCGCTTTACGAGGTGAGCAAATATTATTGATGTACACCGAGCGTTACCATGACTACTCCTTACCCGGAGGAGGCCTTGATGAAGGCGAAGATGTTATTGCAGGTTTAGTGCGTGAGTTGCAAGAAGAAACGGGCGCACAAAATGTACGTGATATAGCACCGTTTGGCGTCTATGAGGAGTTTCGTCCTTGGTATAAAAACGAGGCGAATGTCATGCACATGCACTCTTATTGCTATGTTTGTCTGGTAGATGAAACGTTAGGTCGACCGAATTTAGAGGAATATGAGATCAATAATGGTATGACGGCGGTATGGGTGAACATCCACGAAGCTATCAAGCACAATGAAAACACCATTGCCAAAAGCGCTAAAAAAGGTTTAAGTATTGAACGAGAAACCTTTTTATTGCACTTAATTGCAAAAGAGCTACTTTAAGTTTTGTTGCTTAATGAGATCTTTTAGCTCACTGATTTCATCGTGCAACGCATGGATGTCGTCTTTTAGTGCTTGGCGCTCTTTGATTTCTTGTTGCTGCTCTTGTTGTTCCCCTTCAAGCATAAACCAATTTGCGACTAACCCGGTAAATGTACCAAACAAGCCAACGCCAGCGGTCATTAATATGGCCGCTACCATTCGACCAAAAGTGCTGACAGGGTAGTAGTCACCATACCCTACGGTGGTGATGGTAACGAAAGCCCACCACAGTGCGTCACTGGCATTGTGGATGTTGGAATCAGGCAGTCCTTTTTCAAATTGCAAGATACTAATCGCGCCGAAAATCACCAACAAAACAGACACGCTAGCGACAATGGTAAATGTGCCTTTCCGGCGATTGTGAAATAAGAAGTTAAGGATGATTTTTGTTGAGCGAATTGCTCTTAGGATCCTAAAGAAGCGGACCAAATGTATAAAGCGCCCATAACGCAGGGTATCCACCATTGGGATACTCGAAAGAAGATCAATCCATCCCCATTTCATAAAAACCCATTTATTGGGCGCGCGGAAAAAGCGTTGAAAGAAATCTATTAAAAATACACCACAGACGAAGGTATCTATAATGGTCAACAGATCAAGGGTATCTTCTGGAAGATCAAAAGCGTTTTCTACAAAGAGCGTAAGCAGTACATAAATGGAAAGAATAAGCGTTAAAAACTGTATTGGGCCTAGCTCTCGTTGTGCTTCTTGTAATTTTGGATTCATAGTTAATGACAATTAAAGTGCGATGAGTAAAGAGCCTAAATATCGCTACAGAGCGTTAGGCGAAATGAACTTGTGCGAATGTATCTCAATCGATAAGAATATTATAGTGCCAGTGGTCAGGTTAATATCAAGAGTGCGATCACAGACCGAAGTGGCGAATTAAATTGTTATAGCACTATTATTTATGACATTAATTGCAAAAGCATGTCGTTGAGTATAATTTGGACGACTGCGTTTATTTTGTACGAGATGTTAATTTTGGATATCGCCATCTTATGGGTATTTATACCTACTTTTTTGTTTGTCTCCATTACGCCGGGGATGTGTATGACGTTGGCATTGGGCCTAGGGATGAGTATCGGCTACAAGCGAACATTGTGGATGATGCTAGGCGAAGTACTAGGCGTTGCGCTGGTGGCGATTAGCGCCGTGCTGGGTATTGCTGCAATTATGATAAAGATGCCAGCATTGTTTATGGGCTTTAAAATAGTAGGTGCAGCCTACTTAAGCTATTTAGGCATTCAAATGTGGCGCTCTAAAGGAAAGATGGCGATTTCTGAATCGAATATCGCCTCGTCGGGTGCCAGCAACTATGCGTTAGCCGCACAAGGTTTTATTACCGCTATTGCTAACCCTAAAGGCTGGGCGTTTATGATCTCCTTATTACCTCCTTTTATCAGCCCCCATTTCCCGGTCGCTCCGCAATTGCTGATTTTAGTTAGCATTATTATGTTTTCTGAATTTATCTGTATGAGCGTTTATGCCTCAGGGGGGAAAGGGCTTAGGATGATGCTTGCCAATAGTGATAATGTGAAGCTGATGAACCGCATAGCGGGCAGTTTAATGATTGGGGTTGGCGTTTGGCTGTTTTTCACCTAATCAAGGTGCTGACCATACCTTTGCGATAAATGTGTGCTGACATCTCTGCATCACAGGACAAAATATGCTAGTTTATCGGCTATATCAGTGGCTAAATTAATGTGGAAATAAAGATGTCTTCTTCAGATTTTACAGGCAGCAGTGCTGCCTATGCTCGTAAAGAGTCCGGCTATCGCGATAAAGCACTGAAGCTTTATCCTTGGGTATGTGGTAACTGCGCGCGTGAATTTGTGTATTCTAATCTTCGTGAATTAACCGTTCATCATAAAGATCATGATCATACTAATAACCCTGAAGATGGGAGTAATTGGGAGCTGCTTTGCTTGTACTGCCATGATCATGAACATTCAAAGTATACCGATCATGAGCGTTATGGTGTGGATCCTGTTGCTCGCGCAGATGAGCATCAAGTCGCGACACATAACCCATTTGCAGATTTAGCCAAAATGATGAAAAAATAACGTCATTGATACGGCTGATTCGTTCTTGCCAGTTCAATCAAAAATGCCCAGTGAAACTCACATGGGCATTTTTATATTTTTCGTTTTATCGTGTTCGTGACAACGAGAATTATAATTCGTCGATGTAATTTCTCAGCTCTTGTTTTATCGCGTCGCTGGCAAAGCTTTGCTCAACACTATTGAGATAAATCGCGACATAATCTTTTTGTGAAAGATAGAACTGTTCACACACTTTTTGCACTTCTTGCGTCATCGTTGTATTGGATACTGTTCTATTGTCAGTATTGATAGTAACGGCAAGCCCTTGCTTATAAAAGCGCTTAGCAGGATGTGACTCAATATCTTGGACCGCTTTAGTTTGTACATTGCTACTAGGACAAGTCTCTAGACCCACATTGCCATTACGAACGGCTTTAAAGCCCCCTGAATGATCAATGATGTGGATGCCATGGCCAATACGTTCTGCTTTTAATAATTCAATCGCGTCTTGTACATTCTGACCGTTGCCTTGTTCTCCGGCATGGATAGTGACGTGGAAGCCTTTTTTACGTGCTGCTTTGGCTTCTTTGACAAAGTCATGGCAGAAACCAGCAAGTTCTGCACCTGCAAGGTCGAACGCTACCACGCCTTTACCTATGTATTTTGCACCCGCTTCAATGACCTGTGGAATGTCATCTTTTGGCATGGTACGCAAAATGCACAAAATGTAATTACCACGAATATCATAGTCAAGCTCTGCGCGTTTCATTCCTTTGACTACAGATGAAATGATTTGCTCAACCGTTAGCCCGTTGCGAACATGCAATAGGGGCGCAAATCTCAGTTCAAGGTATTTAACGTTTTCTTTCGCGGCATCTTCAAAAACTTCGTAGGAAATTCTTTCAAGAGATTTTTTGGTTTGCATCACTTGAAGAGGCAATTCAAAGCGAGTGAGGTACTCTTTCAGATCAACACACGTTTCAGGTGCAATCATCAGGTTACGAATCACTTCAACATCTTGGCTGGGTAATTCGATGTTTTGATCGTTAGCAAGATCAATGATGGTTTCTGGGCGAACACTACCATCTAAATGGCAATGTAAGTCAATTTTTGGCAGAGAGCAAAAATCCATAAGTCGTCACCTTTATTAAGAGACATTAATAAATAAAGACAATGACTTCATAATCAAAGGTTATTGGCCTTTGGTAGAAACTCCCACACCGTATCAGAGGGATTATATGAAGCGCTATTGCGGGCTGATTCTAGCAACACAAACGCCTTGTTACAAACTGTAAAGAACAAGAAAAATGGGAAATTATTGTGAATCAATAACTTAATTGTAGTCTTGTATGACAACTACCCAAACAGGGGTATATTTGGTCAAAATTGATTCAGGTCAATTATGCAATGTCGTTCCTACTTACAATCGCCAAAGTTTCGTAAATTTTTAAAGGAATCCACTATGAGCAAGATGAAGCTGGTTATCATCGGTAACGGCATGGTTGGACATCGTTATATTGAAGATCTTGTTGAAAAAACAGATGTTTCAAAGCTGGATATTACTGTGTTCTGTGAAGAACCACGTATCGCCTATGACCGCGTCCACCTCTCTTCATATTTTTCTCACCATACCGCTGATGAGCTTTCTCTTGTCAAAGAAGGTTTTTACGAGAAACACGGGCTTAACGTTTTGATTGGCGAGCGTGCGATTAACGTAAACCGCGAAAATCGTATTGTACACTCGAGTACAGGTCGTGAGGTGGCGTATGACAAATTGGTAATGGCGACAGGCTCTTATCCATTTGTGCCGCCGATTCAGGGTAATGAAAGCAAAGATTGCTTTGTCTATCGCACTATTGAAGATCTGAAATCCATTGAAGCGACCGCGAAAAACAGCAAAGTTGGTGTGGTTATCGGTGGTGGACTGTTAGGGCTGGAAGCGGCTGGTGCGCTACGTGCATTGGGCGTGGAAACACACGTGGTTGAGTTTGCGCCAAAACTGATGGCTGAACAGTTGGATCAAGCCGGTGGCGATCAACTTCGTCAGAAGATTGAGCGTATGGGCGTTAAGGTTCACACCAGTAAAAATACTCTAGAAATTGCCCCACAAGGTAAAGAATTACGTAATGTCATGCGTTTTGCCGATGGCAGTGAACTTGAAACCGACTTTATTGTGTTCTCAGCCGGTATTCGTCCGCAAGATAAACTGGCGCGTCAAATGGCATTAGATATCGCGCCTCGCGGTGGTATTGCGATCAACAACCATTGCCAAACCTCAGATGACAACATTTATGCTATCGGTGAATGCGCGTCGTGGAATCAACATTTTTACGGGTTAGTTGCGCCGGGTTACAAAATGGCAACCGTAGCGGTAGACCATATTGTAGGCAATGAGAGTCAATTTGAAGGCGCAGACATGAGCGCAAAATTGAAACTACTTGGTGTAAAAGTAGGTTCAATTGGTGATGCAAATGGCCGTACACCTGGCTGTAAAAGCTTTGTTTATCAAAATGAAGAATTAGAAGTCTATAAGCGTTTAATTGTTTCTGAAGATGGCAAAAAACTGCTTGGTGCGGTTATGGTGGGTGACACCTCTGACTATGGTGATTTATTGCAACTGATGCTCAATGAAATTGAGCTTCCAGAGCACCCAGACACCTTGATTCTACCGGCGCATGCTGGAGCCGAAAAACCAACACTTGGCGCCGATGCTCTGCCAGAGAGTGCGGTTATTTGTTCTTGTTTTGATGTAACAAAAGGCAAAATCGCACAAGCGGTCGCCGATGGTCACCATACTGTAGCGGATATTAAAGCCGTCACCGGCGCCGGCACGGGCTGTGGCGGTTGTATTCCTTTGGTGACGTCTGTACTTAATGCCGAGCTTGCTAAAGCGGGTGTCGAAGTGAAAAGCGATGTCTGTGAACACTTTGCTTATTCACGCCAAGAGCTATTCCACCTTATTCGCATTGAAGAGATCAAAACCTTCGATGAATTATTAGAGAAATACGGCAAAGGTTACGGCTGTGAAGTGTGTAAACCTTTAGTGGGCTCTATTTTAGCCTCTTGCTGGGGCGAGCATATTCTTACGCCGCAACTGGTTAAGCTACACGATACCAACGATAACTTCTTAGGTAACATCCAAAAAGACGGCACTTATTCTGTTATCCCACGTATGGCTGGTGGTGAAGTGACTCCGCAAGCCTTGGCTGCATTGGCAAATGTAGCGGCGGAATACAACTTATACACCAAAGTAACTGGCGCACAGCGTATTGGTTTATTTGGCGCACACAAAGACGATCTTCCAGCGATTTGGCGCAAGCTGATTGAAGCAGGTTTTGAAACAGGCCAAGCGTACGCGAAAGCACTGCGTATGGCGAAAACCTGTGTTGGTTCAACGTGGTGTCGCTATGGCGTTCAAGACTCTGTGGGTCTTGGCGCTATGATTGAGAATCGTTACAAGGGCATTCGCACGCCGCACAAAATGAAGTTTGGCGTATCGGGCTGTACTCGTGAATGTGCAGAAGCACAAGGTAAAGATTTAGGCATTATTGCCACTGATGCTGGCTGGAATATGTACGTATGCGGGAATGGCGGAATGAAACCGCGCCATGCAGACTTGTTGGCCTCTGATCTTGACCAAGCAACACTGATCAAATACATCGATCGTTTCATGATGTTTTACATTCGCACTGCGGCGCCACTGCAACGTACGTCGGTGTGGCTTGAAAATCTTGAAGGTGGCGTTGATTACTTACGTGACGTGATTGTGGAAGACAAACTCAATATCAACGCGCAACTTGAAGCGGACGTGGCGAAGCTGGTTGAAGAGTATCGCTGTGAGTGGACTGACACTATCAACGATGAGCAACAGTTGACTCGTTTCTCGCACTTTATCAACTCAGATCTACGTGATGATAACGTTGAATTTGTTGAAGCGCGTGAACAACACCGTCCGGCGACCTTTATGGAGAAGCATCCTGAAGCGAAGGGCAATATTTTTCACGAAGCGATCATTGATTAATAAGGGGAGTCACGATGAGTTATCAATCTATCTGTAATATCGACGATATTGTTCCGGGAACAGGCGTTTGTGCATTAGTGGACGGCCAGCAAGTTGCGGTATTTCGACCTGCACAGGATGAGAAGGTGTTTGCCATTTCAAATACAGATCCTTTTGCACAATCTAATGTGCTTTCTCGTGGGCTGATTGTGGAACACAAGCAAGAGCTATGGGTTGCGAGTCCATTAAAGAAACAACGCTTTAACTTGAGCACAGGCGTGTGTATGGAAGACGAACGTTTTAATGTTCGTACTTTTAAAGCGCGTGTTGTTAAAGGTTTGGTTGAAATTTCTGCCTAAAAGATTAAATAGCGAAAAGGTTCCTTGCTTTGCTTTGCTTTGCTTCGTTGAAGTACGGGAGCCTTTGACTATTCAATTTTAACTTTTAATTTTAACTTTTATATGGATAGCAACATGAATGATTTTAAACCTGCAGAGTTTGTTCAAACAATGGTCGATGTTGGAGAGGCCAAAGTAAAAACCAGCACTAGAGATTTGATCCTACGCGGCATTATGGCCGGCATTATCTTGTCTTTGGCGGTCGTTGTCGCGATCACAGCGATAGTTCAAACTGGCATTGGTGTCGTGGGGGCATTGGTCTTTCCGGTAGGTTTTTGTATTTTAAGTCTAATGGGTTATGACTTGGTAACAGGCGCTTTCGGTTTAGCGCCGCTGGCAAAACTGGATAATCGTCAAGGTGTCACTTGGGGTAAAATTTTACGTTGTTGGGGGCTTGTGGGGTTAGGTAACCTTATCGGTTCGCTGATTGTTGCTTATTTAATTGCGGTATCTCTTACGGCTAATTTTTCAATCGAACCTAACGCCGTAGCACAAAAATTTATTGCCGCTTCTACTGCACGTACCGTCGGTTTTGAAAACCTAGGGGCGGATGGCTGGATCACCTGCTTCGTGCGTGGCATTTTCTGTAACTTGATGGTGTGTCTTGGTGTGATTGGTAATATGACTGCGCGCACCGTAGCTGGTAAAGTGACAGCGATGTGGTTACCTATCTTTATCTTCTTTGCTTTGGTGTTTGAGCATACCGTAGTCAATATGTTCTTGTTCCCACTAGGCATGATGTTAGGCGCCGATTTTGGCATTGCAACTTGGTTGAACTTTAACCTCATTCCAACCATTCTAGGTAATATTGTCGGCGGATTGTTCTTTACCTGTATTCCTCTTTATCTGACTCATTTAAAAACAGCGCCATCTGTCGATGCGTCGAAAGAGCAAGCTGTAAAAGCATAGTGCTTAGGTAACGGTTTTTGGATAATGAAATGGTTTTGTGATGAGCATTCATTACAAAACCATTATTTATAAGTGACCGAAACTGCTATCGGAAAATAATAAACGTGACCGGGTCACTTGTTGTAAGTGAAATTGCGAGCTTTTATATGACATTAAAATCAACTCAATCACCAACACATCCTTGTGGGTTTGTTTCTTTAGTGGGGGCCGGTCCTGGCGATCCTGATCTATTAACTGTAAAAGCACTACGTTTGATTCAAAACGCTGAGGTAGTGGTTTACGATCGTTTAGTGTCAGATGAGATCATGGCACTGGTTAATTCAGAGGCTGAGCGTATTTATGTTGGTAAGCGCCTTAACCATCACTGCGTTGCGCAAGATCAGATAAATCAAGTATTGGTCGAGCAAGCTCAGCAAAACAAACAGGTCGTACGTTTAAAAGGCGGCGATCCATTTATCTTCGGACGTGGCGGGGAAGAGTTGGAGAAGTTGGCGTCTGAGCACATCCCATTTGAAGTGGTTCCCGGCATCACAGCCGCCGCTGGGTGTACTGCTTACGCGGGTATTCCCTTGACCCATCGCGATCATGCGCAAAGTGTGCATTTTATCACCGGTCACTTGAAAAAAGAGGGCATGGATATTGACTGGGCAAGTCTATCCAAAGGCAATACGACGCTAGTGTTTTATATGGGATTGAAAGAAAGTCCCAATATTCAACAAAAGCTGATAAGTGCTGGTCTGTGCCAGCAAACTTCCATTGCAATTATTGAACGCGGCACTACCTCGCAGCAGCGAGTACTGACTGGCGAGCTTTCGCAGTTATCAAGCCTTGCCAAGCAGGCGGTCAGCCCTTCGTTGATTGTGGTGGGTAGCGTGACTAGCTTGCATTCTCAACTGAGTTGGTTTCGTTGATGTCTAAGGTGTTTATATATCGGAGCTGAATAACTAGAGCAAGCGCTCGCTGCTGATTCAATGGCTCTATTTTTGTTTATATTTCACTCGCAAAGTGTATTAGGCGTTGTTTGCTAGAGGTATGGTATTGGAGTGATGCTTTATATGTATAAATCAGGCAGATAAAAGACGGTTAGATTACGTTATTTTCAGTTTCGATTGTGATGTATGTAGAGTTTTCATAGATTGACGGCATGAATGATAGGAAAATAATCCATTGTTACTATAACAAGTTGTAATATTAACGCTTAGAAAGATTACTCAACGTAGCCATTACTTTAGCAAGGAAGCTAGACATGAAAAAGCCTTCTCTGAGGGTTGCGACATTCTCAGGAACTGTAGTGTATTTCTTAGGGTTAATGTTAGTGACAACACTTTCAACCTATCAAGGATACTCTGCGTCTATTGCTCAAGCATCCTTCTTTGAACATAGCTGGAAGTGGATAGTCAGTATCCTCTTTTGTTGGGGGTTATTGCTGATATTTGTAACCAGTGCCAGACAAACATTGAGAGCGATTTGGGCGTTGGTGGCGATTATCGCTGCACTAGCGATTGGGTGTTTTGCTCGCTCGCACAGCAAAGATCCTGTGCAAGATGATCCTGTCCCTTCGATGAGTGTGATGGCGACGACATTGCAACATACTCCCGAGCCTATCGTACTTCCACAACCGACCGCATTAAGCTCAAGCTTTCAACAAGCGGTTATGGAATCAGGGTGGTATTCCATCTTGGATCTTTCACGCCTGCAATACGATCGTAACTTGATTGAAAGCTACGCAATTATCAAGGACACACGCTCCGTTATTTTTGATCATTTACTAAAAAATCAACAGAAAATACATATTCTAGAACAGCGACTTTATGAGAATGAAGCGAGCGCTGAAATTGAAGAAAACTATATTGATGCACAAATCCTACATGAGAAACAGCAAAAGAAACTGTGGGAATCCGAGTTGTCTGCCATCAAGGAAGTGCAAAGTATCATTCAAATGCTCGATGCTAATCGAGAGGGGTGGGTGATACAAAATGGTACGATTATGTTCTATTCCAACGTCGATACGCGACAATTTGAAAATATTACCTCTAGAATCAAAGCCATCGCTGCTCATCAAAAAATGTTGATTGAAGGACAAAATTAGTCGGCAAATACGTCAATGCACCAGTATCACTGTATGACTGTGAACTCCCTAGTGTGAATGGTACATTTGTTATTACGACTTAGTCTCAATTCATAGCCTTTAAGTTACCTCCACTCAGAGCACCCCCGCTCACTGTAAAGCTTCCTGAACCCATGATTTGTTTACCTACGCGCTAAATAGTCATTGGGCTGCAATGCTGTTCGATTTGATCGTTACTTCCTCAATACATTGTCGTCGTAGCACTCAAACTTGAAGTGTGTGTCCTTAAATAGTTAGGGTGTAAATTTCATGACTTAGTCTCTTTGTTGTAAATTGAAGATGTTATTTGTATTTAGGAGCCTGGAATGAGCAATGTGGTTAAGCAGAAAATTGGGAATGTCGCTTTAGTTGTCGAAAACTACGATGATGCTATTGCGTTTTATACTCAAAAATTAAGTTTTACTTTGGTTGAAGATACCGACCTTGGAGGTGGGAAGCGCTGGGTACAAGTCTCACCACCGAATTCCGATGGTACAAACTTGTTACTGGCACAGGCCAGTAGTGAAGAGCAGAAAATGGCAATTGGGAATCAAACGGGTGGGCGCGTATTTTTATTTTTGCAGACCAACGATTTTTGGCGAGACTACCAAGCAATGCAAGAAAGGGGCGTTATCTTCCATGAAGAACCACGAGTGGAGGACTATGGAACCGTCGTGGTGTTTGAAGATTTATACGGAAATAAATGGGACTTACTGCAACTCAATTGAGTGTTTAGATTAGGTGTGTATTTGTAATATATTCATATGCAAATTATTGGATTTGGATGCCCGCTCGCTACCTCGGGCATTTGTCTTTTTATTATTTTTTAGAAGTATAAATAGACCTTATATGCACGCTGTTTTATATTTAATTTCGGTTAATCCTTTATCTTTAGTATTTATGGTTGCTCACAAAATCAATACGATATTTTGTTCTTTATGTTTTTTTAGGAAAATTTATTGATTGTCATCAATAAGATTTGAATGAAGATGCGCATAATACCGCCTAAAGGGCATTTCTATATGCTGTTGTTAACTAAAAAGAGGTGGTTATGACTCAGCCGTTTGATAAAGACGCTAAAGTCGGAATTGGTAGTTACGTGGCGTTAGCTTTTGCTGTCGTGTTTTTTTCTGGATTCATGCAATCAAATGAGTGGTATGGGGTTTTTGACTTTACAACTCTAAATGGTTCTTTTGGTAAGGTTGCTTATTCAGTGTCTGAAACGGCGGATGGTGTGCAGGCTGCTACAACCTCTTTACGTGGTAAAGGTGGTAGTGGTGCTCGTGACGGTTTCATTTTTGCATTAACTCTTATCCCAACCGTGATGTTTGCTCTAGGTATGATCAACGTTCTTGAGCATTACGGTGCTCTTAACGCTGCTCGTCGACTGTTGACTCCTCTTCTTCGTCCATTAATTGGTATCCCAGGTAACTCAGGTCTAGCGTTGATTGCTTCCTTGCAAAGTACCGATGCGGGTGCGGCAATGACTCGTCAGTTAAAAGATGAAAAGCATTTAACTAAGCGTGAAACTGATATCTTTACCATGTTCCAATTTACCGCAGGTGCTGCAATTGTGAACTTCTTCTCGTCAGGCGCAGTGTTGTTTACTTTGACAAACCCTGATGGCTCTATTGCGGTTCCGTCGTCGATTGGTCTGGCTGTAATTGTTATGTTCGCCTTTAAGTTTATTGGTGCAAACTTGTTCCGAGTTTATCTAAACATTACTGAAGGTAAAGAAGGTCAAGGCAACGAGAAGAAAGATAAGCAAGAGAAAACATTGACTGAGGAGACAGCATAATGAGCGAAGTCAAAGCGAAAAAACCTATGGTGACAGATATCTTTGTTGAGGGTGCTAAAAAAGGCTGGGTTATCGCAACTACCTCAACCGTTCCAAATGTTTTAATGGCGTTTGTTATCATCAAAGCATTGCAAATTACGGGTGCTCTAGATCTTATGGGTTCTATCTTTGCTCCTGTGATGGCCGTTTTTGGTCTGCCGGGCGAAGCTGCTGCTGTGTTAATTGGTGCTTGGATGTCAATGGGTGGCGCAGTGGGCGTGGTTATTACTTTGTTTGACCAAGGTATTTTAAATGGTACTCATATTGCGATTCTGGCTCCTGCTATTTACCTGATGGGCTCACAAGTTCAGTATATGGGTCGTATCATGGGGCCAATCGGAACAGAAGCTCGTTACATTCCAGTGATGATTGCGATTTCAATCATGAACGCATTTGGCGCTATGTTTGTCATGAATATGATTCTTTAAGGGCTCACGATGAATTTTTCCCTAAACGAATATCTAGAAGAGCTTCGTCCTTTAATTGATGTAGATTGCGGTACTTATACCGTTGCCGGTATTGAGGTGATTGCGAACCTCATGGCTGAAAAATATCAATCAATGCAGGGTTGGACAGTTAAGCGCATTGACTGTGGTAAAGCGGGTGTAGGGCTTGAAATTCGCAATCAACCTGACGCCGATCAAATCGATGTGATGATGATCGGGCACATGGATACGGTGTTCCCTGTAGGCACAGTGGCTGAAAGGCCAATGTCTTTGGATGCAGATAAAGCCTATGGTCCAGGTGTTTCTGACATGAAATCGGGTTTGCTGAATGTGGTATACGCATTACGCAATCTAGATCAAGATGTGTTAGATAAACTATCTATCTGCATCTGCATGAACCCAGATGAAGAAACCGGTTCTATGGATTCGGTTGATTGGATTCAAGCGACAGCTAAAAAAGCTCGCAATGTGTTAGTGATTGAAGCGGCGCGCGCGGACGGTGGCTTAGTTAAAGCTCGTAAAGGCATGGCACATTACAAAATTACCTTCAATGGTAAAGCGGCTCATGCTGGTAACGAGCCAGAAAAAGGCCGCAGTGCAATTACTGAAATGGCTAACTGGATTTTAGCAATTAATGCGATGACCAATTTTGAGTCAGGTACAACACTAAATGTCGGTGTCGTTTCTGGGGGTGCAGGGGCGAACATCGTGCCTGATCTTGCCACTGCCATTGTTGATGTTCGTTTTTGGGATAATGCGGAATACGATCAAATTGATGCTCTTCTTAAACAAATGATCGAAACACCATTTGTTGAAGGTGTCTCTATTGCCATCGAACGTGAAGCTTACAAACCCTCCATGGTACCTTCAGAACTCACTGAACCGCTAATGGCAATGGTGCAAGAGTCGGCTGATGAGTTAAACATCGATATTAACTGGAAAGAGGTCGGCGGTGGCTCAGATGCAAACAATACCGCAATCTTAGGCGTGCCAACACTCGACGGTTTAGGCCCTATTGGTGCTGGTTTCCATAGCGCAGATGAATATCTGCTGCTTGAGTCGATAGAACCACGCATCAAATTGCTAATGAGTGTGCTGACCAAGCTCGCTAAGTAAATTCATTTCTTAACTTTAACTAAAAGCCGTGAGTATGGTTACTCGCGGTTTTTTTCAAAATTATTCTCGTATAAAAATATCAAATCCAATACGCATATATATTTATATGAAGCAAAGCTTATGTGGTATATATTTCATATGCATTAAATCATTTTTAATATAAAAATCACTGAATGTTGATCTATAACATACTCTATTATTTCTCTGGTTCTTTGTCGCTATGATCAATAGGGAATTTCCATTAATATATTTGAATAAATATTTAATGGTTTTTGGTGATGAAGTGTTGAGTTGGAATACTTGGAAACAACGATATTCAAAACAAATAGAGCATGTGGCAGGTTATGAGGAAGCATTTGTTGATCGAGTCCTGAGTCAACTACCTGACGTAACGCCTAATGATGTTGTTCCTCAATATCACTTTAAAGATGATAATGGGAAAAATCGTTATATTGATTTTATGATAATTAATAAAGCGAAAGGTTATTGCCTCCCAATTGAACTTGATGGTACTTATAAAGATGTTAATCATCAACGATGGAAAGACTTTTTAGTTCGTCAAAATTCACTGATTACTAAGTTTGGTGTTGTTTTAAGGTTCACAAATAAGCAAATGCTGTTTGAATCAGATAAAATAATTCGTAAAATCAATGATACTTTATATATTCAATCAAAAAATAAAATGACCGATGAATATAAACAAAAAGAGCGAGAGAACTTAGTATCTTGGTATGATGATAAATTAAATAGTTTAGAAGAGAAGAATAGTACCGAAATAAAATCACAAATCAATGATCTTAGATCTTTAATTTTGGATATGCAATTAAAGAACGATACTAATAATAACCTGGATGCACCTCAAAAAAGTAACAATAGAAATAAAGGTATAGTTATTGGTGTTCTTGTATTAATGTTAGTTATTGGTGGAGTATTCTTTATATCTAGTAGTGATAACATTTCTGATATCAATGAATCGACTCCAACTAAAATAGAACCTCAAAATATTAGCAATTTGGAACCGAAATCTTCACCAGTTAATACATGGAAAGAAGTTTCAGACTCCGAAATAAAACAAGTATTATCTTCTGCTTCTTGGATGCCTAATGATGCAGTATCTTCTAAATCTGCATCGAAGTACGTTGGTGATTATAAAACTATTTGTGGTGTTATTTCACAAATTAGTGATTTTTCTAAAGGTACATATTTTAACTTTGATGAAAAATTCCCTAAATCAACATTTAGTATGGTGATTTGGAATACTGACGCAAAAAACATATTAAACGGTAGGTTATCGTTTAAGTATTTGCTACATAAAAAGGTATGTGTATCAGGAAAGATTGCCAAATACAAAAGGCATATACAAACTACGATAAATTCCAGAACGCAACTAGATGTTTTTTAAGGAAATAAAATGAAAAAATCACTCATATCATTATTTAGCATGCTTATTATGTCATTTAGTGTCCATGCGACCGAGGCAAGAATAGAAGCATATAAAGCTCCTTTTCATGTAGGTGAAACCGTAATGGCGTGTGGAAAAGTAGCACAGGTATCTCAGGGAAAGAAATCGCAGTATTTAAATTTAGATAAATCTTATCCAAATCAAACTCTAACAATATTAATATGGAATAGAAACCTTAAGCCCTTTGAAGAACGTTTTGGTAAGTTAGATAATCTTGAAGATCAAAAAATCTGTGTTCGTGGAAAAATCACTGAGTATAAGAATAAGCTTCAAATTCAAGTTTCTAATCCTCAGTACCTACGCTTAATGAAATAAAAGTTTTAAGAATAGACAGTGGTGTTAATTTGTAAATAAGTTTATTTCTTAGCTCTAATGAAAAGCCGCGAGTATAATTACTCGCGGCTTTGCTATTTCTGATTCGAGATAATATGGCCGTTACTTTCGAGGACAGGCACCAAATCCGGCCATAGATTCTCAATGAGGTTTTAAGGACACACACTGAATCATTCGTTAACTTGTAAGGACAGGCACCGATATGAATCTAAAAATATACAATTTAATCAATAGCTAATGGTGGCTGTGATAGTTCTTAAATTGTCATTCAATTGTTAGAACTATTTTCCCTACGTGATTCTTTTCTTGGAATACGGTTTGCGCTGTATGAATCTCTTGAAGTGGGAAGGTTTTCGCGACTAAAGGTTTAATGTGGCCTTTTTCGATGTGCGTGATGAGATTTTTGAATACTTGAGGCTCTAAGATCGTACAACCAAAAAAGCTAAGATCTTTGAGGTACAAGGTGCGTACATCCAAATTTACCATAGCGCCACCGATAGCTCCGGATACTGCGTAGCGTCCATGAGGGCGTAATACTTCTAGATATTGTGACCATTGCTCGCCGGCTACTAAATCAATGACAACATCTACGCTATTTTCACCTAGTGCTTCTACTAACTGACAATTTCTTGCCAGTACTTCATCTGCACCGAGCGCTAACATCTGTGAGTTTTTGTTTGGGCTATTGATCGCAATAACATAAGCCCCGCGCGCTTTTGCTAGTTGAATGGCTGCTGATCCGACACCACCAGAGGCACCAGATATCAATACGCGATCGTTCTTGGTTACATTTGAACGTGTTAACATGTTTTCAGCTGTAGAATATGAGCAAGGAAAAGAGGCGAGTTCTATATCAGTGAGTTCTGATTCGATTCGGTAAGCATGTGCTGATGAAACAACAGTATATTGGGCAAAGCCTCCATTGCATTCAGATCCAAAGTACCAAGGGGCTGTGAGTTTTTGTCCATTTGATTCTGTTAAGCAAGGTTCAATTAATACACGTTCGCCAATTCGTTTCTTGTTAATTTGAATTCCCACAGCAACGATTTCCCCACAAACATCTGCGCCTTGGATTCTAGGGAATTGCAGAGCACTACCGCTCCAACTAGCATCACCGCTATTTTCAGTTTTAGAGTACCATCCTATACGAGTATTGATGTCTGTATTGTTAACTCCAGCAGCCATTACGCGGATTAACACTTCATTATCTTGCAGTTGTGGAACCGCAATATCTTCACGGTATTGCAAAACGTCAAGGTCACCATGACCCGTTAAAACAACACCTTTCATTGTGCAAGGAATCTTAGTCATGATTGTTTCTCTTTTAGTAGGGTTAAAATAGCCAGATGTGCCGATTGTATGGCTTCATCACCTAAAACGGGCCAAGCACTTGATACGCCTTCGTGCAGTAAAAATAACTGCGTCGCCAAATCTGGGCGAAAGCTCTGCATTCCAAGAAATTGCCGAACATCTTCTTTATGCGTTTTGACTGTTTTATTGATGACATCATGATTTGGAAATGCAGCAAGAGCATTCGTAGACATACAACCGTTAGGTGCATTGTGTTGCATCCAAGATTTGAGCTTATTGAATATGTGTATTACAGCGTCCTTGCTAGGTTTAGGTGAATCTTCAAGTAAATAAGCAAGATAGCGCTGATGTCGGTGCTCTAATGCTGCGACGATCATCTCTTCTTTTGATGGGTAGTGTTTGTATAGGGTGCGTAAACTGACTCCGCACGCTTCTTTTAGAGTAGCGACACTTGGTTCGACAAATCCTAACTCACTAAAAGCTTGCTCTAAACTGGCTGCGATGTGATCTTTTAACATAAACTCTGTTCTTTATATAAAGGGTAGAATGACTGCTCTACCTTTAGGGTAGAGTGTTTGTTCTACCTCTGTCAATTAATTTCGCTTTTTGACAAGCGTGCCATCAATGAAAGATAAACCGAACAACAACGGTCTTTAAATAAACAGTCAGTAGAAGGAGTCTCAGATGCGGTTTATTTTATCGGCGCTATTTTCCCCCTTAGTCATGCAAATAATGTTGCTAGGCACAGCGAATGCGAAAAGTGATTATCAGGTATGGTCACATCAAGGAAAGCCGGCTCGTATTATTGAGCTTTTTACCTCTGAAGGGTGTTCGAGTTGTCCACCAGCGGATACGTATTTGTCGCAATTTTCTACTAGTGATGATTTGTGGCAAGGGGTGATCCCGTTAGCCTATCATGTTGATTATTGGGATTATATTGGTTGGAAAGATCGTTTCGCTCATCCGTCTTTTAGTCAAAAGCAACGCCTTTATCGCAGTTATGGTGTCGTGGCGAGTGTCTATACACCAGGTTTTGTTGTGGATGGCAAAGAGTGGCGAGGCTTTTTCAATCCGCTTAATCGCACTTTGCCACAAGCTTCAGGATTGTCTGCGCCTAAATTGCAATTAGAGCGTAGCAAAGATAATTACAGTGTCACGTTTTTGGGCGAGGGAGCGTTGACCGTTCATATCGTATGGCTGGTGATGAATGAAAACACAGCGGTTAAAAACGGCGAAAATAGAGGAAAAATCTTACATCATGACTTTATTGTGTTGGAACAGCAAATAAAAGGTCAGCAAGCACAAGGTCAAACTCAGTGGACGTTTTCACCCAATGATGGAGATAACAATGCAGAGATAGACGCTGTTGCCGTCTGGCTGACTAAGCCGGGAGAGTTTGCTCCGTACCAAACGGTAGCCGGTTGGGTTCGATAAGTGGTTTGAAATAGATTTGTTGCATTTATGACATTGTTTTGTCTTGTGAGTTTGTTACAGTGGTGATAATACCTAATTTAAAGAGAGCAGATGGATGCAGCCAAAACTTGAAAAGTATCAAGGACTTATTTTTGATATGGATGGAACTCTTATCGACACTATGCCTGCCCATGTAGCCGCTTGGCAGAAAACCGCTGATGAATTTGGTTTTGATTTTGATCCGACATGGCTACATAGCCTAGGCGGAATGCCTAGCTCTAAAATCGTGTTAGAAGTGAATCGTCGTTTTGGTTTGGATCTTGATCCTGTCTTAGTCTCGGGCTTTAAAATGCAGCAGTTTGCCAACAGTGACTCAAAAGGGGAGCTGATTGCGATCACACATCAAGTATTACTGGATCATATGGGGGACAAGAAAGTCGCTATAGGCACAGGGGCACAACGAGAAGGTGCACACGAATTGCTTAAAGCGCGTGGTGTGTTTGATTTTTTTGATGCTGTGGTAACGGCCACAGAGGTAAATAATCATAAACCGCTCCCAGATACGTTTTTATTAGCGGCGGAACAAATGAAATGTGAGCCGAGCCAATGTGTCGTATTTGAAGATACATTATTAGGGCTACAAGCCGCTCATGCAGCAGGAATGGATTGTTATTTAGTGACCGAGGCTGGCTTTGTATTTAAACCAGTAACAGAAGCGGCGTTTACTGAATAAGCTCTGAAGAGCACAGTATTTCACTTGTGATTAATGATAAAAGGGCTGCCAAGATGCAGCCCTTAGTTGTTTATTTAATGTCTAACGTTTATTTAACGTCCAACAGCTCTACATCGAAAATCAATGTTGCTGATGCAGGAATTGGCCCGTTGCCGCCTTTACCATAAGCAAGGTTGCTAGGAATATAGAAACGGAACTTATCACCCACGACCATCAATTGTAGGCCTTCTTGCCAACCATGGATCACTCGATTTAGCGGGAATTCGATTGGTTTATCGCGATCTACAGTGCTATCAAATACGGTGCCGTCAATCAACGTGCCATGGTAGTGCACTTTTACCGTGCTTTTAGGAGCAGGGTGAACCTCACCATCACCTTTTACTAACACTTCGTACTGCAAACCACTGTCGGTGGTCACCACACCTTCACGTTGCCCATTTTCTTTAAGGAAGGCTTGGCCAAGAGCGATGTTTTCTTTGCCCGTTTTGTGACTGGTCCAAACTCGATAAATCATAAATGATGCCAATAGCACCACTATGGCAGGAATGAGAAACTTAGACATATGAAATATTATCCTTTAGAAAGTAAGAAATTGATTGTATTGGCAATAGATTGCACATCATCGTGAGCCGATGTAATCACCATGTATTTGCCGTTTATGATAAAGGTCGGAACCGAATTTATCATGCCTTTACCGGTAATATCTGCAGCGTTTGTGACTTCAACGAAAAGTTTTTCTTTTTGCTCTTGACTCAACTCGTATGGAGAAGTCATACCTTGGTGATGAAAGGCATCCACCAATTTTTGTTTTTTCTGCTCAGAGGTTAAATCATCGCTGGCATGATAGAGACTAAACAGCTCGTTTATCATCTCAGAATCAGGCTTTCCTGACTTAGATTGCATTGCTGCCGCATAATAAAACATGGCGGCCGCTTGAGCACTTTCATTGAAGGTGACATGGACTTTTCCAATCGGCTGTCCAATACCTTGCTCTATTTCAGGAAGATATTGCTCCATTTGCAGGCAGTGCCCACACGTTAAAGAGAACACTTCCACTACGGGTTGCTGTATTAGTTCACTAATATCATTGGGAAGTTTTGAATATTGCTTGTTCAATTCTGGCGTTTGATTTTCGCTACAAGCGGTCAGTAAAATCAAAGAAGCAAACAGCAGGCTAAGTGTTTTCATTATTTTTATCATAGTCTGTACCGTCTTAATCGTAGGGTAGGTAAGTTAAGTGAGCGATAACGATAGAGGTTATCTATCGCTATCGCCGACGAGATTTAGCGGTCCCAGTAGGCTTCTTCAAGACTGTCTTCTCGTTCAGGCAGTGTTTTAGAAAGACGAGGGGAATGCTGAGTCAGTAACTCATAGCTAACGCGGTTTGCGTATTTGCAAATTTGCGATAGCGATGAATACGTCAAATATGGCGCGAGATGCTTTTGTGACGCAGGCACATTCTGTTTGTGATAGGTGTTTGCCGCAATATCGTGCAGTAATGCAGACAGAGCGCCATCGCCCGCCCCATTAGTGTTTTTAATTTCAAGCGGCCCGCCTAAATAAGGGGAAATGTGCGAGTAAATTCGAACTGGATCTTTACAGTCGGTATAGCGCATTGGGCGGCTGTACTCGAATTTATTAAATTCAGGAATATTACCCGGCAATAAGATCGATTCGGTAGGGCGTTTACGATCGTTTTCGGTATATCCTGCCATATACAGGCCAACGGAGCCGGCGGTACATAGCACTAAATCTACCCACTCTAGAGTTTTATCAGCGGCAAGAAGCGGATCTTTTTCACCTGTTAAGGCTTCACCTTCTTCTTCGTTCATTGCCACTATAGTGACATTGGCTTTAATAAACTGCTGCCACCAATCGCTGTTGCCTTCAATAACGTACTTTGTGCCTAGTGTTAATACGACAGGGACATTGTTCGCTTTCGCCAATTCCACTGCACGTTGCACCGCTTGTGGCATTGGATCTTCTGGTTTTCCTCGCATCAAATATGACGACACGACTAAAGCACTGGCCTTTTCGAACACATGCTCAGGAATGCTCTGTGGAAGCAACTGGTTCATGTGCCCTTCATTAATCGCAAAGGTACGCTCACCGTCATCGGTAATTAGCGTATAGCAGCGTCCAATCGAACCATCAACTTTTTGTAGGTGGTTAAGGTTAACTCGTGAAGAAGTGCGGCATAAGTAGCGATAAGCGTAACTGCCTACATCAATGTTCTTCGACATTACACCAAGTAGCACAGATTTACTGTCGGCCAATACCGAATAATTGTGCAGAGTATTACCTATTGTATCGCCAGGGTGCTCATGCGTAATTAATTCGTTTTCTACTAACTCTTGATAAAGAGCGTCAGCGACTTCTTGCTCAACGACTAAGGAGTGACCTTTGCTCAAAGAGTATTTCGCCAAAAATTCATCATTAACACGCGCTTCGATATCGACAATCGTTTGTCCTACACCAACAATGGTCGGTCTTGCTAGTTTGGGAGTTTGGCGAATTTGATTCACTAGAGGATCGCGAGAATGGATCGGGAAGTAATGCTTTGACTTTCTTTGACCTGGAAACTTCATAATATCGTAATGTAGAACAGAGATATGTGGAGTATATCACAGGGAAAACTTCACATATCCATAATTGCTTAATTTATCAACGCTTAAACGCGAGAGTAGTTAATTAGTAAACAACATCGCTGTTTTTAGAGGTTGCATCCCCGACAGTCATTGGTTTTGTCTCGTTGACAGGGGCTTGCTGACTAGGCTCAGAGGTCGAAGGGGCGGGTGCACTTCCTTCTGGGTATTGATAGGCCTTTGTGCCCCACAATGGAACGGTTGAAAGACTGTGCTTATAACTGCCTGACGTTTCTTTTGTAGAGTAGGAAACGTACATTAGAGTCTGTGAATTCTTGTCTAGGATACGGCGGATCTTCATGGTTTTAAAGAAGACACTTTTTGATTTTTGGAAAACAATGTCACCTGACTTTGATGTATCTATTTTCGCGATCATGTCCGCGGTGATTTCACCCGTTTGACGACACGATATGGCCGAATCAGAAGGATCAGCAAGATCTAGGTTAGCCTCGATACTTGCGACGTGACACGTGACTCCAGTAACAATAGGATCGACTAAGATGTCAATTTTGATGTCTTTAGTAGTAAAAAGCCCTAAAGAGACGTCACCGACTTCATTTCTGTCGCATCCGGCAAGAGCCAGTGCAAGGATTGGAGCGAGAATAGCCATTTTTTTCATTGCGTGTTCCGAGAAATTATATCGTCTATTAAGTAAGTTAGAGTTTAACACATCCTCTTCAGCTTGTTTAAATAAGCGTTTGTTTGATAAAGAATTGTTCAGGCTTTATTCCGGGTGTATCCTTAATAAAATTTCAAAACGAGCACCATTATGAGTATTGAGAAGTCAGAACCTAGTATTGAGCAACTCCAACAGCTGAAAAATCAGTGGCTTTTTTCTCAGGTAGAAGTGGATTTTCCAACTCGTGAAAGCGTGTTGGGTAAAGCCTGTTATCTTGATCTCATAGAAGCGACGAATACCATTACCGCCTTTGATATTGATGAGCTTCAAGATAGCGACTCATCGGCTCAATTTGATTGGGTCAAAGCCGATTTTCATAAACTTACGGTGTTGTTTTCACAGTTTTATGCCAGTCACAGTCGCGTTCCAGTAGCGTCTAAAGAATACCTGCAAGAGTTTTTTGCTCAGATTATTTTAGATGAATCGACCCCACATTCATTGTGCTTAGGCTTCGCAGGTCCTGAGGTGGCCGCAGTGGCGATCGTCTCTTGTGTAAAAGAGCGAGTGCTCGTTTCAGATTTACTATTGGCTGACTCATGCAGTGAAAAAGCAGAAGTGTCCGCAATCCTCAATGTTTTTGGCCGTGAGTTGATGGATAACCAAGTAAATCACAGTATATATGTGCATCGTTCTCGCTACATTAAGTGATCTGGGTCTGCTAATGAAAAACTATTCATGGCATAGATAACAGTAACTTATTAAGCCTTTTCACACGCGAGAGATTCTTAGTTATAAATGGAGTTATAACAAGTCAGGTGCTATGGAAAAGCCATCTATGAAATGTGTGATCTTTGACTGCGAAGGAACGCTAGTTGATAGCGAAAAATTGTGCTGCCAAGCTTTGGTGAGCGTGTTTAATAGCGTCGATGTTAAATTAAGCCTCGACGAAGCACTTGCGCACTTTAATGGTGGCAAGTTGTCCGATATTTTAATGCAAACCACTAAGCGTTTGGGAATTAAAGCCGACATCGACGAACTGGTCTTAATGTATCGAGAGAAAAGCAAAGTGCTTTTTCAAGACCAATTAATGCCTTCAAAGAATGCGGTCATGGTTCTAGATAAGCTCAAACAGTTAGGCATTGAAGTGTGTGTAGTTTCTAATGGCCCATTGAGTAAATTAGAATCTCAACTGGAAATTAGCGGTTTAGCCCGTTATTTCAAAGGCAGCATGTTCAGCGCTTTTGAGGCGAACAGTTGGAAGCCAGATCCTGATCTTATTCGATATGCAGCCATGAGGATGGGATTTCAGGGCAAAGACTGCTTGTTTGTTGATGATACCCAGCAAGGTGTGCAGGCCGGGTTAGCCGCGAATATTACCACCTTACATTATCGCCCCAATCACCTATCACCAAAATCGACAGCAGAGGGTGCAATCAGCATATCCGACTTAAGTGAACTGCTGCAATTTTGCATTGAAGAACCGACATATTAACTGAGATTTAGCGCTTAGTGTTCGTGTTTAAGTGGCGTATACTCAGTTAAAATTAAACGGGGATCTGCAAGTTAAAATGAATCAAGCTATGGCCGAACACTCAGCGTCAGAAAAAACATCGACGTCTAAAAAACAAGTGGCTATCTTTGCTGATGTGCAGAATATCTACTACACTACTCGTGATGCGTATCGTCGCAACTTTGATTACAACGCATTTTGGGCACTGGCAATGGAATATGGCGATATTGTTTCCGCCTATGCTTACGCTATTGCGAGTCAAGATCCTAAGCAGCGCCAATTTCATCATATCTTAAGAGGGGTAGGATTTAAGGTTAAGTTGAAACCTTATATCCAGCGCGCTGACGGCAGTGCTAAAGGGGATTGGGACGTTGGTATTACTATCGATATTATGGAAACCGCCCGCGATGTTGATACCATTATCTTGCTTTCAGGGGATGGCGATTTTGAGTTGTTAGTTAGACACGTTGCTGAGCGCTATAACTGTAACGTCGTTGTATTAGGTGTCCCACAATTAACCGCCAACGGTTTAATTGAGGCCGCCAGTGAATTCATCCCGATAAAAGACGCACTTTTGAGATAGTCCGTATTCAGCTCTCAAGTTCATCTTTGTTTGTCCGTAAATAAAGAGCCAGAGCGCCACTAAGCTTATGAGCTTATTCGGGCGCTCTGTATCAATCTTCACTGTTATTTTTGCTCTGACTCTGGTGCATCAGCGTTTGCATCGGTCGCGTCATTTTCCGTTACCGCAACTTGCCCTTCTGCAGCTTGCGCCGCTTCTTGTTCCATCTTTGCCCGTTCACTTTTAGAAATGTATTTAGGCTTGTTTGAACTGTGCAGTTTAGAATTTTGCTTCTTTATTTTCTTTTTTAATATTTGATTGATCTTTTTCTTACGGTTCATTTTTTAACCTTGATTAGCATGACGGCGCTAAGACTAACATAAACCAATAAGGTGCGCTGTAATTTGCGTAAAGATGCTTAAAATCACGCTTTACAGAATCTATAGTAGAAGCGATTAGGCTTTGCCTTTTGTATTTTGGGAATGAACGTATACTCTTAAAATACTTAACAAAATGCATAATGAGTAGGGTATATGACAAACAGGTATGCAGAAATTTCAGGCTGGGGTAAATGTTTACCACCCTCGATATTAAGTAATGAAGATCTGAGTACATTCTTAGAGACCTCTGACGAATGGATTAAGCCAAGAACGGGCATATCCGCACGCAGAATCAGTCATGTTCAAACCTCAGATTTGGCAACGGTGGCCGCTCAAAGAGCCATGGATTGCGCGGGAATAGACGCCGACGATCTCGATCTTATTATTGTCGCGACCTGCTCACCTGATACGTTAATCCCTAATATTGCTTCTAAAGTACAAAATAACTTATCGGCATTTAAGGCGGCCGCTTTTGATCTTAATGCAGCCTGTACTGGATTTGTATATGGGCTTGAAACCGCCACTCGAATGATTCAAGCCGGCAGTTACCAACATGTGCTAGTAATCGGTGCTGAAAGGTTGAGTTTCTTTATTGATTGGACACAGCGCGATACAGCGGTGTTGTTTGGTGATGGCGCAGGAGCGGTGGTGCTTTCGCAAACAACGCAACCCGTAGGGCTACTAGAAAGCAAACTAGGCTGTGATTCTGAAGGACGTGATATTTTAGCGGTGCCAAGCTTTGGCACATCGATGCAAAGATTTGCTGAGGACAACGGCTATTTTACATTTAATTTTGTCGGAAGAGAGATTTTTAAACGTGCAGTAAAAGGAATGGGGAGCGCGGCTCAGCATGTGCTTACACAGGCGCAATTGTCGACCTCTGCCATTGACCTAGTGATACCTCATCAAGCTAATGTGCGAATTATTCAAACTTTGTGTGATATGGCGGGGATTGAGCAAGAAAAAGCGTTTATAAATATACAAAATTACGGAAACACGTCTGCTGCGACTGTGCCAATAGCAATCTGTGAAGCGGCTGAGCAAGGGGTGATTAAACCGGGTTATGAAATATTGACGGCAGCGTTTGGTGCGGGATTAACTTGGGGGGCTGGGCGCATTCGTTGGGGACAACGAGTGACTCCAATAAAAGAGAGCCGTGCAAGCTTACCAGATTGCGAACAAAGTGCTTTGCAATTATTGGAGCAGGCGATTCTACATTGTAAGAGCAATCCGAATCGCAATTAAGCGAGTTGTCTCTGCTCGTCACGCCCCTACATCTTGAACGAAAAAATGGCAGCGAGCGTAAGCGATGCTGCCATTTTTATGACGAAGGCCAAGTGCCTATAATCGGTTATTCACTAATCAGGTATTCACTGTCAATGGCTAATGGATGTCGATTTGCTTAGCTTTGTTTTAGCGCAGCAATAATCGGATCTTGTGTTGCTTGCATCACGTTAGGGGTGACGCCGTAATGACGTGTGGTAAAGGTAAAATCTTGCCCTTTAGTATCGATATTATTCTTAGCGGTGTCTCCGCAGTTAAAAGAGACGGTGATCGTACCATCTTGGTTAGTATCCCAAGTATTTGAGCTAATGTGACGTACGCCTTCCATTAGGTATTTGTCAGAATCATACGCAGTAATCGAGGTGAAAAATTTATTTTCTGGGTCGTTAAAGGTCGCGCTGTAACAGACGTTGGCTTTTAACTTAGCGCTGTTGGCGTATTTGTTCCCCACAAAAGCCTCTGGGCTTGCGCCGCCCCAGCCAGCCGCGTTTTCTAGGTTCCACTGATGCAAGTCCGTGACTTGTTCACTGGTGCGAGGGAAGGTATAGGTGAATTTATCCATAGAGTTGACCTCTTTGGTGTAGTTTTGCACCCAAGTTTCCACTTCGTCATAGTTATACGGCTGAACTTGGTAATCTGTAGCAAAGTTAAAATCAGCGACATTGACCTTGTCTAATTGCTCAACCGCGTGCTGGATGCCTTTTTCTGTGCCTGAGCGATAAATCAGCATTGCGTACTCTGATTCAACAGCAAGTTCATACACACCATCTTCAACCACATAGTGTTGCCCATGACCACGCTCGGTCACCACTTGCACGGCTAAATAGTTGTCTGTCTTTGGTATCGAAAAGCTCACCTTGCCATTTTCGGCTTTAACGATAGCCACGCCATATAAGGTATCGTCGTTCATCTGCACCGTTGGCGCCGCTTTGCCGCGTGGGGGCAGATTCTGCATGATCACAAATTGAGAGTTGGCTCCTTTACTGGCCCAGTTTCGATAATTGCGTGCGGTCTCAGCGTGCGAGAAGTTCTGTGCCGTGACAGTGAGTGCTTGTGCTTTTGAGTTGTGTACGTTTTCAGCAGCCATCACATTTGGCGCTAGCGATACTGTAGTAAGCAGGGCGGTAGTGAGCACTACATGAGAAGAAAGTGCACGAGAAACAAATGTATTTGAGCGAACGTTAAGCATGGTTGTAACCTCTAAAATGAAAACAGAAAAGATGCGTTTTTAAGTCAATAAAACAATCGGTGAGTCACAAGCTCCGTTTGTCACTGTGTTGCTTTAAAGAGACTTTAAGAGGGTTTAGAGGGAATTTGAAATGACGTTAATCAATAGCAGATATTCAATATATGGATATGCTCATGAAATCAATGACCTAGGAGCGAACACCTAGGTCATAAAATAATTAGGCGGTGGCGATTTTGTAAGTGCGATAGCCACCGAGTAAGTTTTTCGCTTTATAGCCATTATTGACTAGCTGTCGATAGGCCACGTTGCCACGCAGGCCAACTTGACAATAAATGATGATCTCTTTGTCTTTTGGCAGTTCGTGCATGCGCTGACGCAGTTGATCGACAGGAATATTGATGTCCCCTGCAATATGATTACCGTTTTTGCGCTCGGCTGGGTTTCGTACATCAAGCAGTAACTGCTTATCAGTTAAATGTGCAATTTCGTTAAAGTGAATAGGGGTTGCGTCGCCCTCTATGATGTTATTTGCCACAAAAGCGGCTTGGTTAATAACATCTTTAGCACTGCCAAAAGGTGGCGCATAGGTGAGCTCTAGATGTTGTAGCTGCTGCACGCTCATGCCAGCGCGTTGCGCGACCGCCATTACATCAATGCGCTTATCGACGCCGTCTTTGCCCACCGCTTGCGCGCCGAAAATTTTGCCTG
Source organism: Vibrio ezurae NBRC 102218 (assembly GCF_000467185.1). Taxonomy (GTDB): domain Bacteria; phylum Pseudomonadota; class Gammaproteobacteria; order Enterobacterales; family Vibrionaceae; genus Vibrio; species Vibrio ezurae. The sequence continues at coordinate 163,970 of NZ_BATM01000020.1, forward strand.
ATTGTGGGTCAAACAACATTTTAAAGGAGACAGTTTCTGCGCCCGGGTAGTAGCTAGCATGACTTGCGGTATGCACATACACTTTTTCATAAGCTGTGCCGCTTTGCTGCAATTGTTTTTCATTCATGCCGGTTGAGGCAACCGCTAAGTCAAATACCTTACATATGGCGGTGCCTTGCGTGCCTTGATAGCGTTGCTCTCTACCCAGCATATTATCGGCGGCCATGCGCCCTTGACGGTTGGCCGGCCCTGCAAGGGGAACAAGAGTGGGGTTACCTGTGACAAAATCTTGCTCTTCAACTGCGTCTCCTACAGCGTATATAGAAGGATCGCTGGTCTGCATTTTCGCATTGGTGTAAATGCCGCCAGTCGCGCCGATACATAGCCCAGCTTGTTTAGCGAGCTGAGTTTCGGGGCGTACGCCAATTGCCATGATCAAAATATCGGTATCTAGGGACTCACCGTTGCTGAGTTGAAGCTTTAGTGATTCGCTGTTTTGATGACGAAGGTGCTCGACCGATTGCAAGGCCACGCCAAGTTTAAGATCGATGCCTTTATTGCGGATCTCCTCATGGACAAAGCCGGCCATTTCTCGATCTACTGGCGTCATTACTTGCTCGGCCATTTCAATTAAACTGGTTTTGATGCCAAGTTGCTGGAATGCTTCCATCACTTCAAGGCCGATGAATCCGCCGCCCACGACAGTGGCGTGCTTAGGTTTATTACTGCATAGCGTATTTAAAATACGATCCATATCGGGAATGTTACGCAAGGAGTGAGTGAGAGGGTTATCAAGCCCTGAAATAGGCGGAATTATTGGCGCAGCACCGGGGCTAAGCAATAGGAAGTCATAGCGTTCGGTATATTCACTGCCATCAATGAGATTTTTAACCGTGACGCTTTTTGCTTGGCGATCAATGGCAATCACTTCGTTCATCACGCGCACATCAACATTAAAGCGAGCTAAAAAGCTGTCCGGTGTTTGCAGTAACAGTTTACTTCGATCTTTGATGTCACCACCAATGTGATAGGGCAGACCACAGTTGGCAAAGGAAACAAATTCGCCCCGTTCAAACATGATGATTTCTGCGTCTTCACTTAAACGACGTGCACGAGCCGCCGCTGATGCACCACCTGCTACGCCACCGACGATGAGAATTTTAGTCATTGCTATCACTCCAAACTTAGGGTTGATTGATGTTGTGTCGTTATAATATAAGTTAATTCTAATATTAGTCCAACTAAATTTGCAATTACTTATTTAGGGTTGACTAATATAAAGAATTAACTAGACTAATCCAATGTTGCTATCCAACCCTAAGCTGAGTTTATCGTATGAATATAGAAGATAAATTAACCTCAGAGGCCACCTCAATGAAAGTGCTCAAAAGCAAAGCGGACAATGTCGCGTCTGTGCTAAAAGTGCTTTCACATAGTGAGCGTTTGATGGTGCTGTGTCAGTTGATGGAAGGGGAAAAACAGGTCGCTGACTTGCAAAATGGCTCTTTGCTACATCAATCTGCACTCTCTCAACACCTTAAAGTGCTGCGAGATAATGAGCTTGTACAAATAAGAAAAGAGTCGCAAAAAGTGTTCTACTCGCTAAAGAATAAACAGGTAGAGCAACTCATTACATCCTTATATCAAATCTACTGTCGTTAGGGAGAAAATTGTGGAATTTACTGTGCCTTGGGCTTCATTGTTTGGCGGTATGCTGTTAGGTGTATCCGCTTCGATATTGCTGTTATTTAACGGAAAAATAGCAGGAATTAGTGGCATCGTGTCTGGTTTGTTAAAAAATAAAGTGGGTGATAAAGGTTGGCGCTGGCTATTTGTATTAGGCTTGATTGCGGGCGGATTACTAGGGACAACGGCGTTTGGCGCGACGATCCCAACTAGCTATGACAGTCAGTTGTGGGTGCTACTGCTCGGCGGTTTGCTGGTGGGTATAGGCACTAAAATCGGCAATGGCTGTACATCAGGCCACGGCATTTGTGGTATTGGTCGTTTATCTAAACGTTCGCTAGTGGCAACCTGCGTCTTTATGCTAGTAGCGGGTGTTACCGTGTTTGTTCGTTTACATTTGTTGGGGTAGCTCATGTTTAAAATAGTGTCTTTAATCGCTGGCGTGTTGTTTGGTTTAGGTATGGCGGTTTCCGGTATGGTCGATCCGGTTAAAGTGATCGGATTTTTAGATGTAGCGGGCAATTGGGATCCCAGTTTAGCCTTTGTTATGGGCGGTGCGCTTAGCGTATTTTTACCTGTCTATCTTCTAGTGATAAAGAAACGAGAAAAATCTGTGCTTGGTTTGAGCTTTTCGTTAGCTACTAACAACGCCATTGATAAACGCTTGCTCACTGGCGCGAGTATTTTTGGCATTGGTTGGGGCTTAGTCGGGGTTTGCCCAGGACCGGTTATTTCATCGTTAGGCAGTGGCAATATTCAGGCAGTGCTGTTTGTCATCGCAATGCTCGCGGGGTTTTTCCTAGGTGACAGGGTCACCAATAATCAATAGTGAACTGTGGCATACCTATTACATAGCAAGATAATGAATACTCCTTAATACGACTAATAACTCAGGGCCTGTTGCTTTATAATTAGTCACTGTATATTTATACAGTATCCGTATCTAGGGGGACAGAATAAAGTTGTCCCCGTTTTTATTGCACATCTAATGCTCAACATGTGTGCGAGTGCCTTCATAAATAAGGCGTTTAGAGCGATGAATACCTCAATTTAATGCTGCAAAGAAAACGACACTGGGCAGTGATCGCTGAGTTGATAGTTCAGTACATCCTGCTTTGCGTAGACATTTTGTTTTGGCAGGGTGTGGTTTAAGTCCGAACTGACGATGATGTGATCAATCAAGCTTCTAAATCTATGAGTTTGCTTTGGATTTCGGTTAGAGCGGATTTCACATGTTGCTTGGCTGGTGCGACTGGCCAGTGTCGCTTTAGCGGTATTTTTGCTGAGAATTTGCCATACCCAGTCGCCCTTATAAGCCAGGTTATGATTAAAGTCGCCGAGAACAATATAAGACTGTCCTTTATTTTCTCGCTGTTTTATCCATTGATTTAACTGCTTTGCTTGTTGTTCAACGATGTTGCAAGAGCGATTAGGGTTCTTTTTGCCTTGGCAGCCTGCTTTCAGATGTACGGATAATAGATGCAGGTGACTTGAGTCTTGGTTTGATGTAATTTCTATATAAGTGGCAAATCTAAGCTTACCGTGTTTTTCGACGTTTAAATCAAGGTCGGGATGTTCAATAACCTGAAGGTTTTTATTGAAGGCAAAACCCGTGTATTGGTTGATGTCTCGAAATTGCTTGGCCGAGTGTTTGGGGAGCGCACGTTCAGACAGTACCACCGTATATTGAGACCCCACCACCTGTTGAATGGCTTGAGCGCTATCGACTTCTTGAAAGGCTAACAGATCCGGATGGATACTTTCGAAGTAACGGGAGAGGGTAGCGAAGTCATTTTTATCCCGCTGACTTTCTGAAAACTGTGGATAACTTTGCGTGGAAAGCCATGCTAGGTTCCAAGTGGTTAATTTTAAATCGGCCGCATACGCACCAGTGGACACGCTTAAGATCAGCAACATTAAGCTTGCAAATGCAAGTGATTTTTTTCTCATAATTATTTTCAAAATTTGATATTCCTGTTCATCGCCCATCGTAAAAGTACTTTAAAAATTGCAACCCATACTAAAAAAAAAATACCTTTTTTTTCGTTATGTGAGAGATGTAATTTACTTCATAAAGATCGTTCCTTAAATAGAACACTCGACCCTTATCTTGATCTAGATCAATAAAATAATATGGCGCATCTCGTTAAATACGCCCACAATATGTAGTGTCGAATATTCAGTTAAATACCCTATATAGTGTATCTGTGTATATACTGTGGGTAAGGAGAAATTGTGAAACCAGTTGTGTTAAAAAGAGATGGCTCTCTTGCCCCTTTCGCTAAAGATCGCATCGTCGCGGCTATTAAAAGTGCAGGATCAGACGTTGATCAATGCCTAACAAACTATGCCGAAGACGTAGCAAAGCAGGTTGAGGGACAACTGGCGGGTATCCAAGAAGTGGATATCCAGCAAATCCAAACATTAGTTGAAAATGAACTGATGCAAGGCCCGTACAAAGGATTGGCTCGTGCGTATATTGAATACCGTCATGATCGCGATAAAGCACGAGAGAAGAAAAGTGTGCTTAACCAAGAGATCCAAGGTCTTATCGAACAATCTAATGCTGACCTGCTGAATGAGAATGCCAACAAAGATGGTAAAGTGATCCCAACTCAACGTGATCTTCTTGCGGGCATTGTGGCTAAGCACTACGCCAAAACACACATTTTACCTCGTGACATCGTACAGGCTCATGAGCAAGGCGATATCCACTACCACGATCTCGATTACGCACCGTTTTTCCCAATGTTTAACTGTATGCTTATCGATCTTAAAGGCATGTTAACACATGGATTTAAGATGGGTAACGCTGAGATAGATACGCCAAAATCCATTTCTACAGCAACCGCGGTCACCGCGCAAATCATCGCACAAGTGGCGAGCCACATTTACGGCGGCACGACCATCAACCGTATCGATGAAGTGCTTGAACCCTATGTGATGAGCAGCTACGAAAAGCATTTAGAAGTAGCCAAAGAGTGGGATATTCATGATCCAAAAGCATTTGCACGCTCTCGCACTGAAAAAGAATGTTATGACGCATTCCAATCTTTAGAGTATGAAGTCAATACTCTGCATACCGCAAACGGTCAAACGCCATTTGTGACCTTTGGCTTTGGTTTAGGCGCATCTTGGGCTTCGAAACTGATTCAAACTTCGATTTTGAAAAATCGCATAGCAGGTCTTGGTAAAAACAGTAAAACAGCTGTTTTCCCTAAATTAGTCTTTGGTATCAAAGATGGCTTAAACCATAAAGCCACCGATCCAAACTACGATATTAAGCAACTGGCGCTAGAGTGTGCGACCAAGCGTATGTACCCAGATATTCTTAACTACGACAAAGTGGTTGAAGTTACGGGGTCATTTAAAACGCCAATGGGTTGCCGTAGTTTCTTAAACGTTTATGAAGAAAACGGCGAGATGATCCACGATGGTCGTAATAACCTTGGTGTGGTGAGCCTTAACCTTCCTCGTATTGCACTGCAAGCGCAGGGCAGTGAAACACGCTTTTATGAGCTATTAGATGAGAAGTTGGCAACAGCACGTCGTGCATTAGAGACTCGTATTACTCGTTTAGAAAACGTGAAAGCACGCGTTGCTCCTATCCTATACATGGAAGGTGCGTGTGGCGTTCGTCTAAACCCTGATGATGCAGTGTCAGAAATATTTAAAAACGGCAGAGCGTCTATTTCTCTTGGCTATATTGGTATTCACGAAACAATTAATGCCCTATACGGCACTGAGCAACATGTGTTTGATGCGGCTCAATTGCGTGAAAAAGCGTTGGCAGTGATTTCTTACCTAAAACGCAATGTGGATACGTGGACCGAAGAGACGGGTTACGGCTTTAGTCTATACGGTACGCCAAGTGAAAACCTGTGCAGCCGTTTCTGCCAAATTGATACTAAAGAGTTTGGTGTAATCAAAGGCGTTACAGACAAAGGTTACTATACCAACAGCTTCCACTTAGACGTGGAGAAAAAGGTTAACCCGTACGACAAAATCGACTTTGAAATGCCATATCCTGCGATTTCAACGGGTGGTTTCATTTGTTATGGCGAGTTCCCGAATATGCAGCGCAACGTCGAAGCATTAGAGAATGTCTGGGATTACGCTTATACGCGCGTGCCATACTACGGAACTAACACGCCAATCGATGAGTGTTATGAATGTGGATTTAACGGTGAGTTTGAGTGTACGAGCAAAGGCTTTACCTGTCCTAACTGTGGCAACCATGATTCAGCTAAAGTATCGGTCACTCGACGCGTATGTGGTTATCTAGGTAGCCCTGATGCACGTCCGTTTAACTTCGGTAAACAAGAAGAAGTGAAACGTCGCGTAAAACACTTATAAGTAAGTGACATAGCAATACCTTTTAAACAATTAGCACGAGCAACACATTGATGAACTACCACAATTATTACCCAGTTGACGTGGTCAACGGGCTAGGAACACGCTGCACCTTGTTTGTTTCGGGATGCATTCATCAATGTCGTGGCTGCTACAATCAATCAACTTGGTCTCCGAGTGCTGGGCATTTATTTACCCAAGAAATGGAAGACCAAGTGATTGCTGATCTTAACGACACCCGCATCAAGCGAAAAGGGCTGTCACTGTCTGGTGGCGATCCCCTTTATCCGGGTAATCTTGAAGCAATCTTTAAGCTGGTAAAGCGAGTAAAAGAAGAGTGTCCCGGAAAGGATATCTGGATGTGGACCGGCTACGTTCTCGCCGAGCTTAGCGAAGAGCAACAACAAGTGGTCAACTACGTAGATACTTTGATTGATGGCAAGTTTGAAAAAGACTTAGCCGACGCTCGTTTAGAATGGCGAGGCAGCTCAAACCAAGTCATTCACCGCTTTACATTAGATTAAGCGCCTGCAGGTTACTTAGCGTCTTGTTATGAGATGTTGAGTGATGTCTGTTATCAAAACGACCTATTAAGGGACAGATTTTATAATCTGTCCCTTATTTGATTCTAATCAAATTAAAAATAGAAATATAACGAGTAATTCAAGCAGGTTCGTAACGTTCGATATTTTTAGCTTTAATGATTAAGGTACAATCGTTTAGGAAGAGCAGTAGAGTTGATCGCTACTTAATTGATAATTGAAGCTTCTTTTTTAAATAGGCGGAGAAATGGACAAGGAAGAAAAAACAAAGCCTCTACGAAAGTGGAATGATTTAGCAAAAGAAAATACTGAAAATGCGATTGTAGCATCCATGTTTGTAGCAACACTGAAAACTACTTCTAATTTAGATACTTTAAACAATTGGCTCCTCGTGGCAACGGGGGCAGTTGCATCCTTCTTATTGGCAAATATTAACAATATCTCAGAGTTTCTTGGACGTAATGCTATTGTAGAAGGTGGTTATATATTATGCATTTCATGTGTGTTCGGTCTATTTGGAAAAATAATGGGCATGCGTTGCAAAATGGCTCAAGAAGTCAGTGAAACCGTTATGCACACATTCCGCGAACATATGAAAGCTCATGGTGAAGAAGAGGTGAAAATTCACGAGGGAGCGAAATTTTGGGGGATTTCACTTGATACAGGTGTGCGAATTGAAAGGATTATTTCAGAGTATTTAGCTCTATTTCCTAAGCCCATTCGATGGCTTGCAAATCACTACTTTAAAAAAGAAAAGAATAACCCTCAAATTGCTTATGTTAGCCAAATGAGAAGTTTGCAGGTACAAAGTGGAGCAATATTAATTCAAGCGACTCTGTTTATATATTTCTTTGTAGCGATGTTTTCTGCGATATCGAGGGTCTAGCAAATTGCTCAAGCAGACTGCTGATGTTCGACCGTTTAACTCTCTGGATTATGATGGTTTCTTGAGTGTTCTGCGAGTTTAATGAGTATTGATTCATTCAATTTAATACAGCTAAAACACTCGATATTTTTGTTTTATCGATAAACTCTCGGCCAAAAGTTTTAGTCGATGAATTAGATGTTATAGGTAAATTGATGTTAAATAAGTTGATTCAAATAGGTTTTAAGAAAGCTGGCGATTGGAGTCTGGTTAATGAGGTGCCATCGCTTCATATTGAAAGTGAGGCATTTTCTAAAAATGTCCTTTATTGTTTCGTTGTGGCTGGAAATCCTAAATATGTTGGTAAAACAACACAGATCTTGAAAAAACGCATGTACGGTTATGAAAAACCTGGGACATCTCAGAGCACCAATATCAAGAATAATAAATTAATCGTTGAAGCATTAAAGTCGAATCTTAGTGTGGAGCTATTTGTTCTGCCAGATAATGGACTTCTCTACTTTGGTGAGTTTCATGTCAATCTAGCGGCAGGTTTGGAAGATAGTATAGTTAAGGGTATTGAACCAGAATGGAACCGACTGGGTAAGTAATTTCAGTAGGCCTTTTTCTCATAGGGCACTGCTTATATCCAATTTTTATTGATTATTATTGTTGTTGTTAATTATGTGTCTTGTTTTAGGCTATCTGCGGTGATTTTCTCTTATACATCACCAATGTTTATCTTTACGTTATCAAGCTCTTCAATTAAAGACTCATAGCTATAATCAACGATCTCGCTTTGCTCACCTTGCACTAGCCTGTTGCGCAAGGTATGAAGTTTGGTTTCTTCGTCTTTTGAAGTCGCATTTGTATTCTTAACCATGAGTTCCTCTTTGAATTGATAGCAATATAGTGAATTACGGAATAAAAATATAGCAAGGCAATGAAAGGGAATAAATCAGCTGTTTCTCACTTGTCACGTAAATAGACTCCAACAGCACAAATGAGCTGGGCACTAACCCCCCTCAAATCCAATAAATTACCCCAGCAAGCCAGTTTAACCCCGATTAACAGTTTCGATTTCTCCGCGCAAATGATAACGTGACACTATCCAAATGAATTTCAAAGGGTTGTGACTTTCATGTTCTCCAACTTAACTGCACCTAAACAGGATCCTATCCTGTCTCTTTCTCAAGCTTACCGTTTAGACCAACGTGATAATAAAGTTGATCTTGGTATTGGCGTCTATAAAAACAGTGACGGTGTCACTCCGGTCATGCAATCGGTACTTACCGCGCAAGCGCGAGTGCTTGAACAGCAAACGACTAAGGCATACGTAGGTATGGCAGGGGATGAAGAGTTTAATGCTGCGGCATTAAGCCTTGTATTACCTGATGCTGCGGTGGCTTCTCGTGCTAGCTCAATTCAAACTCCGGGCGCAAGTGGTGGTCTACGCATGTTGGCTGAATTGATAGCCTTTAGTAACCCGGGCGCAACGGTTTGGCTGAGTAATCCTAGCTATGTAAACCATCAACCAGTGATGGAAGCGGCGGGTCTAAAAGTTAAACATTATCGTTATTTTGATGTGGCGACTAAGCAAGTTGATACATCAGCATTGCTGGAAGATTTGGCAAAAGTGAAAGCGAAAGACGTGGTTCTTTTGCATGGCTGTTGTCATAACCCAACGGGCGCTGATTTAACGCCAGAGGCGTGGAAGAGCGTGACTGAATTAGCGCAAAGAAACGGCTTCTTGCCATTTATCGACATTGCTTATCAAGGTTTTGGTGATGGGTTAGCGCAAGATGCGTTTGGCGTACAGCACATGGCAAGCAATTTACCTGAGCTACTTGTGACCAGTTCTTGTTCTAAAAACTTCGGTTTGTACCGAGAAAGAACCGGCAGTGCGATTATTGTGGCGGATCAAGCAACGCATGCCACAAATGCGCGCGGCAAATTATTACAGATGGCAAGAACCACTTATACTATGCCTCCTGCTCATGGTGCGTCTATAGTTAAAACTGTGTTGTTAGACAATGAGTTAAAAGCGGCATGGCAACAAGAGCTAGAGCAAATGCGCCTACGCTTGGTTAACTTACGTGCTAACTTGTGTTCAGAGCTCGTAGAGCGCACAGGCTCGCACGATTTTGACTTTATTCAGCAACACAAAGGAATGTTTAGCGTGTTAGGTTTCGCGCCTTCGCAAATGCTTCGATTGCGTGAAGAGTTTGGTGTGTACGGTGTTGATGATGGACGTATTAACATTGCCGGACTAAGAGAAAAAGATTTAGCGTATGTCGCATCATCAATTGCGGCGGTGCGTTAATGTGCGACTGAGCAACTAAAAATATAACAAACTAAAATTGTACAGGTGGATAGGATGAAACATTGGAAAATTTTAAGTATCGTGCTCGCAACAAGTGCCATGACAGCATGTTCTACAACGGCTCCGCCTAAGCAAGATCAAGAGCAAGAGGTAAAGTTTGAACAACCTGTCATGGAACAAGAGCCTGAAGAGGCGATTGAAGAGGTTGTAGAAAAACAAGAACCGAAAACCGAGCCGGAAGAAAAGGAAGTCAAGCCAGCTCCTGCACCCACTAAAACCGCAGACGGTAAATTGATTCTTGGTGAAAGAGAGTGGATTTATTTCCCAGAATTTAAATCGACGGTGAAAGCGCGTATTGATTCTGGAGCAACCACATCGTCGCTGTCTGCTGTTGAGATAAAGCAGTTTGAACGCGATGGCGCACAATGGGTGAAGTTTAAACCGTCGCACAACGGTAAAGTGGGTAAAGAGATCAGTTTGCCTGTGGTTCGGTTTGCTAAAATTAAGCAATCGAGCACTGAGGATACGGACAAACGTCCTGTGGTCTCAATATGGATTCAACTTTCTGATCTAAAAGAAAAAACCGAGTTTACTTTAGTGGATCGTTCGCACCTTGATTTCCCTGTGCTACTTGGGCGCAGCTTTGTTCGCGACGTTGCCATTGTTGATGTCAGTCGACACTATGTGCAGCCTAAAGTGAGCAAGTAAATCCGATTTGGTGCCCAAGCGGGCACCTTTACTATAAGCTTGTTATGTATCGTTACCTTACTCTTCTATTGCTGACCTTTTCTTGTCATGCGTTTGCCCATTCAGAGCAAACAGTCTACGTTTACGCTGCTTCATCAATGACGCAAGTGGTGCAAAATTTGACTCAGCTTGCCGCAAAATACAATATCAAAGTTAAAGGCGTGTTTGGCTCTTCCTCCTCGTTATCTCGACAGATCGCCAATGGTGCTCCCGCCGATATCTTCATTTCTGCAAATACTCAGTGGATGAACTATCTAGAGCAGCAGCAACATAAAGGTGTTCAACCGTCTCATATTATTGCGGGGAATCAGCTGGTGGTCATAAGTGGTGAAGATTTACCGCTTATGTCGACACTTTCAGAACCTTCGGTTTGGCAGAATAGGATAGGTAAAGGTAGGATAGCGTTAGGTGAAACAAACACCGTTCCAGTTGGTATATACGCAAAAGAAGCGCTGTTGTCATTAGGTGTATGGTCATCATTATCAACACGCACCGCACCAATGAAAAATACTCGCGCAGTACTTGCGATGGTAGAGCGTAGACAAGTGCCGGTTGGTATCGTCTATGCGACGGATGCGAAGCAATCAAAGAAAGTGAAGGTGCTTGCCAATATTTCACCTCAGCATTATGCGCCAATCCAATACCCAATGTTGTTGTTGACCAATAAAAGCAGTGCCAGTCAGGTATATCAAATGATGCAGGCGAAACCGATGGAAGGGGTTTTAGCTGAGCTTGGATTTAGTTCAAGCCCGCAGATATCCGCGAACTAAGCAGCCATAACAGATTAGAGCATTGAATTAGAGGACACTCATGCTTACCGAGATCGAATCCATTGCACTTATTCTGAGCTTAAAGGTGGCATTTGTTGCCAGTTTTTCCATCCTTCCTTTAGGGGTAGCCCTCGCTTGGTTATTGGCCAAGAAAGACTTTTATGGCAAAAGCTTACTGGATGGTCTAATTCATCTTCCTTTGGTGTTACCGCCGGTGGTTATTGGCTATGTTTTATTGATCCTGTTTGGTAAACAAGGCGCAATAGGTCGATGGTTGGAGGCTTCGCTAGGCATTGATTTCTCATTTAGCTGGAAGGGAGCGGCGCTGGCGTCAGCAGTAGTGGCATTGCCTTTGATGGTACGCTCGATACGCCTAAGTATCTTATCCGTCGACAGCAAACTTGAAGAGGCGGCGATGACGTTAGGCGCGAATCCTTTTATGGTCTTTAAGCGCATAACGCTACCACTGATTATGCCGGGGATTATTTCGGGTTTGGTACTAGCGTTTGCGCGCAGTTTGGGTGAATTTGGCGCGACTATTACCTTTGTGTCTAACATTCCTGGTGAAACTCAAACCATTCCTTTGGCGATGTTCAGCTTTCTTGAAACACCGGGCGCAGAATTTGCAGCGATGCGCCTTTGTATTATTGCAATCGTGATTGCATTGATATCACTATTTTTGAGTGAATGGATGTCTCGTCGCTCTCAGCAAAAATTGGGGTTGATTGAATGACATTGCAATTTTCTTTTACCCATCGATTTGACAGTCAAGATTTTGCAATTCAGTGTCAACTGCCAGCGAAAGGCGTCACTGCGGTTTTTGGGCGTTCGGGTAGTGGCAAATCGACGTTATTAAATGTGCTCTCTGGCTTATTGCATCCTCAATCTGGACATGTGAAATTAAATCGATTGACCATGTTAGATACGCAGAAGAATATTCACCTTCCCGTATGGAAGCGTAAAGTAGCGATGGTTTTTCAAGACGCGCGCTTGTTTCCCCATCTTTCTATCAAAGAAAATCTGCTATTTGGTGCACCTAAGCGCAGCTCAAACACGTTTTTAAATGAACTTACCGCGCTGTTAGGTATTGATCATCTTTTAACGGCGAAGCCAAATACGTTAAGCGGCGGTGAAAAGCAACGAGTAGCGATTGCTCGGGCACTGCTCAGTGAGCCACAGTTGTTACTCATGGATGAGCCGCTTGCAAGTTTAGATATTCCGCGAAAAAGAGAAGTGATTCAATATCTTAATCAGCTATCGGCAAAGATTGAAATCCCAATAGTCTATGTGACGCACAGCCTAGAAGAGGTGATGCATTTAGCGGATCATTTACTGGTATTGGAATCGGGTAAAGTGGTCGATTTTGGTGATGTCGAAACGGTATGGAACAGCGGCACGCTCTCTTTATGGCAAGAAGGAGAACGTCACAGCACGCTGCTCAACGCCAAAGTGGCTGAGCGACATGAACACTATGCAATGCGCAAAATGAAAGTTGCGGATCATTGGTTATGGGTACCTGACCAAGGATTAGAGGATAAAGTGGGTCAGTGCGTGCGAATTCGAATTGATGCTCAGGATGTGTCAGTGACATTGTCACGTGATGCGGCGAGCTCTATTCGAAATAAAATCCCCGTGACGATCTCTGAGATCAAAGCCATTAATGCCCACTCTAATTTAATTACATTGCAGCTAAGCAACACCTTGATGTTAAAGTCAACTTTAACGCAGTGGGCAACAGAAGAGCTCAATTTAACGCAAGGCTGTCATGCATACGCGCAGGTGAAAGGAGTTAGCTTTACACAGCAAAATTTGGCCTCCCATTAAGGAAGTTGAGTTTTGAGCGTGCTGTCTCGTACAAGGTAAAAAGTAAAAAGCCCTAGTGGTATCCAACTAGGGCTAATGATTATATGTGTTTCGGTATTCTAGATTTAGTTTTTTAGGAACACATTATTAAAGTCACGCTTTAAGATAGGATCTCGGCGTGCTTTTTTCATTTGTTTGACCATATCTTTAATGCAGTTGAATAGCACTTGGTCTAGCAACTGCGCTTTATAGTTATTGGTCTCTTCTTCGGTCATGTTTTCAGGAATATTCAGCGTAGGGAACTCTTCTAGTAGTCCTACACCTGCAAATGATTGACTTACCGAAGTGAGCGCATGAAACTGCTCAAAGTTATCGACAACATTTTGCGCGCTGGCTGGGAGTTCATCCCATGCTTTACGCACTTCTTCTTCACCGGCCTCATGTATGGAAACAACCATTTGGAACATTTGCTCAGGCACTTCATCGAATTCGATAACCTGGCGTAATTCCGCTGAAACTTCACTTAGATCGATGGTTTGATCTTCAATTATTTCTGACATAAGTACATACCTAGTTGTAGTGGTGTTTTCATCGTAAAAAGTTACGCGGAAATGTCAAACTATTCAGCTCTATTGAGTGATGAAACTAGGATAAATCGTCATCTGATTCGTTTTGCGCTTGAAGTAACGGATTTTTTGTCTAAAAAAGCACCTTATGCTGTCGTTTTGTATGCTCATACTTTCATTTTTCAGAATCAAATTTTAAGAAATTTAAATAAAAAACAATGCAGAAGCTCAAATAATTAGTGAAAGCATGAAGTAAACTGGCTATTGTTTAGAGTAATGGATTGTCGTGTATTTACGGAGGAGCTTTGAATCGTTGTTTACTATGCCTTATTGCGTTGTTTCTGACAGCTTCAGCACATGCAGATGAAGTATTGCGTGAAATACTAGAGGAAAACTTTGCAACAGCGGTATTGCTTAGTGATAGTGAAGCGATCTCTTTTGGCTTTCAAGATTTTGACCCTAATAACTTTTTAACAGACAACAACGATAATATTGGCAGTGAAGAATCCTTAGCACTGCGTAAGCAAATTGCAGCTTACACCATCCCTTACACCGTAAAATTACAAGATGTTCCTTTATCTGATGGCGAGTTTATCAAGCAAGATCTAACGTTTATAGGTTCGTTCATCGAAACAAAGCGTAATATCTCGTATGGTGATGATCCTCTAGAACCCAAGGACAGCAGTCGTGAACAAAACTTCATTGTTGCCACCAAATACGGCGCTAGTTTCCCCCTGAGTAAGAATTTTAGCTTAAATACGGGCATTGGCAGTAACCTCATGTACTACCGCAACAAGTACACTTATCGGAACTCATTCAGCGAGTTTTTTAGAGATGAGCTCGATGGTCGTGCCTTTAATACCGATGCGTGGGCGTTTACCGTTAAGCCAAATATAGAGCTGCATTATACTAAGCCACAAAGTTGGGGACATTGGGAAACGTTTACCGAACTTAAGTTTTTCTATGGCATTGGCTGGGGAGAAGCCAATGGGGGCAATGTGGGAAATCCTGGTGGTTGGTATTGGATTAATGGTGTGAAAGGTTTTTACGACATTGGTCACTTAGGCGGTTATGGACAAACCGTATTCACGAGTCTGCGTCGCATTGACGTGGGGGGCGATCTTGAAGATCCAATGGGCACAAGTAACTACTACGAGTGGAGTGCGGGTTGGTTAATGTCGGTTCCGTTTTTAGCAGACTATATTGATAATATTGGTTTGGGGTTAAACATAAACTACGGCAGCAGTTTAAAAGGGGGCACGTTAGTATTTTTGATCAATGAGCATTAACCACACTCTACAATCTGTACTTTCTAATCCTTAGCTCCATTATTTTCCTTAAAACCACCAAGCACGAATGTGTGCTTCTTTGCCACTAATATCATTTCATTATTTTCTTCATTTTGTGTTTCTTATCGTACATTTTCTCCGTTTGTCTTTTAAATCGCATAAGCGTGTGATGTATAACGACAATTTCTGACGAATAGTACTCGCCTTTAAACGCCGTTTAACATAGATTTAGTAGCAGTAAGTCTAAGATTTTTGGAGAGTTTATGGGTTGGTTTAGTCGTCTTTTTGGTTCATCAGATAATAAAAAGCAAGAAATTATTGAACCTGTGGAATACAAGACGTTTTTAATTTATGCAGAACCGATTGCCGAAGGTGGTTTGTTTCGGATTGCTGGACGCATTACGAGTGGAGAAGGTGATTCAGTGAAAACGCATCGCTTTATTCGTTCAGATGTACTTGGCAACAAAGCGGATGCCAATGAATTAATGATTAAGAAAGCCCAGATGTTTATCGATCAAATGGGTGAGTCCATTTTTGATAAGTAATGTCAGCATCTAGTCTGATGAGTGGTTTGTAAGGCAACAAGCGGTTGTTTTATAGCTGATATTAATGATAACTTTTTGTTATTGCTTGAGAACGTTTCTGCCAAACGACAAGGCAGTCGAGCCAAGATTTTTTATTTTGTATTTTTAATTTGTGCCAATAGTAGGGAATAGCTATGCAGATTGGTGTACCTAGAGAAAGTCTCGCGGGTGAAACACGAGTAGCCGCCACACCTAAAACGGTGGAGCAGCTGATAAAATTGGGATTTGAAGTCTCAATAGAAGAGGAAGCGGGCGCGTTAGCCAGTTTTGATAATCAAGCGTTTGTAGCGTCTGGGGCAACCGTTGTTGACCACAGTACGGTATGGAATGCTGATCTGATTTTGAAGGTCAACGCACCATCAGATGATGAGATTGAACTGTTGAAAGATGGAGCAAGTTTAGTCAGCTTTATTTGGCCAGCGCAGAACCCAGAATTGATGGAAAAGCTTTCCAGCAAAAACATCAACGTAATGGCGATGGACTCCGTGCCACGTATTTCACGTGCGCAAGCGCTAGATGCATTGAGCTCAATGGCCAATATTGCAGGCTACCGCGCCGTGGTCGAAGCGGCGCATGAGTTTGGACGTTTCTTCACCGGACAAATTACCGCTGCCGGTAAAGTGCCGCCAGCTAAAGTCTTAGTAGCAGGTGCAGGCGTTGCCGGCCTTGCGGCGATTGGCGCCGCTGGTAGCCTTGGCGCGATTGTACGCTCGTTTGACGTTCGTCCTGAAGTAAAAGAACAAGTGGAATCAATGGGCGCAGAGTTCTTGGAAGTGGATTTCCAAGAAGATACGGGCGCCGGTGATGGTTACGCGAAAGAAATGTCAGATGAGTTCAACAAAAAAGCTGAAGAGCTGTATGCTGCTCAAGCGAAAGACGTTGATATCATAGTCACAACCGCGCTTATCCCAGGTCGTCCAGCGCCTAAGCTTATCACCAAAGAAATGGTTGATAGCATGAAAGCGGGTAGCGTGATTGTCGATCTTGCCGCGGCAAACGGCGGTAACTGTGCTTACACCGAAGCCGATAAAGTGGTAACTACGGCAAATGGCGTAAAAGTCATTGGTTATACCGACATGGTAGGTCGCCTGCCAACTCAGTCTTCACAGCTTTACGGCACCAACCTTGTCAATCTTCTAAAACTGCTTTGTAAAGAGAAAGACGGCACCATCAACATCGATTTTGAAGATGTTGTACTGCGCGGCGTTACTGTAGTTAAAGAAGGTGAAGTCACTTGGCCTGCGCCACCAATTCAAGTTTCAGCTCAGCCTCAAGCCGCTCCTAAAGCTGCGCCAGCTAAAGCAGAACCTAAAGTTGAAGAGCCTACCTCTCCAGTGAAAAAACTGATTGGATTGGCGGTAGGTGTTGGCGCATTTGCTTGGGTTGCATCTGTGGCTCCAGCGGCATTTTTAGCGCACTTCACTGTATTTGTGTTGGCATGTATTGTCGGCTACTACGTAGTTTGGAACGTAACACACGCATTGCACACGCCACTTATGTCGGTAACGAATGCCATCTCAGGCATTATCATTGTGGGCGCGTTGCTCCAAGTTGGGCAAGGGGATGGCGTCGTGACCTTCCTTGCATTTATCGCTGTATTAATTGCTAGTATCAATATCTTCGGTGGCTTTACGGTCACTAAGCGTATGCTAGAAATGTTCCGTAAAGACTAAGGAGTAACGAATGTCTGCAGGATTAGTTCAAGCCGCATATATTATTGCTGCTGTCTTTTTTATCATGAGTCTGGCGGGGCTTTCTAAACAGGAAAGTGCGCGTGCAGGTAATTACTACGGTATTGCAGGTATGGCGATTGCCTTACTTGCGACTATCTTCGGTCCACACTCTAGCGGCATCGCGTGGATTCTGTTAGCCATGGTGATCGGTGGTGGTATTGGTATTCACTTAGCTCGAAAAGTGGAAATGACCGAAATGCCAGAATTGGTGGCAATCCTACACAGTTTTGTGGGCATGGCCGCAGTGTTAGTGGGTTACAATAGCCTTATTGACGCGCCAATTTTAACCACTCACGCTGAGCATATGATTCACTTAGTTGAAGTGTATATCGGTGTATTTATTGGTGCGGTAACCTTTACCGGTTCCATCGTCGCCTTTGGTAAATTGCGCGGCGTGATTTCATCATCCCCTTTAAACCTACCGCATAAGCACAAGCTCAACTTGGCAGCCATTGTTGTCTCAGCTTTGCTAATGAAATGGTACTTAGGTAGCGACGGCGGCTTATTGCCACTGTTCTTGATGACGCTAATTGCATTTGCTTTTGGCTATCACTTGGTAGCGTCAATTGGCGGCGCAGATATGCCAGTGGTTGTGTCCATGCTGAACTCATACTCTGGTTGGGCCGCAGCAGCAGCAGGTTTCATGCTCGCTAACGATCTATTGATTGTAACGGGTGCATTGGTGGGTTCTTCGGGTGCCATTCTGTCCTACATCATGTGTAAGGCAATGAACCGCTCATTTATCAGTGTCATCGCAGGTGGCTTTGGTCAAGAAGTTGCAGTCTCTACTGGTGATGAAGAGCAGGGAGAGCACAGAGAATCCAGCGCTGAAGAAGTGGCTGAGATGCTGAAAAACTCGAAGTCAGTAATCATCACTCCGGGATACGGCATGGCCGTAGCGCAAGCGCAATACCCAGTGCACGAAATTACTGAAAAGCTTCGCGCGCAAGGCATTGAGGTTCGTTTTGGTATTCACCCAGTAGCGGGTCGTCTACCAGGACACATGAACGTACTGCTTGCTGAAGCAAAAGTGCCGTACGATATCGTTTTAGAAATGGACGAAATCAACGACGACTTCCCTGAAACGGATACCGTGCTTGTTATCGGCGCAAACGACACCGTAAACCCAGCCGCACTTGACGATCCAACAAGCCCAATTGCAGGCATGCCTGTACTTGAAGTATGGAACGCGCAAAACGTGGTGGTGTTCAAACGTTCAATGAATACAGGTTACGCGGGCGTACAAAACCCATTGTTCTTTAAAGAGAATTCTTCGATGCTGTTTGGCGACGCGAAAGAGTCGTGTATGAAGATTATTGAGCATCTTTAATGAGCTAAATGAGAAAACATAAGCCGACATTAGCGTTTATCGCTGTGTATTAAAGCTGAGTTTGCTAAAAATCCGATAAACTTTGTTTATCGGATTTTTTTATTGTTCATTAAACATCTGTTTCAATTGAGCCCCTAAATAACTAACCAATCAACCATATCATCTCTGTATGGAAAGTATTGTGTAAAAACCGTTCGATTTTTGTGTGGTTTAGGTAGAGATCTGTCATTTCGTTGTCAATATTGGTGTTGGATTTGGAACGCATGACGGTTTGGGAGTATAGTGAAACCATTCTAGTTAAAACATGTTGTACTCTTTGAGAACTTTACTTCTATTCATCAGCTTACTGTTAGTAAGCCCTGTATTAATGGCGAAAACACTGCCCCAAAGATTAGATGCTTTGGTGGGATTGTTCGTCTTTAAAGAGGCTAAAGATGTGTACGATATGCAGGTGATTCAAGCTGATTTTCCAACCGCTTTGATTGATCCACATTCTATGTTGCCTCAAACCAGCAAATATCCGCTAAAGGACATTCAGCTGCTTTATCGTTTGGAGCAAACCTGTAAAAGCAAATTACCGCTTAGTCCAACCGTGACAGAGCCTTTAGTCTTTACTCGAGCTATGTGTCGCGGCACACAATTGCCGTTAAAGTGGTTTGCTCGCTCCAATCCCATTCACCCAGGTGGGGGCACTTACGCTGCTCGATATGTAAAAGCACACCCAGAACGCACGAAAGAGCTTGAACCTTACATGCATATTAGTGAGCGCAAGTTGGCGGATCCCAGTTCATTGTTAGGGCGATTACAGGTGATGCACAGCGATGGCATTGCTTCATTGTTATCGGGTGCGCCAATGTTTTTACAAGATAAGGAATTTTGGCTAAGAAAAGGTGACAGCTACTTTGTCTTTGATATCAAAATCTTAGAACAAAATGCTAAACAAGCTGAGCTGAGTTTTATGCCGGTTTCTCAAGTGAGTGAATGTTTTTTCGAGCGAGGTAACATTTGCTGGAAACAACACGACAATAGCCACCTTATCAAGAACTTAGTCTATGTCTTAGTGTTCTTAAACGTCACACTTATTGTCGGTTGGTCAATTTATCGGTGGAACAGTAAGCGTGAAGAAATGCGCAGTCGCATGTTAATATTGCAGATATTGACCCATGAATTACGCACGCCGATTGCCAGTTTATCTATGACAGTTGAAGGTTTTCGCCGTGAATTTGAACACTTACCTGAGTCTGTATACGACGAATTTAGACGCTTATGTGAAGACTCAAGAAGGCTACGTCAGTTAGCTGAGGCGAGTAAAGATTATTTGCAGTCGGATAATCAAGCGCTAGCAACCGAACATTTACCCTCGATGCAAGAGTGGCTTGAATATAAAGTTGAAAATTACTCTGGTGATGTTGAACTCAAGCTTGATAAAGACATCGAGGTTCAGATTAATATTTATTGGCTAGGTACGTGTATCGATAACCTAGTTAATAACGCGATAAAGTACGGTGTGGGTAAAGTTCAACTTTATGTGCATAGAAGTAACGATACGCTCACCATTGAGGTTCAAGATGAGGGCAAGCTTAGCGCCAAAGATTGGAAGCGCTTGCGTAAGCCTTTTGTCAGTGAAGCTGGGTTAGGCTTAGGCTTGACCATAGTGGAATCTATGGTGGGAAGAATGGGGGGCAAGATGAAGTTAGCTGGCCCTCCAACAAAATTTGTAATGGAGATCCCTTGTGGAACAGACGCTACTACTCGTTGAAGATGATAAAAACTTGGCTGATGGCCTGCTAGTAAGCTTAGAGCAAGCGGGTTATACATGTCTACATTCTGAAACTATTGCTGAAACGACCAAGCTATGGTCGAAAGCGGATCTAGTGATTTTAGATCGACAATTGCCTGATGGTGATTCTATTTCTCACCTTGCTGAGTGGAAAGCCATTAAATCGGTGCCCGTCATTTTACTTACCGCGTTAGTAACGGTTAAAGATAAAGTGTCAGGGCTTGATGCGGGTGCGAATGATTATTTAACAAAACCATTTGCAGAAGCCGAACTTTTTGCTCGCATTCGCGCAAATTTACGTGTGGTGGACGGTGAATCTCAGTTTGATGATTCTAAAGTCATTACGAATAGTCTTGTGATAGACAAAGCGACGCGCGAAGTCTATTTCCACAATGAAAGTATTTCATTGACTCGTACTGAGTTTGACTTGCTGATGTTCTTGGCGAGTAACCTTGGGCGTGTGTTTACTCGTGATGAGCTGTTGGATCACGTATGGGGCTATAATCATTTTCCTACAACGCGCACCGTAGATACTCACGTATTGCAATTGCGTCAAAAACTGCCGGGTATCGATATTGAAACGTTGCGTGGCGTTGGTTATAAGATGAAAAGCTAATGAAGCCAATTTTAGCGACGTTATTGTTAATGCCACTGGTTGTTCCTGCACCAGCGAATGCGCAGTGGTTTGAAGAAAATAATATCGTCACTCAAATGCATCAAAAACTCTTGGAAGATGATCTCAATGGTATGTATGAGCTCATGGTTCAAGTGTGGCAGCAAGAATCTACCGACCGTTTAGCATCGCACATGGATGCGTTGTTAAAACAAGCCACAGAAAAAGATTGCGGCAAAAGCTTGATAGCCGAAGGGTTTCCAACTTGGATTGACTCGATCACTATTGAGAAAATTGCTGTGCAGCGACCAGGGCGTTTATCCAATAAGTTAGCGTTAGATATTCTCACTGACAAACCTTTAGTTTCGGTTGAATTAAAGGCGTGGCCAGATTTGACGATATCTAAAAACGTAATTGACCAACGTTCTTATGAAGAAACCAATGACGACAAACGTACTTTGCAGCATACCGAAGCGACGTACAGTTTAAATAAACCGATAAAGTCGGGCTTGTACCAACTTGTTTTAGAAGATAACACCCAGCGGCAGTGGACACATTGGTTGATCATGAACGATCCTGATCCTGTACATGTCGTCCGTTGGGATTCTCAGGACAGCTGGGTAGTCGATAAAAAACGCTTGCTCAACCGATATTGCCCACTGCCAGTTCAAAAAGTCACAGTTTATGACTACAAAGACGGTAAATACAATACGGTCTGGAATAAGTCGTATGAATCTATCTATCCTGTTAGACTACCCGCCAATGCGGTACCACCAGACCGTTATGTGGTGAGCGTATCGATGACACAATCTCAATGGCAAGGTCCAATTTTATTTCAGGACAAGCGCGTAATTAGTAAGACTGTCGACTACACAGACGAGTAGGGCAGAACGGAAGGAACAACTATGTTTGACGATTTACCCCCACTGACACACGAAGAGCAGCAAAAAGCGGTTGAGCGAATTCAAGAATTGATGGCCAATGGCATGAGCACTGCACAAGCCATTAAGCAAGTTGCAGAAGATATTCGTAAAGAGTTTAAAAAAGATCAAGAGCAGTAATGCTCTTGTTTTTTATGTCTCTAATGCACTATAACTAACTATGTTTAGGTCAATATAATCAGCTCAACGAGTGAAATGGGTGGTTAAGCTCTTCAAAAGAGTTGGGCCAAAATATAGGTGAATTTGCACTTAACTAATATTTTCAATTACTTACGATTTCTGTGTGTGGCAGGGTTTTACATTGACGATGTCACTGATTATTTGATTAGTATTTTATGCTGTAGATAACTTATGCTGAAAATTTCAGTGTAATAAAGAGACAAAGTTCGTTGTAGCTTGCGAAAGTCAGCAGATAGGAAGATGGAATCATTTGCTTTTTGAGCGGATTGGCCTGAATCGTATTTAAATACTCATATCGTGACAATGTCACTGAAAGTGAGTTGTGACCGCAACACTAAGCTGAGCGTTTGGATAGCAAGAGGTATAAACAAGGAAGTTTTTAGTCTGAATTTGATAATCACCATGCTGCAAGAAAATAGATTTCGTTGTATTAAACATGTCGCTTAACGAACTTCGGGTCTTTGGTCTTGGGTTATCTGGTAACTAGTGTTTTTTGATGTTGTTGGGGTTTAGTCCGTGAACGTAATGATACTGTATATAAATACAGTCAATGGGCGGCGCAGCATCAACTGTGAAACTCAGAGAGAAAATATCTTAGGATACTGAATGATTTGTCAGCCGTTCTGTAACGCTTCGAATTAAAGGTAGACGGTTTAATTATTACTGATTCATCGTTAAGAAATAGCCATGCTAAATTGCATGTATCAAGTATACATGCAGGGACATTTTAGTATGATTGAGTTTGTATTTGACTATGTTGCCTTCATGACTG
>NZ_BATM01000019.1 GCF_000467185.1 Vibrio ezurae NBRC 102218
GTGATTGGTATAACGCTTGTTCTGCGGTTATTTTTTAACGTTAAACATTTTTTCGTTACGCTTGTCTGAATCAGACCAGAAGTTGATGTTGAATTGCGCATCATCCGACATTTCAATGCGGTGCCAGTACTGCGGTGGGCTAGTGGCAAATTGACCTGCATTGATCACTACAGTGACTTCTGGTTCTGTCGCATCGCCATCAGCAAAACCGTAGTAAGTTACAGTACCTTCCATTACAACAAGCTGACCAAATACTTCTGCCGCAGTGTTGTGATGAGTAAGCAAAGCTTGTGGCACGCTGTCTTTAGTGAAAAATGGAGTAGAACGTTGGATAGTCCAGTTTTTTGGGATTCTTAAATGGCTCATAATTTTTCTCCTACACACCCTTTGGTGCGATTGATGTAAAGGTTACGGTAGACGGCTTTGCGATAGAGTGTTGAGATTGATTGAGATTCGGCAACACAGTATTTTTTAGCAGTGAAGACCAGATAGAGTGCACAGCATTATGAATGCCTTTAAAAAGCAAACTGGCAGAAGAGTTACGCTCTTTTGCAAAGCAGTGTGCGGATTGGCATTGAAGCTCCTCAATGTAAGTCTCTGCAGTTTGGTTTTCTAAAAACATCTGATACATGATGGTCCCTTATCGGTTTGGTTATCTATTTGATACTTTATATAGAGCAATTGCCGTGCCAAAAAACAAACCCTTAAATTTCAGCTGCTTATAATTTACCGGTTAGTGTCGTTGTCATATCGACAATCTTATTTTGTTGTCGTAAACACAAATGATTATCATTTAGATAATACAGTTCTATTTTCAGGGTAATTACTCGCCTGTTTAAGTGAACACTTCTAATCTAAATAAAGGACAAATAAATAAGGCAGGGAATATGAGTCGAAAAAAACCAACACCTAAGCGAGTGACCGTTATTAGTACGCAGCGCATTTCTCCTAATATGCAAAGGCTGGTGTTACAAGGCGAGGCACTGGCTAATTTCCCTGAAGATTGCGCAGCGAGCTATGTTAAGTTTCTGTTTGATGCGCAAGGCAATACCATTTCTGAGATAGCCGCAGATTCACGCCCAATTCTGCGCACTTATAGCATTCGACGTTTTATGCCAGATACTGCCGCTATCGAAGTCGATTTTGTACGTCATATTACTCAAGACCCAGACAGCGGTTTTGCGACTCGTTGGGCCGATGCCGCGCAAGTTGGCGATGAAATCAGCTTGATGGGGCCGGGTGCAATCGCGCCCATCAATACTGATGCCGATTGGTTTTTTATGGTGGCGGATATGACAGGTTTACCTGCTTTATCAGCCAAGGTGCAAACATTGCCCAAGCAAGCTATAGGGTATGTGGTGATCAAAGTCACTCACCAAGATGATATTCAACCCCTTTCGCTCCCGAGCAATATGCAAGTTACTTGGATTACAGATGAGCCATTAAGTAAAACAGTGCAAGCATTGCCGTGGCTGGAGGGCTCTCCTTTTGTTTGGGTGGCGAGTGATTTTGATTCTATGCGTGAGCTGCGCCAATACTTTAGAAACGATAAAAACATCCCGAAAGATGCCATTTATATCAGCAGTTATTGGAAAGAGGGCATTGCAGAAGACGGACATAAAGTATTGAAAAAACAAGATGCCGAAGCGCATGAATAATGTGGGGTTGTAGTTTTTAAACAATTAAACCAGCAAGCTCCATTTTACATACTTCATAGCATAAGCGGAGCTTGCTGATTCATTTCTGCTATCGACCTGAGTAATACACGATTACCGCATCATCATCGAGGGTGCGAGAGAAAGCGTAACCTCTGCTCTGCTTGAGATCTTTATGTACGCCGCCGCCAATTGCTGGGTGGCGCTGACGAAATTGCCCCAGTGTTTGCCAGTGCTCTAACAAATCCTCTCGCTGTGCATCGAGCTTCCACAACATATCTGAGCGTGTGCCTTGATGAAAATCGTCCGCATACGGGCCAATTTCTCTGGCGATTTCGTCGCCATAATAAATTTGGATTGCGCCCGGTGATAGCAATAAAGCATTGGCCGCATTGCGTTGCATCTCAAAAGATTTAAAGCGTGAAAAGAACAGCTCGGTATCGTGCGAAGACATATAGCTAACAGGCGTGTATCCCGGATTTTGCTGAATTTCGGCGCTG
This sequence comes from Vibrio ezurae NBRC 102218, assembly GCF_000467185.1. Classification (GTDB taxonomy): domain Bacteria; phylum Pseudomonadota; class Gammaproteobacteria; order Enterobacterales; family Vibrionaceae; genus Vibrio; species Vibrio ezurae. The sequence goes on from NZ_BATM01000019.1 coordinate 2,156, forward strand.
TAATTGGCATAAGTCTTACGCATGTCTGAGAAACAGGTCGCCCCTCTATCCAATTGTTTTTGCATATCAAAGTTAATTAGGGCGTCAAAGCCTTCATCGGCATACGGTGAGCGGTAAGCCGAGTGCGCCCATACTTCCCCCATCATCCAAAACGGTTGTTGTGGACGTTGATTCTCTTTTTGCCATTGCGCTAATTTTTCACTGGCTTGCGCTTTTAGATCTAGCCAAACATCACCTTCTACGTGCTTCACCGTGTCGACACGAAAAGCATCGATGCCAAAACGTTTCACCCAGTCGGTTTGCCACTCGACCAGATAGTCGGCAACGCGATAATGCTCTTTTGCCACTACATGTGTGCCGGGGTTATCCAACAGCCACTGCGGTGGTGTGACAAATTTATCTGATTCGGTTTTAAAATCAGGCAATCCAGCCAGCGTTAATGTTTTGTCACTGCTACCGGGTTTATCGTATCCCGGCAGACCTGAGCGCACCCAATCTGCGCCCCACCACTGCGACCAATTTTGACTTTGGTAGTCGATTAGTTCATGAGAGGAGTGCCAGTTTTTACCTGATTTTGGTTGCCATTTAGTGAGATCTTGGCCTTTGGCGGCCGCTTTGAGGACATCAATGTGATCAAATTCAAGATCGGCTAAGGTGGCGTAACCTGGGTGATTGATCACCGCATCTAACATTACCTTGATGCCGCGTTTGTGCGCTTGCTCGACCAATGTTTTCAGGTCGTTGTCATTACCAAAGTTTTCATCAATCTTGGTGAAATCTCGTGACCAATAACCGTGATAAGCATAGAAAGGAAAAGAGCCTTTATCGCCACCACCGACAAAGCCATGCACTTGCTCCACAATAGGGGAGAGCCAAATTGCATCGGTGCCAAGAGATTGAATATAATCAAGTTTGTTGATTACACCTTGTAAGTCACCGCCATGAAAGGTGCCAATCTCTTGCTTGCCATCGTGCTGACGCCCATAGCTATGATCATTACTGCTATCACCATTATTGAATCTGTCTACCATCACAAAGTAGATATTGGCATTGCGCCAATCTAACGATTTTGCGGTGTGAGGTTGAGGTGCAGGGGAGGCTTGTTCAATGAGCATCACGCTTCCCGTGTTGCGAGTGGGGTTAAACACCACCACACCATTGTTCACTGTCGCCACTTGCCCACTAAAGGCTTCTTTTAGGCGCGTACCGTCAGCAAATGTGTCAGCGACATTAATTTGTGCTGGCATATCGCTATAAACTTCACAACCGATTTTAGGTAAAGGACGGACAAAGGTTTGTTTTTTCGATTGTGTTGGTTGGCGTTTGATTAGCAGAGTGTGTTGCTGATTGTCATAGAAAATAGCGTAGTCACCAGAAAATCGAATATTAAACGGCAGTTCAGTTTGCGTATGACAATTGAGTGCAAGTGGGGTATTAAACCGTATTTTCTGCGATGAGTCAGATGCACAATCTCCGTTTAATCCAGTGACGATGAAGGTATATTGGTTCTTATTTAAGGTAACGACCAAAGGCTCACTGGCGCTAAGAGGGAAATCTCGCGCTGTGGTTGAAGTGGCGATAGAGATATTTGGGCCTGCGGCGTAGGCGAGCTGCGTACTTAATGCGAGCGTGCTTAAAGTAATGGCACTCAAAGCAAATGCATTTAAAGCAAGTGCATTTAAAGTAAAAGAGCTGAGTACGGCGTTATAAGCGAGGCTTTTTCTTATCGTCATAAAGGTTCCCTTGGTCGTAAATAAACTCACTTTAGAATGACCAAACTCAGCATGTAGCTCAAACAGCTTGATGGGAATTTGCAGTGAAGATCATCAACTGCGCAAAGCTAATGGAGTACAGTAAACACTATGTTTTATTCGAATCTTCAACACCTTATGTCGCAGAGATCACAGATATGATGCCTAGGAAAAAGTGGCTTTTAGTTGGTGGATTGATGCTGTGGGCTCTGTTGCCCACTAAACTTTTTGCCGCTGCTCACCCGCTGTGGTTTTCGCCTTTTATTTCGTCACAATTTGCGCTGTGGTCCGCAAAAGAGTTTGCTCAATCGGGTGATTGGTTTGATTGTGCTGAAGAGGATGCCGCAGATGACGCCAAAAATAACGCGCCACTATTTTGCAGCGATAAAATAGTGATACACCGAACGCCTATGTATGCGTTGGTGTCATTTGCGAGCAATCACAGCCCCACACTCAGCCCCACGCTGACATTAAGTAGTGACTTTAGCTTGGTGCACTTTAATCAGTTGCAATTGGGTTTAAGAAGCGATGGCTTTCAGTTAGTCAATATTGAGCTAGGGGGTGAGTCATTGGATATAGAAAAAGCATTAAGCAAAGCCCCAGCTACTTTGGTTGATAAACAAGTACAGCAGTTTTTGCAGCGTTATCGAGCCAGTGAGCCAAGACTATTGCTGTGGCAAACTGCCGACCGGCAACACTTGGTAGAATGGACAAGTGATAAAAACGGCATTCAACTGGTCTATTCGCTGACAAATTTACCGTTCAATCCTCACTAATAAGGCGATAAACGGTTATACCTTGCCCTGCAATGTGTGCCGAATCTCGCAGTTTTAAGCTTAAGCGATGCAATTTAAATACTCGCTAATTGAGCAATGCCAACCCAGCACATAGGATGATGACTTACTCGACCGACAAAACTTGGAGTAGTTAATGGTACAGAAAGTGATTCTCGCCCCACAGGGACCGCAGTTATCGGAGTTAGTACAAGGATATTGGCGTGTAGCTGATTGGCATATGACCCCAGAGCAACGTCTTGCATTTTTGCGTCAGCACGTAGAGCTAGGCGTGACCACCGTCGATCACGCTGACATCTATGGCAACTACGAGTGTGAGCGCTTGTTTGGCGAAGCACTGGCATTGGATAAAAGTATTCGCCAGCAAATTCAAATTGTCACTAAGTGCAATATCATGCTCTGCGGCGACAAAACCCCGCAACGCAAAATCAATCACTACAACTCATCACAGCAACATATCATTGCTTCGGTAGAGAACTCGCTACGTAACCTGCAAGTCGACAATATCGATGTATTATTGCTCCACCGCGCAGATGCCTTGATGGACGCTGATGAAGTGGCGCAAGCTTTTGCAACCTTAAAAGCGTCAGGTAAGGTTTCGCACTTTGGCGTTTCAAACTTTACTCCGCGCGGCTTTGAGTTACTGCAATCGCGCTTAGATGCACCTTTGGTGACTAACCAAGTGGAAATTAACCCATTAAACTTTGATGTTGCCGATGACGGCACACTCGATCTCATGCAAACCTTACGCACTCGCCCTATGGCTTGGTCGTGTCTAGCTGGTGGCGCTATTTTCAGTGGTGATACCGAGCAAGCACAGCGCGTTCGAGGTGAACTCGAAGCATTAAAAGAAGAGTTAGGGGCATGCAGCATTGATCAAGTGATTTATGCTTGGGTCAGAAAACTGCCATCAAAACCACTGCCAATTATTGGTTCAGGCAAGATAGAGCGCGTAACCTCAGCGGTGGAAGCACTTAAACTGGATATGACTAACGAGCAATGGTATCGAGTGTGGGTGGCGTCGAAAGGCCATGGTGTGCCGTAGGCAATACATAAAAAGCAAAGATACTTAACGAGAAATGGCTTAGTTGCGAACAACTAAGCCATTTTTGTTTATTTTAGATGCTTACAGAAAAGTTGATGCGCTATTTAAATTAAGCGTTGCGAGCCGTATAAACATAAGCGCAAGTTGCACCTAACGCGCACAGCGCCATACTCAATACCAAGGTAAAGGTCGGATTATGTGGCGAACCTGCCACAATGGAGCCGAGTATCGCACTCATACCAAAACGCATGGTCCCTGCTAGTGCCGATGCCGTGCCTGCTAAAGAAGAGTAGTTGTTGAGTAACAGCGCCATACAATTGCTATTAATCAGCCCAATTGACCCCACATACACCATGATGCACGGAACCAATCCGACAATACCTAAATCAAAGTACCACACATTAACTAAACCAATGCTTGCCAGAGCGATGAGTGCCAAACCAGCACGCAATAAGCTGTGTACGCCAATGCTCACTACCCACCTTGCATTGACCATAGTTAATAAGGTCATGGTAATCACGTTCAGACCAAACAGGTAGCCAAAGTGCTCAACCTTCACTCCAAAAATATCGATATAAACAAACGAACCTACGGTCAAGAATGAAAACATTCCGGTAAAGGCAAGTGAGTCACAAGCGATGAGCCCAAGGGATTTTTTATTGCGCAAAACCTGTATGTAATTTAGGAATATGGAGCGAAATCTAAGAGGTTGACGTTTTTCTACGGGAAGTGTTTCTGGCAGCTGCTTAGCAATAAGCAGAATCATCACTACAGATAAGCTAGCTAATAATATAAAGATGGAGCGCCAGCCAAACCACACAGTAAGGTAGCCGCCAATTAAAGGGGCAACGAGTGGGGCTATGGTCATGATCAAACTGACCAGAGACATCACCCGAGAAAACGCCTCGCGATTAAACATGTCGCGAATTAACGCCATCAGCACAACTGCGCCTGTGGCGCCGCTCAGTCCCTGACACAAACGTGAAAGTGTCAATGCAAACACTGAATCGACAAATACGCTGGTCAGTGACGAGATGCCAAACAGCGCGATACCTATCATTAATACTGATTTTCGGCCATAGCTGTCGGAGAGCGGCCCATGGATAATTTGTCCTATGGCAAAGCCTGCCATATAGATGGTTAAAGTGAATTGGATACTGTTGATACTACTGGCGAGATCGGTTGCCATGATTGGCATTGCCGGCAAGTACATATCCATAGAAAGAGGCGTTAGCCCCGAGATAGCGCCAAGGGTGAGCATCATCGCTAGCGTTAGGTGAAATATGGGCTTAGAGTTATTGGCTGTCATTATTTAGTCACATGCTTTGAGGTACAAAATTGCAGAAACGGCTTTGTACTTTTGAGAGTAGAACCCAAATTATGCGCTAAATAATGTGATGCAGGTATTCACAATAGACCGGAGTGTTAGGACTATTTGAACATTTTCAAGCGATAGTCGGTGGGCGAGCAACCCTCTTGGTTTTTAAATAAGCGACTAAAATAGGAACTGTCTTCATAACCCAATTGCTGAGCGATGGTTTGCACAGGTTTAGTGGTAAAAGTCAGCTCTCGCTTTGCTTCTAAACAGACCCGATTAATGATGCTGGTGGTGACGGTTCTGCCTCGGCTATTTCTCATTAACTCATTGGTGCGCTTGGCGGTGAGGTTGATGGTTGCCGCGTAAAAATCGCAACGTTTATAGCTTCGATAATGTTGCTCGATCAGCGACTCTATCTTTAACACCCGAGGATCAAGAGCGCGGGGTTCGGATGATAAGCTCGTATCTTGTTTATAACGGCACAGGTATAGCAAGTAACTAGACAGTAACGATTCCAATAGTGCGCTATTTTGTTCCTGATCCGCTTCTTCAAGCAGTTGCCACAATTTGTTGAGTTGTAGTGCACCTTGTTCGTCTAAATCTAAATAAGGCACCTGAAAGGCTTTATCAAAACCCAAAGTAAACATGGTCGCTTGTTGGCGAGTAGTGTGTTCAAAAAGCTCACTTTTGAAGGCGACAACACGCAACCCTCCCTTTAACTGCCGAGCATCGTGTACCTGATCGGGAGAGATAAGAAAGACGCGATTTTTGGCTAATGGGTATTGGATAAAGTCGATGCTATGGTGCCCGTGACTTTCTAGCGACCACATCACTTCATAGTAATCGTGGCGGTGCGGTAGCCAAATGCCATCTGGCTCATGGCCTTGTATATTGAGCACTTTCGCCCCGCGGCCTTTGGGAATAATTTTACTTGGCACCATAACAACATCGACCTGAGTTAATTGTACATTTGGTCAGCGGGCGGTTAGCGCTGTTCTATTTGTTGTCGAATGGCAAAGCTCGGTCTTGCCTCAAGACGCTGTTGATGAGACAGCAGCGCGGGGAATGAATCTAAAGCGAATCCCCCTCGCAGAGCGCGGGTATAACACCAATGCAAATAGGTATCAAAAATAGACCACTGCTCGCCATACCACCATGTCGAGTTCTGTAAACGCTGATTAGCCATAGTGAAGTAAAGGGTCAGTTGTTTGATTCCTTTGGCGACAACATCGTCGGTATCACTACTCTGGGTATAATACGACGGCATGCACACATGTCGCACCGATGGATGTACCGAACTAGACAGCCACATGAGATCGGAATAGTACTGTGAGCGCTGAAAAGCACAGTCAGTATCGGGTATTAACTTCGATGACGTTGCTAGTGAATTTAGGTAGATCAAAATGGCAGGATTTTCTGTTAGGAGTTGTCCGTTTACCGTCACCGCAGGCACTTTACCGTATGGATTAATCTGCTGATAAGCCGGTGTTTTTTGCTCGCCAGATGCTAAATCAACTTTGATAAATTCGCATTCAAGTCCTAACTCAATCATCGCTGTGATGGTCACGCCAGAACATGCGCCGGGTGCGTAGTACAACACTAAAGACATTCTAATAACTCCTTGTGCGTCTCTCATTGATAATTAGAGACAATATTTGGATACAGCGCGACATCGATAACTGTGTTTATCCTGCTTTAGCTATATCAAGATGAGGGGGTAAATCCATTGATCTACATAAAATAGATTATCATTCGTGCTATGTCCGAGCCATTTCTTTTTCGCAATATGGATCGCGTTATCAACAATAGATTGTGACAAAACAGCATGGCAATTTTTTCTCATGCAACTCGCCAATTTCGCAAGGTTCAACAATACTTGGCATTGACAGGGAATAGTAGGAATTGCGATGACCATACAGGTGACAAGATGGCAGTCAGTCAAATTATTGATGCTCAAACGATGGCAATTAAAACGATGGCAAATAAAAGGCGTAATACTGGGGGCATTGCTACTGACATTAACGGCGTGTACCGCAAAGATGGTCTATCGCAATTTAGATTGGGTGGTGCTTGAGTATGTGGAAGATTACGTCACCTTAACGGGGATACAAGAAGAGATACTCGATCAGCGTTTACAACAATTGGCGCTGTGGCACAAAACCGAAGAATTACCTCACTACCAAGCGCAATTACAAACCTTATATGATGCCGAACTCTCTGCGGTGGATGTGGCGTTTTTACAGCAACAGCAAGAGGTGTTTCGGGCGCATATTCGTCGCTTATCTAATAAGGCCACGCCAGATGTGTATTCGTTGTCTCGCTCCCTTAGCAAAGGGCAAATTGACGAATTTATCGAGAATTTGACTCTAAAGCATGAGATGTTCACAAAAAAATTCGCCAGTAAAAGCGATCAGCAAGCCAAGCGTTACTACCAAGAACGAATTGAGAAAAATTTACATCGCTGGCTAGGCTCTGTATCCGATGAACAGCAAGTGATTGTCGAAACCTGGGTTAATAACATAGAGCGTTCACATAAAGAGTGGGTCTTGTATCGAATTACTATGCGCGATCGCATTCACACTATGTTTGCGCGCCGTGACGATCCGTTCTTTTATCAAAAAGAGCTGACCTTTTTAGTCAATGAACCAGAGCAGGTGTATCCAGAGCGGCTTACCCTCAAACTAGAACGTAATCGCCAGCTTGCCAATCAAAGCATTGTCAGCATACTTGGCACGGTTTCCGATGCGCAAAAGCGACACTTTCGTGAAGAAATCAAAGAGTGGCTAGAGTTAGTCAAAGAGCTGCAAATTGAGTGAGGGAAGATGTCAGAGCAAGGTCAATATGCAACACAATTAGGTGTTTTTAGATTGAATTAGCTTTTGTGATTGTCATACTTTGGCTAATACTTGTTATGAAACTAGTTTTGTAAATTTTAGTTACATTTGTTTTATTAATACTGCTGATTTTCACGAATACACTTATTGATTATCCATCTTTTGCGAGGGCGAAAAACGCGTCTTTGTGCAAGAGAGTTTTGATTTTTAAAAGGTGTATTAATGAAGAAGTCGTTACAAGTAGTGAGTCTGGTGAGTGCTTTGATGCTTGCAGGTTGTGGGGAGTCGCAAAAGCCACAACAAACCGCAGTCGCTCCTACTGTTATCGTCGAACCTGTTGCCATTGTCGCGTATCAGCCAAGCAAAGCTTATGTGGGTCGCATTGAGGCGGTGGAAGATGTTGATATCACTGCGCAAGTGACGGGTTATCTTAAACAACGTCACTTTAAAGAAGGTCAAATTGTCGAAAAAGGCCAATTGCTATATACGATAGAGCCTTCTTCTTTTGAAGCTCAAGTTGCCAGCGCCAAAGCCTCTGTTGCCCAAGCAAGTGCGCACTTAAAACGTGCCGAAAACGATTATCTGCGTGCAAAAAACCTGCTCCCTAGAGGCAGTATTTCTCAGTCTGAATTTGATACCAAACAAGCCGAGAAACTGGGCGCTGATGCGCAATTGCAAGCGGCCAATGCGCAGTTATTGCTAGCACAAGTAAACCTCTCATATACCCAAATTACCGCGCCGTTTACCGGCCGTATTTCAGATACTAAAGTCAGCACTGGTGATCTACTTTCTCCGTCATCGGGCACATTGACCACTTTAGTCAGCCTTGATCCTGTGCACGCGTCATTTCAGCTTAGTGAAAGAGAGCGCTTAGCGTTTGGTTTTGATAAATACCAAGGCGATGGCGAATCAAATAGTGGTGAGTCCAATAGTGGCGGCGTTGAAGTGACGTTGGAGCTGGAAAATGGTCAGCAACATCCACAAAAAGGCACTTTAGACTTTGTAGGCAACCGCATTGATTTAACCACAGGAACATTAGCCGTGCGCGCTTTAGTGCCGAATGAACAGCATACTTTATTGCCGGGCCAGCACATCAATGTCGTGATCGCTTCAACCAATACCCAAGATGCGGTGGCAATCCCTCGTCGCGCCGTACAAACCGATGTCGCGGGTGATTTTGTGATGCTAATGAGTGAGGGCAACGTAGCGGAGCGACGCAATGTTGAGCTAGGTGCACAGACTGAAAATGGAGTGATTGTGCACACTGGATTAGGCGAGGGCGATAAAATCATCGTTGGCGGATTACAGCGTGTGCGCAATGGCTTACCTGTGCAGGTAGCGCCAGCTAAAGCCGAATCTAAACCAGAAGCGGCGGAGTAATCATATGCTAAGTCGATTCTTTATCCAGCGCCCCAAATTTGCGCTGGTGATTTCTATTATTTTGACCTTGGCAGGTGTGATTTCTTTGGCGGTATTGCCTGTCTCAGAATACCCAAGAATCAGCCCGCCATCGGTGAGTGTAACCGCTTACTACACAGGGGCTAGCGCTGAAACCGTCGAGCAGGCGATTGCCGATCCGATAGAAACCTCGGTCAATGGCGTTGAAGGCATGATTTACATGTCATCAAAAAGTGCCAATGACGGTTCGTATAATTTGAATGTGACCTTTGAAGTGGGTACTGATCCCGATATGGCTCAGGTCAACGTACAAAACCGCGTTACGCAAATCGAATCTAAGCTGCCGCCAGAGGTGCGTTCGGTCGGGGTAACGGTGAAAAAACGTTCGCCTGATATGCTGATGGTATTGAACTTCTATTCGCCTGACGGACGCTATGATGATCAGTTCTTGGTTAACTACGTTAACTTAAATATCAAAGATCAGCTCACTCGCGTGCGCGGCATTAGTGAAGTCAACGTCGTCGGCGGCGGTGAATTTGCCATGCGCGTATGGCTTGATCCGGAAAAGCTTGCCAGTTTAGGGCTGACCACCTCGGATGTGTATGCCGCGTTAAGTGAGCAAAACATTCAGGTGGCGGCCGGTAAAGTGGGGGCTCCGCCGTATGATGCGGCGACAGACGTGACCTTTAACCTAGTGACTAAAGGGCGTTTAGACAGCGTTGAAGAATTTGAAAACGTCATGCTGCGCGCCAATCACAATGGTTCGGCGGTGTATCTAAAGGACGTGGCGAGGGTTGAGCTAGGTAAAAAATTCTACGACGGTACGGGTCAGTTTCGCGGTGAAGATGCGTCGATTGTTATCTTAAATCTTCAATCTGACGCGAACGCCCTAGAAAGTGGCGAGTTGGTGATGAGCACCTTAGAGAAGTTAAGCGTTAACTTCCCTGATGGTCTGGCCTATGAGAGCAGTTACGACACCACTTTGTTTGTTGAGGAATCGATAAAAGGGGTAGTCAAAACGCTGATTGAAGCCATCTTATTGGTGATTGCCGTGACCTACCTATTTTTAGGCAGTGCGCGTGCCACGTTAATTCCTGTGGTGGCAATTCCTGTATCGTTAATTGGTACCTTTGCGGTGATGCAAATTACGGGCTTTACCATTAATACAGTCACGCTATTTGGCTTGATCCTTGCCATAGGTATTGTAGTGGATGATGCGATTTTGGTTATCGAAAATGTCGATACCACTATGGCGAAAAACCCATCATTGACACCAAGAAAAGCCACCTTAATCGCGATGAAAGAGGTAACGGGCCCAATTGTTACTTCTACATTGGTATTGCTGGCGGTATTTTTGCCAGTGGCGATGTTGCCGGGCATTACGGGGATCATGTATCGCCAATTTGCTTTAACCATCTGTATTTCAGTAGTGATTTCATCCATTAACGCACTGACCTTATCTCCTGCGCTATGTTCGCTGGTGCTAAAACAAGGCGGAGGCAATACCGCCGGTTGGTTTAAAGCCTTTAACCGAGGTTTGGATAAAGTGACTTCAGGTTACGGGCGCTTGGCGGGTTTCTTGGTTAAGAAAGGTCTGTTGTTAGTGGCGTTCTTCCTTGTGGCAGTGGCAATGGTGACTTACTTTGGCAAAACCACATCCACCGCGTTTGTGCCGCAAGAAGACAAAGGCATTTTGCTGACCAATGTGCAGTTACCTGACTCAGCATCGCTGTCTCGCACCGAAGCTGTGGTGGAAGATCTAGTCGGGCTGTTTGAAAATGAGCCCGGAGTCGAAGGCGTTACTGTAGCCACAGGCTATGCCTTTATGACAGGCGCGGCGGCATCAAACGGTGCTTCGCTGTTCGTGAAACTAAAAACTTGGGATGAACGTGCTCAGCTTGATGGCGATCATTCATCGTTTGCCATTTCAAATCGAATTAACGGCGCTGCAGCGGCGCAAATTCCAGATGCAATGGTATTTGCCATGGGGCCTCCGGCAGTGCCGGGCATGGGCTCAGCTTCGGGTTTTGAGTTTGTATTGGAAGATACATTAGGTCGTAATCGCACCGATTTGGCGCAATTGATGAATGATGTGATTCAAGAAGCCAATAAACAGCCAGAGATCGCTTACACCTTTAGTACCTTCCGCGCCAATGTGCCGCACTATTATGTGGATATCGACAGAACCAAAGCCAAACAATTAGGCATTTCGCTCACGGATATCTTCCAAACCCTACAAGGCAACTTAGGCTCAATGTACGTGAATGATTTCACTATGCTGGGTAAAAACTTTAGGGTGACCATGCAAGCGGATAGCGAATACCGCTCGTCGATGGACGATTTGGAACGCTTTTTTGTGCGCAGTAATGAAGGGGTCATGGTGCCGTTAAGCACCTTGATTACTTACGAGCAAGTGTTTGAACCTGATGTGGCGTGGCGTTACAACATGTATCGCTCAGCGGTTATTCAAGGGCAACCTGCACCGGGATTCTCCAGTGGCGATGCGATTGAGGCGATGGAGAGAGTCGCCGCCGAAATACTGCCGCAAGGTTATCAGTACGAGTGGACAGGCATGGCGTATCAAGAAAAGATGGCCGGTAATCAGGCAATCTTTGCCTTTGCTCTCGCGCTTATCTTTATCTACCTATTTATGGTGGCGCAATACGAGAGTTGGACCATTCCGATTGCCATTATCTTGGTGGTGCCAATTGCCACGTTAGGTTCTTTCTTAGCACTGAACTTAGCCGGTATTCCGTTAAATTTGTATGCGCAGATAGGCTTGGTTTTGCTGATAGCATTGGCGGCAAAAAATGCGATCTTGATTGTAGAGTTTGCCAAAAATGAACGCGAAGAAAATGAGCTAGAACTGGATAAAGCGGCGGTAATGGGCGGTAAATTACGCTTTAGAGCGGTGAACATGACCTCATGGTCGTTTATCTTAGGTATTTTCCCGTTGGTGTTTGCCTCGGGCGCAGGTCATATTAGCCAGAACTCATTAGGTATTTCATTGATTGGTGGTCTGTTATGTGTGCTACTAGCAGGTACATTATTGATTCCGGGCTTTTACGCCATGATTCAAAGACTGCGTGAAAAAGCGCACGGTGGCAGTACTAAGCTGGTGGATCTTGATGATGAATAGTATCTGTTAGGTTATTGCTAATACTTAGAGAAAACAAAAGGGTCATGCGCGAATGTGCATGACCCTTTTCTATTGAAGGAGCTGATAAAAGCTAACTATTTAGCAACAGCCACTTCATCCAACAAATACAAAATAGATTGATACGGAATACCGCTATGGTGCGATAGCCCAATCTCACAGGTTTTACTGTTACTAAAGCCGCGAGAGCACCCTGCTGGCACTTGCTCTTTTAGCGGGTGCACCGCCGCTTCATTAAGCTCTGGGGTGGTGAAGCCTTTATCGCCTGCCCAGCCGCAACACTGTATGTGTTCTGGCACAATCACCTGCGAAGTACAGGCTTTGGCAATATTTTGCATGGTTTGCTCAAGCCCCATACGTCTTGAACTGCAAGTAATGTGCAGCATGACAGGTTCATCAAGAGGAGCAAGAGTTAAATGCTCTAGTAAATAAGCTTCCGCAAACCCAGTTGGTTCTAAAATTTCTAAAGGCTTAGTGAATTGCTCAATACTGCGTTTAGCACACGGACTAGTATCCATCAGCACAGGGTATTTACCTTGCTCACTGGCTTGCCAAAGCACCGCTTCTAACTGCTGGGCTTTCGATTGTGCTAGCTCATTCATGCCTTTGCTATCGTAAGGCATTCCGCAACATTGCTCGTTAAGTTGCGATGGCATAATCACTTCAAAACCGGCTTTTTCTAGTAGAGATAAAGTGACTTCGGTGAGCGGTCTTTGATCTGGCGCGTCATTTTGCTGCCCCATACTGCGACTGGCGCAAGAGGGCATGTAAACCACTTTTTTCTGCGCGTCGGCGTGCGAAGCAGCATTGACCGATGCGTGTTTCTCAACATCAAAACGGTTTGCTTGCGGGTACTCTTTCAGCCAAATTGGCGTGCGGTTTTTGCTGATTTTACGCAAACCATTGGTCAATTTACCCACGCCATTATTACCTATCACCTTGGTGGCGAATTGATTGGCCGATAAGCCCGCTTTAGTCAGCGTAGTGGTGGTAGCAAAGTGATTGGCTGTCCATTTCGCAATAGGGGTGAATTTTTGATATTTTGCCGTACGCAATTGTTTGACCAGATCGCCGGTGTTGATTCCAACCGGGCAACGGTCGGCGCACAAGCCAGTAGCGGCGCAGGTATCAATGCCTTGGTAGTTGAAAATCTCTTCCAGTTCAGAGGCTTGCGTTTGCTCGCCCGCAGCGCGTCTGCGCTGTAATTCTCTATACAGCACGATACGTTGTCGTGGTGATAAGGTAAGTGTGCGAGAAGGGCACACAGGCTCGCAAAAGCCACATTCGATGCAACGGTCGACAATGGAATCTGCCGCAGGCATTGGTTTTAGATTTTCGATGTGTGAGTGCGGGTTATCGTTGATGATAACGCCGGGGTTAAATAAACCGTTCGGATCAAACAGCGCTTTGATTTGTTGCATTAAGGCATAGCCTTCTTTGCCCCATTCTAGCTCAACATACGGCGCCATATTGCGCCCTGTGCCGTGCTCTGCTTTGAGCGAGCCTTGGTATTTTACCGCCACCAAATCTGCCACTTCGTCCATAAACTTGCCGTAGCGGTCAATTTCCGTTTGCTGATCAAAGCCTTGGGTAAACACAAAGTGCAAGTTGCCCTCTAGTGCATGCCCAAAAATAATCGCTTCGCTGTAGTGGTATTTATCAAATAAGGCTTGCAGGTCACGAATGCCGTTGGCGAGATTTTCTACCGGGAAAGCCACATCTTCAATGATTACTGTCGTGCCCACTTCACGCACTGCGCCGACGGCTGGGAACATGCCTTTGCGAATGCCCCATAGCGTGGCAACGGTTTTAGCGTCGCTAGTAAACGGAATGGAGTGGGTAATGGTGTAGTTGGCGAGCGCACTCATCACCACCGCGCATTGCTCATCTAACGTGCTTTGACTGCAAGCGTGTGATTCAATCAAAATTGCCGTGGCATCTAGATCCAGCTCTTTAATGAACTCAGGCATTCCGGCTTTGTCTGCCACCGAGCGCATTGCGCGCCCGTCCATTAATTCAACCGCCGCAACAGGCAGTTTAGACAAAGCGGTGACTGCAAGGCTGGCTTCTTCAATGGTGGAGAACACCAATAGCGCAGAGGCTTTATTAGCGTGTTCAATGACCGTGTTGTAAGTGATTTCAGCAATAAATCCGAGAGTGCCTTCAGAGCCGACCATCAAGTGTTGAATGACATCTATTGGATCGTGATAATCCACCAAAGCATTCAGAGCGTAACCTGTGGTGTTTTTCAAACGGTACTTATGTTTGATTTTTTGTGATAGCTCGGGGTTTTGTGTCACGCTTGCGCACAAGTCTTTGACCCCTTGAATCAACTCAGGTTTAGCGGCAACAAAGGCATCAATGCTTTGCTGTGAACCTGTATCAAGGTGCGCACCATCGCTGAAAATGAGCTTCATGCTATCAACAGTTTTATAGGAGTTTTGCGCCGTACCACAGCACATGCCACTGGCGTTATTGGCCGCAATACCACCAATTTTACAAGTGTTGATTGAAGCCGGATCTGGGCCGATTTTACGTTGGTAAGGGGCGAGATATTTATTGGCATCCGCGCCAATCACGCCCGGTTGCAGAATGATCTTATTGCCACCATCGACAATTTCATGGTCGCGCCAATCGTCGGTTAAGGTAATTAATACCGAATCGGACAGCGCCTGCCCTGATAAGCTAGTGCCGGCGGCGCGAAAAGTGCAGTGCACATTAAATTCGCGACAGCTATTGATGGCAAAGGTCACTTCTTCGAGGTTTTTTAATCGCAGAACAATTTTTGGAACCAGTCGGTAAAAGCTGGCGTCGGTGCCGTAGGCGAGTCGCTTTGCTTCTTGGGTGACAATGCGCTCAGCATCGATCTTCGACGCCAGTCGCGTTTCAAGTTGTTGATAGGTGGCTGATGAAAGAGTCTTGGCCATGAATGCTTCCTAATAAAAAAATGATGACGGTGCGCTGTTAAGGTGTTCGTCTACAGCGGACTAATCAGAGAATCACGCGACAGATCGCTGATGGATTTTGCTCCGGTTAAGGTCATAGCAACGCGCATCTCTTTGTCATAAAGGTCTAATAAGTTTTCTACTCCAGCGCCGCCTTCAGCTGCCAGTGCATAAACAAATGAACGGCCCAGCAAAGTACAATCTGCGCCGAGCGCCAACATGCGAACCACATCCAGTCCGGTGCGAATACCTGAATCGACCAAAATTTTAAGATCGCCCTTCACTGCATCGGCAATTGAAGGCAGTGCTTTTGCCGTTGATAGCACGCCGTCTAATTGTCGGCCGCCGTGGTTGGAGACCACAATGCCGTCCGCGCCAAATCGCACGGCATCTCTTGCATCTTCTTCATCAAGGATGCCTTTGATGATCATCGAGCCATCCCAACTGTCTCTGATCCACTCCAGATCTTTCCATGAAATGGAAGGGTCAAAGTTAGCGCCTAGCCAGCCGATATAGTCTTCAAGTTTAGTCGGTTCGCCGCGATAGGTAGAGATGTTGCCCAGATCGTGCGGTTTGCCCAATACACCGACATCGAGCGCCCAACTTGGGTGACGCATAGATTGCGCGATGCGACGAATATTGGCATACGGTCCGCTCATGCCTGAATGCATGTCACGATAGCGCGCACCGGGAACCGGCATATCTACAGTGAAAACGAGCGTTTTTACGCCTGCTTCTTTAGCACGTTGCAAAACGTTTTTCATAAAGCCGCGGTCTTTTAGCACGTATAACTGAAACCACATTGGTCTATCAATTGCAGGCGCTACTTCTTCGATTGGGCAAACCGAAACCGTAGAAAGGGTAAATGGAATGCCTTTGTTGGCCGCCGCTTTTGCCGCTTGTACTTCGCCTCTGCGAGCGTACATGCCTGTTAAGCCAACGGGGGCAAGAGCAATCGGCATCGCCAGTTTTTCGCCGAACAGCTCTGTTTCCAGATTAAGATCGGACATGTTGTTGAGTACGCGCTGTCTTAGGGCAACATCGCCAAGATCTTGGGTGTTATTTTTGAGAGTGCGCTCGTCGTAAGAGCCGCCGTCAATGTAGTGAAACAAAAAAGGAGGGAGCTTCTTTTTTGCGACAGCGCGATAATCGTTTGATGAAGAGATGATCATAATTGGAATACCCGTATCTTCGTGTTGAGAAAATGGAAGATTGATTGTTAGAAGAGTGGATTTAAAGAGCGCCATTTACGGCGCTCTTGCTTACTGGGTGTTATTTCATTAATACATCGGTGAAGCCCAAACCATACACCACAACTAATCCGATGATGCCGGTCATGACCAAGTAGTAGAACGTCGGGATGATGGTCTTACGTAGCACCGCACCTTCACGTCCTAGCAGTCCCACTGTTGCCGAAGCCGCTACCACGTTATGAATGGCAATCATGTTACCTGCCGCTGCGCCAACTGCTTGCAACGCCACCACAATCACACTTGAGATGTTTAAGGTCTGCGCCACTTCAAACTGGAACTGACTGAACATCATGTTCGATACTGTGTTTGAACCTGCAATAAAGGCACCTAACGCACCGACTGTGGCACTGAGCATAGGGAAGGCCGCACCCACAATGTCAGAGGCAAAGTTTGCGGTTGTCACGGGCATACTGGCAAGATCGGCGCCGTTGATACCTGAGTTGATGAAAATACGTACCATAGGGATGGTAAACAGCAGTACAAAGCCCGCACCAATTAAGGTCTTACTAGATTCACCAAAGGCATTGCGCAGTGGTTTTAGCCCGCCGCCTTGCAAGATAACCGCAACTAGCGCTACAAACACTAAAATGCCACCAGGTAGATACAAGGGTTGGAACGCAGTGCTGATACCCACTTCGCCAAGGATGTTGGCAAACGACACTTTAACGTCAGTCAGCATGCCTTTAAATGTAGGGCTAACGCGGCTTGCCACTAACACAACCGCTAATATCACATACGGTGCCCACGCTTTGGTTAAGCTCATCGGCTTACCAATAGTTTTCTCTTTTAGATCCACTTTGAGTGAGCCTAACCATTCGGCTGGCCACTTATCTTCGTTTTCAAAGTCCCACTTAGTTTTCGGTACTAGGAAGCCTTTTTTCGCCGCTGTTACTACAATGGCTAGACCAATCATGCCACCAATCAGAGATGGGAATTCAGGGCCAAGGAACACACCGGTGAGCGCGTAAGGAATAGTGAAAGAAAGACCAGCAAATAGGGCAAATGGCAGAATGTCTAAGCCTTCTTTCCAGCTGCGGTTTTTACCAAAGAAGCGAGTCAGCATCACCGCCATCAGTACCGGAATTAGCGTACCGACAATGGCATGAACAATCGCAACGCTAGAGGTGATTTGCTGTAGGTAAATGTCCCATGTTGAGCCATTGGCAAGCAGTGATTCACCGATATTGTGGGTATCTAAACCGCGGTTTACCCCGACAATAATCGGTGTACCGACCGCGCCAAAAGAAACAGGCGTCGATTGGATCATCATTCCCATTAATACCGCGGCTAATGCAGGGAAGCCGATGGCGACTAACAGAGGCGCAGCGATGGCCGCTGGCGTACCAAAGCCTGATGCACCTTCAATGAACGAGCCAAAACACCACGCGATAATAATCGCTTGGATGCGGCGGTCACTGGAAATATCCGTAAAGCCATTACGAATAACGGTGATGGCTCCGGTGTGCTTGAGAGTGTTCAATAAGAAGATAGCACCGAATACAATCCAAAGTACTGAGACAGTAATGCCTAGACCTTGAAATATAGACGCGATAACGCGGTTGGCCGACATGTCCCAAAACACCAGTGCGATGACGACAGTTAAGGCAAACGCCACAGGCATTGCTTTTTTTGCTGGCCAGTTAAGGCCAACCAGTAAGATTGCCGCGACGACAATCGGGGAGAAGGCCACTAAGGCCAGTAGGGTTTCACTCATAGGTATACTTCCTCGTACGTTTGCACTTTATGAAAGAGCCTTCTCGTCATAAAGCGAAAGTATCTTGTAATGTTTTTGTTAATCGAGCGTGAATTTATCTCTTTATTTTTTGTTGATATAGGGAAATAATGAAAATGATTCTTTCCAAAAATGATGTAATGGTATGAAGGCAGACGATTTAATTTTATTTTCTCAGGTAATAGAACTGGGCAGTTTTAGCAAGGTTGCTGAGAAAAATAACCTTACAAATTCGGTAGTTAGCAAAAGAATTGCCAGATTAGAGCAAAATGCAGGCACGCAATTACTGTATCGAACTACGCGTAAATTAAGCCTGACAGAAGCAGGTAAGATACTGTTAAATAAAGCGAAAAATGTGACACAAGCCACCGAGGAAGCCAAGGAGGCAGTGTCTGGATTTGGCGAAAACATCACAGGACGCATCAAAATGTCAGTGCCTACTATTTCGGGTGAATTAGTGTTAGCGGATGCGGTCGCAGAATTTTGTAATAAAAACACAGGCTTATCTATCGATATGTCGTTAGATAATCGCTTTGTGGATCTGATCGCTGGTGGCTATGATTTAGTGATCAGAACGGGATACTTAGAAGATTCGAGTTTAATTGCCCGCCATATCATTGATTCACAATGGGTGGTGTGCGCTTCTCCCACTTATATTGCAAAAAATGGCAAGTTGAATCACCCCAGAGAGCTGATTAACCACAACTGCCTGCAATACGCTTATCAAACCACTGGGGCGTGCGAGTGGGAGTTTAAGGGAGATCAGGGCCACTATATTATCAAAGTGTCCGGTGGGTTCTCGACCAACAATGCATCGGCATTACGCCGCTCGGCGATTGGCGGACATGGGCTAGCTTACGTGCCTAGATGCTTGGTTTATCAAGACTTTATCAATGGGGATTTAATTGATATCTTCCCTGATCAGGTGGGTAAAAAGTTGGGCATCTATGCGGTGTATCCTTTTACACGTCAGCCGCCGAATAAAGTTCGGCTACTGATTGAACATATTCGCCAACGTTATCTAGAAATAGAGCACTGTTTTTAATGATAAGCCTCTATGACGAGTGCCAACACTAGGAGAAGGTCATGTCATTGACCGTACAATTAGCACTGTTTCGAGATGTGGTGCAGCAAGGTTCGTTTTCCAAAGCTGCCGCTTTGCATGACATGGACAATTCATTATTGTCTAAACAGATCAAAAAATTAGAAGCGACTTTAGAAGTGCAATTGCTTAATCGCTCTACGCGCTCAATTGCTTTAACTTCGGCTGGAGAGGAGATCCTTGAGCAGACTCATATACTGTTGGATACCTTAACTCACATTCGAAGCATAGCTGACTCCTATCATAGTGAGCCAAAAGGTACCCTGCGCATTACCTCTCCGATATTTTTTGGTCAGGAATATTTGCAACCTGTAGTCACTCGATTTATGAAGCAATACCCAGATGTGCAGGTCAATCTTTCATTGGATGACAAGCGAGTGGATATTATTGCCGATCACTTCGACCTTGCATTTAGGGTGGGTAAATTAAAAGAGTCGAACCTGATTGCCAAACAAATTGCTAAAACCAACTTTGCTCTTGTCGCCTCAGAGCAGTTTGTACAGCAATATGGCATGCCCAAAACGCCACAACAATTAGTCGAGCTACCTGCGGTGGTGTACAGCAATGGTAATGTAACCTTAGACAGAATGAGGATCAGCGAAAACGCGCATTCTTCCAATATGGTGACATTACGTATGCAAGGGAACTACAAAATCAGCGATGTACGTACCATGATGGGAGCGGTAAAAGATGGCTTAGGGTATGCCTTAATTGACTTGTTCAATCTGGATAGACCGATAGCCGAATCAAAATTGGTACCTTTGCTTACGGATCATCAACTTTCGACGATGGATACGGGCATTTACGCTATTTACCCACATCGAAAGAAAACCTTATTGGTCAGTGAATTTATCGATTATGTTGAACAACATATTGGTAAGCCAGCAATTTGGGAAAGCCATATTCCAAATTATAAAGCTTTATATAAGGCTTAATCGACCAACTCAATATCTAAGCTTTCGAGTAAACTTAACGCGGCAAAACGAGAGAATTTAGCGCCAGAGAGACGGTTATGGTTAAGGTCAATCGCAAGGTGACTTGATTCGGTAAAATCTACCCGCTCAAGGTTGGTGCGCATAAATAGGCTATGACTAAAATCGCAATACGTCATGCTTGAGCCAGAAAAGTCGCCTTCTCGTAAGTCGGCATCATGCAGTTTGCACTCTTCTAATTTTAGCTGTTGCAGGGTTAAGCCAAACCAAGAGCAATCGTTAAGAATGCACTGTTTAAATTCCAACTCGCAATCCACATGAAAGCTGGGCCAATAGGCGGTCGTCCAGTCTATTCCCACCAGTTTACTTTCGCTAAAAGAGATCTGAAACCAACGACTATTGGGTATTTTAAGCAGGCTTAAATTACAGCGCACAAACGAGCAATTAATAAAGCGACAGTGGGCAAACTTTGCTTCTGATAAGTCACAGTCAACAAACTCACACTCTTCAAATTCGATGTCATTAAATTCTGCGCAGGTGAGAGAAAGTTTACTAAAAGAGGTGTCGTAATACTGCTGATTGCTTTTCAAAATACAATTCCGAGAGGGGGGAAGAGACTGAGCACCTAAAGATAGGCACTCAGCTTCGAGGTATTATTTTTTACCGTTTGCTTGCTTGTCTACTTCAGTAAGTTCACGGATTTTACGACTTAGATCGCGACGAGTTTTTGAAATCTCAGCACTTGTGATGATGTGGTCATCAACGCGATCTTCATAATCTGCTTTCATGTTTTTCACGATACCGATGATCTCATCATGGCTCATGTCTGGTTTGATGTAGTCCATTAGATTGTCTAAAAGGTCTGCACGTTTGCGGTTGTCACGGATTTTCTTTTCGTGATCCAGAATTTCACGTTTTAGTTTATTTTTTTGACGAGCCAAATTTACAATTTCGTATACGTTGTTCATTTTGTATCCTTCTAAACGAATATTAACTGAGGAAATTAAACCACAAGCTTTACTAAACATACAGTGAGAAGAGCCCGCTATTTTAACTGTTGTGCGCTTTTTTTACATTCAGAGCAAAACGGGCATAAATTGGTAGACTAGCTATCGCAACCTAATCAATACTTGCATACAATCTTAGTAAAGAAAATATGAAGATGGAATTTGAGAATGTTATTGCAATTATCTCCCCTAGAAGCTCGCATCATTGGTTGTTTAATCGAAAAAGAAGTCACAACACCTGATTATTATCCTTTGAGTCTCAATAGTTTAACCACGGCCTGCAACCAAAAAAGCAATCGTGATCCCGTTATGGAGTTGAGTGACGCTGAAGTACAAGATGGGATAAATGCACTCATTGATCGTCATTTAGTGAGTGATGAAAGCGCATTTAACAGCCGCACTGCTAAATATCGTCACCGATTTTGTAATACCGAATTTGGCGATCTGCAATTGAGTGCTCAAGATAAGGCCATTGTGTGTGTGATGTTACTTCGCGGCGCGCAAACGCCCGGAGAGTTGCGTACTCGCACCAACCGTTTAGCACAATTTGCCGATGTCAAAGAAGTGGAAGCGACGCTGGATAAGTTAGCCACCTTGAGTTCACCCGTCGTGGTCAAACTGGCAAGAGAGCCGGGCAAGCGTGAATCTCGTTATCAGCATTTGTTCTGTGGCGAAGTGGATGTACAAGCACTCGCGTCAGCGACACCTGCCGCGGCTGTGACAACGCCCACCAGTGAGAAAATTCATGCTCTAGAGCAACAGGTGAGTGAACTAAAACAAGAAGTGGCCGAATTAAGAGCCCTAATCGAGTCGGTACTGTAGCGGAATCTGTGACAATGCCGCCGGATAACTTGTGGTCAGTTTATCTTATTCGGACACGTTACAACGCATTGTATTGTGGGGTAACGAACAACTTGTCACGACGCTTTGAACAACACGCCAAAGGAACAGGCGCAAAAGCGTTACGAGGAAAAGGGCCGCTCACTTTAGAGTGGTCCACACAAGTTGACAGCAAATCGAGAGCACTCAAGCTAGAGTATAAAATCAAGCAGTTAAGCAAGAAACAAAAGGAATGTTTGGTGATAAGCAACAGCACCTTACAGTTGGAGTCTATGCTATGCGATATACCTTAATTATCATTTTTTCTTGGTTTTACATTACGCCCTGTTTAGCCAGCAGTGTGTTATTGGATTACTGGGAATATGATGTTTATTTAGAGAAACACCCAACACAGAAAGTGTTGACCCAAGAGATGTTTCAGCGCATCTATCAAGCTCCCGTCCCATTAACTATCCGACAACAAAAGCCCGTTACGATTGATATTGTTTATCCGGGCACGCAGCTGTCTGATTATTGGTGGCGAAACATTAAAGCGTTAGAGTTACGGTTGACGGAGCTGGGGGTGGATTATCGACTGCGAAAGTATTCTTCTCGCCCCAATATGGATTATCGCCGTGAGACCGAAAGCTTGCAGGCTGTGCTGAAAAATCCCCCGGATTATCTTATCTTTACCGTTGATACCAGTCGCCATAAAAAGTTTGCCGAAAATATATTAAACAGTGGTGGCAAGACCAAGCTGATTCTTATTAACATCACTACGCCAATCAAACACTGGAAAGCTCAGCAACCCTTGTTATATGTCGGTTTTGACCATGTAGTGGGTACTCGCTTGCTGGCAAAACAATACCAAAAGTTATTTCCCGAAGAAGCCAATTTTGGATTGATGTATTTCTCGCCGGGCTATATCAGCGAAGCGCGAGGCGATACGTTTATCAAAACGATGAAAACATTCGGTGATTACACTTTAAAAAGCGCTTATTTCACTAATGCCAATCGAGAATCTGCGTATACCGCCACCTTATCTATGATGGAAAAGGAGCAAAATCTCGATTTTATCTATGCCAGTTCAACGGATGTCGCCCTTGGTGTTTCTCAAGCATTAGAAAAGCTTGATAGGCGTGATGTGATGGTCAACGGCTGGGGGGGCGGTTCAGAGATCCAAGCAGTACAAGAAGGCGAGATTGACTTTACAGTGGTGCGTATGACCGATGATACCGGCATCGCCATGGCGGAGGCGATTAAGCTGGATTTACAAAATGAACCCGTGCCACAAGTGTTCTCCGGTGATTACGAAATTTTGACTAAAGACGACGACATTGAAAAAGTCGACGCTTTGAAACGCAGAGCGTTTCGTTATTCCGATCGTTAACGGGTTATCACCTCACACTTGATTAGGTCACTATGAAACAAACACAGAGAAAGGAATCGCTAACCGGACATATTGTCAGGACAGCTTGGCTGTCTTGGTTTGCCGTCATTATTGGTTTTTTCTTATATAACTATCACTTAAGTACCAAAGCCTTTGAAGCTGAGTTAGAGAGAAATTTTAATCAAACGGCGCGGATTGCCAAGCAGTTGATGGAAAATCGATTGCAAACTATTCAGGTGACTCAAGATATTACCTCCCGCTCGCATACGCTTATCGAGCTGTTTGATGCCGAAGATTACCAAGCCATAGACCACTATATGTATGAGCTGGAAGAAGTGGATCCGCATGGCGTATCCGATTTTCGTTTTATGTTTCGCTACGGCGATTTGGTGTGGGATGACGGGCACGCATCGCTTTACGGTCTGAATCGCCAGCGGGTATTAGCGCTAGAGAGTGAAATTAGTTTTAACAATAATTGGTATTTCCTAGCGCCCTCTAAAGCCTTGGGCGATAAGCATATTATGGTCAGGCGATCGTCATTAATTAACTCAAAAAATGGCGAATTGATTGGCTACTATTACGTTGGCTTGGTCATGGACAACAACCTCAGTCTTTTACAAGATATGATTGCTGATGCCAATATCAGCGAGGTAATGCTGGTTGAAGGAGAGGATATTATTGCTTCGTCTTCACCTGAAGTGAACCTCAAGTTGCAGCAACAAACCGTAAAGCTGACCGAGCATCGCTATTTTGGGTCTGAAGTCATTCACCAGGTGGATTTGGTCATTGGCGGAATAAAAACCCCTCTCAAAGTGGTTTTTTTGCAAGATACGACCAAGTTAAAGCGGGTGGAAGTAAGCTACGCCGCCTCATTGTTATTTGCCCTGCTGACGGTGTCGTTTTTGGCGGTGGTGATCACCAAATTGATACAGCGTAGAGTTGAGCGTGAGATAGAGGGGGTGATGTACTTAGCCGATAGCTTCGATAGCGCGAAAAAAAACGTCGACTTTAAAGGCTCAAATATCGCCGAGTTCGACCGATTAGGAAACACTCTATTAGAGAGTATTCAGCGTGAGCGGCACAAAGAGACCTCCTTTAAAAACCTGTTCGACTTTTCCGTATTGCCGACCGTGTTACTGAGCAATGAAAAACGAATTTTGGAGCTGAATCCGGCGGCCATAGAAGCCTTTGCCAATGACCGAAGCGCCATGACCCTAAAAAGGCATTTAGATAAGCAACTGGATTTGGTGCTAGATACGCAAAAAATGGTTGAAGTCGACAGCTATGTGGGCGACCAAATCTATCGCTGGAGTATTGCGCCTATTTTGGTTGATGGCGTTGCGCCGACATTGGTGATTCAAGGGCGTAGCATTACTCAATTTGTAGAAGCGGAGCGCCAAAGTGAGCGGGCGCGTAAAGAGGCCGAGCAAACCGCGGTAGCTCGCGCCGAGTTTTTGGCAAAAGTGAGCCATGAAATTCGCACGCCACTCAATGGTATTTTAGGTATGGCGCAACTGCTTAAAGAAAATGCGCATAACGATGAACAAAAACAGCAAACGCGCGTGCTGTATCAAAGTAGTGAACACTTACTTAATCTTCTGAACGATATTTTGGATTTCTCCCGAATTGATAAAGGCGGAGAGATCATCGAATACACGGATTTCTCTTTAAATCATGTGTTAGAAACAGTGACTTCTTTTGCCGCGCCCAGTTGCCAACAAAAGCAGCTGAGCTTTAGTGTGAATAAGCATTTTTCTGACGACATTTATATAAAAAGCGATCGTATGCGCTTGACGCAAATTTTTCTCAACCTGCTGACCAATGCTATTAAGTTTACCGCCAAAGGTGCCGTGGTCGTGGATGTCGAGTTACGCAATCGCTTAGAGAGCAGAGCCTTGTTGTACTTTTCCGTCACAGATACCGGAATTGGCATTGCACAAAATCATTTAGAAAGCGTATTTTCATCTTTTACTCAAGCTGACGTCAACATCAGTCGAGAATATGGGGGTAGTGGGCTAGGGCTGAGTATTGTTAAAAGCTTAGTAGGGCATCTTAATGGCACTATCAAAGTGGACAGTCAGCTGGGTAACGGCAGCTGTTTTTCTGTGGTCTTACCGATTGAGATACTGCCTGCTGAAGCATTGTCTATTGACGCATTGTCAATAAAAGCCGACCCGTCTGCCTCTGTACCCGAGAATACTCAGATTGAGGACAGCAAGCCTTCGCAATGGATGCAAAACTTACGAGTATTGCTGGTGGAGGACAACAAAACCAATGCCTTTGTGATTCAAGCGCTAGGCAAAAAGCATGGACTGTACTTTGATTGGGTGACTGATGGGCTGCAAGCCATTGCTAAGGTGAAGTCTCACGATTACGATGTGATTTTGATGGACAATCAAATGC
The DNA here is from genome assembly GCF_000467185.1 of Vibrio ezurae NBRC 102218. Taxonomy (GTDB): domain Bacteria; phylum Pseudomonadota; class Gammaproteobacteria; order Enterobacterales; family Vibrionaceae; genus Vibrio; species Vibrio ezurae. Next base: position 28,036 of record NZ_BATM01000019.1, read on the forward strand.
CAAAAATGGATGGTATTGACGTGACGAAAATACTGCGTGAGGAATTAAAACTCACCACACCCATCGTGGCATGTACCGCCGATGGTTACCAATCGACTGAGCAGGCATTTATTGCGGCAGGTGCGAATGCCGTATTGGTTAAGCCGATCTTAGAAGATAAGTTTTTACAAGTATTACAACAGGTTATGGAAACAAGGTCATGCTAGATTACCAGGCTATCGACATCCCATTTAATTACCGACATCAGTGTTGGTTTTGCGGCGAACCAAGCCATGTGACGGTGAATTTTCCAAGGAAAGCTTCTGCGGTATTTGTGCACCCACCATTGCAGCTGCCAACATGCCAAGAATGTAAAACGATCGCCAATACTTGTGTCACCGATTCTATTTGGGATTTACGACTGCAAGTGACAAATGCACTGATGAAGCGCTACGCAAAGCATCTAGGTATAGGCGTCAATTGGACTGAGCAAGAGTTGGCTGAAACTCAGTTAGAAGGCACCGCTTTTAAAGGTTTTACCGAGAGCGCTTGGATGATGTATGAGATTGCCAAAGGGCGAGTGGAGTTTACGGGCTGGCCTTTGGCTATTCATGGACTGCCCCTTGATATTATCGATGACAGTTATGGGTTTGAATTTGACGGGGCGCGCTTCATTAATTTTCAGACTGCGGTCGATTTTTACCAAAAGTCGGAATCATTAAATAAATATCTGTTAGACGAACTTGTGGCGCTGTTAGGTCAGAGTCAATTGGCGTATGCGTTACGTATTGCCCGTTTGTACCCGTCAGTGAGTAAGCGCAAAGCTGAGCAAATACTCGCGGAAATAGGCCAGCAACAATCCGACAGAGAGCGTATTTTGCACGACAATCACCAAAGGGCACCATTGGAAGGGAGTTTGCAAGTACCCACTGAGCGCATCAGCAAAGTGGAGATCAATGGTGAAACCGCACAGCCAGAGGCGATTGCATGGCTGATGAATCGCAATATTCGCACTCTTGCTCAGTTGCAACAATGCGAAGATGCGTTTTTTGATGAGCATGAACATCTAGGCGGCGTACTTGCCTTTCAGCTTTATCATGGAGTGCAACTGTATTTAGAAGCAAGGCAAGACGTTAACTGGTGTGAGCAAGACGATCCTAATCAGCAGTTATGGTTGGGCGAATAACTCGCTCGAGTTGTAATCAGTCGCTTTTCACCAATAGTTTATCGAGCCATGCTGCGGGTAAAATGCGGCGCAGAAAACCAAATATATAGGTGGGCTGAGTGACGTAATAGCGCGCCTTTGGCTTCGCACTGTTTAGTATTTTTTGTACCGGTTTAAGCACCGCCTCTGGCGGTAGAGTAAAGCGATTGCTCGGCGATGCTTTGCCCAATCTATCAATGGTATTTTGATAGCTTTTCTGATGGCGAGAGTGGGCAATATCAATTGTATTTTCAAAAGCATGCAACGCATTTTCTCGAAATTTACTGACAATTGGCCCCGGCTCTATCAAACTCACAGAAATCGGCGTATCCATCAATTCTAAACGCAGAGTATCGGTATAACCTTCTAAGGCAAATTTGCTGGTGTTATAAGCGCCGCGATATTTCATTGCGACCAAACCGAGCACAGAGCTGTTTTGGATGATTTTCCCTCTGCCTTGGCCAAGCATTAGCGGAATAATCGCTTTGGTTAATTCATGCCAGCCAAACAGATTGGTTTCCAGTTGCGCACGCAGTGCATGAGTTGGCAAATCTTCCAGCGCGCCACATTGACCATAGGCTGCGTTATTAAACAGCACATCAATTTTGCCATCACCCAGTAATAATGCCTGCTCTATCGCTTGATGAATAGACACACTGTCGGTCACATCAAGTTGTACGCAGTGCAGCCCCTGCGCTTGTAAACGCTCTACATCGGCAAGATGGCGACAACTTGCTATAACCTTATAACCCGCTTGATGCAGCTGCACCGCGCAATGATAACCAATACCACTACTGCAACCTGTGATTAAGATAGATTCTTTCATAGAGACCTTTACGATTGTAGGAATCAAATAATGACGGTTGCCATGGTAGCAGACTGTGTAACAAAAAAGCCCCATTAAAGGGGCTTTTATCGCTTTTCAAGGCTGTTTATCAACATCAATAGTCTATAAGCGCGTGGATAGATTAAGCGTTCACAGGTTTTGTATTCGTTCGCAAAACCCTTAGTGCGCTGGTGCTCCACTGGCGGTATTGGTGCTTTGCTTAGGGATCTTAAGCAAAAACAGCAAAGGTATGATCAACACAAACAACGCCGTAATAAAGGTAAAGGTATGGATAAAGGCGATGATCTCGGCCTGTTTCTGCACCTGTTCTTGTAAGATGGTTTGTGTGGTTGGGTCGGAGAGTGTTTGCCCCGTATCCGATAGCCATTGCTGGAGGTTAGGGTTGTATGGGTTAACAGCCTGACCCAATGAGTTCCACTCTTCTTGCGAGCTTCTAAATTGATAGGTGGTCGCAATCGAAATACCAAAAGAGCTACCTATGGTTCTAAATAGGTTGAAAATACTGGCCCCAGCAACCCCGTGTTCAGGCTTGAGAGTGGTATAAGCTATGGCAGAAAGGCTAGAAAAGACTAAACCCATCCCACAACCTTGGATCAGTGCTGGCAGAATTAACCAATAAAAATCAATGTTTTCTGAATATTGCGACATGATAAGCCCAGCAATACCACACAATAGTGCCCCTGTACCTACCATCCATTTTAAACGGCTATTGGTCATAAATTTAGCCGTCGCAATCAAGGTGATTGCCGCAGCGATGCCTCGCGGAGCCATTAATAACCCCGTCGTGTCTACTGGGTAATTCAGTACCCCTTCTAGCATCATTGGCAGTTGAGCCGTTAAGCCAAATAGCGCACTGGCAAAAATGGCCATCATTAAAGAGCCTAACGCCAAGTTGCGATTGCTGAGTATCCAAATGGGCGCAACCGGACTACGGGTTTTAAAACTGCGATGGACAAAGAACGCCAATCCGACGAAAGCGAGGATCAAGCTGGCTTGAATCGTGCGTGACTCAAACCAGTCTAATTGGTTACCTTGGTCTAACACCATTTGCAGCATGCCAATACCAATCGCCATTGAGAGCATGGTTGGCCAATCAATGACAGTGGTACGTTTGTTGGATGTTTTTACAAACAGGTAAATCATGGTTAAACAAAATAGACCGACTGGCACGTTGACATAAAATACCCAGCGCCAGCTCATATTTTGTGTAATTAAACCACCTAAGGTAGGGCCTAAGATTGGGCCAAGTAAAATACCAATACTAAAGATCGACATGGCTTTGCCGCGCTCTTTCTCAGAAAAAACTGCAATCAGCAATGACTGAGACATAGGAATCACGACTGCACCAAACATACCTTGGATGATGCGGAAAAATACCATAGCTTCGATCGATTGTGCTTGACCACACAAAATGGAGGAGACCATAAAGCCCGATACGGCCACTAGCATTAGGCGACGCTCACCCAGTTTGCTAGAAAAATAGCTGGTTAAGGGAATAAAAATCGCCTCTGCCATGGTGTAGGCAGTCAGCACCCAAGTGATGGTGTCTGAGGTTGCGCCAAGTGCGCCTTGCATTTGTGGCAAGGCAACGTTGGCAATGGTCATATCCAGCAATACCATGATTGCGGAAGTCATTACCGCAATCACGATCATAGTGCGTTTAAAGGGCGTGATATTCTCCACGACTATTCTCCAGTCGTTGTATCCACAGTAACTTGGGTACTAGAACCAATTCTTAAGATAGGTTTGTTGGTTAAGTCATCGGTAATTTCAATTTTAACGGGGAAGCGTTGACCTATTTTCACCCAGTTACCGGTGGCATTTTCTGGAGGAAGTAGAGAGAAGCTTGTACCACTCGCTGGAGAGATTTTTACCAGCTTGCCATGCCAAACTTCATCAGGGTACATATCTACCGTAATCTCAACAGGCTGACCTTCTACAAGGCGAGGCATTTGAGATTCTTTAAAGTTAGCTTGCACCCATTGGCTGTATTGCTTCACAACTGGAAACAGTGGCTGTCCAGTAGAGACAAAGGTGCCTAAGTGAATTTTCACATCACCCACATAGCCATCAAAAGGAGCGCTAATCTCGGTGTAGCTTAAGTCAAGTTCGGCTTTTGCTAAGCGAGCGGCCGCTTGTTGTACTACAGCGGATGCTTCGCCTTTTCCGCCTTGGGTATCAATCGCTTGTTGTAATGAGGCTTGAGCGGCGTGCAATCGAGCTTGAGCGTCGGCAAGTTTAGTTCGGTCAGTGTCGGCTTGTTGAACCGGCACTAAGCGTTTTTGCACTAAAACTTGAGTACGTTTATAGGTTTTTTGGGCGTTCAGTAGATTCGCTTTTGCTTCATTAAGTTGAGCAATGGCAGCGTTAACGCCTGATTCTTGCGATTTATTTTGTTGCAGGGCCGATTGGTAAGCGGCTTGCGCTTCTTTTACTGCAATTTGATAAGGCTGTGAATCAACCGAAATTAAGTGATCACCGGTGTGAACAAATTGAAAGTCATCCACTGAAATTTTGGTGATGCGGCCTTGTACAAGAGGGGCAATAGAAACGGTTTTTCCGTGTACGTAGGCGTTGTCAGTAGACGGGTGAAGATCGCTGTAATGCCAGTAATATGCAAGCCCACCTGCAACAGCAAGTAAAATGATAGCGGTAATATAACCTTTGATATATTTCTTCATGACCATCCAGTTCAATAGTGTTAAATATCGATGAGAATTTTAGAGGTTAGACTATAAGCTCTAGTTTTCATGTTTCATATGCGAAAATGTGCACACTTACTTTTAATTTCTGCACCAGAAATTAGCGTCTCGGGACCTTGACTATAAGCATGAACGGTGCGCAACCTTACACAATAATAGTCACTCTTAGAATTATTGCTTAGTCTCTGATGATTAAAGTAATTTTATTGATGGAAAGCGAAAGTGTGTGTGGCTCATTGATGCTTCGCACTATCGTAGAATCATGGCGGGTATTAGCATAATTTCAAGAAGGGAAGGCTGGGCTATTTCGTTTACTTAATCGTGTGAAAACCCAGCGATAGAACAGTTGAATTTTTATGTATAGCTTAGATAATCTTCGAGCGCTTTTATCTCGTTGGGCGTCATTTCAAGATATAACTTACTGCGGCGATACAGGATATCGTCACTGCAATAAGCAAATTCGTGCTTAATGAGGTAGTCCACTTCAACCGCAAATAGTTGCTTGGAAAAGCGTTGTCCGAGATCGGGGGACGAGTCGCCAATCATAAGAGCGCGTGAACCATAGGCACTTAACCAACGCTGTAACATTTGTTTTGGTGCTAAAGGCCATTTTTTTTGTAGCTGGCGCAACAGTAGCGATGGGTCAAAAGATTCAGCGCCAGGAAGTAGGCTGGTTTGGGTGGTGCTCTGTGACATTGTTGGCAGAAAAGGGGTGAGTTTTTCTAGCGCGGCATTTGCCAGTTTGCGATAGGTAGTGAGCTTGCCGCCAAATACCGACAATAACGGGGCATTTGCGGTGTTTTTGGTTGGCTGGGGAGCGTTGGGTTGCAAGGTTAACGTGTAGTCACGGGTAATGGCTTGCGGCGAATCGGACTCATCATCACACAGCGGCCTTACACCACTAAAGGTCGCGACGATATCTTGCTTGTTGGGCGCTTCAATGAAATGCTCTTTTACGACATTTAATAAATACTCTATTTCGGCATTGGTAATGGCCACGTGTCGCGGGTTGCCGTGGTATTCCTCATCGGTCGTACCTATTAGAGAGTATTTGTCTAAATAGGGTATGGTGAACACAATACGATCATCTTGATTTTGCAATATGTAAGCATGATCTTGAGGATAGATTTGCGGCACGATGATATGTGAGCCCTTGATCAAGCGAATGCCCATTGGCGAAGCGCTTTGTACGGTGTCGGTAATAAATGATTTAACCCAAGGTCCACATGCGTTCACCAAGGCTCGGCTGCGGCGAATCAATGTCTGCCCAGTTCGGCTATCTTGTACTTTCACCGTCCAAATACCGTCACTTTGTGAGGCACAAACAACCGTGCAATAGTTGTTAATTTCAGCGCCAGATTGCTGTGCTTGCATCGCATTCAGCACTACTAGCCTTGCATCGTCGACCCAACAATCTGAATACTCAAATCCTACTTTAAACTGCTCATGCAGCACGTGTTCATCGCGAAAAGAGATTTTATGTGAGGCGGGCAGTGAGTTTCGCTTCCCAAGAGAATCATAAAGATACATACCTGCACGTATCATCCATGCTGGACGAAGATATGGGCGATGTGGCAGACGAAAGCGCATCGGTTTGGCGATATGTGGTGCTTTTTTTAAAATGACTTCCCGCTCAGCAAGGGCTTCTGAAACCAGTCGAAATTCATAATGTTCTAGGTAACGAAGTCCGCCATGAATGAGCTTTGAGCTGGCTGATGAGGTGGCACTGGCAAAATCTTTGGCTTCAAACAGCGCAGTAGACAAGCCTCTAGAGACCGCATCGGCGGCAATACCGACACCATTGATGCCACCACCGACAATAATAATATCGAGAATAGGCAGGGATTCTAGTGCCTCAGTATTGGCAGCGGTATTGGTTGAGTTCATTCGTTTTATCCTAGAAAATCATGCGCCTACATAGATTCGACGGCGCGAGTATTAAGATAATCTTAAGATATTTCAATAGTATGAAAGAAGGTGTATAAGGCGAAATTTAACCATTGAGTAAAATTTCGCCTAGAAGTGCGAGAAAGGTCTCTATTTTTGGCTGTTTACGTATGCTTTGAAGCGCGCTTTGGTGGCGTCGTCGGCTTTGTTGTACCAAAACATCAGCATTTCTTCTGCGGTTGTGGCATTGGCGCTAGTGTTAGCGCTGTTATTTGACGCAGCATTGTCTGTTGCTGATGGGCTCACTGGAACCACTGCCACTTCTGTACCAGCGGCTTGTGCTGCGGTCACTGCGGCGTAAGCTAAGGCGCTGTTTGTTTCAATCGCAGCGGCACTGCCCGTGGTATTAAACTTCATTACTTCTGCTTGATAATCACGACCAAACTGCACGCCATGGTGAATCAGCTTGTCTTGAGCATAGGCCACTTTATTGCCTGACTTATCAATGAGTGCCCAATCTGGGTGTTTATCGAATTGTCTTGCTTCACGAAGGTTGCGATATTTTGGAAATTGAAATGTCAGCTGTTGGTCTTTGGCAGTAAATTTGGCCACGATGACGTCTGAACTCATTTTTTCAAACTCTTGACCTTTTTTGAAGGTCGGCTCGTAACGAAATACAATTTGGTTCTCGCCGTCAGGCAAAACAGCAGTAGAGCTCGACGAGAAAAATCCACCATCTACATTTGGCTCGGCGCCATTGACCAGCAGTAAATCTACGTGCTCTGGTAGGGCGATTTTAACGTCTGCTAGCACAGGAGCTGTAAATGATAGTGCTAGTCCAGTTAGCAAAATTTTCTTGTACATAGAGCTTCTCTATAGTTTTTAGGTATCAAACCTATTTGGATTTTGAAAATGTTTGGCTGAGAGTTTTTATCTCTGGCAACATTCTGTGGATCAAATGCAATTGTTGCAAGATCATCTGTGCAGATGTGCCGTCGCTCTCACGCCATTGCGACAATTTATGTTGAATGTGATTGGTTTCGAACACTTGTGGGTTATACGTTTCGCCGCGCAGTGCTTTATCAATCGCATCGAGCTTAACATGAATCTCCTGATATGCATCTATAACCAGTTTATGGGTAGTGGCATCGTTGATTAAGGTGCGATGCGCGCCAAGAGCTGAAACATAGCTGAGCAAGGCATGACTGAGGGTCAAAAAGCGAAAGCTTTCGTCCACGGCGTATCGATATTTCCCCGGTTCGGCCAGCATATTACTGATGGCTGCGCTAAGGCTTGCATCGTGGCTGTGGGCTGCGCGCCGTGCAATGCGATAGCTAAGGTCGTCGGTTTTGCCTACTCGATACTGAGCAATAATTTGCCCAAGATAGTGATTATTGGCCGCAACTGAGTTTGCCATGAGTGATGGGATTTTCTTTGCTTGCCAATCGGGCAAAATAAAATACACCGCACCTACCGCCAGAACACTACCGATTAACGTATCAATCAGGCGCGGTAAAATCACCGCGTAGCCTGCGCCGAGCTGGGAAAACAAAAACAGCACTAAAACGGTAATAACGGCGGTCGCATAAGCGTAATTTTGCAGTCGAAAGGCAAAAAACAGCACACTGGAGAGCACGATAACAAATAACTGACCTTGTACGTCGGGTATTAAGGTCAGCATGATCACGCCAATGATTAACCCCGCAAAAGTACCGCTGATACGGTGGAACAGTTTTTGTTTAGTAGAGCGAAAATTGGGCTGACAGACAAATAAGGTGGTGAGCAGAATCCAAAAGCCGTGTTCAATAGAAAATAGCTCAATAATGCTGTAACCCAAGGTTAGGGCAATCGACATTCGCGTTGCGTGACGAAACAAGATTGAAGAGGGTGACAAATTGTCACGGACTCGTCGCCACATTTGCTTGGCGGTGTGTGCGGTTTTGTCGTCCAGTACATTGTCGCTTAATTGTGCCTCTGGATTATTGATGTTGTTTAGCAGTCGATCAACAGTGCACAAGTTATCAAATAGGTATTGCAGTTGGCGCAATGGCTGTTGCCATTTTGGGTTATTTTGTTGTTTGAGGTGGGTCATTGCCCCTTGCAGTTCATCAAGCGCAAACACGGCATTTTCACGTCGCACATATGGCTGATTTAAGCGAGTAGCATTGGCAATATCTTGGCACTCTTGGGCGTACGTTTGCAGTAAATGTTTAAATCGAAACAGCACATCCGAGCGCTCAAAATGGGAGGCCAAATCGTGATAACGGTAGTGGCTAGAGGTCAGTCTTTCATGGATATCTTGCGCCAGAAAATAGATACGTAAAAAACGATCGTTAGCGCCGTTGACCTGCCCTTTTTTAGAGCGTTTGATAAAGGTATTTCGGCACAGCTCTAAAGCCTCAACGATATTGGCGTTGAGCCTTGCTTCTTCAAGGCGCATGGATTGAGAGTGATTGCCAATAGAAGGATGAAAACGGCTGCTTTTGGCTTCTAAGTAAAATGAAAGTTGCTGAAAGGTTTGCGCCAAACTCAATTGCATCGGCTGCATTGGCCATAGGCTTTGCCAAATTAACGACAGCAAATAATACCAAGCCGCGCCACTTAGCAGCAATATCGGCTGAGTCAAAATATGAGTACTTTCACTGGCACCCAGCATGGTGTAAATCGCAATCAGTAACGACCCAAATGCAATGCTGGCATAGCGAGGGCCAATCGCGCCCAACATAATAAAACCAAAAGTGGAGCAAAATAGGCCAATGGCAAACAGCCAAGGGTAGGGGTATAAAATCTCAATAGAGAGACTGGCAATGGCAAAGCAAATAAAGGTTAACAGTAAGGCTTTAAAGCGTCCCCAAAAGTTGTCATCGGTTTCTGCTAGCGCTGCGGCAATGACCCCTAATACCAAAGGGGTGATGGCGGTATATTGCTGCATATACCAACAAGGCACGACCACCCCCAGCATTGTTACTAGAATCAGTAAGCTGTAATTGATGGTTTTACTCGCCCAAACTTGGCGGAATGTGCGTAGTGTCTGTGTTGGCATTAAGGCTAACCTTTTGTTATGTAGACATACTTTATCTAATCGCTATGACTAAGTCATTACAAATAGCCAGCCAACCGTCTTGAAAAAGCACCTTGCTGATAAGTTCAGCAGTCGCCTCGCTATGACTTCAACAAATAGGTTCGCTTAGGCAGGTTTTTGTCTCTTGAGGCCAGCCATTGACTAAAGTATGGGCTACCAGATATTACAACCTAATTTGCAATCTAGTATCTCTCTGGATAAATATCACAGAAACATAGTAAACTGGAGCGGTTCAACACACTCTCAAGGACAAGAAAGTTCACATGCAGTTGCAAGCGACCCCATCAGCTCAGTTTTTTCTACAAGATGAATATTTTGATATCAAACTAGAAAAAGATCAGTTGATCCTGACATCTAAAGAGAATCAAACATCTATCCCTTTTTCTGAGTGGAGCGGTAAAACCGCAATGAAACGCAGTGTGATATTGGGCAGCCTTACCTTCTTTGGTCACGAGCAAGAAGATGAGAACGGTGACACTTGGCAAAACGCCTGGCAAATCCAAGGCTTACCTTGGGGGAAAGCAAAAGCGTTTGGTCGTACCGCAGTGCAATATTATGAAAAATGGCACCGCCTGCAATGTCGCCAATTAAACCTATATTTGCCTAAGTGGCATCAAAAGCTGCAACTGCTATTAAAACAACCCGCTTATTTAGCCAATTCTCAGTGGCTAGCTTGGCAAGAGATGGTGCGTAACGATTTAGTGGAAATGGACATCAGCTTAACGGATGCGACGCAACGTATGGCCGATGGCATGCAAGAGATCAATGCATGGCTAGCACCGGATGGTGAGGTGGTCAAAGAGCGCAATCAGCACTGGTTAGTGAATGAAGTGAAAAATTGGCAAGTGCTGTTTAATCAAATCGAAAGTGCGCCACTCAACCAATCACAACAAATTTCAGTATTGCTGAACAACGATCATAACCTAGTATTAGCGGGCGCAGGCACCGGTAAAACCAGTGTATTAATGGCCAGAGTGGCGTATTTATTGCAAAGTCACCAAGCTCAAGCTGAAGAAATTGCCTTGCTGGCCTTTGGCAAAGACGCTGCGACAGAAATTTCCGAGCGTTTGTCCGATAAGATTGGCGTCACCTCACAAAAGGTCAATGTCAGTACCTTCCATAAAATGGCGCTGCAAATCATTGAACAAGTGGATGGGCAGCCCGCTAAAGTGACGTCTTTGGCCTATGAAGCCAATCAAAAACAGCAGTGGTGCGCGATGTGGCTAAAAGAGCACTGGACCAACAGCACCAACTTTAATCGCTGGAAAAAACATTTATCCCTATGGCCGATTGCCTTTTTAAAGGGCGATGTCGATCTGCATGATCAGTTTGAAAATCCAAAATTGATTGCTTGGCTTGATCAGCAAGTGGATCAATTGTGCGCGATGAGCGTGACTAAGAAAACCATTCAGCAACAGCTGGTGGAGCACCCAGAATATTCGCGCCTAAACAGCGAGTTGCAACTGGCGTGGCCGTGCTATCAAGCGTGGAAGCAATATTTGAAAGACCAAGGTGAGCTTGATTTTCACTCGATGATTGAAAAGGCCACGGGCTATGTGAGCAAAAACCGCTTTAAAGCGCCGTGGCGTTATTTGATGGTGGACGAATATCAAGATATTTCACCTGCGCGTTTGGCCCTTATTGAAGCGATTGTGAATCAGCCTTGTGACAACGATGAGCGACGTTCATTATTTGCGGTAGGGGATGACTGGCAGTCGATTTATCAATTTGCCGGATCAGACGTTAATTTAACCACGCGCTTTATGGAACGTTTCCCACACGCCAGTACCCATTTCTTGGATACCACTTATCGTTTTAACTCACAGATCGCCGATGTCGCGGGTGAGTTTATTGCGCAAAATCCACAGCAGTTACCTAAAACATTAACCGCGCACAAACAACAAAAACAAAAAGCGGTGTCGGTGATTGCCGAATCTAAGCTTGAGAAAACGCTGCAACGCATCAACAACACACACAAACCTTTGTCGGTGTTAGTGCTTGGGCGTACGCATAAAGACCAGCCGGCATTACTTGAACAGTGGCAGAGTCACTACGACAACTTACAACTCACTTTCATAACCTGTCACGCCAGTAAAGGTAAAGAAGCGGACGTAGTGTTGATCATGGGCGTAAATGAAAACAACTTTCCACAAAAAGAACGAGCTCCGCATTTGGATGTTGCGCTGAAATCCAGCAACGATAGTTTCCCATTTGCCGAAGAGCGCCGTTTATTCTACGTGGCATTAACTCGTGCTAAGCAAGAAGTGATCGTGAGTTACGATTTACAGCCGTCGGTGTTTGCGACGGAACTGCTAGAAGGAAACTACGCAGTAAAGAAAAAGTAACCTTTAGTCTCTAGATTCGCTATCCAGTCCATGATTTCGGTTAATGGCCACCAAAGACTACACTATAAGGTGTAACAGCAACCGGAGTGTAGTTCGGAGGAAACGATGAATCTAAAAGTGATACTGCTGCTCTCGGTAGCCCTTGGCATTGCTTACTTGGGCTATCGCGGTCATTTGTCTTCAATGTACGCGTTTAAAAGCTTCGTGATTGGCACCTTTAGCACCGAAATAGCCGAAAATCGCGCAGGTACCAGTAACGATAAAAGACGCAAAAAATCAGTGCCTGAACCTTATGAAGAAGATACAGAAATTGATGCCAATATTTTTGTTGAGTAGTAAGGACAGCTTTTAGGGATAAGACCCACTGTTTAGATGCTGTGAGTAAAACAAAGGCGAACAAAGCAAAAAAATAACCTCGAAAATCGCTTCCTTAATAATGGAGTCATTTCCGAGGTTTTTTATTTTCTGATTTGAACTGTCGCGTACTAGAGCTGAAGGGTGTTTCGCTTAAGTACGTTTTGCCAAATAGCTTTGGTAATCCGGGATCTTAATCTCAACTTCTTCGTCAATCAAAGACGAGTCAAACAAGAAGCGAGCCGTGGCGCGGTTTGTGGCAACAGGGATATTCCAAACACTGGCAATACGTAGCAGAGCTTTCACATCAGGATCATGGGGAGCGGCGTTTAGTGGGTCCCAGAAAAAGATCATGACATCAATGTTACCTTCGGCAATTAATGCGCCCAACTGTTGATCGCCACCCATAGGGCCACTCATTAAACTTTGGATTTCAAGCCCCGTTTCGCGGTGTAACAAATTGCCAGTAGTCCCCGTCGCGTACAATGAATGCTTGGTTAATTTTTCTTTGTTTTCAATAGTCCACTGTAGCAGCTCTTGTTTGTAGTGGTCGTGAGCCACAAGCGCAACCTGCTTTCGCTTGTTCATGGTGCGGGTTGTTTTTTCCATGGTGTCGTTACCTAATGTTTATTATTTTAATTAGAGTCTACCATTAGTCGGATTGACATTGTGAGGTAGAAGTATAAATTTGTTTTATCACACAAATTTGTTAGATTGTGCGCGATTGACACAATATCAGCAGGAAAACAGATCATGAACAAAGCCGTCGTAATTTTCAGTGGAGGCCAAGACTCAACCACGTGCCTAGTGCAAGCCTTAACTCAATATGATGAAGTGCATGCCATTACTTACGACTACGGCCAGCGTCACCGTCAAGAAATTGAAGTGGCGAAATGCCTAGCAAAACAGTTAGGGGTGAAAGCGCATAAGGTTATGGACGTCACCCTACTTAACGAACTGGCTGTGAGTTCATTAACGCGCGATGATATTCCTGTGTCTCATGAACTGGCTGAAAATGGCCTGCCAAACTCATTTGTACCGGGACGCAATATTCTGTTTTTGACTTTGGCGGGTATCTACGCCTATCAAGTGGGCGCGAAAACGCTCATTACTGGCGTTTGTGAAACCGATTTTTCGGGCTACCCAGATTGCCGAGATGAGTTTGTAAAAACCATGAACTCAGCGTTGGCGCAAGGTATGGATTACCCGTTACAGGTTAATACGCCACTGATGTGGCTGAACAAAGCTGAAACTTGGGCGATGGCCGATAGCTACAATGCACTTGAACTGGTGCGAGACCACACTCTAACTTGCTACAACGGCATTGTCGGTTCGGGTTGTGGGGATTGTCCGGCTTGCGATCTGAGAGCCAAAGGGTTGACGGATTATCAACAGAATGCGACGCAAGTGATGGCAGCGTATCAAGAGAAAAAGACGAAAATCTAAGCGTCTTTTATAGCTTTGAGATGGATTCTGGGTAATGTGTTCTGTTTTCCAGAATCCACTTTCTATTCTTCTATCAAATTAAAACAAATCAAATCATCTCTTGGTTTCCCCTTACACTAAGCTAACGCTGATTTGACAATCAACTTTGTGCATAAGAGACACTACTGCTAACTGAACTAGACTCTGAACAATGCCATGGAATTTACCGAACAAGACCGCACCGCCCTCTATGACACTTGGATGTCGCAAAAAGCCAAAATGCGCCTCACACAAATGGATATTTCAAGAAAGCTAGGGGTATCACAGGCCGAATTTGGACAATTACTGCGTGGAAGAGCGCCGCTGTCTTATCCGTTTGTCACTCGTTTTTGCGAATATTTAAAAGTGGATGCCGCTTATGCGATTCCTTCACTGCGTGCGAACGTGACCGTAGAAAACAGCGTCATTACTTTATGCTCAAGAATGTCGGTAGATGGTGACATTCGCAATGTGTATGTAGACGGTAACCAAGTGGTGGTGGAATACGAACACCGCGTTGGTGTGTAACCTGGCATCTGAGCACTCAATAATTTTGCTACTATGTGTAGCTTAACCCTATAAAAATAGTTAGCATCTTGTACGTCTTCATACAATCAGCAAATTGAGATGTGCAAAATGGACTTACTGAGCAAGCTTAAGAAAGAGTGGTTTTTAGTGGGTATGGTGTTGGCCATCGCGCTAGCGATACTGACACCTAACTGGGGAAAAAGCGGCGGAGTGCTGCACCTTGATACCCTTACCGTTCTAGGCATTGCGCTAGTGTTCTTTTTGCATGGCTTAGGCTTATCACCAAAAGCGATAGCTGATGGTGTCAGCAATTGGAAGCTTCATATCTATGTGCAGTGCTCCACCTTTGTCGCTTATCCATTGTTATGGTTAGTGTTCGGCAAAGAAATGCTAGCTTACATGCCCGCAGCATTAGCTTTCGGCTTTTGCTATCTATTTGTACTACCGAGCACCATTTCCTCTTCCGTTGCCATGACCGCGATAGGTAAAGGCAATCTCCCCGGCGCCATCTTTAATGCTTCGTTGTCTAGCATCTTAGGCGTATTTATCACGCCCTTGCTTATTCAAGCTTTTATGGGAATGGAAGGGGCAGACCTAAACCTATTAGATTCCGTTATCTCAATTTCTAAGATGCTGCTGTTACCTATGATCTTAGGCCAACTGCTACGCCCTTGGTTGTTAGAGTGGACACAAAAGCATAAAAGCGTGGTCAACAAGCTAGATAAGTATGTCATCCTTACTATCGTCTATAGTGCATTTTGTGACTCCATTGAACACGGGATATGGAGTGACTTCTCGCTTCCCCTGCTAATCGCTTCGATTGTGCTTTGTTTTCTCGTGCTGGTGGTTATGGTGCACAGCATACAATGGGGCGCTAAAAAAGTCGGCTTTCATCATCAAGATGAAGTGACCGCGGTATTTTGTGGTTCAAAGAAAACCCTCGCCGCAGGTATTCCGATGGCAAAAGTGATTTTTGCTCATAACCCCAACCTAGGCATGATTCTATTGCCCATAATGCTCTATCACCCTTTGCAAATCTTTTACTGTGCCATTTTGGCAAATCGTTATGCCAAGGTAGCGGTTGAGCCGAGATAATTGCTATTGAGTTTCATAAAAAATGAGATTTGTAATAAAAATTTACTCTTAAAAAGACAAGTAGATACTCGGTATGATTAGGGGATCGTTGTTGTGAATGTTGCATTTTGTGATCTACAAATCAATTTCTTGTGGGCTTTTTTGTAACTTTACGAGTTTTGTTGAAATGGACGTTGTTTTAGAGGTAGACTGCTACCTAATAAGTATTACTAATTGTGATGCCGTCATTTTTTTGTCACATCCTTTTCGTAGAATTCCGCGCTTAAATGAAATGTTGACTATTGAATATTTATTGAAGCAATGAGACCTATTCTAAAGAGTTCATGCCAATATAAGCATGAAAAGTCTCATATGGAAGAGACCTAAGCTTGATGAAAAGCCACTTACGAATAATTATTCGTTACTGGCGCATATATTTTTGTTTATAGTGTTGAGATGAACTTCGTGTTTATTCTTAATCGCATAAAATAGCGTTTATGCAACTGTGTGGGTATTTGGCTTATTTGTGTTACAAATAGCTAAAGCAATGGCCATACAAAAAATCAAGTAGTTAATACAACAATTTAATAACACTACCGAATCGTGGAATTTCGAATAATCCTCCGGGCGGTAGCGTACCCAAACTGTCATTTTTCCTGTACTATATCGCAACCCGAAATAGACTTATCTGCCTGTAAGCCATTAATTATGAAACCAATCTTTAAAACAGTCTTGCCTTTGGCAACATTGCTAGCCATCTCAGGCTGTACTATGCCGGGCTCAACTGTCGATTTAGACAATAAGCAAGTAATTAACACTACGCCAGACGAATCAAACATGTCTGAGCAAGAGCTGGCACAAACACCAGTCAACGTCGTTAACGTATATCCTTTATCTCCCTCTTTTGTGAATCGTTACGCGTCGTTTGCTGCCGTGGAAGCTCATTCTCTTAGCAACCCTGTGTTAGATGCAGAAGCAGCTAATTATGAGTACATTATTGGCCGTGGCGATATTCTAAATATCACAGTTTGGGATCATCCAGAATTAACGATCCCATCAGGCTCATACCGAAGTGCAGAAGAAGCAGGGCACTGGGTTCGTGCCGATGGCACAATCTTCTATCCTTATATTGGTTTCGTAGAAGTAGCAGGTAAAACTACCTCACAAGTGCGCAAAGACATCACTAAGCGCATTGCTAAATATATCGAAAGCCCTCAAATTGAAGTTAACATTGCAGCATTCCGCTCGCAAAAAGCGTATGTAACAGGTGAAGTTGACACTCCTGGTTATCAGCCAATTACCAATATCCCATTAACTTTCTTGGATGCAATCAACCAAGCGGGTGGTTTAACCGGCGAGGCAGATTGGCGCAACGTCACCTTAACGCGTCAAGGTAAATCAGAAACACTGTCTTTGCATGATCTAATGCAAAATGGCGATTTAACCCAAAACCGTTTGTTAAGAAAAGGCGATATTATTCATGTGCCTCGTAACGATGCGCAGAAGGTATTCGTGCTTGGCGAAGTAAAAGATCCTAAACTGCTTAAAATTGATCGTTCTGGTATGACACTGACTGAAGCACTTAGTGAAGTGGGTGGCATTAATGAACTAGCGGCTAACGCAACAGGCGTATTTGTTGTGCGTAGTGGCCAGCGCGATAAAGCGCACGAAGCGTATCTTGCGCAAGTTCGTGATCAAGCTTTAACTGATGAAGAAAAGCGCGACCTTGAAGCAAAAAATCAACAACTTGCTGAGCAAGGTAAACAATCAAGACCTGAACATATCGTCGCAAACGTATACCAATTGGATATCAGTGACGCAACCGCATTGGTGACAGGCACAGAATTTGAGCTTGAGCCCTATGATGTGGTGTATGTAACGGCGGCGCCAATCGTGCAATACAACCGTGTGGTTAGTCAATTGTTGCCTACCATCAGCGGTTTAAATGACCTAACTGAGCTAGCAGTCAGAATTCATAACTGGTAATAAATCAGCGCAACAGGACTAAATTCATGTTCAACAACATATTGGTAGTGTGCATTGGTAACATTTGCCGTAGCCCCATTGGCGAAGAGATTCTAAAGCAGGCATTGCCAGCAAAAAAGGTCACTTCGGCTGGATTGGGTGCATTGGTTGATAAACCAGCTGATGAAAACTCTGTCACAGTATCAGCAAACAACGATTTAGACTTAACTAACCATGTTGCGCGCCAAATAACGACTAAAATGATTGCAGACAACGACCTTATTTTAGTTATGGAAAAAGGTCACATTGATGCCATTACCAAATTAGCCCCAGCTGCTCGCGGAAAAACCATGCTTTATGGACATTGGATAAACAAAGAAATCCCTGATCCTTACAAGCAAAGTCGAGAAGCATTTGAACACGTGTATGGCTTAATTGATAAGTCAGCAAAAGAGTGGATAAAACGCCTGTAACGCACGCCACTCAAACCTAAATTTACTAATTTACTTACCTGAGCTAGAACCTATTTCTCATGACCCAAAACACTCGTGCAAATCGTTCACAACAAACTCCACAACCTGACGTAATCGATCTTGGTAAATTGCTTGGCCTGTTGCTTGATGGTAAGTGGATCATCATTGTTACTACTTTCATCTTTGCTGCATTAGGCGTGACCTATGCGCTATTGGCGACCCCAATTTATAAAGCAGACGCATTAATTCAAGTAGAACAGAAAAACAGCGGTATGCCAGCCCTGAGCGAAGGCTTGAGCGACATGTTTGCTCAAGAGTCTAACGCTGCCACTGAAATTGAGATTATCAAATCTCGTATGGTTTTGAGCAAAACTGTAGATAAATTTAACCTAACTACGGTTGCAAAGCCTGATTACTTACCAGTTATTGGTAAAGGCTTAGCTATGCGCTTAGGTAAAGAAGCCTACATAAAAGTAGAACGATTTAACATCCCTGAATATGCTGAAACGGGCGGCTATCAACTTACCCTCGATAATGCACAAACTGGTGAGTATTCACTAGTCGATGCTAACGAAAAACTGATTCTAAAAGGGAAAGTAGGGGAGTTAGCTAAATCTTCTCAAGTCTCAGCAACAGGCGATCAAGCCGCATTCTCTATCTTTGTTTCATACCTTTCTGGTAAACAAGGTCAGGTTTTCAACTTATCACAACGCTCTAAACTCACTGCTATTAATTGGCTAGCGTCTAATTTGTCAGTGTCTGAACGCGGTAAACAATCTGGTATTTTATCCTTTGGCTTTGAAGGCCCTGACTCTCAACAAAACATTGATCTACTAAATGACGTTGCAACTAATTATTTCCTACAAAACGTAGATAGAAACGCAGCCGAAGCTGAAAACAGCCTCAAGTTCCTAAAAACGAAACTGCCTGAAATTAAACAGCAACTAACCATTAATGAAGATGCGCTAAATAAATATCGCCAAGACAACGAATCTGTAGATTTAGGCCTAGAAGCGCAATCAACCTTAAAAGTGATGGTTGAACTAGAATCACAACTTAATGAACTGACATTCAAAGAAAGTGAACTAGCACAGCGCTTTACCAAACAACACCCTGCTTATGTTGCGGTACTAGAAAAACGTCAAACGTTGCTTAAACAAAAACATCAGCTAGAAGCAAAAATCAAAAAGCTTCCAAAAACCCAGCGTGAAGTACTGCGTTTAACTCGTGACGTGCAAGTAAACCAAGAAATTTATGTCCAGTTGCTTAACAAATCTCAAGAACTTGCCATTGTTAAAGCAAGTACTGTAGGCAACGTGCGCATTCTTGATAAAGCCGCTTCAAATGGCTTAGCGGTTAAACCGAAGAAACCACTAATTGCAGTATTAGCCACTCTTCTTGGCGGCATGTTAAGCGTAGCATTTGTATTACTTCGCGCTGCATTCCACCGCGGCGTAGAAAGCCCAGACCAAATTGAAGAAATTGGTATGTCGGTTTATGCCACCATTCCAAAATCAGAACAACAAGATAAAATTGATAAGTCTTATCGAAAACTAAGAAAATCAGGTAAAAAACGCAGTGCTGAACAAGCCTTTTTATCACTGGTAAACCCGGCTGATTTATCAATCGAAGCCCTGCGCTCCCTGCGCACTAGTTTGCACTTTGCAATGATGGAAGCAAAAAACAACGTAATCATGATCACCGGCCCATCACCAGGTATAGGTAAATCATTCGTTGCTAGTAATTTCGCTGCTGTTATCGCTAGCAGTGGTCAAAAGGTACTTATTATCGATGCTGACTTACGAAAAGGCCACATCGGATATAGCGTTGCTTTAGAACATACCCACGGTCTTTCAGGCTGCCTAGCGAATACACATAAAATTGAAGACGTGATTCACTACGGTATCGCGGATAATCTTGACCTTATTACAAAAGGTAAAACACCACCAAATCCATCAGAGCTGCTAATGCACGGTAGATTTACTGAATTAGTAGAGTGGGCAAGCGAGAACTACGATATCGTTCTTATTGATACACCGCCTGTACTTGCTGTAACGGATGCTGCAATTGTGGGCCGCCATAGTGGTACAACTTTGATGGTGTCTCGATTTGGTATTACATCGACTAAAGAACTTGAAGTAGCAGCTGATCGCTTAGAGCAAGCAGGTGTTGAAACTAAAGGTGTTATTTTGAATGCTGTTGAGAAAACTGCGTCAAGTTACTACACGTATGGGTATTACAACTATGCGTACAAGAGTGACGCATAATACCAAGTATTTAAACCCTCGGCATAGTAACGTTATATTCTAGTTGATATAGATATTTACGCTCGACTTTATACAAGCTGTCATCCCGGAAGTTGCGTAGCAATTATCCGGGATCTTAGTGGCAACGACCCCTTAATACGGTGAGACCCCTTAATACGGTGAAGTGTAACGAGTTGGCTAGATAGTTTGTAGCCTACTAAAAACTCAGACGCATATCACTATAGATATTTACAGGGACCTATTGGGGCTAGTTTCATAAAGTAAGTGAAATCTAGGGTTTGCAAGGGCTAGCGTAAAATCGGCTGTCTCAAAATGGATAAAAAGTGTCTCAGTGGCATTAAAATAACTGAGACACTTTCGTCAGAAAAAACCCACTATTTAACCTATCGCCACGCTCGTGGCGATGGTCAAAAAATACAATCATAAGAGAAATTCCATGAAAATACTCGTCACTGGCGGTGCTGGCTTTATTGGATCCGCCGTGGTTCGCCACATCATTCAAAACACGTCTGACAGCGTGATCAACGTAGACAGCCTCACTTACGCAGGTAATCTAGAGTCACTTCAGGACGTCGATTCCAATGAGCGTTACGCTTTTGAACAAGTGAACATTTGTGATCGCTCACAATTGGATCGAGTGTTCGCCGAGCACAAACCGGATGCGGTGATGCACCTTGCCGCCGAGTCTCATGTCGACCGTTCAATTGATGGTCCAGCGGCATTTATCGAAACCAACATTGTGGGCACCTACACCTTGCTTGAAGCCACTCGTGCTTATTGGAATGGATTAGATGAAGCAGACAAAACAGCATTTCGCTTCCACCACATCTCAACCGATGAAGTGTACGGTGATTTAGAAGGTACTGATGACTTGTTCACAGAAACTACCTCTTATGAACCATCAAGTCCTTACTCGGCATCAAAAGCTTCGAGTGATCATTTAGTTCGTGCTTGGCTTCGTACTTATGGACTGCCGACAATCGTAACGAACTGCTCGAATAACTACGGTCCGTATCACTTCCCAGAAAAACTCATTCCTCTAATGATTCTAAATGCGTTAGATGGCAAAGCCTTGCCGGTTTATGGCGATGGCATGCAAATCCGTGATTGGTTGTTTGTTGAAGATCATGCGAGAGCGCTATACAAAGTGGTTACGGAAGGTGTGGTAGGTGAAACTTACAACATCGGCGGTCATAACGAAAAAGCCAACATTGAAGTAGTGAAAACCATTTGTTCACTTTTAGAAGAACTAGTACCGACCAATTGTCATTCCCGCGCAGGCGGGAATCTTGGTGGGTTCGAATCTCTGATCACCTACGTAACCGACCGTCCAGGACACGATGCGCGCTACGCGATAGACGCTTCTAAAATTGAGCGTGAGTTAGGCTGGACGCCAGAAGAGACATTTGAATCGGGCATTCGTAAAACCGTCGAATGGTACTTAAACAACAAAGAGTGGTGGAGCCGAGTGCTTGATGGCTCATACGCGGGCGAGCGTTTAGGAGTGAACAAATAACATGAAAGGTATTGTTCTTGCAGGAGGTTCAGGCACACGTCTGTACCCAATTACTCGCGGTGTGTCTAAGCAGTTGCTGCCGCTTTACGATAAACCAATGGTGTATTACCCAATATCAACCTTGATGCTTGCAGGCATACGAGACATTCTGATCATCACTACGCCAGAAGATCAACAAGGTTTTAAGCGTATTTTGGGTGATGGGAGTGATTTTGGTATTAACCTAAGCTTTGCGGTGCAACCGAGCCCTGAAGGATTAGCTCAAGCATTTATTATTGGTGAAGAGTTCATTGATGGCTCACCGGTGTGCTTGGTTTTAGGAGATAACATATTTTACGGGCAAGGATTTCCTGAAATTTTAACAAATGCAGGTGATATCGCTCGTAAGCAAGGTGCGACGGTATTTGGCTACCACGTGAAAGACCCAGAGCGGTTTGGAGTAGTTGAATTTGATAAACAAAAGCGAGCACTCTCGATTGAAGAAAAGCCTGAAACTCCAAAATCAAATTATGCAGTGACAGGTTTGTATTTTTATGACAACTCTGTGGTCAGTAAAGCTAAAAAAGTACAGCCTTCTGAGAGAGGTGAGTTAGAAATAACGAGCATTAATCAGATGTATTTGAATGAAAACACATTGAATGTTGAGCTTTTAGGTCGTGGATTTGCTTGGTTAGACACTGGCACTCATGAGAGCCTTAACGAAGCCTCGAACTTTGTACAAACTATTCAACATGTTCAAGGGTTAAAGATTGCAAGTTTGGAAGAGATAGCTTGGCGTAATGGTTGGTTGACTTCAGAGCAAGTTGCAGAACTTGCACAACCTATGTGTAAGAACGAGTATGGCCGGTATTTATTAGACCTTGTGGAAAATAGATGAGTCACAGTAAGCAACAAGTTAAGTCAGGCTTTTTTTGGAGCGCGATAGATAATTTTGGTAATCAGGCCATCGGTGTCGTTATCAGCTTAACTCTAGCGAATATACTAGGACCGACAGACTATGGTTTAGTGGCGATGCTAGCCATTTTTATTGCTGTTGCTGGTGTATTTGTGAATAGTGGATTCAACGCGGCGTTAATCCGCAAGGTAGATAGAACCGAGAAAGATTATTCAACCACTTTTTACTTTTCTTTGGTCATATCGTTTATCTGTTATGGTTTGTTATTTATATCTGCGCCGCTGATTGCTAACTTTTACCAGCAATCAGGGTTAGTAAGTTTAACGAGAGTGATAGCTCTAACTATCATTATCAACACGTTTGCTATTATACCGAGGACTAAACTAACGGTAGCGCTCAATTTTAAAAGCCAAGCTAAGGCAAATGTGACAGCACTTATTTGTAGTGGTGGCGTAGGCTTGGTAATGGCGTTCAGTGGATTTGGTGTATGGGCTTTGGTCTCACAGCAAATAGTATCCGCAACGATAAGCGTATTCATGTTGAATTTGTTGTCTCCTTGGCGTCCAGTGGAAAAGGCTTGCAAGGAATCATTTATAGATTTGTTTGGTTTTGGTTATAAATTATTGCTATCCGGACTACTTGATACCATATATAACAACATATACGGACTAATTATTGGTAAGTTGTTTAGTGCGTCGCAGTTGGGTGTTTTCAACCAAGCAAAAACGTTATCCTTATTACCCGCCGGGACCATTACTAGTGTTATTCAAAAGGTAACTTTCCCAATGCTGAGTGCTATGCAAGGAGATAGCGCTAAATTAGATAACGCATACTTAAAATCACTTCAAATTTCTTGCCTGATTATTTTTCCTATAATGTTTGGACTTTGTATAAGTGCTGAACCATTGATCAGTCTTTTGTTGGGAGAAAAATGGCAGGAAACTGCACCACTAATAAGCATTTTAACTTTAGGATTCGTACTATATCCAATTCAAGTAATTAATCTAAATATGCTACAAGTAAAAGGCCGTTCTGATCTTTTTCTTAAACTTGAAATAATAAAAAAAATTAACGTGACGATGATGTTATTTATCACTGTACCAATAGGTATAAAAGCAATCTGTATTGGGATGGTATTGACTTCATACTTTGCATTGATTATTAACACCTACTACACGGCAAAGTTGTCAACTATCACTCAGTTTATGCAACTTTCGACATTGTTACCAATTGTTATAATCACAACCATTTCGGCTGTTATAGGCTATCAGTTTGGGGCGGGTATAATGGAGAACTGGTTATCGATTATCACTATGCTAACCGCTGAATTATTGTGTTATGCAATATTAATGGTGACTTTTCAAAAGTCACTAATCATCGAAGTAAGAACATTATTGAAGGGTGCATAAATGATTGCCTTAAACAGTCCAGTCAAACCTAATCTAAAGAAACTAGCCAATCTACTTGAGCAGATTAACGAAAACGGTTGGTACACAAATTTTGGACCACTTCACCAAGAACTAACTGAAAAGCTTGAAGATTACTTGGGTGTCAAAAATTTACTTTTGACAAATAATGGCACCTCAGCACTTCAAGTGGCGGCTCATGCTATTGGGTCAAACTCTATACTTTCAACACCATTTAGTTTCGTTGCGACAGTAAGTGCTTTTAAATGGCAAAAAGACGAGCTTGCTTTTGCCGATGTTGATAAACAATCGTTAAATCTCTCACCAGAGTCTGTGCGGCTTGCGTATCGGAAGGGATGTAAAGCGGATACATTGGTAGCGACTCATGTATACGGCAACCCTTGTGATGTCGAGGCTTTGGATAAACTTAGTGAGGAAAACAATTTTCAAATCATTTATGACGCTGCGCATGCTTTTGGTATTAAGTTAGGTAACGATTCTGTATTGAAATATGGAGACGCTAGTACATTGAGTTTTCACGCGACGAAGATATTTCATACAGTTGAAGGTGGTGCCATAGTTTTTAAAGACAGAAGCAACTTTGAAAAAGCTGAAGAAATAATTAATTTTGGAATTCGTCCGGGGCGTGGCGTGGTGGATGTCGGAATTAACGCTAAAATGAACGAATATCAAGCTGCAGTTGGCTTAGTAAACTTGGAAGAAATTGACAATATACTGTCCCATCGCGCTGAGCTTTTCCACATGTACTGCGAAGGCTTAAAAGATATAGTAGATCTGCCCTTGTGGCACCCAGAGGCTAATGCAAATGGAGCTTACATGCCAATACTCCTACAAAGCAAAGAGGAATTGAGTGTAGTAACAAAAGGATTATTGGAGCGAAATATACAATCAAGGCACTACTTTGAACCGTCGCTAGATAAAATCTTCGTAGACAGCCATAATTATGGTTCTAAAAACAGCACTTCGGCATCAGAACGAATTTTGTGTTTGCCAATGCATGCTCATTTACAAAAAGTTGATATTAAAAAGGTTCTATTAGAGCTAAGAGATATACTATGAAAAAGTTCATATTGTATGGCGCAAAAGGATTAGCAAAGGAACTACTCAATCATATTGATCACGATTATCAATGTTATAATGTCGTTTTCTTTGACAATATTTCTAAAGTGCATGACGAGTTTATATCAGACAATTTTAGAATACTAAAAACAAATAACGAACTAGAAGAGTTTAGAAAAAGTGAAGTTATTATTGCAGTTGGAGGGCCAAGAAATCGGGGGAAAATTTATAATTTTCTTGAGCTTAATGACTTTACGCCCTTCGGATTTATATCAAATAGAGCACATATAGGTAAGTTGGATAATAAGATTTCAAAGAGCGCTGTAATCTTATCTGGTAGTGAAATTACAATTAGTGTAAGCATTGGGAATGGCACACTAATTAATAAAGGGGTAACGATAAGTCATGATGTAAAAATAGGCAAATTCGTGGAAATATCACCTGGAGCAAAAATTATGGGTAGGTGTGAAATCGGTGATTTTAGCCAAGTTGGTGCGGGTGCAGTTATACTGCCAGACATAAAAGTAGGCAAAGACTGTATAGTTGGTGCTGGATCGATAGTTACTAAAGATATCCCCGACAATCATATTCATGTTGGTGTACCGGCCAAGTTTCTAAAGGTAAATGATGCTTAGTAAATCATTGTGTGAAAAATCTGAAAATGAAATTACTGAATCTTGGAGATATGCTGATAAAGTATATATTTCAGTAGTGTGTACGACATATAATCAAGAGTTATATATCTCAGACGCAATTAACAGCTTTCTCGAACAGATAACAGACTATAGATTTGAAATTATTATACATGACGATGCATCGACGGACCGAACAACAGAAATAATAAAAGACTTTGAGACGAAGTATCCATCTTTAATCAGAGTAATTATTCAGAAAGAAAACCAATACTCTAAAGGTGGATTCAGGCCGTTAATGTATGCTTCTAGATTTGCCTGTGGTGAATGTATATCTTTTTGTGAAGGCGATGATTTTTGGGTAGATCCCTACAAATTAAATGATCAATATGAAGTACTACTTAGAAATAGCGATGTTTCGCTAGTATATACGGCATGTAATTATTATCATGTTGACTCAGATTCCTACAAATTAGTTGATAATACAAATATTGATATAAATTTTGAGACACTGATAAAAAATAATTATATAGCGACATTAACTGTGATGCTTAGGTCTAAATATATTGATGAGTTTTATAGTAAATATAAACTGATACCAGGCTCAAATAAATGGAGGATGGGGGACTATCCTTTATGGTTGTTCCTTCTGTTGAGAGGTAGATCGAGTTCAATTAGCCGTACAACAGCTGTATATCGAGTTTTTGAGAACTCAGCTTCTCATAGCAACAACAAAGATAAGAACTTGGAGTTTTATTTATCTTCAATTCGTATGAGAATAGATATGGTCAGATTTTTCCTACCAAAAGACCAGAACTTACTTAGATGCCTAATTAATAAGTATTTGTTTACTGTTCTTTTAGAGGGTGAAACCATCGATAAAAATTACACCAAACCAGCTAGTCTAAAATATGTTATCTTTCTAAAAATCAATAACTACATTTCATTGAATTATATAATGAAGAAAATACAATCTATCAAAAGAATGCTTTATGAAAAAGTTAATGAAAAAGTTAATTAAAAAGTATATGCCAAAAAAAAGTGCAAGCATATTCAATGTTGGTTGTGATGGTACAGATAAACCCAGGGCTTTGATATGTTATTTAACAGATGCCTTTTATGCAAAAAGCACATCATTTAAATATAACACAAACAGACTTGAATGTATGTCTATAGTAAATAAATTCTTAGAATATGGTTTCATCGTTGATATTGTTTCTTGTAATGATAATTTTGAATCAAATGAAGAATATGACCTTGTGTTTGGCTTTGGAGCAGGTTACAGAAATGCTAAGTTAAAGAAAATAGGAAAGAGAGTCCTATATTGTACAGAAGGCCACCCTGAAGCATCGTTAATAAATGAACTCGAAAGAGTTAATTATTATAAAGATAGGCACAATAAAAAAGTCAATATAGTTAGAAGCGGGATATATTATTCGGCAAGTGATTACCTTATCGCGGACTACTGTGTTTGTATGGGGTCCCATAATCAAGAGTATATAATTGATAATCTCAATATACCGCGTAATAGACTTTTTGATATAACACCGACTGCTATTCAGGGTAAAGTTAAGAGTAAATTTTCTGGAAAAAGAAATATACTTTGGCTAGGTTCTAATGGTCTTGTACATAAAGGTTTAGACGTTCTAATAGAAGCTGTAAATAGCTCACATAATAGTGTGAATCTTCATGTGTGTGGTGTAAATAAAAAAGAACTAAAGAAAATTTGTCAGATTAGTGAAAAAATTATTGTACATGGTTTAGTTGATGTAAATAGTAGCTATTTCGAAGGGATTTTGGATGATTGTGATTTTATTGCATTAGCTTCTTGTTCTGAAGGCGTAGCTACAGGAGTGCTCACAGGGATAAAGTCAGGCCTTATACCGATAACTACCATATCTTGTGGTATCCCACATGGCATCAAAAAATTTACTCTTCATAGTTACAAAGTTAACGATATAAAAGAAAATTTATTGAGTATTGTTTCGCTTGACGATGATAAATTGATAGATATGTATGACTATAATAGTGCTTTTGTTCGGGATAAGTTTAATCTTGAACATTACAACAATCAGTTGAGTGAAATATTGGATGTAGTTGTTGCATAGAATGAGATTAAATTATAGAACGTATAAAGTAACCTATGTTATATTAATGCTATTTATTCTTAGTTGTTATTTAAGAGATGCGGTGATTGTGACAGAATACTTCCTAGTCAATCGCACATTCCCATACCATGTCATAAAAATAATATCGTCTTCACCATTGTTATACTTTCGAGATGTAATGATGATTGTCTGGAATATGTATTGGATATACAGACTTAAAGCTAAATGCCGATGGGTGACGATACTATTATCGTGCTTAATAATATACATGATTATTGGCTCTATAACTAATTTAGAGTTGTTTTCTGTATTTTTGGTTATTTTTGATATTAGAGTGTTGTTATCTATTCTGTCATTTGTTGGAATATATGCACTGTTAGATATGGAGTCAAACTACGATGTTGATTACTATCAACATTTAACTTTAAAGTTAATAGTTTTTCTATCTTGTATAAGCGCAGTTGTAACTATTTTTCAGTTTTATTTTTTAGGGTTTAATATGAATGTGCGACTAATGGGTATGTTCACGAACTCTCAAATGAATGGTTATATAATGTTGGCATCGCTCGTGACTCTTTATACTGGTTGGAGTGTTTATAGTTTATTTAGTCGTACACAAGTAGTATTTTTATCGTCAATAATAATAATTGCCATCTTTCTCAGTGGTACGCGTACTGCTTTATTTGGTTGTATTCTTTTCTTTGTCTTAATCATAACCATAAGTCTTATAAAAAACATAGCGAGAGAGAAGAGGTTAGCAATTTACTTTTGTTCTTTGTTCTTTCTTGCTCTAGTTGTATATATTTCTTTAAACTTCGTCAGTGATGTCAGTGGTAGAGGTGATGTGCTAGACCAATCTCATGGTGGACGGATATCGGTGTTAATTGGATTATATAATTCACTACTGAATGATGGGATGATACCACTATTATTTGGTAAAGGATTAGGTTATGGTAGTTCTCCCTTTATTTCAATGTACTATGAATCTGGAATGAATCCATTTTACCTTTGGACTGATGGTACAATTCAATATTTTCTTCTTAGGCAAGGTCTAGTTGGTTTAGTTATTCTTTTTCTATTAACAACTTTCTTTTTGTTTACCTGTATTAAAATAGGAAGGCTAGCTGTTGTTATATTTTTGTTGGTTATTTTGACTATGCTTTCTACAAATGTGTTGGAAGTGTATTTGTTTCAAGTAATATTGGCATTTAATTTGTTTTGTTTAAAATACTCAAATTCTATTAAAGGATGTTAGCTCTATGCATGAAAGCCCATTAGTATCTGTTATAACGGTTGTTTACAACGGCGAAGAGTTTATAGAAGAGACGCTAAAAAGTGTATCTTCTCAAAGTTATACAAATATTCAGTATATTGTCGTTGATGGTCAATCTAATGACAATACGATGTCGATTATTTCTAGATTTAAAAACTCTGTAAACAACTTAATATCCGGTCCTGATACTGGGATTTACAACGCGATGAACAAGGGGATAAAGTTAGCTACAGGAGACTATGTTAACTTCCTAAATGCTGGTGATACATTTGCGGATTCGGATACTATTAGTAAAATATTTAATAGAGATTTGAATGAATATAACCTGATATATGGTGATATATACGCCAAAGAAGAGAGCGGAAAAAAGAGAATGATAAAAGCTGTCGACTTTACAGGTGACAAAAGTATTGTAAAAGGTATGAAAGTTTGTCATCAAGCAATTTTTTATCATAAGAATATTCTTCATCCATATGACGAGTCGCTAGTGTTGAAAGCAGAATGGAAGCATTTGGTAGAAATATCAAGAAAATCTATATTTAAACCATACAAACTTGGTTTTCCTGTGGTGAATTATTCCCTTGGCGGTTTGAGTGCTCAGCGCAATAAATTAAATCAACAAGAATATAGAAAGGTTTTTTTAGAGTTATTCGGACCTAGAAAATATCTGTGTTATACTCCATTTTTTATTGGTATGTATATTAGGAGAATAATTAAAGGATTATTGACGCGATGAGAGTATCTCTGATAATACCATCTTTCTATCCCGCGGTCGTATATGGTGGCCCCATTTTTTCAACATACCATACATGTAGTGAATTGGCAATGTTACATGATATTGATATTCAAGTCTCTACTACCAATACAAATATGAGATCTAAGTTAAATGTGGAGACTAATAAATGGTTGTATTTAAAAAACTTCCGAGTCAAGTATTATAACGAAACAATCATTGACAAATTTTCGTTATCACTCGCTTTTAATGTCTGGAGAGATATTAAACAAGCAGATTTAGTGCACATTCAATCCATTTTCAATACTCCAACACCTATTTCATTAATTTACGCAAAAATACTCAAGAAAAAAGTCATATTATCTCCAAGGGGATCCCTCGGTGAGTGGTGTTTGGAAAATGGTAATAGATTCAAATCATACTGGTTGAAATATGCAATTGCCCCATTTTTGAATGATGTTATTTGGCATTCGACTGCACAGCAAGAAAAGAACGAGATACTTAAAATATTTCCAACAGCAAGAGTTGAAATAATCCCTAATGGAATAGAGTATGGAAAGTTTCAAAATTACAATCCATTAACCTCGAAACAATACATTGAAAAGTTTTTAAATTTGGATGCTGACGCCGAAAAAATAGTGGTCTCAATGGGTCGAATCCAGAAAAAAAAAGGGTTCGATATTTTGATTAATTCATTTGTCGATGTTTTGAATGAATATCCTGAATCTAAATTGTTAATAGCAGGTGAAAATGAAGGTGAGTTAACTAAACTCTTATCTCTTGTCAATAACCTTAAGTTAACTGAATTCGTTTTTTTCATTGGACCTATTTCAGGTCAGGATAAGATTGACTTTTTATCTAACGCTGATTTGTTTGTTTTACCTTCCCATAATGAGAATTTTGGCAATGTATATGTTGAAAGCTTAGCGGTAGGAACTCCGATAGTTGCAAGTACCAACACTCCGTGGTGTGAGGTTGAAGATGCCGACTGTGGGAAATGGGTGCCAAATAGCATTAAAGAAACATCGCATGCAATGATGAAGATGCTAAGTAAAGATCGCGAAACTATGAGAAGAAACGCTAAAACTTTGGCAGAAAAGTATGATTGGAAGAATGTCGCGGTACAATTCAAAAAAGTATATGAAAATATGGTTGGTTTATAATGAAAAAAAGCATATCTGTAATTATTTTAACCTTTAATGAAGAAAAGCACATTGAGCGTTGTATTAAATCTTTACTCCCAATTACCAGTGATATTTTCATTGTAGATTCATTTTCTACAGATGCAACAGTACAGATTGCAGAGTCTCTTGGTGCTAGGGTTTATCAGAACCCCTGGCCTGGTAACCACGCTAAACAATTTCAATGGGGGCTAGAACATTGTCCAGTTGATACTGAATGGGTTATGAAAATGGATGCTGACGAATTCATTTTGCCAGAATTAGCTGATGAAATTAACTCACGAATTTCACTTATTGAAACAGAAAGCTCAGGGATCTATATTAAGCGCCGTGTGAACTTTATGGGGCGTTGGATTAAGCATGGTGGCTATTATCCGACATGGTTGCTTAGAATATGGCGATACAAAGATGGTGTTATGGAACAACGTTGGATGGACGAACATATTAAGCTTACTTCTGGCAATACGATCCAGTTTCAAAATGATATTGTTGATGATAATAAAAATGACCTTACGTGGTGGACAACAAAACATAATAACTATTCCACCAAAGAAGCCGTAGATATACTGAATACTATATATAGCTTTAAAAACTATGATGAAGTCAAACCCAACTTGTTTGGGACTCAGGAGCAACGTAAACGAAAGCTTAAGCACTTATATGCAGGAATGCCTTTGTTCTTGAGACCTTTTATCTATTTCATTTTTCGTTACTTTATTAAGCTTGGTTTTTTAGATGGCAAAAAAGGGTTGATATGGCATTTTTTACAAGGTTTCTGGTATAGGTTTTTGGTTGACGCGAAAATAAATGAGATATATTTGAAGGCTGGCAAAGAAAAGTACAATATTCAAAGGGTTCTTAAAGAAGACTATGGGATTGAATTTTGAGTAAAGTATCATTAAAGAATTATGATAATAGTTGGTTTCAGCCGGGGAATAAAACTAAGATTGCTCTCTGGATATTCGTCAATGCAATTTTTTTCCGCACATTATTACCCATACCTATACCGGTTAAATTAATCATCCTGAGAGTGTTTGGTGCAAAGATAGGCGATGGTGTGATAATTAAACCAAACGTTAATATCAAATATCCATGGAACCTTGTATTAGGTAATAATACTTGGGTCGGTGAAGGTGTATGGATTGACAACCTCGATATTGTCAAAGTGGGTGATAACTGTTGTTTATCTCAAGGTTGTTATTTGCTCACCGGGAACCATGATTTTACCACACAGAATTTTGATCTTATGATTGATAAGATTGATATTCAGAATGAAGCATGGGTCGGTGCTCAATCAGTCGTTTGCCCTGGGGTTACTTTAGGTCGAGGGGCGATTCTTACTGTCGGTTCTATAGCCACAAAAAATTTGGATCAGCTTGGTATTTATCAAGGTAATCCAGCAATAAAAATAAAAGAGAGAGTTATTTCATGAAAAAAGCGTTTATTACAGGTATTACAGGCCAAGATGGCTCTTATTTAGCCGAACTATTAGTAGAAAAAGGCTATGAGGTACATGGTCTTATCCGTCGCGCTTCTTCGTTTAATACCGAACGTATTGATGGTGCTATCGAAGGCAGTGACAACATCCACCTTCATTATGGCGATTTGACAGACAGTTCAAACCTTATCCGTCTTGTTAAAGAAATCCAGCCTGACGAAATTTATAACTTAGGGGCAATGTCTCATGTAGCAGTGTCGTTTGAGTCGCCTGAATACGCGGCAGACGTGGATGCGATGGGCACCATTCGTTTGCTTGAGGCTATTCGCATTAACGGTCTAGAAAAGAAGACCCGTTTCTACCAAGCATCAACGTCAGAGCTTTACGGTGAAGTACGCGAAATCCCACAACGTGAAACGACTCCTTTTTATCCTCGTTCTCCTTATGCAGTGGCTAAGATGTATGCGTATTGGATTACGGTGAACTACCGTGAGTCCTACGGCATGTACGCGTGTAATGGTATTTTGTTTAACCACGAATCTCCTCGCCGTGGCGAGACGTTTGTAACACGCAAGATTACTCGCACGATTGCAAACATTTCACAAGGCCTAGAGTCTGCGTTGCAACTGGGTAACATGGACGCACTGCGTGACTGGGGCCATGCGAAAGACTACGTTCGTATGCAGTGGATGATGCTGCAACAAGATGTTGCTGATGACTTTGTCATTGCTACGGGCAAACAAATTTCTGTACGTGAGTTTGTACGTATGTCAGCGCAAGAAGCGGGTATTGAACTTGAGTTCACTGGC
The DNA here is from genome assembly GCF_000467185.1 of Vibrio ezurae NBRC 102218. Lineage (GTDB taxonomy): Bacteria > Pseudomonadota > Gammaproteobacteria > Enterobacterales > Vibrionaceae > Vibrio > Vibrio ezurae. Next base: position 61,278 of record NZ_BATM01000019.1, read on the forward strand.
GAAGGTGTGGAAGAAATTGCGACTGTTGTTGCGGTTGACTCAGACAAAGCACCAGCGGTCTCTGTGGGTGACGTGATTGTGAAAGTAAATCCGAAATTCTTCCGCCCTGCAGAAGTTGAGACGCTACTTGGTGACCCAACTAAAGCTAAAGAGAAACTGGGCTGGGTTCCTGAAATTACGGTTGAAGAGATGTGCGCTGAAATGGTCCAATCAGATTTGAATAAAGCAAAACAACATGCGCTACTGAAAGCGAATGGTTTTGATGTGTCTATTTCGGTTGAGAGCTAATTATTATGTCTGTAACTAAACAAAAACGTGTTTTTGTTGCTGGCCATCGAGGGATGGTCGGCTCTGCAATTGTGCGTCAATTAGAAAATCGTGATGACATTGAGTTGGTGATGCGCACTTCTTCGGAGCTTGATTTAACCAATCAGAAGGCGGTCGGCGAGTTTTTTGCAGAGCAGGGTATTGACGAAGTCTATTTAGCGGCAGCTAAGGTTGGCGGTATTCATGCCAATAATACGTATCCAGCAGAATTCATTTATCAAAACTTAATGATTGAAAGCAACATTATCCATGCCGCGCATGTAAATGGTGTTCAAAACCTTCTTTTCTTAGGTTCATCTTGTATCTATCCAAAGCTTGCAGAGCAGCCGATGACAGAATCTGCTTTACTTACAGGTCTTTTGGAAGAAACTAATGAGCCGTACGCAATTTCAAAAATTGCTGGAATTAAGTTATGTGAGTCGTACAACCGTCAATACGGTCGTAACTATCGCTCTGTGATGCCAACCAATTTGTATGGAATGAATGACAACTTCCACCCTGCAAATTCGCATGTTATCCCAGCTATTATGCGCCGCTTCCATGAGGCGAAGCTTAATGGTGATAAAGAAGTAGTGGTGTGGGGTACGGGCACGCCAATGCGCGAGTTCTTGTATGTAGATGATATGGCTGCGGCTAGTGTACATGTAATGGAACTCGATGATGAGACCTATCAAGTTAACACTCAACCTATGCTGTCACATATCAATGTGGGAACGGGTTTAGATTGCACAATTCGAGAGATGGCAGAAACCATGGCCAAAGTGGTAGGTTTTGAAGGTGATATTGCCTTTGATACTACCAAACCTGATGGTACACCACGCAAGTTGATGGATGTGTCGCGATTAGCTGATTTAGGTTGGCAGTATCAGGTGAGCCTAGAAGAAGGTTTATCTGTTACCTATCAATGGTTCTTAGAGAACCAAGACAGTTTTAGAGGGTAAGGAATAATGCTCTGAATTGTCAGAGCATTATTGTTCCGAACACACTATGGAAAATACTCGATTAGATATTACTACTTTTAAAACGGTCGTTGCTGCTACACCGCTTATCTCTATGGATTTGGTAGTGCGAAATGCCAGTGGGGATGTTTTGCTTGGTGAGCGCACCAATCGGCCAGCTCAAGGCTATTGGTTTGTACCTGGCGGTCGAATCCTTAAAGACGAAACGTTTGATGCCGCATTTAAACGTTTGACCCATGCAGAGCTTGGGGTAGAACTGATGTTGTCAGACGCTCGGTTTTTAGGGCCTTATGAACATCATTATACTGACAATTTTTCTGAGGATGAATTTTCTACTCATTACGTTGTTCTTGGGTATGAAGTGATTTTGGATGTTGCTATAGAAGCACTGCCGAGAGATCAGCATCAAGCATACCAATGGTGGAGTGTTGAGGCCTTATTAAAATCAGATAAGGTACATCAAAACACCAAAGACTATTTTCTAAAAAAGTAGAACATTTCAAGTTGTCCCCGCATTGATGTGCCTCTGCATAATCTATTTGCCTTATGCATTTTAAGTTTAACCACATCGAGCCCAATTTCGTTTATCATATAACTATAAATAAAAATTTCAGTTAGGTTTTAATAATGATTTTACCTGTAATCATGGCAGGTGGCTCAGGCAGTCGCTTATGGCCACTTTCGCGCAGCTTATTCCCAAAACAGTTTATTAGTTTAGCCAGTGACTTGACTATGCTGCAAGAAACTATGCAACGCCTCGATGGGCTTGAACATAGCAATCCTATGCTGATTTGCAACGAAGAACATCGATTCTTGGTGGCGGAACAGTTGCGTCAGCAAGCGGTTGAATCTAATGGCATTATTTTAGAACCTACAGGACGAAATACGGCGCCTGCGATAGCTTTAGCTGCGCTTGAAGCGGTTAAAGATGGCAATGACCCTTTGTTATTGGTACTTGCTGCTGATCATGTTATTCAAGATACGTCAGCCTTTGTGGCATCAGTACAAACCGCTGTTAAGTCAGCAAAATCAGGTAAGCTTGTCACTTTTGGTATAGTACCAACCAAGCCAGAAACAGGCTATGGGTATATTAAACAAGGTGATGCCGAAGGGGATGCCTATCAAGTTGCGCAGTTTGTAGAAAAGCCAGACTTAGCTACAGCTAATACTTATTTAGAAAGTGGTGAGTATTATTGGAATAGTGGTATGTTTTTATTCCAAGCATCTCGATACATTGAAGAGCTGAAAAAATATCGTCCTGACATTTTAAGTGCATGTGAAGCTGCTATGAAGGGTTCGCGCAACGATTTAGACTTTATCCGTCTTGATGAACAAGCGTTTTTAGCATGTCCTGATGAGTCTGTTGACTATGCGGTAATGGAGCAGACTTCGGATGCATTGGTTGTGCCTATGGACGCTGGTTGGAGTGACGTAGGATCTTTTAGTGCGCTCTGGGAAGTCTCTGAAAAAAATGCACAAGGTAATGTGACTACTGGCGATGTCCTTACTGAACAAACTGAAAATAGTTATATCTATTCGCAAAATAAATTAGTGTCTACTGTGGGCGTTAATAATTTAGTCGTTATTGAAACTAAAGATGCGGTTCTTGTTGCGGATAAAGATAAAGTACAAGATGTAAAGAGTATAGTGAATGCGTTGAAAGCTAACGGACGTTGCGAAGCTAAACAGCATCGAGAGGTATATCGTCCTTGGGGCTCTCACGACGAGATAGCGCAAGGTAATCGCTATCATGTGAAGCACTTAAGGGTTAAACCGGGTGAAAAAACGGCACTTCAATTGCATCATCATCGTGCTGAACACTGGGTAGTAGTACAAGGTACGGCTAAAGTGACTAACGGTGAAAAATCTTATTTATTAAGCGAGAACGAATCGACCTATATTCCGTTAGGCTCTCCACATAGAATAGAGAACCCAGGTAAGATGATGCTTCATCTCATTGAAGTTCGCTCAGGTAATTACTTAGAAGAAGATGATATTGTTCGCTTAGAAGAGTACGGAGTAGGTTACTAGTGAAGGTTTCAATTGTAACTGCAACGTATAACAGCAGTGCGACAGTGCTTGATACACTCAAGTCACTAGATGAACAAACCTATGAGGATATTGAATATATAGTCATTGATGGTGGATCTTCAGATGATACTGTATCTGTGATTCAACAGAATTGTGCGCGTGTTACTACTATTGTGTCTGAACCTGATAATGGGATTTATGATGCTCTAAACAAAGGTATTGCGAACGCTTCAGGCGATGTTGTTGGTTTTTTACATTCGGATGATTTGTTTGCTTATCCCGACGCGGTTAAAGATTTAGTCGATACTTTGGTGAGAAACAATGCTCAGGCTGTTTATGCAGATTTGGAGTATGTATCTAAGGATGATACTACTAAGGTCATTCGTAAATGGGTTTCGGGTGAGTATGATCAACAGAAATTGCGCTTTGGGTGGATGCCACCACATCCTACTTTCTTTATGAAAAAAGAATTGTATCTAAAGCATGGCCAGTTTGATTTAAGTTTGAAGATTGCTGCTGATTATGATTCTTTGCTTCGTTACCTTTGGAGTAATAAAATCAAGGCTACTTATTTACCTAAAGTGGTCACTAAAATGCGCGTTGGTGGTGCGAGTAATCGCAGTCTTAAAAACATTTTTGAGAAAACTAAAGAAGATATTCAAGCGCTAAAAAACAACCAATTATTTTGGCCAACAGCATTAGTAATTAAGAATATTTCAAAAATCCCTCAGTTTTTTAAAAGGTAACCTATGTTTGTTTCTAACAAAGTAATCGCTGAATCTGGAATTCAATTTGGCACTAGTGGTGCACGTGGCTTGGTTGAGCAGTTTACTCCCAGTGTATGTGCGGCGTTTGCACACGCCTTTTTAAATGGTATTCAAGATTCGTTTAGTTTTCGTAAGGTTGCGGTTGCCATTGATAATCGACCTAGTAGCCCTGCTATGGCGCAAGCTACAATTTCGGCCATAGAATCAATGGGCTTAGAGCCAATATATTATGGCGTAGTTCCAACTCCGGCACTTGCTTATTCGGCAATGCAGGAAGATATCCCTTGTATCATGATCACTGGTAGTCACATTCCTTTTGATAGAAATGGAATTAAGTTTTACCGACCAGATGGCGAAATCACTAAAGCTGATGAACAGTCGATCATTAATGCAGAAGTCGGGTTCGAAGAGCCTACTTTTAAGCCGTTAACAGTTTCAAATAAAGCGGCTGAGCAGTATGTAGCTCGTTATACTGATTTATTTAAGTCAGACCTACTACTAGGTAAACGCATTGGTATTTATGAGCATTCTAGTGCTGGGCGAGATTTGTACCAAGGATTGTTCGAAGCATTGGGCGCAGATGTAATTTCATTGGAACGTACCGATGAGTTTGTGCCTATCGATACTGAAGCAGTTGCCGAAGTTGATAAAGTAAAAGCGAAAAATTGGTCAAGTCAGTATAACTTAGACTTTATTTTTTCAACCGATGGTGATGGTGACCGCCCACTTGTTGCGGATGAAAATGGTGTATGGTTAAGAGGTGATATTCTTGGTTTACTATGCGCTGAAGCGATGAATGTAGAAGCATTAGCTATACCAGTTAGTTGTAATACTATTATTGAGCAGTCTAAGAGCTTTAAGAGTGTATCAAAAACTAAAATTGGTTCTCCGTATGTGGTTGCGGAATTTGCAGAGCTTAATAGTCATTACTCAAGTGTGGCTGGCTTTGAAGCAAACGGTGGTTTTTTGCTTGGTAGTGATATTGAAATCAATGCACAAACACTGAAAGCGTTACCAACTCGTGATGCAGTATTGCCGGCTATTATGCTGTTATCGGCTAGTAAGTGTTCAAGTATTGTTTCTCTTGTGGACGCATTGCCAAAGCGTTTTACTCATAGTGATCGTATTCAGAACTTTGCTACCGCTAAGAGTGTCGGTATTTTAGAGGATGGTAAACTAAATCCTCAACAGCTCATCAATAAACTAAATTTAGATGGTTTATCTGTCGTTGATGTTAACACTGTTGATGGTTTGAGGCTGACGCTATCTGATAATACCATTGTACATTTACGTCCTTCAGGTAATGCACCTGAGTTGCGTTGTTATACTGAAGCCAGTGACACGAAACATGCTTCAGACCTTGTAACAAAAGTGCTTGCAGCAGTTCAAAAGCTGTAGATGAGAAATATAAGACATTGTTTGGTTGATTGTACTAAGCAATGTCAGGATTAGATTTATGTCAAAATACCTATTTAAGCTATCCAATGTGATTCAAAACTATCCGTGGGGAAGTAAAACGTCGATTCAAGAGTTATTTGATATCGATAACCCACGACAAGAACCACAAGCAGAAATTTGGATGGGTGCTCACGCTAATGGGTGTTCAAAAATAGTGGTCGATGAACAAGTGACGCTACTGTCAGAGTTTATTGCTTCAAATCCAAAGTCGATTCTTTCACCAGTTACAGCTGAAAAGTTTGGTGAATTGCCTTATTTATTTAAAGTATTGGCAGCAGGAAAGGGACTTTCTATTCAGGTTCATCCAAATAAACACGAAGCTGAAGTTGGCTTTGCCCGTGAGAACGCTGAAGGTATTGAAAAAAAATGCCCTACTAGAAATTATCGGGATTCTAATCATAAGCCTGAGTTAGTGTATGCTTTAACACCATACCAAGCCATGAATGGCTTCCGAGCTTTTGATAATATCATCGAGCTATTTTCAGAATTGGTTCATAGCATTGATATTCCTGTAATTGAAACACTACTTGCTGAGTTTATCGCTAATCCAGATTCAGATGGCTTAGAGTGTTTCTTTCTAGGTGTTCTATCGCTTGAAAGTGAAGAAAAATATCGCTCACTTGAGCAATTGCTACGTTATTGTGAGGCTAATCAAAACGTAGAGATACCTAACGACTTACCTGCACTTATTATTGAACTTTCTAAAAGTTATTCCAATGATATCGGCTTGTTTGCTCCATTGATGCTAAACGTATTAACCTTACAACCTGGTGAGGTAATGTACCTCGATGCTCGTACTCCGCATGCATATTTGAAAGGAACAGCATTGGAGATTATGGCCAATTCTGACAATGTACTACGAGCAGGGTTAACGCCGAAGCATATTGATATTAAAGAATTAGCCAGTTGCACTTTATTTGAAGAAAAGAACAAAAACACCTTGTTACTTGAGCCAAACATCCAAGGCAACAAACAGAGTTATGCTGTCCCTGTGCCTGATTTTAAATTCAATTGCTTTATAAAACCTGAAAACGAAAGCGTGCCGGTTAATAGTGCAGAAATATTGTTTGCCATAGATTGCCAAGCAACAGTGATTCACTCTTCAGGTGAATCTATCACCCTAAATAAAGGTGAATCTCTTTTCATCCCAGCTTACGCAAATGCCTACACATTAAAATCCAAAGGCCAAGTCGCTAGAGCTTTTAACTAACACTTCCTCAACGTCATAGAAAGATAACAAACATGATTAAACACTGTTTATTCCCTGCCGCTGGCTACGGCACACGTTTTTTACCTGCCACAAAATCAATGCCAAAAGAAATGATGCCTATCGTCAATAAACCACTTATTGAATACGGTGTTGATGAGGCGATTCAAGCGGGTATGTCTAGCATGGCGGTGGTTACAGGCCGTGGTAAAAGCTCATTGATGGATCACTTCGATAAGAATTATGAATTAGAGCATCAAATTCAAGGTACCAACAAAGAACCCCTATTAGATGATATTCGTTCTTTGATTGATTCTGCGCAGTATACATTTATCCGCCAACGCGAGATGAAAGGGTTAGGGCATGCAATCTTAACCGGCAAAGAATTGGTGGGCGATAATCCTTTTGCGGTGGTTTTGGCTGATGACTTGTGTATCAGTGAGCAGGAAGGTGTTTTAGCACAAATGGCTGCGTTATATCGTCAGTTCCGCTGTTCTATTGTTGCGGTTGAAGAAGTGCCTGAATCAGAAACACATAAATACGGTGTGATTGCAGGTGAGCATTTAAGTGATGACTTAATTCGTATTACCGACATGGTTGAAAAACCAGAACAAGGTACAGCGCCAAGTAATCTGGCTATTATTGGTCGCTATATTTTAACTCCTGATATCTTTGATATTTTGCAAGATACTAAGCCCGGTAAAGGTGGTGAGATCCAGATCACCGATGCATTGCTAGAGCAAGCGAAAAGTGGCTGCGTGATTGCGTATAAGTTTAAAGGTAAGCGTTTTGACTGCGGAAGTGTGGAAGGTTATATCGAAGCTACTAACTATTGCTATCAGAATGTTTATTTAAAAGGCAGTAAAGTGAAAATCGACCGCTCTTCTACCAAGAAAGTTTAAGATAAGATTTTCTTGTTGCAAGGGCTTATCGCTTTATTCTTGCTAAATAAGCCCTTAATAATATTTATGTTTAGCAGTGAATGTTTACTTGGGGCATTATCTGCTTTCTTAGCATGTATTTTGGTCATCATAGCTTTGCATTGGTTTTATTTGTTGTTTTACCCCCATTTTTTGTCGCTAAATGAAGGATAATCCCTCTGTTTTTTGACACCGCATAAGCTAAATCTCTACACCTTTAAGTTTACAAAAAATCTTTTTTACCTCTTTTTAATCATTCAAGATAGGCCTTCTGTCATGTCAGTTTTTGAGTACATCATCGAACTCTCGATGTTCTTCTTTTTATCACTTGCGGTGCTTTATTGCATGCGCAAAGTGGGATATCTAATAGGCTTAGTTGATAAACCAAATGCACGTAAGCTTCACCAGGGGGTTGTCCCTTTAGTCGGTGGAGTTTCAATTAGTATTACCGTGCTGTATTTCTTGTATGTCAATGCTGATGAATTGCAACACCCGGGTATCTTCGCAACCTGTTTGACCCTTTTGGTGATTATTGGGGTGTTGGATGATCGCTTTGATATTAGTTATAAATTGCGTATGGGAATTCAAGCAATACTTACTCTAGTGATGATTCATTACACCGGTATCACATTGTCGCATATTGGTAATGCTCTCGGATTTGGTACGTGGCAGTTTCCTCCTTATGTTGACATTGTTGTGACCATGTTTGCCGTAATTGGAGCTATTAATGCCTTTAATATGGTCGATGGAATTGACGGTTTGTTGGGTGGGTTAACCACCGTCGTGTTTGCATCACTTAGTATTGTCTTTTATAGCCACGGTCTTACTAAAGCTGCCTATTTCTGCGTTGTATTTATTGTTATTTTGATTCCTTTTATTTTATTTAATCTAGGTTATTTCGGTAAAGTACGTAAAGTTTTTATGGGGGATGCTGGTAGTATGATGATCGGCTTCACTGTAATTTGGATCTTGATTGGTGGAACGCAAGGTGACGTCGGTCACTATGTGATTCGGCCGGTAACTGCACTTTGGCTTATAGCGGTTCCATTGATTGATATGATGGCCATTATGATCCGCCGTATCCGCAAGGGACACTCACCGTTTCACCCTGACCGTGAGCACTTTCACCATATTATGCAGCGCATCGGTTTCACCCCACGCGAAGCGTTAGTCGTGATCTGCGTCACTCAAATAATCTACTCAGCCATAGGCTTACTTGGCGAATACTTCTACGTACCAGAATACGTGATGTTCTACACCATTGTCGGTTGCTTCTTATTCCATACCTACTGGATGACACACTCGTTTCAGATGGCGAAGATAGTTAGAAAGTGGAAAAGTGGGGTCAGGCCTTGAAAATGACATTTGGTGATAACTAAGTTGTATTTGGTTTTTGTTGAACGTTTAAAAGCCCTCAAAGAATTGATTCTTTGAGGGCTTTTTTTCTTAAATCAGATTGTACCCCCCCCCCCAAACAAGGTGCGTTAACGAACGAAAAGGGCTTTTCGATCAAGGCCTAGCTGTGGCCGGTTCGTGGTACATTGAGTTCTTGGTAGATAGAACCCTTATAAGGTATTTCTATTTGTGATGTAAGTCATGTACAATTGGAAAAGTCTGGTTACAAAAGGAGCTATAAAGATTTCTATTGTTTCCTTATCAAATCTTGATTGCTATGTAACAATTTGATGTTCAATGTTTATAACTAACATACTTATTTAAAAATTTAATTAATAGAACATGAACGAATAGTGGAATTTCGAATAATCCTCTGGGCGGTAGCGTGTTAGGCGAGTAGCACAAAGATGCTCTTATTTAAAGAGTTTAGATAAACATAAGACTAGCCTTGTATTTTTTGGACTTTGTTTTGGTATAGTTAAATAAAAGAATAAGAATTTACGATTATTTTATGTTTTATTTCATAGTTATCTAAAGCTTGGATTTATAATATGTCTTAACTATTTATGAACTTTAGATAGGGTGCTTGCCTTGGTAAAGAATGGATGTTCGGTTATAGTCATTAGTAAAAACTAGGCAAACTTTTTTAAATTGAAGTAAGTAGAACAGATTCAAGGTTAATATTAATAGAAAACGAATGACGTGTATGATGGATTAAAATTACTTAACTAACATGTTAGGAAAGCAGCGATGAAATTTGTTTATATTAGTAATATTTATGTTAATTTATAACTGTAATACGTTAACTTATTATAATAACCTTTATATATTAAAGTATATGACATTAGATTTTTAAATCTATTGGATTGAGTGAATAATGAAAATAGCTAAAAATGAAGCTACCTTAAAATATGTGAAGAATACCATGTGGCTTCTTGTCGAAAAAATTCTCAGACTAGTTGTTGCACTTTTTATAGGTATTTGGATTGCCAGGTATTTGGGGCCTAAAGACTTTGGGACATATTCATATGCGCAAAGTTTTATTGGTTTATTTACTGTCATAGCAACCTTGGGGCTTGATGGAGTAGTCATTCGAGAGCTTGTTAAAAATGACAAATCAAATGAAGTAATAGTTGGAACTAGTTTTACACTAAAAATAGTTGCTTCATTCTTCGTGTTAGTTATGATAGCTATTGCTATACAATTTACATCTAGTGACCCGTATGTCAAAAGTTTAATATTTATTGCGGGAATATCTGTTTTATTTCATGCTTTTACAGTACCAGATCTTTATTTCCAAGCTCATGTTTTGTCGAGATATTCTGTGTATGCGAACTTAATTATGTTATTTATTAGTAGTATTTTAAAAATATACTTAATTATGTCGTCAGGGAATTTAAGCTATTTTATTTATGTATTAGTTGTTGATAGCTTCGTTTTATCGTTAGGCTTTATCTACTTTTTTGTCACAAGTAAAAATAATCTTAATTTTTCAAAATTCAAATTTGATCCTACAGTTGCACGTAGATTACTAAAGGACTCATGGCCTTTAATACTTAGTGGGATTGCCTATTCAATCTACATGAAAGTTGATCAAGTTATGATCAAAGAAATGTTGAGTTTAGATGCCGTTGGTAATTATGCTGCTGCGGCAAGATTAAGTGAGTCTTGGTATTTTGTACCGTTAATCATAACGTCGTCAATTTTTCCTCTAATAATGAAGGCGAAAGATATATCTGAAGATAAATACTTAAAATTAATTCAAAAGCTATTCGACGTAATGGTAGTATTAGGTTTTATTGTTTCTATATTTACAGTATTAGTTTCTGATAGAATCATAGCTCTATTATATGGAGACGCGTTTTCTACCTCTTCATCTGTTTTAGTTATACATATTTGGGCTGGAATATTTGTTGGAATGACTGCTGTAAGTGGAAAATGGTTATTAGTCGAAAATTTGACTATGCATTCTATGTATAGATATGCATTAGGTGCGGTAGTTAATGTGATTTTAAATATTTATTTGATTGAAAGAATGGGAATAATAGGTGCTGCATACAGCACTTTAATTTCTTATGCGGTTACTGGATTTTTTTATGATGCAATTTTTAAAGAAACTAGAGAGATATTCATTATGAAACTTAGGTCTCTTAATATTGTGTTTTCTATGGCTAGGTTATTAAAAAATAGGTAAAATATGTTTGAAAAATTTAGAAGTAACTTAAAAAATACAAGTGAAATTGCTCTAGTGTTGAACTGGAGTTTTCATCAAAAAAATAAATGGGTTAGTATATTTGCTCCATATTATGTAAATGCCTTTATAAGAGAATATAATCCAATTATAATAAGTTCACAACTAGAGTATAATCTGCTTAAGAAAAAAATAAAGTATATAGTTTCTATGGAGCCAGGATGGGCTGCACCAAAAATAAATTACGATAATAGTCTTGAGCATAAAATAGCATTTTTTCTTAGTGATCCTCACAGCAAAAAAAAATGGTTAGAAAAATATGTAATTGATAATAATGTTACATATGTATTGTCTCAATATAATGCTCCTTTCTTCTATCATTTTCCTAAATTTCCTAAAAATAAATTTATTCATTATCCTTGGGCTGTACCTGATGAGTTTATTTATGAAGGGAATATTAAATGTGTTGGTAACGAAGTCATCATATTTGGAGGAAAAAAATCTCCAGCTTATGATGTTCGAAACTGGTGTAGAGATCAAAAAAACATTACTAGCTTTGAAAACTCAGGCGTTGAGAATAAAAAGTTTTCTGATGAAGAGTTCTTTCAGTGGATTAGTCAGTATGATGCCGTTATTGCCGCTGGATCGACAGATCCTCAATATGATTTAGTAACTCCAAAATATCTTGAGATAGCTGCTGTTGGTTCGTTGCTTATTGGGCAGAGTTGTAAAGACCTTGATAGCCTTGGTTTCAATAGTTCAAACATGGTTATTTTTGAGAAAGCCAATTTTAATAAAATAATTGAAGAGTATAGACATAATCCTGAAAAGTACCTTAAGGTAAGAGAAAATGGAAGACAATTAATTCTCGATAGACATCTTATTTCACATAGAATCAAAGAAATTGGCGAATTATTTAATATGAAGTCGAATGTTTGATCCTAACTACATGTATGGTAGTTTCATTAGATATTTTTTATGTAGATGAAAATTCTGATTAATTTAAAGGTAATAATCGTGTTTATAAAAACTGCAATTCGCAAACTTTTTCCAAAGCTATATATGAAGATGATTTTCTTTAAATATCATGGTTATAAATTTAATACGAAAAACCCTTCATCTTTCAGCGAAAAATTAATGTATAGAAAAATGCATTGGTCAGATCAGAGATATGTAGAGCTTAGTGATAAAGTTAAGGTAAAGGAGTATGTGGCAGATCTCATTGGAGAGGAGTACGTAAATAAAAATATAGCCGTATATGAAAATATCACTGTAAAAGAGCTCAAATCAAAAATTGATAGTTTTGGTGATATGTTTATAAAGGCTAATCATAACTCTGGTCCAGTATTTGGTATTGGTGAGCACACTACAGACAGAGAGTTAGAAATTATAGTTGATAGTATCAATAAGCAAATGAATATTGATTTTGGAAGTATAAACCAAGAGCGTTGGTATTCAAAAATAGAAAGAAAAATATTACTAGAGAAGAAACTCGTAGATAAAAATAATAATGACATACTTGATTATAAATTTCACGTATTCAGAAATAAAGGTAAAGTGAAAACATTTGTACAAGTTGATTTTGAACGAAATACTCATCATAGTCGTTCTTTCTATGATGAAAATTTTCGATGGATACCTTTTACAACTGAATATCCAATTGTAAAGACAGATATTGCAAAACCTCGTAATTTTGATGAAATGTTGAAACTTGCACGCCAACTCTCTTTAGATTTTGACTACGTTAGAGTTGATTTTTATAATATTGATGGAGAAATAATTTTTGGAGAAATTACCTTTGCTCATGGAAGTGGTTTAGAGAAATTTAATCATCGAGAGTATGATTTTTGGTTAGGTAAATATTGGGTTTATTAATATGAAAAAGATTCTGTTCATTATTCCATCACTAGGTGGGGGTGGAGCTGAAAGGATGTTCATTAAAGTAGTCAACTGGGTTGATGAGCACTTTGTTGATGTTGATATTAGGGTATTATTAATTAGTAGTAAAGGAATCAATTACAGTAAAATTAGGCCGCATATTCATATTGACGTATTAGATATTAAAAGTATTTTTCGTTCAATTATTAAAGTAAAGAGATATATAAAAGACTATAAGCCCGATATAGTCTTCAGTACGATTACACAACTTAATATAATGTTATCATTAATTAAGTTAGTTTCTAAAAACTTTGTTTTAATTAGTAGAGAAACAAATGTTATCACAGAAGAATTCAAAACTAATAATTACCCTTTTTATTATTTGTGGTTGTATAAACTATCATTGAAAGTATCTGATTTTAAGGTATTCCAGTCTATTGATATGTTGGAAGACGCTATTAAGGTCAGTAATCTAGACAATTATAAAATTATAAATAATTGCGTAGATTCGGTAGTTGATCGACCTAAAATGAAAAAGAAAGAGTTAGATACATTAAATTTGATCTGTATTGGTAGATTAGAAAAACAGAAAGGATTTGATAGATTAATAAAATCTATTCAAAATTTTTATAGCGGATTTGAATTAAAATTAGATATTTATGGTACTGGTTCTGAAAGTGAGAGCTTAGAAAAATTGGCTAAAGATCTAAATTGTGGATATAGGGTAAACTTTAAAGGTTACGACGATAAAGTAATGAGTATTATCAATGAATATGATTTATTTATTTTGTCATCGTTACATGAGGGGTTTCCTAATGCAATGATTGAGACTTTGTCATATGGTGTACCTGTATGGAGTGTAGATTGCAAAGGCGGTGTAAATGAAATAATTAATGATACTAATGGAAGGGTTTTTAGAGATACTGACGAGCTTGTCCAAAATTTAGTCAGATTTAAAGAGTATTCTTATGATCGCGATCTTATTTGGATGGATGCGACAACTCGTTTTTCCGAATCTAAGGCTAGAACAGAATATCTAGAAGTCATAAAAAGATTTTTATAATGAAAATTTCAAAAAAATATAGTGTATTTGTTCTTCTGGCTCTTCTGATCTCCTTACCGTTTTTTAGTTATGATCCTGGTTCTGCTGAAGACTTGTTTAGACACTATTGGCGATACGAAGCTTTTGCATCAACAAATGACTTCAATTATTTGGCAGAGTATAAGGGGTTATCATTATTAATTTATTCATTTGTTACTCTTGGTTTACCTAAACAAATATTAGCAGTCCTAACTAGTTTCCTGGTAATTTTGTCGATGTCATCTATTGCTACTAGATATATCCAAATCAAGAAGCTATCATCACTATTCTTGGTTTTCATATCCTTGATTATTTTACCCTATTTTATTTTAGTTAGTGGAGTAAGGTTCGGTATATCTACCGCTTTTTTTATTTTTGGTTGTTATCAATTAATTTATGCGAACAAAATAAAGTCAATTATTTTATTCTTTTGTTCAATAATTGTTCATGTAACATTTATAATTCCAATATTTATTCTTTTGTTAGCTAACTATCTTGTTATTAAAAGAAACATAGCGACATTATTATTTTGTTTGTTATTAACGCTGTCTTTTATCACTCCTTACTTTCAAGATAAATTAATATTTTTCGTACAACATCTTGGCGTTGAACGTTTGATTGGTTCTCACTATGAGGTTTATTTCTTTGGGGATTGGGGAAGTGGGTACTATGCACGTTTACCCTTCAGTGGTAAAAGTGCTTATTTAATTAAAAAAATTCTTACATATACTGCATTTTTAGCTTTCATAGTAAACTTTAAGCTAAACTATCGACATCTATTAGATCGGTTCGTTGTTTTATTTTTGCTTTATCTCGCAGTGACTGCATGTTTTGGGCAGTTGTCAGACCGCTTTGAACCATTAGCATTATACTTTATGTTTTCGTTGGTTGTAGTTAAGTGGAATGGAAAGTTAAAAGGGACGTTTACTGAGTGGTTTTTAATACTAGTAATCATCATTAGGTTTTTATTAGATTTTTGGGGATATAGAATACAGTATTTAGATTTAGCTACGTCATTTTTATAAATTAGATAGTAGTTTATATTCTTATTGTAAGAATGTTAGTCGTCCATTTAATTGTGGTATATATTACTTCAGCTTGTTATAAGCTATATTATTAACTAACATTGTTTATAATAATTTAATTTTTACTTTTCATATAAATGGTGAAATATATAAGATGAGATCAATATTTGGAACGCTAGATAGAAGCATTGATTCAGTAGTGTTAATTCCTAGCTATAATGATAATAAAGGATTAGTTGCTACGTTAGAAAGTCTAAATGATGAAATAGAACTCAACGTTTTGATAGTTGATGATGGTAGTAAACAACCTGTCGTAGATCTATTGTCATCTCATAGTTTTTCACAGAATATAGTAGTGATTACGTTGCATGAAAACCAAGGAATTATCAAAGCATTAAATACTGGTCTGAAGTTCTCCTATACTGAAGGGATACGGTTTGTATTTCGTCTCGATGCATGCGATATTAATGTTAAAGGCAGATTCGAGAAACAACTAAACCTTCTGCAGTCACTAGACCTTGCTTTAGTTGGTGGAGGAGTGGAATATTTCAGTGAAGATAAATCAGAAAAGTTGTTTTTAAGACCGCCATTAGTATCCGACGAAATAGCGGCAAAACAAAAGTATCGCACTTGTTTTGTTCATCCTACAGTTTTACTTGACTTAGGAAAATTGAAATTAGATTTTCTTTATTCAAGTAAATATCAACATGCAGAAGATTATGAACTCTTTTTAAGAGTAACAAAATTTTTTCCAACAGGAAATGTTGATGCTATCGTAACTAAGTGTTTAGTTAGATTTGAAGGTCTATCATTAACAAACCGAAAATTGCAACTTAAATCAGTTTTAAAAGCTCAGTGTGTTAATTTTGATTATTTATCTTTATATAGCTACTTTGGTTTATTTAAAACGATTAATTTATTGTTTATACCAAGGTCTTTTATTGAATTTTTGAAGATAAGGGTTTTTAAGTCTTATGAAAAAAAATAAATTAGTATTCGTATGTAATGTCGATTGGTACTTTTCATTACATTGGCTTGATCGTGCTATATCTGCTTTGGACGAATTTGAAGTCCACGTAATTCTATCATCTACCGATGATAAGTATAAAGAGGAGATAATAAATAGTGGATTGATATATCACAGTATTTCTCTATCAAGAAGTTCAGTTTCTATAAAAAATGAAATAGTTTCTTTTTATCAAATATATAAAGTTATTAAACAAATTGAACCGAACTTATTACACTCTGTAACTATCAAGCCAAACGTTTACGTCGGCCTAATTTCAAGATTCCTTAATATACCACTAGTTTCAAGTTTTGCTGGTCTTGGGATGTTGAGTACTAGTACTGATATCAAGTATCGTATTTATTTTGATATACTGAAAAGATTGATAAAAATAAGATCAAAAACCAAGGGATATTTAGCTTTATTTGAAAGTCAAGATGACTTGGATCGATTGGTTAATGATAGTGTTGTGACAAGTAGTAAGGCAGTACGAGTGTATGGTGCAGGTGTCGATATAGACCGGTATATTTACCATCCTCCCTCTGAAGTTGGTCCTAAGATTATTTTATTTGCGGCTAGGCTTTTAAAAGATAAAGGCTTATCCGAACTTATCCAAGCAAAAAATATGCTATTACAAAAAGGGTATAAATTAGAGTTACACGTCGCAGGTATACTGGATGAGGGCTCTCGAACAGGTTACTCCAAAGCTGAGATAGAAAAATTAGGTGAACGTGGAGATATTGTATGGCTTGGAAAAAGAGATGATATACCAAATCTGATTCAAAGGTCCACACTCGTAGCGCTTCCAACGACTTATGGTGAGGGAGTTCCACGTATATTGATCGAAGCTGCATCATGTGGTCGTCCTATTGTTACCACTAGCCTTGGTGGTTGTAAAGATATCTGTATAGATAACTTGAACGGTAATACTTGTAGGCCAGGTGATATTTCATCTTTAGCTAATGCTATAGAGACTATTATATCAAATGATGACGTTGCATATAGTTATGGATTAGAAGGGAGAAATCTGGTTTTAGACCGATTTACTAATGATTCAATTATTTGCCAGAATAACGAGTTTTATAGAAATTTACTGTCATAATTTAGGAATAATAATAGTTAGATAATTTTCCTATTAACAACCTGGATATAATCTGAGAATTTAATTCGCAATTTTTGGTGGTGGATACCTCCTATTTGCAGAACGCGAGCTTTGATGAGTGTATAATCATAGCATTGATTCTCTTAACAGTATAATTCGCAGGACACTACAGAAGCGGAAGATCTTATCAAACGATCAGGCCGCAACGAAATGGTTTCTCTAGTAATCAAAGACGACAGCAATAAATGGATAAGGTCCATTTATTGCTGTCGTCTGGCTATGAGTCAATTTTTTATCGAGTTTAGAGACATCTCAAAAAGAACATTCACTAAATGACAGTTGTTAAAGCCTTATTTGGAAACCTCGTGTGATGGCGATATTTGTTTGGTTTCAGTGGTAGGTATAGTTTATTTAATAGCATCGCCCGTTCCTTTACCTGTAGCCGTCATAATAATAAACTTAAAGTAATTATTTACTGTCATTTCCTCAATCATTTTCTTGTCTGTCTCAGCTAAGTGTTGAGGCGTAGACATATCAATATTATTTACCTGTGCAAGCCCTGTAACACCAGGAAGCGTTAAATAAACACCTCTAGACTCTCTTTCTTGGATAAGGTCGTCTTGTGTCATAAGATTTGGTCTAGGGCCAACCAGGCTCATTTCACCTTTCAATACATTGATTAATTGTGGTAGTTCATCGAGTTTGGTTTTTCTTAAAAACTGCCCAAACTTTGTAATGGAACTGCTGCTTGCAAGATGGCTAGCGACTGATTTCGTCTCTACATTCATGGTGCGAAATTTTATTAAGGTAAATGGCTTTTTGTGTTTGCCCATTCTAGTTTGCATAAAAATTGGGGAACCTGTGTCAAAGTAACCCGCGATAGTCACTATGGCTAGCACTGGCGATAAGCATATCAGGCCAAAGAATGAAAATAGGAAGTCGAATATTCTTATCATTGTTTTGTCTCTTTTAATTCTGCCATGTTTTGCGCAATTGATTTTGGTGCTGTCCAGTTAAGGATGTCTTTTAATTTGGTCGATTTTACTTCTAGATCTTCAAATAGCTGACTGTACATTGTTGGACGATTAATCAGTTTAAATAAGATTTTAGCAATAGATCCAGGGAAGGGGAGTTGAGTCACTCGAGAATTTAATCCTTTTGCGATTGCATTGGTAAATTCTTTCGTTGAGAGTGCTGGCCCTTCAGAGGCTAAAAATGTTTGTCCTGCGGCTTCATCTTTTGTCGCGCAGGTTATGATTAAATCAACGAGATTCTCACGTGAGATAAAGCTACGTTTATTCTTAGTCATTGCGAAAGGCAAGACAGGTAGGCGCTCCGTTAGTTTTTGCAATACAACGAAATTACCTTTTGCTCCGGCGCCATAAACTAAGGTGGGTCTAAGAATGACTATTTCCATGTTAGTTTCAGATGCTAATTGTTGAAGCCCCTGTTCCGCCGCTAATTTGGATTTTGCGTAGTCATTTTGAGGGTTCACCTCAGATTCTTCAGTAAATGTGCCTGTTAGGCCCATGACAGCAATAGTACTGACAAAGATAAATCTTTTTACACCGTTTTCTGCTGCATCTTTTGCTAATTTAACTGTTCCTAGATTATTGATCTCGTTGTATTCATCGCTCGAATAGCCACTTTTGCTCGCAATACCGGCTAAATGAACTACGACGTCAATACCTTCTAGGCAGTTGCTCCAGTCAGTGTTTGAGTTTATATCATCTATGTGTTTAGTATTAATAAATTTTGAATTGCTGGCTGTTCTAACTGCCGCTACTGCTTGATCAGATAGGCGCTCCATAAGAGCTGAACCAACAAAACCGTTAGCGCCAGTGACTAAATATTTATACACTTGAATACCTTTATTGGTGTAACGGGTTTTAACTTCAATATAATGCTAAATGATTTGTTTGGATTTCCAAACAAGATCTTCAATACCATCAGTAGGATTAAACTGCGTAGGTGCATCTAACAAAATTTGACGTATCGATTGATGGTCAAAATCATGACATGCCTTATCAAGTATTTTCGCTAATGCATCATATTCAGTTAGGGCTAAATAATCTTCGTTTGCAGTCATAATCCTTTCGTGAGCGGTTTTTCCTACATTGTCTCCAATGAGCAATTCTTCATAGAGTTTTTCACCAGGTCTAAGGCCTGAGTAATTAATTTCGATGTCACCCAGTGGGTTTTCTGCGTTTTTAACTTCTAACCCTGAGAGGTTAATTAAATTCTCAGCTAAGTCAGCAATACGTACGGGTTCACCCATATCCAAAACAAATACGTCCCCCCCTTTGCCCATCGAGCCTGCTTGGATTACCAGTTGGGCGGCCTCGGGAATCGTCATAAAGTAGCGGATGATATCTGGGTGGGTAACCGTTACTGGGCCACCTGCTGCAATTTGTTTTTTAAATAGCGGGATAACTGAGCCGGACGAACCAAGTACGTTACCAAATCTCACCATACAGAAGCGGGTGTTATGTGAGGATTCAGCCGCTAAGGCTTGTAAAGAGAGTTCTGCCATTCGTTTGCTTGCACCCATGGTATTGGTTGGGCGCACGGCTTTGTCTGTAGAGATCAACACAAATGATTCTACTTTGGCTTCAATTGCGGCTTTAGCGGTGTTGTATGTGCCAAAGACGTTGTTTCTTACGCCTTCTACAGTATTGTATTCCACTAAAGGTACGTGTTTGTAGGCTGCTGCGTGATAAACCGTTTGGATATTGAAGGTTCGCATTACCACAGATAGGCGATTAATGCGTTGTACTGATCCTAAAAGCGGGATTATCTCGACGTTTAAATCATTTTCTTTGCAGAGTAGTTGCAGTTCTCTATCGATTTGATAAAGACCGAACTCAGAGAGTTCAAATAAAATAATAGATTTGGGTCTTTGTTTTAATATTTGACGGCAAAGCTCCGAGCCTATTGAACCGCCTGCACCAGTAACCATCACAATCTTGTCTTTAATGTTTGCTTCCATTAAAGATTGTTGAGGCGCAACGGGGTCTCTTCCAAGTAAGTCTTCGATGGCGACGTCTTTTAGCTCATCGATTT
This sequence comes from Vibrio ezurae NBRC 102218, assembly GCF_000467185.1. Lineage (GTDB taxonomy): Bacteria > Pseudomonadota > Gammaproteobacteria > Enterobacterales > Vibrionaceae > Vibrio > Vibrio ezurae. The sequence continues at coordinate 81,688 of NZ_BATM01000019.1, forward strand.
TCGCTTTGCCTGACACGATATCGCCCATGTCTGGAATAGTGAGGACTTCGGCAGGTAGGTTAACTAATTCATCAATGATTTGTTTACGGCGAGATCGAGAAGCACTAGGTATCGCTAATAGGATTTGTTTGACGTTGTGTCGATCAATATGTTTTTCAATTTGTGCAGTTTTAAGTACTTTAAGCCCCATCAAAATAGTGTTGTCTAAGGTTTTATCTTGATCGATAAAACCCACTACTTTATGAGTTTCGGATGTGCGAAGGGCAAGTGCTAGTTGACGGCCTGCAGAGCCTGCGCCGTAAATAAGAACATTTTTACGGTTTTTATCAAATGACTGACTAACTAAAACACGAATAATTAATCGGCTACCACCACATGATAGCGCGAGAAACGCACCGTAAATAACAGGGACTGAACGTGGTACATCTGAATTGAAGTAATAGGCAAGTAAACCTATAGAGAAGGTAGAGATCAGCGTTCCTAAACTAACGACATACAGAGCATGGAAGGTAAGGTACCTTAGCACAGCACGGTATAGCCCTAATTTAGTAAATGCAAAAATAGTAATGACCAACGTACCTAGCAGTACGTTGTGATTGTCATATTTGGGAAGCCACATCAAATCGCCCAAACGTGCCCAGTGAGCGGCGTAGTAGGCAGTGATAATGAAAATTGAGTCAATTACGACACTAATGGTGCGTTTAGTGACTCGTGGTAAATCCCAAATAGTTTTAAGTTTGAACATTGAGGCGCATCTTATGACAATCCAATGTTTATCTTAACGTTTATCGTTACAGTTGTCTGCAGATCAGTGGTTAATTATCAATCGCTTGAATGTAACAACTCCTTATCAGACTAAGATTACATGAATATTATGCGGCTATTCTATGAATTCATATTCACTTGGCTGTGTGATTAGAAGCCACTCAATACCCCATTAACCGCAACAAATTCTCAGCCGTCTCAATCGCTTCCTTCCTATTGGCAATATTCAACTTCTGGTACAAATTCCGAATATGGGTCTTAATCGTCGTCCCTGCTACGTCTAGCTCTTGAGCAATTTGTTCATTACTAAAGCCTGAATAGATTAAGTTTAGCACTTGCCATTCACGTTGGGTGAGGGGGCTGGTGCGGATCAGCTCAGGGATGTTGGGGTGGTTGACCAATTGGTTGACGAAGTCTTCATCAAAGTGCACGGCGCGGCTGCGCTGTTTGTTGCCGATTTCTTTGAGTAATTGTAGAGCGCGGTGGCGTTCTAGATCGGCGAGGTGGCCTTTGTTGACCAGTTTTTCTAACAGTTTGCCTATGGAGGCGCCATCGATGATGAAGTTGGCTAGCATGCCGGTTTGATTGGTCATGCTTAGGGCTTGTTGTAGGTTATCGCACGCTTGTGCTTCGTTTTTTTGCTTGATATTCAGTACCGCTTCGACAATGAGGTTGCGGTTGGTATCAGTGACTAAGTGGTGCTCGCGGGCTTGTTGATGTAGGCGCGCAATGGTGCGGCTTGCTTCATCGAGTCGCTCGCAGGCTATTTGTGCGCGTGCGATATTGCGTAGCTGTAGTTGATTGAAGTGGTTGCTGGCACTTTGCGGATGTTCCGTTTGTGCTAGCCAGTTTCCGATGGCTTCGCGGTCGTTACATGCTTGCCAGTACAACAGTTGGGAAAAAGACGCACTGGCTGACCAATCAACGTGGTAGTTGGACTCGGCAAGCAGCTCTTCTATGTTTTTTACAAAGCGTCCTGCTTTATCAAGCTCGCCTCTGCCTAGCGCGATGCGAGTTAAGATGGCGTAATTGTGCAGGTGACGTGTTTGCTGATTTGCAAGGACGTCAATACCTTTATAAGCACATAGCTCGGCTTCATCAAGTCGGTTCCAACACCATAGAATATGAGCGCGGGTTCGTAATAGGTGTTCGTGTAAAGGTACTTGCTGAAAATGGTGCTCTTCAATGACTTTAAAGGCTTGGTCTTGAAGCTCAAATGAGGCTTGGATGTAACCTTGCGCGGTTAAAATCTCGCTTTGCTGAATCAGTGCCCATAGTACATGGTGATAGACTTGATATTGACGCGCTAGCTTTTCGGTTTGTTGCATCATAGGTAGGGCGCGATCTAAGCGTCCTAATACATGGTTGACTTCACCGATGACCGAAGTACCAACAATTCGGCTTCTAAAGTCGTTGTTGTCAATTTGGCTGAGGGCTAATTCAGCCAGTTGTAATGCTTCTTCGGGGTTGCCTTTGTTGATGGCCACTTGCGCGCGTAGTGCGTTGACTTGCCCTTTGTCTTTAACGGACAGTTCTATGTTACGTTTTGCCAGTTCTTGTTTTGCTTCTGAGAGCAAATCCCCCACAATGGCAAATCGGTGCTGGCTTTGTGCAAGCCAAGCCCGCAATAGCGGCAGCTTCGCAGTATTGTATAGCTGTTCGGTATCGAGTTCGGCAATGGCTTTTTCTAATGTGCTGAGTTCACCATTGTTGAACATTCGCCAGCCGTGCTCTTGCATGATGTTGGAACACAAGGTGGAGTCTTTAGCTCTTTGTGCATGCACTAGCGCTTCGGTTGGCCGGCCTATTTTGAGCCAAGATTGAGCGGCTAAGGTTTGCAACTGCACTTCACGTTGCGGCATATGTGTTAGGCGTTGATTGGTGAGAAATTCACTGAATAAATTATGAAAACGATACCAGTTGTTTTCCGTCGATGAGGTGGTCAAAAACAGCCCAAACTTATTGAGGCTGTTTAACATAGCTAGTGCATCATCTCTTTGGGTGACGTTGATGATCAGCTCGTCGTTAAAGTGATTGAGCACTGAGCATTGCATTAAAAACTCTTTGGTGGCGCTATCAACAAAATCAAACACTTCTTCGGCAAGGTAATCCCACAAATGGGTGTGGTTGAACTCGCTGATTCCCCCCAGTGATTGCTGAATGGGCTTGTTTTGCTGTAAGGCTTGTACCGCAATTAACTGCATGGCAGAGGGCCAACCTTCGGCATAAGTGCGCACTTCGTTAGCGGTGGTTTCGTCAATCTCTTCTTTCATGCGCAAGTTGAAAAAGCGGGTGGTCTCTTCTAAATCAAACGCCAATAAATCGTCGTTAATTTCAATCATTAAATCGCGCACGCGTAAATTGGCGGTGCCCAGTGGTGGGTTAGAGCGACTGGTGACGACGACGGTGAGATTGTCGGGCATGTGCTTGATAAAAAAGCGCATGGCTTCGTGGATTTCTTCATTGGTGATTAAGTGATAATCGTCAAACACCAGATAAGATTCGTGTAGGTTGTTGGTCAGTTCGGCGAAGATCTCGCCAAATAAGCTGTGTAACGATGAATATTGTCGTTTTTCGATCAATGCTTGTGAGTTGCTGCAAGCGTTATTTGTGGCTTTATTTAAGGCTAAGATGAAGTAGTTAATAAAGCGGTTGCTGTCATTATCGCTCTCATCAAGATTGTACCAACCAACATGGTTTTTATCGGACAACCATTGTGCGGCCATGGTGGTTTTGCCATAACCTGCTGGAGAGCGAAGCAAGACCAGTTTATAAAAAGGGGCTTGTTGCAGTAAATCCAAAACACGCGGACGAACAATCGCATTGTGTAGGCGACCGGGGCGAGTGAGCTTCGATGGAATCCACATGTTTACGTACCTTTTAATATCGACAAATTAACCTGATGTGCCGATCCTGCTACTTATTTGTTCATGATTCCTTAATTTCTGCGTTCTACGCCTCAGATTTGTGATGAAGATCGAATCTAGGCCTGTTTTTGCCTTTCTGAATTGCTCAACTTGCACAAGATTTTATAAAAAGAAGGTTATTTAAAAATCACTGTGTGATTTGAGTCTCATTTTTATTAATCCTTGAAATGCATAAGATCTCATATCGGTGCTGTCTATTGCGTATTGTTTGCACGATATATGTGATGCTCGTCTTGTTGTGTATGGTATCGACCCTTGCTATTGAGATCTTGCTCAAGAAGTCATTTTTCTCTCCTCCTCTACGCCCCTGATACTCCTCCTTATCCTCCTTGTAATAGGAGGATGAAGCCTTGCAGGTGTTAAAGGATGATGGTTACAGACGGAAATTACTAAAACAATGAGAGTTCCTTTATGAAGCCAGCTCAACAAAAAAAATTTGATAAAAAGCAATTTCAAGCAAACGTCAAGAAACACCTGACGGCGACCTACGCAACAACAGAAGAAAACGCATCAACTCGTCAATGGTATTTAGCGATGGGCCAAGCCCTTGCTGAATTTACGACTCTTGATCTTCTGCAAACAGAAACGGATAAGAAAATTACGGACGCAAAAAGCGTTAACTACTTATCGTTAGAATTCCTCATTGGCCGTTTAACGGGCAATAACTTGATCAGCATGGGCCTTTACGAAAACGTAACGGACGCCATGGCTGAGCTTGGCTTTAACCTGACTGATCTTCTTGAAGAAGAGCGTGACCCATCGCTAGGTAATGGCGGTTTAGGTCGTTTAGCCGCTTGTTTCATGGATTCATGTGCGGCTCAAGAATTCCCAACGGTGGGCTACGGTCTGCACTATGAATACGGTCTATTCAAGCAATCGTTTAAAGAGGGGGCTCAACAAGAAGCGCCGGATGCGTGGCGTGGCATTGAAGGTTATCCGTGGGAACTAGTCCGTCCTGAGATCGCACAAGAGATTGGTTTTTACGGTCACGTAGAAGTGGTGATGGAAAACGGCGAAGAAAAACGCCGCTGGGTGCCGGGCATGACGGTTAAAGCTATGCCTTGGGATCTGCCAATCGTGGGTTACGAATCAAACACGGTTTACCCACTTCGCTTGTGGGAATGCCAAGCTATCGCACCTTTCTCTCTAGAAAGCTTTAACAACGGTGATTACTTTGAAGCTCAGCACTCGCTGATTGATGCGGGCAACATTACTAAAGTGCTGTACCCGAACGACAACCACGAGAAAGGTAAAACTCTGCGTCTAATGCAGCAGTACTTCCACTCAGCGGCCTCTATTCGCGATATTTTACGTCGTCACGAAGCAGCGGGTCACGCACTGGTTGATCTTCCTAAATACGAAACCGTTCAGCTAAACGATACGCACCCAACTATCGCTATCCCTGAATTGATGCGCATTTTAGTGGATGAGAAAGGGTTTGGTTGGGACAAAGCATGGTCTATCTCTACCAAGACGTTTGCTTACACCAACCACACCTTACTTCCAGAAGCACTAGAGACTTGGTCTGAGTCACTTATTCAACGTCTGCTTCCTCGTCATATGGAAATCATCTACCGCATTAACCATGAATTCCTAATGGAAGTGCGCGCGAAATGGCCGGGCGATGTAGAGAAACAACGTAAACTTTCTATTATCCAAGAAGGTTTCCACCGCATGGTTCGCATGGCAAACCTCTGTGTTGTCGGTTCGTACGCAGTCAACGGCGTAGCGGCATTGCACTCAAGCTTGGTTAAGAAAGACTTGTTCCCTGAGTTTGATGAACTCTATCCAACGCGTCTACACAATGTGACTAACGGTGTCACACCGCGTCGCTGGTTGAAGTTCTGTAACCCAGGTCTATCAGCTTTGATCACTGAAAAGATTGGCGATCAGTGGCCTGCTCATTTAGAGCAGCTGTCGGATATCTCAGGTTTTGCAGACGATAAAGCCTTCCAAAAGCAATATATGGCGGTGAAGAAAGAGAACAAACAGCGTCTTGCAACTTGGGTGAAAGAGAACATGGACATCGAGCTTGATACCAATGCCATCTTTGATGTGCAAATCAAGCGTCTGCACGAATACAAGCGTCAGCACCTAAACATGCTGCACATCTTGTCTTTGTACCATCGTTTATTGAACGAACCTGATTTTGATATGGCGCCACGCGTGGTGTTCTTTGCAGCGAAAGCGGCGCCGGGTTACCACCTAGCAAAAGAAATCATCTACGCCATCAACAAGATTGCTGAGAAGATCAATAACGATGCTCGCATTGGCAACAAACTTAAAGTGGTGTTTATGCCGGATTACCGCGTAAGCCTTGCTGAAATCATCATCCCAGCATCGGACGTGTCTGAGCAAATCTCTACTGCCGGTAAAGAAGCATCGGGCACGGGCAACATGAAGATGGCGCTGAACGGTGCTCTGACTATCGGTACGATGGATGGCGCAAACGTTGAAATCCGTGAAGAAGTCGGTGATGAAAATATTTATATCTTCGGTTTGGATGTGGACGGCGTGAATGACATTCGTGCTCGGGGCTACAACCCGTTTGACTACTACAACTCAGATCACCTACTCAAAGCTTCTATGGATCTGCTACTGGGTGAAGAGTTTACTCCGGGTGAGCCTGGCAAGTTGCGCGCCACGTTCGATAGCCTTCTTGACGGCGGTGACCCTTACTTATGTCTTGCGGATTTCGCGTCTTATGTGAAAGCGCACGAAGAGATGGGCGAGCAGTATAAAGACCAGTCGGGTTGGGCGAAAAAAGCGATATTGAACACCGCATTGGTCGGTAAGTTCAGCTCAGACCGTTCAATTCGTGATTACGTGAACAATATCTGGAAACTAGAGCCTGTTCACCGTTAATTGCTATCCGCGTTCTGGCTCGGCAAGCTCACAATCGTGACTTGCTGAGTTAGGACAAATTACCGCATTGAGCATAGGCTATCAGCCTGACTGAGTGCGGTAATGTTCAACCACACATATACATGTTTGAAGGCGCGTTTCGTCTTCGGAGAGAGCGATGAAAACACAATCTGCATTAAAAAAAGTCGCCGAAATGGCTCGTATTGCCGACCACTATGTCAGCGCGTGGGGAGAACCTGCCAGCGTTGAAGATGAAACTATTGAGCGCTTACTTGCCGCTTTTGGTTACGATACGAGTAGTGACGAAGCTCTGCTTAAATCCGCAGAAAAAAAACATAAAAAAGACGTTTTGGCGCCAGTGCTGGTGGTTCGCGATGACGAATCAGTAGAAGTGGAACTAAATTTGGGTGTCAGTGCTCGCGAAAGTGAATTTGCATGGCGCTTAGAGACTGAGCAAGGCGAAGTCCTTGAGGGTTACTTGCAATCACAAATTGTACGGGATGAGCGTAAAAACGGTGGTCCACTGGTCTTTGCGTTACCTGCAAACATTCAATGGGGTTATCACAAATTGCTCGTGACACGTAAGCGTCGCAAAGCACCTTATGAGATGACTTTGATCATTACGCCTAAAGCGTGTTTTAAACAAACAGACATTGAGCAAGGCAAAAAGCTGTGGGGTCCAAGTATCCAGCTTTACACTCTGCGCACTCCGCACAACTGGGGCATCGGTGATTTTGGCGATCTTAAGCAGTTAGTGGGTAACATTGCTGCCCGTGGCGGTGATTTTGTAGGGCTCAACCCTATTCATTCTTTATTTCCAGCCAACCCTGAAGGGGCAAGTCCATACAGCCCATCTTCACGTCGTTGGTTAAACATTATGTACATTGATGTGAGCTCAGTCTCTGAGTTTGCATTAAGCGTACAAGCACAGCAAAAAGTAGGCAGTGCAGAGTTTCAACAGCGCTTGCAAAAAGCGCGTGAAGTACAACACGTAAACTACAGCGAAGTCAGCGCACTTAAAATGAGCGTATTGCCGCTGCTGTTTGCTGAGTTTAAGCAGCGCCACCTTGATAACAACACTGAGCGCGCGCAAGCGTTTTTGAGCTTTGTTGAAGAGGGCGGTGAAAGCTTGATGCATCAAGCGACCTTTGATGCGGTGCATAAAACCTTACACGATTCAGACGATCAAATGTGGGGCTGGCCTGCATTCCCTGAAAAATATCGCCGTTTTAGTAGCGCCGGTACGCAAAGGTTTATCAAAGAGCACAAAGATCTTGTGGATCTTTACATGTACTTGCAGTGGATTGCGGATACGCAAATCAATGAAGCACAAGCACTCGCACAAGAAAAGGGTATGACGTTAGGTCTTTATCGCGATTTAGCGGTAGGCGTTGCCGATTCAGGCTCTGAAACTTGGGCTGATGATGGCAACTTGATATTGGATGCCAGCATTGGTGCGCCGCCAGATATTTTGGGCCCGTTGGGACAAAACTGGGGATTGCCTCCTTTAAATCCACAAACGCTGCAAGCCAGTGGCTATGATGCCTTTATTAAGTTGCTTCGCGCCAACATGAAGCATTGCGGCGCATTGCGTATTGACCATGTATTGGGCCTATTGCGTCTGTGGTGGATTCCAAAGGGTGAGGATGCCACTAAAGGTGCGTATGTCTACTACCCAGTCGAAGACATGCTAGCGATTTTGGCTCTGGAATCTCATCGCTACCAGTGTTCGGTGATCGGTGAAGACTTAGGCACTGTGCCAGATGAAATTGTGGCAATTTTGCGTGATGCCGGCGTGCACTCGTATAAAATATTCTTCTTTGAAGATAACGATGCTGGGCACTTTATTGAGCCGACCCAATACCCAGAGCAATCCATGTCTGCATTGTGCACCCATGATATGCCTACCTTGCGCGGTTTCTGGCATTGTGATGACCTCAAGCTGGGCAAAGAGCTGGGCTTGTATCCGAGCGATGAGCAATTAGCACGTTTGTTTGATGAGCGTCTGGCGTGCAAACAAGGCATCTTAAATACGATTCGTCAAAATAACCCGCAGTTTTTGTCTTCTGGTATTGGTGAGAATGCTGCGTGGGTGCCAATGGATAGTTTCCTTGCCCAAGCTATGCAGCTGCATGTGGCGGCGGGTTCATCTTCATTGCTGAGCGTGCAGTTGGAAGACTGGCTAGAGATGGATAAACCGGTGAACATTCCTGGAACGGTGGACGAGTACCCTAACTGGCGACGCAAACTATCGGTGAATCTGGATGAAATGTTTGGTAGAGACGATGTGAATCATATCGCAAAACGCCTGACTGAAGTTCGTGATGAAGCGTCCATAAAGTAATTAGATAACCGCTGAAAATGGGCCTGATGGCGAATGAATGAGCATTGATTGCTCAAAGTTACGCACTGCTCAATCTTTCATTTTTGTTATTTTGTTACTGTTTCAAGTTATCTGAAATGCCCGCACTTCAGCGGGCATTTTTGTGTTTCTGCACATTTAATCACGACGGTTTGGCTCACATAGTGAGTGGCTTGGCTAAAAGTCGCCAATATGCAATGGATACCACCAATCACACTAAGTAAGCATTCAGAAATTGCGCAGGAAAAATGCTTGAGCACAAGGTTCTAGAATAAGGCTGAACTTTTCGATAAGTCGTTATTTTACGATCAAAAATTCTAACGCAGTTATCAAGCATTTTAACAAGCTAGAATGCCTAATTTTTTGGTACGATTGGTATAAATATCCATCAAATGTTTTTAAAGTGTATGTTTTTGTTAAGAATATAGCTTAGTGACCATAGTATCGTTAAGATGGATAAAAAATGGCTAGGATGAGGGCGGGCTGCTCTCTCTACAAAAATTATAAATAGAATTAAATTATCGAAGGAGATTGGGCGTGGACAAGCCTCAAGATAAAATCAAAAGTGCTTATCAGAAATTGAGTCAGGCAGCATTAACTGACCCTTTTTCATTGTTGGGCCCGTTTATTAGGGAAGAAGGCCGTTATTTAACGGTGTGGATGCCGGGCGCTCATCGAGTCGAAGTGATTATTGGTGACGAACGCATAGAGTTAGTTCGTGATGAGATGGATGCGTTTGTGTTGACACAAGCGCGCGATCTTACTTTTACTCACTATAAATTGGCCGTTGATTGGGGAGATGCTGAGCAGATCATTGACGATCCCTATCAGTATCACGCTTTGTATGAAGAGTTTGAGCATTTGCACACTCCAAAAGAGATGTACAAATATATGGGTGCTCAATTCATCACGCTAGAGCGCGATGGTAAAAGCATTTCTGGTACTCGCTTTCTTGTATACGCCCCTCACGCTCAAGCCGTCAGCCTAATTGGTGGATTTAACCTGTGGGATGGACGCCGTCATCCAATGCAGCGTCTTGATTATGGCATTTGGGGATTATTCGTCCCTGAACTGGCAGAAGGTTCTCAATATAAGTTTGAGATGAAAGGTCCAAATGGGGAAGGCTTACCTCATAAACAAGACCCGTGGGGATTCCAGCACGAACAACATCCTTCGTTTGCCTCGGTCACTTACGATCAAACTAAGTATCAATGGCAAGATGATGCGTGGCAGACACGTCCGGTGACGGAGAAACGTAAAGAAGCGCTTTCTTTTTATGAGCTGCATGCTGGCTCTTGGAAACGCGGCGAAAATGGCGAGTTTTTAAATTACCGTCAATTGGCTGAGCAGTTGATTCCGTACTTGGTGGATCTGGGCTATTCACATGTTGAACTTATGCCGATTTCTGAACATCCATTCTACGGTTCTTGGGGCTACCAACCTATCGGGCTATTTGCACCGACCAGCCGTTTTGGTACGCCAGATGATTTCAAATACTTTGTCGACCAGTGTCACCAAGCAGGCTTAGGTGTGGTACTGGACTGGGTTCCGGCACACTTCCCATCCGATGATCACGGTTTGGCGAACTTTGACGGTACACCTTTGTATCATGATCCTGATCCGCGTCGCGGTTGGCACCAAGATTGGAATTCGTACATTTATGATTTAGGTCGTGAACATGTACGCCGCTTTATGGTGTCCAATGCACTATTTTGGTTTGAGCATTATCATATTGATGGTATTCGAGTGGACGCAGTGGCGTCGATGTTGTACTTGGATTACTCACGCAGTCACGATCAATGGCTACCTAACCAAGACGGTGGTAACGAGAACTACGATGCGATTGCGACCTTGAAGTGGATGAACGAAGAAGTGTACAAACACTTCCCGAATGCCATGACCATCGCCGAAGAATCAACGGCTTTCCCTGGGGTATCAGCACCGACCTTCTTGGGCGGTTTGGGTTTCGGCTTTAAGTGGAATATGGGCTGGATGCACGACAGCTTGTCTTATATTCAGCAAGATCCTATTCACCGCAAATATCATCACAACACGCTAACCTTCCCGCTGATGTATGCACACAGCGAGAATTACGTATTGTCGTTGTCGCATGATGAAGTGGTGTACGGCAAAGGCGCGATTCACGACAAAATGCCGGGTGATGAGTGGCAAAAAACCGCGAATTTACGTGCTTATATGGGGTACATGTACGCTCAGCCGGGCAAAAAGCTGAACTTCATGGGCGCTGAATTTGGTCAAACCGCCGAATGGAACCATGACGATCAATTGCAGTGGTTCTTACTGGATTATGAACGTCATCAAGGCGTACTCAATCTTACTCGTGATTTGAACAAGCTCTACAAGCAAGAAGCGGCTTTGCACGCATTAGACTTTGATCCAAAAGGGTTTGAGTGGCGCCTGCAAGATGAAGCCGAAGCCAGTGTATTGGCACACGAGCGTATTGATGAAAATGGCGAACGCGTGCTGGTGGTCTCTAACTTTACGCCAGTACCTCATCATGATTTCCGTTTAGGCATTCCTGATGAGTCTCGCTATGAGCTGTTGTTAAATACCGATGATGCTAAATATCACGGGGCGAACGTTGCAGTGCCGACGAGCATTAAAACGGAAAAAGTACAAAGCCAAGGCTTAGCGCAATCCATTCCTATGGTACTGCCACCACTTGCGACCGTTTTTTATAAAAAGAAAACGGTATAAAGTTGGCAAGCGGGCTATAGCAACACATCGCTTTTCTTGCTTTTTGTGCTCTGGCTGTTGAGCACGGATGAGAGCATGTAAGGTTCGTTTATAATCTCGGGTATTCAAGGTGAATATCCGAGATTTTTTTCGTCTATATACAGGATAAAGACGATGATTTTTCTATCGATTGGCGATTATGTGGTTGATTTCATTGTTTCTTAAAGGATAGTATTGTGTGAGTAAATTGTTAATCGCGGGTTCTTTTTACAAAACCTTTATTTGAGGTGTAACAGAGTACTCCTATTAGGATTAGCAATAACTTATCAGTTCAGGTGTTGTCTTTTATCCGCACCCAATACAGTGTTTTTTGAGAATGGAGTCTTATGATCACTTCCCTATATGCAGCCATCTTGGCTATCTGGATCTGCTATTTATCCGTGCAAGTTATTAAGCAGCGTCGCAAACATCAAGTTTCCCATTCGGATGGGCAAATAGAAGATCTTACTATTGCACGCAGTGCGCATAGCAATGCCACCGAATACATTCCAATCGGTCTATTATTATTGATGTTAGCTGAATTTAATGGTGGGCCAATGTGGCTTATTCATGTGCTAGGTGTGGTGTTTGTTGCGGGGCGATTGGTGCATGGTTTTGCGGTATTAAATGGCGTAATGCCAGGCCGTAAGTATGGCATGATTGCCACTTTTAGTAGCATTGTAATACTGGCGATATTGAATGTATTTCAAGTGCTTTGCGCGACTGTCGCGTAGGTTTCGTGGTGGGTAAAGCGTGAGCCGATAAGATTTGAGGAGTAGAAGATGAAGATAACATGGCCGCCTGCGTGGCTATTAGTGCTCTTAGGTCTACTGCTCAATGTATTGGCGATAATCTTGTCGAGTCAGGTGCTTGATGAACTTTCGCAAAGTAATAATGCGTTGCAAGACAGACAAAACGCCCATTTGCGCTTGATACAACAAGCATGGAACAAAGTTGAAAATATAGAAAGGAAAAAAGAGCTGCTACTTCTGGTATTGGCAGGTAGAGATCGCTCTGATCTTGATGCTGAACAGGCACGGCTGGCTGAATTGAACAAACAAATCACCGTTTGGCTTGGAAAACCCATTCCTGAGCTTTCTTTGGCGAATTTGAGCACACTTTCATCAATGCTGGATCAAGCGCAAACTCAGCAACGAAACCGGATTGATAAACACTATTTAGACAATCTGCATCTCATGGAACAGATGTCATTGAATGATCATAAAATAGCGCGTTATAAAAATATCGCGCTATTTCTACAAATCTTTGGTTTGGCGCTGATTTTAGCTCGAGATTTGCAAAGAAATAGGGAGTTTGAATAGCCTTTGTGTCAGGTGGCTAAAGTTCACTGAGTGACTGCTGTCTATGTTAGAGTGAACAAACTATGTCTGTAAATTATGAGCAACTATGAGCGACAAAATCTACTTCAATACTTCTGCAAAATTTAATCTGCGCCGCTCTTTAATTAATGTTGGAACGCGTATTCATCATCGAGTTGCCCCCAATCATGCTCGCCAGATTGCAAGACAGTTGCTGCTCACGCCAGTACGCAGTAAACCCAACAACCCGCAGCCACCGGCAATGGTTAAGGGCATCGTGAAATCTGCACATGGAGATCTCACTACCTATACGTTAGGCACAGGTCCGTTGTGGGTGTTAAACCATGGCTGGTCGGGTACTGCGAACCAGTTTTTTCCTTTGATGGAGTTTATGGCACAGTCTGGCTTTACCGCTCTGGCATACGACCAACCCGCTCATGGTAGTAGCGGTGGTGCTTATGGGCATATTCCTGCATTTGTTGAAGGTTTAGACGCCATTTTAGACAGTGTGGATGAGGTGGCTGGCATTATTGCGCACAGCATGGGGACAGCCTCAACCATAGAATGTAAACACATAAAAGCGATGAATTGCCCTTTGCTATTGATTGCACCTGTACTTGAATATTTGGATAACTTGTTTAGCAGTGTTAAACGTTCTGGCTACTCAATGAAACTGTTTGAGGAAGTGGTTGAAGAGGTGAGTGCCCAATACCATTACCCTATTGCAACGATTGACCCTTATGCAAAACTAAAAGCAAGGTCGACACCGACACTCATTGTGCACGACGAAGACGATCGTTTTACTCCGTTTGTGGTATCAAAGCGTATTTCTGAGGAGTCGCCAAAGGTTACGCTGGTAGCAACAACAGGATTAGGTCATGGTCGAATTATGAAAAGTGATCCCGTGAAAGAGGGGTTTTTAAGTCTATCCAAGTGCAAGAGTAATTGTACTCTATAACGGCGTTAGAACTTTTGATTGTTATTACTAAGCATTAGGCACTTTTCGTACGGGTGTACTTTTAGAGTGATGGCGATAAAGCACTGAATCAGCATAATGCGGGTTCAGTGCTTTTTTATTGGATTTATCCTGGGTGCCCATCTTTACGAGGTGTTGCGAGCATTTTGGCAAATTTGAATAGGTACATACCAAAGCTTAGCATCCATAAAACCGTGGCGACATCGAGCAATTGCATCATATATTGAGGGAATAGTCCCACACCGACGCTTCTGATCAGCGCCGATAAAACCAATGAGGCAAAAGCAATGCGCATTTGTGGGCCTTCATAAATATTTCTACCAGTATGCCCCATAGTGACGCGAGTAATCATCGCCAGAATCAGACCAGCAAGTGCACCGATGGCGAATAAGTGCAGTGAGGTATGTGCTAGCCAAGGGTTTGTGGTGAAGCCTTTTAATAATAGATAGGCTGGAATACACGCATATGAGGCGTGCAGTGACCACACAAGAGGTTCACCGAATGTGGTCCATGGTTTCCAGCGTAGTACTTTAACCAGTTGTAATAGACCTGCCCAAATGAACAGTGGTGTTTCTAGCTGACTAAGAGTAATAGGGAAGAAACTCAGCACAAACAGCAGCACAAGCGGCAGATTAGCGGCGATCTCTAGCCAAAATATCGGTTGCGGTTTATCAAACTGCAAACGGCGGGCAGTAAAGAAAGGAATAACACGTCCGCCCATTACCGACAGCAATAACATAAACCACCATAACATGGCTTGCCATACCGCGCTGGCACTAAAGGGGACGACGCCTTTAATAGTGGCGTAGCTGGCAAAGTTTGCCACGATCGCCAATATGAAGAGAGGCACAAAGAATAGATTTCGCCAACCTTTTGATTTTACAACACGAATTGCGATTTCATAGGCAACAGCAAGTAAAAATAGACTTTCAATAATCGAGATTAGCCAAAGCGGAGTAGGCGTCCAAAACAAGATACGCGGCGCCAACCACAACGCCACAATCAGCCCTAAGCGCGTGCTTTTGGTGCCGTTGATGCCTGTCCAGTTTTGTACCGCAGTAAGGACGAACCCAGCTACTATCGCCATAGAGAATCCAAACAGCATTTCGTGGGCATGCCACCACAGCGCGGGCGCTGCAAGTGCGTCGGGCTGTCCGTTTTGATACGCGTAAATCCAAACCGGGATAGCGATAAAGGCGTACAATGCGCCCAGTAGAAAAAATGGACGAAACCCTAGTCTTAGCAATGGGGTGATTGCTTCTTCTTTTGCTTTGTCGGTAATGTTTAACATGCTAAAACCTTAAAGGTGTAAATTTAATGCAACTTTAAAATAGAGTGGCAGACAATGCAAGTATAGTTGTGCTTTAGCCCACTAAACTGAGGTGTAGCTGACATTTGTAAGGCAGGTGGTTGAGCTTTTTATTTAACTGAGTTCGGGTTTGTTCGATGTCTTTTGGCGCAATAAGCTGCTGCTGTTCTAAACGCATATCGATATCAATACGCAGTTCACTGCCCACTTTAGTCACCGCGGCAACGGTAAGGTCAACGTCTTTGTGTGCAGGCAGTTCGGTGACACACTGATGAACTTGCGAGCACAACGAATGATCGGCGGTCATGTTAAGTAATTCAGATAAAGCCTGCTTAAGCATCAACACCGGCACTTTTAGAAAATAGCCAGCCATTAATAGCATCATCACAGGATCGGCGTATACGGCAAATGCGGCTAGTGGTGTTTGTATGAGTACCCATGCACTGATAAAGCCTAATAACACCGCAATGCTGATCAAGGTATCCATTTGCCATTGCAGTACTTCAGCCTGAATGAGTCCAGAGCCGACGGTCTGGTTTTTCTTGGCGATCAGTGCCCATCCAAACGCGCAGCCAATGACATTAATGAGGCCAAAGAGCGTCGCGACAAAAGTATTAATCTCTCGACCACCATCCAATATAGCCATGATTGCAGAATAAATAGAAATACACACTAAGCCAAGAATGACAGTGGCTTTAATGGCGATGACTATGGGTTCCAGTGCTGCCAAACCGCGAGGAAAGCGTTGTGATGAAGGGCGTGCAATTAAGGTTGCTGCAAGCAGTGACAATAAAGTTAACACTAAGCTAATGAGAGAGTAGGCACCGTCAAAGAGGATGACCATTGAACCTACCCAGTGCCCAAGGGCAATGCCTCCGACTGCGAAAGCAAGGGTTAACAAGGCTGAATAGATAAGAATACGACGTTCAGCGCGGGTGTTCTTACTGCTCATAATGAACCTTTT
Organism: Vibrio ezurae NBRC 102218; assembly: GCF_000467185.1. Taxonomy (GTDB): domain Bacteria; phylum Pseudomonadota; class Gammaproteobacteria; order Enterobacterales; family Vibrionaceae; genus Vibrio; species Vibrio ezurae. Next base: position 97,911 of record NZ_BATM01000019.1, read on the forward strand.
TGTTAATCCGTTGTGAGCATTGTTTGTTAGCGAGCGTGGATTTTCAACGTGCTAATCGTTAGGTTATTGATACTTAGAATAGTAAATCAATTAACCTCTTTAATATCAATGAGTTAAATGACATTATTGGTGTCAGTAAAATTGACGGTGACTGCTGTGGTTAGAAGTCGAACAAATAGTCACTGAGTTTATCGCATAGCCAAAGCATGCCGGGGTGTGCTTCCATACCCGATGAGGAAAACATGCAATACTCTTCTTGGGTTAGGCCGTAGGTGTGTTTAATCACTGACAGTGTTTCGTCTCGGAGTAGGTGGCGGATCAGTGGTTCAGGCAGCACTCCCCATGCTGCTTCAGTGCGTATGGTGCTGAGGATATAGTCGAAACTTGAAAAGCCAATATGTTTGAGTGAAAAGGGCAATAGCTCAGGGTTATCTTTTTCGTTGAGGTAGGCGAGGGTGACTTGCATTGCGTTGCGCAGTTTATCGTCTGATACTCGGCGTAACTGGCCTAAAGGGTGATTGGCATTGCACACCGACATCATGCGTATCTTTGCTATCGGGGTAAATTCGATTCTAGGATCATCAACACGCTCATAGTCAATACCGAATGCAAAATCCACTTGCTTTGTTTCAACCAGATTAGACAGATCGCCACTGGATGCTAATACAATATTAAAGGTGGTCGCTGGGTATTTATTGTTTAAACGATGGGAAAGTTGTTGCCAAGTTTCATCCGGAATAGCGTCATCACGGGCAATCCAAACCTCCGCGGTGAAATCGCCACGAATATGTTGGCAGGTTTGTTGAATGCGGGATGCGGTGATCAACAGAGATTCACAATCTTTAAAGACGGCTTTGCCTGCTTCTGACAGCTCAAGGTTATTGCCACTGCGTACAAAGAGTGGCGTATCGAGCTCTTTCTCAAGGGCTTTAATCGCCATACTTAACTTGGTTCGATTACAGTTTAGCTGTCGAGCGGCTTCAGAGACTGAGCCGTGCTGCGCCACTTGAACAAAGGCTTCAATGTGAGAAAGGTTCATGAAAGTTCGCCGGTTAATTGATCAGTATTCAAACTACCTGATTGAGCGCTGAAAAATCAAGCAAGGCATGATCTAAAGCTGATATCTCTTTGTATTAAAGGTAATTTGGTATCTTTTTTTATCAAGATTTGCTTTACTCAACATAGAGAACAGTTTTAAGGATGGATAATCACATGGTGCTTAATTGGGATGATTATGCTACTGAGTGGGAAGCAAACCCGGCCACCGCTCAATTTTCAGACCTAGTATTTACTGAGTTACAAGCGCTTCACTCGTTGAAGGGCGCAAACGTATTAGACTTTGGTTGTGGTACTGGCTTACTAAGTCAAAAGATAGCTCCGTTAGCTCGTAGCATTGTCGCTCTTGATGCATCTGAGGCAATGATTGAAGAGTTAGACAAGAAAACATTAGCGAACGTCGAGCCTGTGGTCGACCATTTAACGCGCGGTTTAGTGGCACAGCATCCTGCTTTTAGAAAACAATTTGATCTTGTTGTTGCCTCTTCTGTGTGTGGTTTTGTGGCAAGTTTTCAAGAAACTGCGACCATTATTTATTCTCTACTGGATGAGCAAGGTATATTTGTTCACTGGGATTGGCTAAGTGACGATACAGACGACGGACTGACTCAAGAGTCGGCGCACAGCATGCTGCATAGCGCAGGTTTTTGCGATATTGAAATCTCTATCCCATTTGAGATTAAAATGGCTGATGGATCATCAAGACCTGTACTTATGGGCGTAGCCTACAAGTAAACTTGCAAATTAAGGGCTTCTATCTCAATAGATTATGAAGATAGTAAGTCCTATTCCTCTTTTTATGCTACAAGCCTTCTAGATATTCATTGAGATAAACATATGATTAATATATCTATTTTTCATATTAGCTTCCTACAATCGATAAAAACTCCCTTATAAAATCAGACGTATTTTTCTTTATAAATATTACTCTTTCATAGTTATTATTTTTATCATTATCTCTTTATGACATTGCTGATATTTCTATTTTATCCGCTTAAATAGTCTTTTCTAACCCATCTCTATTTTATTTACAGTTAAATTTTAATAGAAACGCTTACACAAATTAAAGAAGTGGCTACTCTGGTAATTTATACAATATGTGATCTATGCCCACTTTTTATTTGGTTTATTAAAAAATCATTACTACGCTATTACAAAAGGAAATCTGTAATTCCAAGTGTTATATAGATGTGAGTTATATAAATGTATTCAATATTAAAGGAGGTGAACGGGTATTTACCCTTTTTCGATAAATGGCTAAATGCAAGTGATTTACTCACGATTTGCACCTAATAATTAATTGATTGAGCTTTTAATAATAACAGTATTTTTAGAACAGCTTATTTATACACGTACTTTATATACGTATTTTATACACATAGGTAAACGGAAAGACATTATGAAAAAGACAGTATTAGCAAGTGTTATTGCAGGCATCGCATTTAGCGGCCAAGCTTTCGCTGTAGAATTGTATAATAATAGTGGTACTACTTTCTCAATAGGCGGTCACGTATCCGTTGGGCTGGGTAACCCAGACAAAGACGATGACCCTTATGTCACAGACGATGATTTGGCGGTAGAGTCTTTATCACCTCGTATCAACTTTAATGCAACTCAAGACCTTGGTGGCGGATTTACCGCAGATGCTAAAGGTGAGTGGACATTGAATATGCTTGATGGCGGAGACAATTCCTTTAGTACAAGACTGGGTTACATCGGCGTTTCACACGATATGTGGGGCCGCATGGTGGGTGGTACGCAGTGGTCACCTTATTATGATGTGGGTGGCGTTGCCGATATGCCAATAGCGTTTGCCAATGACTTTTTGTACATTGATGGCGGTAACTTAGGTACGGCGCGTGCTGAGAAAATGCTCTCGTATCGTAAAGGCTTTGATTTTGATTCCTTTGGCTTAGACTTTGGTGCTGGTTGGCAGGGCGAGAACGGTAATTATGGTGACCGTGCTCAGTTAACCGCATCGGTGAGCTTTGACAAATTCATGTTAGGTTATGGCTTTAGTACAGGCTCTAAAACCGGACAAAATGATGATGCGATGGCTAACTTATTTTCTGCAAAATACGGTAGCTATGGTGATGGTTTATACGTAGCGGCCGTGTACGAAATGGGCAGTAAGTTTTATGGTGATTTTGATACAACCAATACCGAAGCCATCATCGCTTACGCGCTGGCAAATAGTTTAAACTTTTCGGTGAACTACGAAAATGTTGAAAACGATGACAGCAATGAAACAGAGAAGAGCGAAATGGCATTGCAAGTAGAGTATAACTTTACGCCCACTTTCGTCGGATATGGCGCCTATCAAATTGATTTAGGTGATGATGTTTCAAATGATGATGATCGCTATGCGATTGGTGTTCGATACTATCTATAACTCTTTTTTTTAGAACACTAACCAAGGCAGGGCTTATTGGCTCTGCCTTTTCTTTTGGCACACTATTTTTGATTTACAGCGCCTTGCATAATGTTAATTTCCATTGGGAGTTTTAACAAATTTTGGTATAATCCGCGCCTTTCTCTTTTTGGTCATATTGACCCAACGCACAGAAGACCCAAATGACTACTGAAATCTACAAAGAATTTATGTTTGAAGCAGCCCACAAATTACCTCACGTTCCTGAAGGGCACAAATGTGGACGTTTGCATGGACATTCATTTTTAGTTCGCCTTTATCTAGCGGGTGAGGTGGATCAGCATACCGGTTGGATCATTGATTTTGGGGATGTCAAAGAGAGCTTTAAGCCGATTTATGATCGTCTTGACCACCATTACCTAAACGATATCGAAGGTTTAGAAAACCCAACCAGTGAAGTTCTAGCAAAATGGGTCTACGAGCAAACAAAGCCTTTACTGCCATTGCTCACTAAGGTCGAAATCAAAGAAACTTGTACTGCTGGCTGTATTTATACGGGCGAATAACGTGTTCAAAGTTAATGAGATTTTTGAAACTATCCAAGGTGAAGGCTTCTTCACTGGTGTACCGTCTATTTTTATCCGCTTACAAGGTTGTCCTGTAGGTTGTGCTTGGTGTGACACCAAGCAAACTTGGGATGTACTAGAAGAAAAAGAAACCGACTTTGGCACTATCATTGTTAAATCGGGGGATGACGAGTACTGGTGTCAGTCTTCGGCGAAGGATTTGGTCGATTATTGTATCGCTCACTACAGCGCTAAGCATGTGGTGATTACTGGGGGTGAACCGTGCCAGTATGATTTGCTGCCTTTGACATCAGAGCTAGAAGCAAAGGGTTATCGTTGTCAGATTGAAACCAGCGGTACGTTTGAAGTTCAGGCTACAGCAGAGACTTGGGTAACGGTGTCACCTAAAATTGGCATGAAAGGTAAATTACCCATTGCAGCCAGCGCTATGTCTAGAGCAAATGAAATCAAGCACCCAGTGGGAAAAGAGTCTGATATTGACGAGCTAAAGGCACTACTGGCTGCACATCCACTTTCGCCTGCGACTGAGGTGTTGCTTCAGCCGATCAGTCAAAAGCCGAGAGCAACCAAGCTGTGCATTGATACTTGTATCGAGAACAATTGGCGTTTATCTGTGCAAACTCATAAGTATTTGAACATTGCTTAAACGCTTAAAGGCGGATTCTAAAATTAAGAACCCGCCTTTATGTTTGGTCGCGTAAATCCAGACTACTTGTTATCACGATTAACGTTTTACTAACCTTAACGCCTTACCAGTGTCGATACCCGCAAGTATCAATGTGAAAACGAACACCAGAATAAAGCCCCATCCCCATATTGTTGTTTTTACCTTCGCTTTTGTATATTCCCCATAGCTTTTTATGCAGTTCTTCACGACTAATATTGTTGATAGGCACTAAATCTAAGGCGCAAAAGCTTAAGTGCTTGCTTTTGGTTGCCCCCCCTGAAGTTTGATTATAATACTGAGTTCTATCGCCAGATACGGGAACTAAAGGGCCTGTGATGGGTTCAATGTGCTGTTGAATAAACTTAACCGTACGAACCATATTAGGGACTAGTTTTCGATCAGGAATGGTAAATACTGAGGTGCCATTCATCGCCCAATTGGTACCTTGTAAAAGAATAAGGTGCATTGGCATTGTTTTTAGGGGAACTTCGGTAATGCCCGCGTCTTTAAGGTGCTGAGCGATTTCTTTTACTCTATCTTCTGCCCCGTTCATTAACATCCAGCCTCTAAATGCGGCGCGGGTAGGCACTTTATACCCTTTAATATTAATAACTAAGTCATTGTATTCTAGTTCATTTTCAGATTCATACAGCTTGAGTAAATCATTAGCAGAAACGCTAAAACTAAGGGTACAAAATAGCAGGCAAACAAGACGAATCATGAGGCTTCTCCTTTGTATCTCGTGTTCCCAGTATAGACGGAAATAAGCATGTTGATCTGTATCACGGATTAAACAATACCAATCGTACTAAATAACGGGCCATTCTAGCGTGTTAAAATACTCGATAACGGCGTTAGAATTTTTGATTGTAAAATAACGACTTATCGAAAAATTCAGCTTTGTTCTGGAGCATTATTCCTGTGCTAATTCTGATGAATTACTTAGTGTACTTGGTATAACAGAATATAAAGAGTGACTATCGAAGTAAGATAGATACAAATAAATACACTAGATTTAATACAGTATTTATAAAAGTGGATGAATTTCATGTCAGATCATATTTTGTATCGTGCTGGTTATAAGTATCAATTAGCGGAAGAGTGTGTGTTTAAATTAGCGATCTTTCCTCCGCAACCGATAGAAATGGAGTTTATTCGCTTAAGTGTCGATGGTTGGCTGACTATTCGTTCCGGATATGCGTGGGATGGCCCTTCTGGCCCTGTTGTGGATACGACACAAAATATGCGTGCTTCATTAATTCATGATGCGCTATATCAACTATTACGTTGCCAGTATTTACCCGCAGAGGAAAAAGACGCGGCTGATAAAGTGTTTCAACAAATTTGCATTGATGACGGCGTGAATGAGTTGACCGCACACATGTATTATTTAGGATTAAAGCTAGGGGGAAAACCTGCCAGTGCGCCGAGTAATAAAAAACCCACCTTAAAAGCTCCGTGGCGTTAATAGTAATGACAAAATTGCACTTTATCATCATAAGCTTTGGTAATAGGGTGTTAAAACACGACAGTTTCCCCGTGATATTATGCTCTGATTTGTAGTGAACGAACGTAGTAGTCTCACTTAAAATGAGAGAATTTAAGGATTAATATCCTAACTCAGCCCTATAAATCGGTTCTTGTCATAAATCTGCGCGTTTCTCCTACCCCCCTTATCGCCACTCTTCCTCCCTAACAAGAATGAATTTAGGATGATTTTCGAGATGGCATGCATCGAGTAGGGTATAGTGATTGGTTGCAAATCGCTTAAGTTGTAAAAGGTGTTTTATGTTGAACCCCCTGACTTTGAATAACAATGCCACGCAGGCTACAGACGTTATTTTGCACGCGTTTGATTGGCCCTATAGCAAGATTGCGAGTTGTGCGGAGCAAATTCGTCAACTGGGTTATAAGACTGTGTTGGTGTCTCCTCCAATGAAATCGCTGAAGCATGACAGTGGCACAGCTTGGTGGCAGCGTTATCAGCCACAAGATTACCGCATCATCGATAATGAACTGGGTAATACACTGGATTTTAAGTCTATGATGGCCCGTTTGAAGGATTGCGGTATTCGCGTCTATGTGGATGTGGTATTCAACCATATGGCAAATGAAGCCTATCTACGCTCCGATTTGCAATACCCTAGTCAGCAAGAGCTAGAGAGTTATGCGCAACATTCAGATTATTATGAATCACTGAAATTGTTTGGCGATCTCAGTTGTGCGTTGTTTACTGAAGATGATTTTGTTGAAGCTTTTGGCATTGAAGATTGGCGTGATAAATGGCAAGTGCAAAATGGCCGGATTACCGGAGGCCCCCATGATGCGGGCTTGCCGACGCTTCGCGATTGTGAGCATGTTATTTTGCAGCAGCGTGCGTACTTACTGGCGATGAAAGCGCTCGGCGTGAAAGGGTTTCGCATTGATGCGGCAAAGCACATCTCCATTGAGCAGCTACGTAAAGTGTGGACTAAAGAGATCACCGAAGGCGTACATATTTTTGGTGAAATCATCACAGATGGCGGCTCCACAAAGCAAGAGTATGAGCTGTTTCTTAAGCCTTATTTAAATAAAACCAAACTGGGCGCTTACGATTTCCCTTTGTTTAATACTCTCAATCATGCGTTGCAGGGGCAAGGGCGCATGTCGACGTTAATAGACCCCTATAACTATGGCGAAGCGTTAAAGCGACAGAGAGCGATTACTTTTGTTATCACCCATGACATTCCAAACAATGATGTGTTTCGAGATTTGGTCATGGACGAGGACGATGAGTGGTTAGGCTATTGCTATATTTTGTGCCGTGACGGGGGCGTCCCCTTGGTGTATACCGATTTAAATACCAGCGGTATTTTAGATAGAGCGGGGCATCCGCGCTGGATGAATGCATGGCAAGATCCGCGAATGAAAGTGCTGATTGATTTCCACAATTATGTCCATAGTCTCTCTATGGTGGTACTAGAGGCTAGTGATGACCATATTGTGTTTTGTCGTGGTGAGCGCGGTTTAGTGGCGATTAATAAATCGGCAAAGGAAAAACAGGTTACCCTACGTTGGGATAAACCAATGTTTGATTTAGTGAGTCAGCAAGGGTGCGATCTTATTGATGGTCAATTGACGTTTTCTGTGCCAGCAAAAGGGTATTGCTGCTTTGTGGCGCCGTAGCCTCCTTTGATATTGTGATAGGAAGAAAAACAAGTGAATGCGATTGTGGCATTCACTTGTCTAGCGCTACTTATTTTTACGTGCTCGGTTTTCACTTTGTACAGAGCGGATCATCTTACCTAGCTGTTTGTCTTGAGAACGTAGTTGGGCGAGTGATGCGCTATTTCTCGCTTGTTCCCGTTGTAACTTGAGGTAGTTATTTAATCGTCTTTCATCTAATTGGCCTTGCTGTAGCGCTTTTTGAATGGCGCAGCCCGGTTCATTTTGATGAGAGCAATCAGAAAAACGGCATTGAGCGGCAAGCGCTTCAATTTCTGCAAAGGTATCACTGAGTCCTTGAGAGACATTCGCTAATTGCAGTTCTCGCATTCCCGGAGTGTCGAGTAAGACCCCGCCACTGGGCATTGTGTGTAGGGTACGCCCTGTCGTGGTGTGACGACCTTTACTGTCGTCTTCGCGAATACCACCGGTTTCTTGAGTGTCATCTTGCAGTAGCGTATTCACTAAAGTGGATTTACCGACGCCCGATGAACCAAGAAAGGCCACGGTTTTTCCTGTTTTGCACCAAGGGGCCAGTGCTTGAACACTGCTAGGGTCTAATGCATTGACCGTTTCGACCATTAGCATGGCATCAAGCGATTGTACTTGCTGTGCCAAGGCGTAGCTGTCCTCGCAAAGATCGGCTTTGGTCAATACAATCACTGCCTCCACTTGAGCCTCATTCGTTAAAGCTAAGTAGCGCTCAACACGACTTAAATTAAAGTCATCGTTTAAAGACATCACAATAAAAACCGTGTCGATATTGGCGGCTATTTTCTGCTCGGCTAATTTAGAACCTGCTGCTTTACGAGAAAACTGTGAGCTTCTATCAAGACAGCGTTTAAACTGCATCTGCTTATCGAGGACCACCCAATCTCCCACCGTCATCGAAGGCAATGAGTCGTGCACCGCAAGAGTCACTTCTCTGTCTTCAGTGAGTAATTGATACCCCGAGCGATGGTGGGCACTTACCCTAGCAACAACCGACGTGTCGTAATCATCTAGGGTCAATTGTTGCTGAAAAAATGGCTGCCAGCCGAGAGTTTGTAGATTCATTAGTGTTTCATCATTTTCATTTTTTTAACCGGCACTGATAGGTTCAAAGTACGTCCGCTATCAAAGGTTAATGTTAGAGGAATGACAGTGCCTTCTTTAAGTGGCTCTGTAATATTAAACAGCATAATGTGCAGGCTGTGTGGTTTTAATACCGTTTCAGTTTTTGCTGGAAGCTGAATACGCTCAAGTTGACGCATCTTCATGACACCGTCAACCATGGCGTGAGTGTGCAACTCTGTCACCTTAGCCGCTGGCGTACTTGCTGAAACCAGCGCACGGTCTTCACTGGTGGGATTATCAATTGTTAAGAAGATGGCACTGGTCGTTGATGTTGGTGGTATTTCTTTGACATACGCATCGGACACTGTGATGGTATTGTGCGCATACACTAATGGTGAAAGTAGCAATAGGATAAAAGTAGAAATTCTGGCAATCATGGTTGTGTCTCCGTTGTGATGTCGTTGATGACTTTAATCAGTGGTGCTGGGGTTAGGGTATGAGGCACTTTGGTTATTTCTGTGCCATCAGGAGCGAGAAAATAAAAATAAGAACTGTGATCGACGGTATATTCAAGGGCTGAGCCTTCCAGTTCGGTTTTTATATGAATAACACCGTACTTTTGGGCCAGTGCGTCCAGGATATCAGGCTCGACTCTATAGCCTTCAAAATTTTTGTGAAAATACTGGGCGTATTGTGCAACGTCGTCACCGGTATCTCGCTCGGGATCTAGAGTAATTAAAATTGGACGGATTTTATTGCGCGCTTGGGCTGAGACCTGATTAAGGGCAGCGCTGAGCATCGCCAATGACGTCGGACAGACATCAGGGCAACGGGTAAAGCCAAAGTAGATGACATTAATACGCGGGTCGGTTGGGTGAAATAAGTGCGTTTGTTTATTCTCTTTTCCGGTCACTAACGGATTGCTGGTTTGCTCACTGAGTAGCCGTGCTTGTTTTTGCGTTTGTGCATCAAGGTAGCTTTTCACTGCAAACCCCAGCGCGGCAGCGATAATGAGAGTCAGTAGCCAATTCCGGTTCATCTTTGCATCCTTACTGAGATGGGAAGTTGTTCTGTTTCTGATTGAATAGAGCCAATCCACGTCATTGCATCGCTGTGGCAAACTGGCAGTAATAATGTACCGCTAAATATGCCGTCACCTTGATTAGTCAGTACAAATTTTGCCACGCCCATCGACATTTCTTTGCCTTCTAACTCGACCAGCAATTGAGGTTCAGTATTGTGGGGCCAATTCACTTCTAGTGTGGTCGGTTGCATGGGCGAGACCACGTCTTTCCCAAGTATTATGCTGACGTCATTGACGACGCAAGGGGCGCTAGAGAGTGGACAGATATTGTGAATGTCTAGGTGACTAGCTTGGTGATTAGCAAAGTGGTCTGAGTCAGCGACCATTGATTGGATCGAACGGTAGATATCTTGAGAAAAAAAGCCTAGTCCAAGCGCCAACAGCACCGCTAGGCTTTTTAATAATTTGTTCATTACTTGTCTTCGGCAAATTTCTCCAAAGCCAATACTAAACCAATCGCGAGCAACATCATGATAACTGCGAGTACAAGTTGTGACGAAGTCCCCGTTATCGACTCAAAACTGTGAGGCATTAGGTTTTTTTGTAACAGGGGAACCTGTTCACCACTGGAATTCACACGCCAGCTAAGCGTTTGTTTCCAAGGCCAAATTTTTGGCAAGGTGCCGACCATCAATCCCATCAGAAACATTAAGGTAATGTCTCGAAAGCGGTTTAATAGCCAAGAAAGGAGGTGTGAAAAGCTTAGTAAACCGCATAGACAGCCTCCAATAAACAACGCCAAAAAGCCAATATCTAGACCTTTTAACGCTCCTAAAACAGGGCTGTACATACCGATCAATAGCAAAATAAAGCTGCCCGAGATGCCCGGTAAAATCATCGCACAAATAGCCACGGCACCCGACAAGACAATGTTGATGGCTGTAGGTTCAAGATGCAGAGGATTCAGTACCGTCATGGCGTATGCCAAGCCCACACCCAATATAAACCCAATCCATCGACTGAGCTCAAAAGAATGTATCTGGCGCATAATATGCCAAACAGAAACTAAGATAAGGCCAAAGAAGAATGACCAAAGAGGCACTGGGTGAGTGACCAGTAGCCATGAGATCAATTTTGCCAGCGTTAATACGCTAGTGAGAATGCCTGCGAATAGAGAGATTAAGAACAGGCCGTTGATATGTTCAAAGGCGCCTTTTATTCCCTTCGAGCGCAATACGCCAATCAGTGAAGGATTGACGCGTCGGATGCTCTCTAACAAGGTCTCATAAATGCCAGTAATAAAGGCAACCGTACCACCGGAAACACCAGGTACAACATCGGCTGCACCCATAGCCAACCCTTTGAGGAAATTGGTGAAGTAATTCATAACGTTATTTTATACAACTCAGTCCATTAATGAGCTCATTGTAAGGGAAAGGGTAAGGGGGGGGAAGGGTGAAATCGAGACGGTTATGGCTAGATTGAAATTGCAGATGCTTGATGAATTATGAAATCTATAGAGAGTAATAATATTCTCTAATTACCTGTGGCATCATTTCGACATAAAGCTAGTGTAAGTTAAGTGCGTCCCAGTTTTTTATTTCATGGAAACCCAATGCTGTCCTCTCTCCCTCCTTTATTTGCTTTGTCTTTGGCTATTGTATTAGAGGTGGTTGCCACTTCTTTATTACCGAAAACCAACCAATTCACTTCTCTACCCACTACGCTAGCGGTCTTGGGCAGTTACGGCTGTGCCTTTTATTTGTTGTCTTTGACCGTCAAAAGCATGTCACTTGGTGTTGCGTATGCGATTTGGTGTGGCTCAGGCATGGTATTAGTGGCTTCTATCGCATGGATGTTTTACGGGCAAAAATTAGATATTTATGCGGTAGTGGGTATTGGTTTTATATTAACGGGAACCGTGATCATCAATGTGTTCTCTAACTCGGTCACTCATTGATAAAACGCTTTTTTAAGTGCTAGCAATGGCGGCTTTGCCTTGCTGGATACACCTTACTTAACCGTACCATTCATCTTTCTGTCATTAAAGTGGCAAATTTATGCAACCTAATTGAAGTAATTTCTTCTTTTATTTCGATTAGGTAAAGCTATGTTACCTCCACTGCGCGCTTTGGTCGCATTTGATGCGGTTGCCCGTCTTGGCTCTATTGGCGCTGCTGCTCGTGAACTTTGCGTCACTCAAGCCGCCGTCAGTCAGCAACTTAAAAGTTTAGAAGCCTTTCTAGATACAACCTTATTTGAACGCAGTTCAAAAGGGGTAAAGCTGACCTCATCGGCGCAGCAATATCAGCCGATTGTGTCGGGGTCACTTGCCCATCTTAAATTACAAACTCAAATACTGTTTGGCGAAAAAGAAACGGATGTCCTGAGTTTGCGCGTCAACCATACCTTTTGTCATAGCTGGCTGCTGCCTCGCTTACCTTCTTTTTATAAAAAGTATCCGTTTATTCGTTTAGATATTCAGCAAGTTGACTGGCCTTCAACAACGCCTTGCCAGAGCGTTGATATTGAATTGACCAATGGCAAAGTCGAAAGTGAAGACACCCATTGCGAACGCTTGTTTCAAGAGCATTGGCAGTTGGTGTGCAGTCCTGCTTTTAAAGCGCAACATCAGCAGCAGTTGAGTCAGCATGACTTTTCCTCACTGGCCACCGTGCAGGTGAAGGGCTATCGAGAAAACTGGCTGCAATGGCTAAGCCACAATCAATTTGAAATGACGATGCCGAAGGTTCTGTTAGAGGTGAGCAATTCTTTGCATGCCTTAGAAGCGGTCAAGCACGGCATTGGCATGTTATTGGTGCGCTCGCTGGTGGTATCGCAATTGCTCGATAAAGGTGAGCTAGTGCTGGCCTGTGATTCAAGCATGCCCGCTGAGTCTGCCCACTACTTAATCACCAAAAACCGCCGTAATGCCAAAGTAAATTTCTTCTGTGATTGGCTGTATCACCAAATGCAAGAGGGAGAGGCCGAGTAAAGATTTTCTTATGGATACCCATAAAAAAAATGAAAGGCGCTTCTACGAAGTTGTCACAAACAAAATGTAATTTGTATGCATACGAAACAAGAACGAGGTCACCATGAGTGCTTTCTCTGAACCACTGAAAAATCGCTTAAAGGTGCTGTTATTTACTGCGCCATTGCTGGTGCCATTGTTTACTTTTTGGCTGATGCCATTTGGGTATTCAATTTATATCAGCTTCACTGATTGGGACTACATTTCGCCTAACTACTCATTCATTGGTTTAGAAAACTATGAGTACATGGTCGAGGATTTTGAGTTTGTGCAAGCGGCGCTGAATACCTTTTGGTTTTCCCTTGGTGTCGTGATTCCGACCATCATTTTAGGTTTGGTTTTTGCGCTGTTACTACACAAAAATTTTCATGGTAGTCAGTTCTATCGCGCGGTGATCTTTTCTCCTTGGATCACGCCAACTGTGGCGGTATCGATTGTTTGGTCATGGGTGTTTGAGACCAAATCAGGGCTGGCAAATCATCTTTTAGAGTCGATGGGATTTAGCGCCATTCCGTGGTTAGAAAACGGCAATACAGCGTTGGTGGCGGTCATTATCGTGACAGTATGGCAGGCGATAGGTTGGACCATGCTGTTCTATATCAGCGCCCTGAACAAGATCCCGCATTCTTTATATGAAGCGTCTTTGATTGATGGGTGCAGCAGTTTGACGCGTTTCTTAAAAATCACGTTGCCACTGATATCACCGACCACGTTCTTTTTGGTGGTGGTTAACATCATCACTGCCATGCAGGCGTTTGATCAGTTTCAAATACTGACTCAAGGCGGCCCGGGCGGCGAAACCAGAACACTGCTGTATTTGTTCTATCAACAAGCGTTTGAGCGATATGAAATGGGGCCTGCGGCGGCAACGTCATTAGTCATCTTCTTGATTACTGGATTACTGGCACTGGCGAATACCTATATCGGTAAACGCTGGGTGTATTACTAAACAATTTTTGAGGACGAAATTATGAGCACGCAAGTGTTAGAGGCAAGTGAAGAGCTCCGTCACATCGCACTCAACAAAAGAATAAAGTCGTTATGGATGGGTACAACTCAAGGGTGGGCATTGCAGGCACAGCGTCTGTCGTTTCTGGCGTTAGCCAAGCATCTGTTCTTGTTGGTATGCGGAACCATTATGGTGTTCCCGTTTTTGTGGATGCTATCGGGTTCGTTAAAAACCAATGACGAAATCTTTGCCAATCCGTTGGATTTAATTCCGGCGCAGTTTCGCTGGGAAACCTTTGTCGAGACGTTCCATAGTGCGCCGTTTGGTTTGTATATTTTTAACAGTTTTAGCGTGGCGCTGTTCACCACTTTGTTGGTGATTGTCAACTCAGCGATGTTTGCCTATGCGCTGACACAGCTAAAGTTTCGCAGCAAAACCGTGCTCTATTTTGTGGTGATGGGCTGTTACATGCTGCCCGGCGCAGTGACTTACATTCCGTCATACATCACTTTGGCAAAATTGGGTTTGATTGATTCGCACTTGGGCTTGATTGCCTCTAACGCCGCCTCAGTATTTGGCGTGTTTTATCTACGACAAGTGTTTATCAAAGTTCATCCGTCTTTAATTGAGGCGGCAAGAATTGATGGTGCAGGTGAGCTTAAAATTTTATGGGCAATCATCTTACCGCAATGTAAAGCGGCAGTGGCAACGCTGTTTCTGATCACTTTTATTACTAACTACAACAGTTATATGTGGCCAAGCTTGGTGATTACCTCTCAGGAATTAAACCTGATTGCCACCGGGATTCGTCACTACTTTATTGCCGAGGGTAACTACGGCTTGAACTGGTCGCAAATTATGGCCGCCAGCACCATAGCCGTATTGCCTTTGTTAATTTTATTCGTCATTTGTCAAAAGACGATTCTTTCAGGTATCGCCGATAACGGCGTAAAAGAGTAAATAGAAATGAAACTAAAAACCTTAGCACTCGTGTGCGCAAGCGCAGCAACCGTTGCAATGTTTTCTAGCAATGTTCTGGCTGCTACAGAAGTTAACTTCTGGTACTCAGGTGGTACTAAACCACAGAAGATGATGAATGAGTTAATTGCAGAGTTTAATGCGAGCCAAGACCAGTATGTGGTTAAAGGGGCGTTGCAGGGTAACTATTCAGAAACGTACCAAAAACTACAAGCAGGTTTAGCCTCTAAAACGGCGCCAGAGTTGGTACTGCTAGATTCTGGTCGCGCGGTGGCAATGCATAACCGTGGTCTGAGCCGTGATTTGACTAGCTTTATGGATGCAGAATTTAATTTCTCTGACTTCATTGGCGCATTTAAAGATCAAGTTACCGCAGAAGATGGCTCTGTGATTGGTTTGCCTGCATACGGCACTACGCAAGTGTTTTACTACAACAAGCAAGTATTGGCTGATAACGGTTTTACTGAAAAAGATCTCAGCACGTGGCAAGGCGTGGCAAAAGTCGCAGAAAAAGTCACTCAGCGTGATGCGAAAGGTGACGTGACGTTTTACGGCTGGGAGCCAATGTGGGGCGCTGACAACCTAATTGATGCTGCATTTTCAAATGGCGCGAAGATCATCAGTGACGATGGCAAAACCGTGCTGATTGATTCTGCGCAGTGGGTTGAAGTGTGGGATAGCTTCCGCAAATGGATTCATGACGATCAAATCATGCGCATTCATTACGGTGGTCAAGGCTGGGAATACTGGTACAAAACCATTGATGACGTCATGAAAGACAAAGCTCTGGGTTATACCGGTTCATCAGGCGATCAGGGTGACCTTGATTTTACTAAGCTCAGCGCAACAACTCAGCCAGGTTGGGGTTCACATCCAGCTGCGCCACAAGCAGGTGCTTTGGTGTACGTAATGCCAAAAGGCACTGACGACCTAGCGGCAAAAGGGGCGTTTGAATTTGTTGAGTTCTACACCAATGCGAAAAACACGGCGGCTTGGTCAATGTTCACTGGTTACATTCCAGTGCGTAACAGCGTTTCTGAAGTATCAGAATACCAAGAGTTTACTCAGCAAAACCCGCAAGCTTTGATTCCTTTGAAGCAGGCGAACACGGCAACTAAAGACTTCTTAGACCCAACCAACGGCCAGATCATGGACGCATTGAAGTTGGCCGCCGATCAGGTGCAAATCCAAAACGTGCCTGCGGAAAAAGCACTGCAGCAAGCGGCTAAGAGAGCACAACGTGCACTAGATAGAGCCAACCGCTCTTAGTCACGGCTTAATTATCTATGTGCGTCTAACGTACTGAGCACATAGATTTAGCATACAGAAGTGGTCCACTTTAGGGTGGGCCATTTTTAATTGCCCTTTATTTAACCTAGATGAACTTGGTGAACATAATGACCTTATTTACAGGTGAAGTCACATTTGGCAGACAGCGCATGCTTTTTGACGTGCCTGTTGACACTGATTTGGTAAGAATTACCGGTACCACGGTGACTAAGGGATTCTTATACGCTGCGGTGTACGATGCAAAGCATGCTTTTCGTGGCAAAGTGTTGTTTGAAAAATCGCACAAATCTTTGCTTATCCAATCCCAAAACTCAGGTTTCGGCGCAATTGATGGTGAGATCAGCGCAGGCGAATGGTATTTGGAATTGTATAACTTAGAGGGCGAATTTCGCTCTGAACGTGCCATGCAATATCAGGTAGCGGTGCAGTGTATTAGTGATGCTGAAAATACCGATACCGATACCGATACCACGAGCTATGCCGCCCAAGCACAAGGCTATGCCGAACATTTACAACTGGCTTCTGTTGTGACGTCAGCGCACGACATTGATTTTGATTATTCAAATCTGCTTTGTTCTGAGTCACGCTGGTATCGAGGTGATTTGCATGCCCATACTCAACTTTCGGACGGGCACAATAGCTTGCAAGCGGCGAACGATATTGTCGAAGCGCAAGGTCTTGATTTCTTCTTTTTCACTGAACACAACATTTGTCAGCCGAAACTGCCTATATCTAAGCAGTGCCTCTTTTTACCTGCAATCGAAGTCACTACCGATCTGGGGCATTTTAATGTGCATGGGCCGACTAGCTCATTAGATTTAAGGGCGATTGAACACAGCAGTGTTGCCACCCTACAGGCGGGTTTGGATATCGCCACCCAAGGGCATAGCTCGATAAGTCTAAATCATCCCATGATGAAGCCTTGGCATTGGCAGTATCAAGATATTGCCCTAGCGCAAGTCTCTACCTTTGAAGTGTGTTGCGATCCCACTTGGTCTACCTCAGCCAAAGCGACCGACGATGCGCTACTGGTGCTAACGCAAATGTGGAATTGCGGCCATCGAATTACCGCAGTGGGTGGCAGTGACAGCCACTTACAGCCTCATGAGCGAAACCCAAAAGCTAATGAACCGTCGTTATATGGCGATCCTTCTACCTTTGTGTATAGCCACGGTTTAAGTGGTGAAGGGATATTGTCCGGGCTTAGAAACGGACAGGTTTATATCGAGCGTCGTTGCGGTTTGCAGTTTGCTATTTACTCAGGCGATAGCGCGACCCAATTACAGCCGGGACAAGACTCAAAAGGGCAGGCGTTAACTTATCAGTTATCGGTAACCGATAGCCATCATCCCTATTACGCAGAATGTATTGTCGATGGTGTTGTCGTAGCGCGTATTGTGCTGAGCGAGCAGCCGCAAGCGGTAGATATTGCCAAGGGATACGCTTGGTGCCGCGTAGATATCCGCCGCGGACATATGCCCGATAGCGGGAACATCGCCGCTGAACAAAATGAGTTTGAAGGATGCATTAACGCAGTATTTGATGGCTCAAAACCACAATTTAACCAACCCCTAGTCGATACTTGGGGAGAACTAATGGAGCGAATAAATAGTGACGAAGTATAAAGCACTGTTATTTGACAAAGACGGTACCTTACTCGAATTTCATAACATGTGGCTCAATGTTGCGCGCGCCGCCTGTGAGCAAGTTAAAGCGTATAGCGAGCAGCACAATGCCAACTCAGATGTGACCAGTAGTGAGCTTTTATTAGCGATTGGCGTTGAAGGGGATGTGGTTGATAACTATGGATTATTGGCCTCAAACCCTGTGGAAGATACCGCACTGGTGTGGTTTGAACTGCTGAAACCTAAAGTGACGTTAGTAGAATTTACCCAGATCACTAAACTGGCCTTTAATGAGCAAGTGGAACAAAACCCGCAGTGGATCGAGGCTTTGCCGGGCATTGGTGACAAGCTGAGCCAGTTAAAACAGCAAGGTATGTTGCTTGGCGTGGCCACAGCAGACACTAAAGATTCCACTCTTTATACCTTACAGCAATCGGGGTTAGAGGGGCTGTTTGACTATGTCGGCTATTCCGATGGTGATATTGAACCAAAACCGGCTCCAGCACTGCTCAATGCGTTTTGCGAGCAGTGCGGAATAAAGCCTCACGAAGTGATTATGTTTGGCGATACGGTATCGGACATGGAATTTGGTCGCAATGCGGGCGCAAAAAACGTCGGTGTATTAACCGGTACGGCGCAGCAACATGAGCTAGAGCCGATGGCGGATATTGTGATTGCTTCGGTGGCGGATTTTAACCCGACCGAATTTAACGAATTGATTTAAGGGTAGACCATGGCTGAAGTAACACTAAAAGGGGTAGAGAAAACCTACCCAAATGGCTTTAAAGCGGTGCACGGCATCAACCTTAATATTCGTGAAGGTGAGTTTATGGTGTTTGTAGGTCCGTCTGGCTGTGCCAAATCTACTACTTTACGTATGATTGCAGGGCTGGAAGATATTTCAGGCGGCGACATTTATATTGGCGATAAGCGGGTAAATGATCTGCCTCCAAAAGATCGTGGCATCTCTATGGTGTTCCAAAACTATGCGTTGTATCCGCACATGTCTGTTTACGACAATATGGCGTTTGGCTTAAAACAGCAAAAACTGCCTAAAGACGAGATACAAGAGCGTATCGCAGTGGCGGCTAAAACCTTAGATATTGAACATTTATTGGATAATAAACCCGGCGAAATGTCCGGCGGGCAAAGACAGCGCGTAGCACTAGGACGCGCTATGGTGCGCAAGCCGGATGTATTTTTGTTTGATGAGCCATTGTCGAATTTAGACGCTAAATTACGCGTGTCTACGCGAGTGAGCATTTCACAGCTGCACAGTGATTTAAAGCGAGAAGGGCAAAATGCCACCATGATCTATGTGACCCATGATCAGGTGGAAGCGATGACACTCGGCGATCGTATTTGCGTGTTAAATCAAGGCAAAATCATGCAGGTGGATACGCCGATGAACCTGTATCAATACCCTGCGAATAAGTTTGTGGCAGGCTTTATTGGCTCTCCGGCAATGAACCTAATTAAAAGCAAAATTATTGAGATTGACGGGGTGATGAGCGTCGAGTCTGAAAGTGGGGTTTGTTGGCAATTACCGCAAGATAAGCAAGCCATTGCGCGAGATAAAATCGGTCAGTGGGTGTGGTTTGGGGTGCGTCCAGAGCATATTCAATTGGCGCATCAAGACGATGATTTGGCAGTAGCCGTTAACACGCAAACCCATCCAGTCGATGTGGTGGAATCTATGGGTAACGAGCTGTATTTGTACTTCACAGTCGGTGATGACAAATTGGTGGCGCGCGTGCCGTTTGATGGTCAGCATATTGCAAAAAGTGGCGATGAAGCCTTATTGCATTTCAATACTGCTCAGTGTCATTTATTTGATTTACATACCGAGCAAAGTCTAGCCTTGAATGCAGACTAGCTTGCATGGCTCACCTACGCTTACATGCGCCTAGGTGAGCCCTATTACTCTGTTTTTATTTGGCTAAATGGTCTTATTTGGTTAAATACGCCATTAAGAACTGCGAAATCTTACGCATGTCTTCAATAGCAATATACTCTTCAGTGGTGTGTACTTTTGCCATACCTGTAGATAGGTTCACAATGGTTAAGCCTTTTTCCGCAAAGATATTCGCATCGCTACCGCCACCCGTAGAAGTGACGATAGGCTCAATGTCCAGTTGAGTGAACACTTCTTTGACTGACTGAATATGCGGGTGCGATTCAGGGATTTGGAACGGGTTGTAGGCGCGACTCGAAACGATATCAATTTTTGCGCCATGCTTAGTTGCTGCCGCTTCAAAAGTCTCGACCATGTGCGACACTTGCTTCGCCAGTTTACCTTCATCCAAAGAGCGAGCTTCTGCTTCTAGATATAGGCTTGGCATCACGATGTTGGTCGCCTGTCCGCCAGAGACTACGCCGATGTTAGCCGTGGTTTCTTCATCAATGCGAGAGAGGTTCATGTTGCTGATAGCATCAGAGGCAACAGTGAGCGCATTGATGCCTTGCTCAGGAGCAAGCCCTGCGTGAGCCGGTTTACCAGTAATAGTCACTTTTAAGTTTTGCTGACCCGGGGCAACGGCAATGATAGTGCCGATAGGGCCGCCTGAATCTAAAACGATGCCCACTTCTGATTCAATCTTAGCGCAATCAAATTCTTGTGAGCCACGTAGGCCACCTTCTTCATACACAGTGAACGCGATTTCAATGGTTTTATGCGCAAGGTTATTCTCTTGCAGGGTTTTTACTGCTTCTAAAATAGCGGCAATGCCTGATTTATCATCACCACCTAAAATGGTTTCGCCATTTGAGCGAATGATGCCATCTTCGATGATTGGCTGAATACCGTTACCTGGAGTAACCGTATCCATATGACAGCTAAGTACGATGCTGCCGTCTAGTGTGCCCGGTAATTTTGCATAAATGTTGAAGCCATTGGATAGCGTTTCAGGCACGGCAAGGCGCTCTACGCAAAATCCCAACCCTTGCAGTTGTGATTCAATATCAAGGGCAACTTCTTTTTCGTTACCTGATTCACTATCAATTTTTACTAAATGCAGAAAGTTATCTACTAAACGGTTTTGATCTACTTGTGTCATTGAATTACTTCTATATCTATTCATGAGCGCCTAGTTACCCATATTGCGTAGCGCTCATTCTTGATTTAGATCAATTTCAATTCCGATTTTAAAACAGATGCCCGTTAATCCATAAATGTGTGACGATGCTAGCAGCGTAACCTAAGGCAATTACGGGCATCCATTTTAAATGACCAAAGAAAGTATATTTGCCGTGCGCGGCGCCCATTAATGCCACTCCCGCCGCAGAGCCGATGGAGAGCAAGCTTCCTCCTACACCTGCGGTTAAAGTTACTAACAACCAGTTACCCATAGAAAGCTCTGGTTGCATGGTTAATATGGCAAACATCACCGGAATGTTATCGACAATAGCGGATAACACGCCAACCATTACGTTCGCCCAAATAGGGTCCCATTGGGTATACATGATTTCAGATACTAGCCCTAAATAGCCTAGCAAGCTCAATCCACCGACACACATAACTACGCCGTAGAAAAAGAGTAGCGTGTCCCACTCAGCGTGCGACACACGTCGAAATACATCAAATGGCACTACCGAACCTAAACGTTGTAGTGCCGCTTCATCATGGCGAGCTTCTGCTAATGCTCTTTTCTTCGCCAGCGAACTTGGCAGAGTTTTGCGTAAGAAAAAGCCGAAGAATTGCAAATAGGCCAGTCCCATCATCATGCCAATAACAGGAGGGAAGTGGAATAATCCGTGAAAGGCAACCGCAGTGGCAATGGTTAAAATAAACAAGCACACGATGCGGCGCGCGCCACGCTTTAATTCCACATGTTCATGCACAGTATCGGGCTGAGTAGTCGGCACAAATAAAGACATGATGACGGCAGGGATGATGTAGTTCACCACCGATGGCACAAACAAGGTTAAGAACTGTTCAAAATTGACGTGGCCTGCCTGCCATACCATCAGTGTTGTAATATCGCCAAAGGGACTAAATGCCCCGCCGGCATTGGCGGCAATCACGATATTAACGCAGGCAATGTTAATGAATTTATAGTTCGTCCCACCAACCTTCATGACCACAGCGCACATTAATAGCGCGGTGGTGAGGTTATCGGCGATGGGGGAGATAAAGAAGGACAAGATCCCGGTCAGCCAAAATAGAGAACGCAAGTTAAAGCCTTTGCTGACCATCCATGATTGCAGTGAGTCAAACAGGCGACGCTCTTCCATTGCGCTGATGTAGGTCATGGCGACCAGTAAGAATAGCAGCAGCTCGGAATACTCTAATAAATTGTGGTCAAGTGCACTCTTGGCAATATCAATCTCTCCGAGCCTTAAAAAAGTGAAGCCAATTAAAATCCAAATCAGTCCGGCTGCCAATAACACGGGCTTTGATTTTCTCAGCTTTAGCACCTCTTCACCCATTACCAAACAATAAGCAATGGCAAAAATAAACAGTGCCAGATAGCCGACGCCAGATTGAGTGAGATCGGGCGTGCTATGGCTGGTGGCCGCAAAGCTTAATGGAGAAAAGAATAGGGATAGAAATGCCAGAAATAATATGGACGAATAAGACTTCACTGCGACTCCTTGCAGACAATACCTTGCGGACAATAAATCAGTATTGATAGTGGCTTTTGATTGACTATGCTGTAATAGTCACGTGTAACAGTAATTAACAAAAGCAACAAGTTTCACATAGCCTAAACCTGAAACCAAAACAATAGCTTGCGGTGGATCACTTTTTACGAACTCAAATGAAATAACTTGGTTAACCTTTGGTTTTTATTTGGTTAATGCTAAGTGTTGCTTTGATTGATGCAAAGTGCGGTTTATTGAAAAGTGTTTGTGTTTTATTTCAGTGATTTGAATGGATAAAGAATAAGGGATTTTATGAATCAACCAGTCGATAGCTATAATGCAGAAGCGTCAAAAAAACGCGTTTTATTGCTATTTGCGCATCCTTCGCAAGGGCGCTCAGAAGTGAATGTCGAATTGTTTAAACTCGCTAACACCATTACTGGTGTGACGTGCGTTGATTTATATCGAGACTATCCTAAATACGACATCGATATTGAGCGAGAACAACAGCGACTGCGAGAGCATGATGTGGTGATCTTTCAGTTCCCTTTATATTGGTATTCAACCCCCTCAATTCTTAAAGAGTGGCAAGATTTGGTTTTAGAATACAACTTTGCCTACGGCCCTAAAGGGACTGCGTTACACGGTAAGCGTTTGTTGTGCGCCATTACCGCAGGTGGCAAAGAACAGGCATATCAATGTGATGGCTACATCCATTACACCATTCGAGAACTGCTGCACCCTATAGAGCAAACTGCCTCATTAATTGGCATGCAATATTGGGCGCCGTTTGTATTGTTTGGCGCAAGAACCGCGGTTGAAGAAGGGCGGGTGAGCGAGCATTTACAGCAGTGGCAATTACTGCTACATGCCATCGTTGAAGACAAGGTGGATCTTGAAAAAGCGGGTCGGTTACCTCAATTAAGTGGGCATTTATTAGAATCAGCATTGTTATCTAGCGTTGATGCAGAGCCACAAACAAAGGGAGAGGTGTAATGACTGGATATTTCTTACAGGCATTTATCTATCTAATTGCGGCTGTCATTGCAGTGCCGATTGCTAAGCGTCTTGGTTTAGGTTCGGTGTTGGGTTACTTAATTGCAGGGGTCGTAATTGGGCCTATTACCGGTCTGGTGGGCGCAGAGACGGCAACTATTCAGCACTTCGCGGAATTTGGCGTCGTTATGATGCTGTTTTTGGTCGGGCTAGAGCTAGAACCTAAGATGCTGTGGAACATGCGCAATCGCCTAGTGGGGCTTGGCGGGATTCAAGTGGCGGGCACTGCGGGCATAGTAATGGCTATTGCGTTGATGTTAGAGGTGCAGTGGTCGATTGCGCTGGCGATCGGTCTTATTTTCTGCCTCTCATCTACTGCTATTGTGCTGCAAACCTTTAGCGAAAAAGGATTGAGTAAAACTCAAGGCGGGCAAAACGCTTTCTCGGTATTGCTGTTTCAAGATATCGCCGTGATTCCTATGTTGGCGTTTATTCCGTTACTTGCCTTGCCTGAACTGATTACTGCCGCGCAATCGGCAGTGGTCGAAAGCGCAAACCATCACCCTGAACTGAGTTTAGTTGCCGGACTTCCGGGTTGGGCGTATGGATTAGTGATCACCGCTTCTATTGTGGCGGTCGTCGTAGGAGGGCACTTTATTAGCCGTCCACTGTTTCGTTTTGTGGCTTCATCCGGCTTGCGCGAGATTTTTACCGCTACAGCACTGATGCTAGTGATTGGCATAGCCGCGCTTATGGGATTAGTCGGTTTGTCACCTGCGCTAGGTACATTTTTAGCTGGGGTAGTGCTGGCAAACAGTGAGTTTAGGCATGAATTAGAGTCCAATATCGAGCCGTTTAAAGGCTTATTGTTAGGGCTGTTTTTTATTACCGTCGGTGCGGGCATCAACTTTGCTATTTTGTTCGATGATTTCTTGCTTATTTTGGGGTTAACACTGGGCTTAATGCTGCTTAAAGGCGTTGTTTTATGGTGTCTCGCAGTTGTCTTTAAAATAAAAGGGGTTAATCGCTGGCTGTTTGCACTAAGTCTTGCGCAAGCTGGGGAGTTTGGGTTTGTACTGCTTAGCTTTACTGTGCAAAACAATGTACTGCCTAGCGATATTGCGAGTACCTTGTCCTTGGTTGTGGCGCTGTCGATGTTCTTTACGCCTGGCTTATTCATTGTTTATGAAAAAATCATTGTGCCGCGATTTGAAAAGCAAACCAATCAAGGCGAACAAGATGTGATTGATGAACAAGGCAAAGTGATTATTGCAGGGGTCGGGCGCTTCGGCCAGATAGTGAACCGACTGCTAGTCAATAATGGTGTTGAAACGGTAGTGCTGGATCATCAAGCAACGCAGGTCAGTAACTTACGTAAAATAGGCACTAAAACCTTCTTTGGCGATGCCACTAAACCGGATCTGCTACACACCGCAGGCATAGAGCAGGCCAGAGCGTTAGTGGTTGCCATTGACAATCAGGAGTCGTCAGTACAATTGGTGAAATATGTTCGGCACACCTATCCGCAAGTTAAAGTTATTGCCCGAGCCTTTGACCGTGGGCACTTTTATCAACTGCGTCAAGCGGGCGCTCATCATATCGAAAGTGAAACCTTCCACTCTGCGCTAGAAGTAGGCACCGTCGCGTTGCGTTGTATGGGTTTTCACCCTTTTCAAATAGAACAACAACGTCATTCTTATATTTACGTAGAGAAACAGAGCTCAGATGAATTATATAATGCTTGGTTGGATGATTCTGAGGGTGAGCGTTACGACAATAACTTCATCAAGCTGTTTATTGAGCTTGAAGATAAAATACGTGATGCCATGGGCTCAGATCGTCATGACGGTGATTCGCGCGCTGAAAGAGGGTGGACGCCACCACCAAAAGGCTATGCAGACCAATTTGAGGATAAGCTTGAGTGATAAATAACAAATCGTGGCAAACACCAAAGAATTTCTTAATTCTAATCTCGATTATTGTGCCAGTGGCATTTTCAAGCTGGATGGCACTGTTAAATAACTTTGTGATTGAAAAAGCCCATTTTAACGGTGCAGATATTGGTTTGCTACAAAGCGTTCGTGAGATCCCGGGCTTTTTAGCCTTTAGTGTTGTATTTGTGCTGTTGTTTATTCGCGAGCAAAAATTCATGTTACTGGCCTTGGTGATGCTTGGCCTTGGCACATTGTTAACAGGCTTTTTTCCTAGTGTCACTGGGTTACTGCTGACCACATTATTAATGTCGAGCGGCTTTCACTATTTTGAAACGCTAAAGCAATCACTGTCATTGCAATGGCTGTCCAAAGAAGAAGCGCCAGAAATGCTCGGCAAGATGATCTCTATTGGAGCACTGGCTTCATTGATCACTTACGGCGCATTGTGGGTGATGTTGCAAGTGCTTAAATTGGATTACGCTACGGTCTACGCCATTACGGGTGGCATTACTGTTATATTAGTTGCAGTAATGGCCTGTTGCTTCCCTCAATTTAAAACCGATACCGTGCAAAATAAAAAGCTAATTCTAAGAAAACGCTATTGGCTTTACTACGCGCTTACCTTTATGAGCGGAGCGCGTCGTCAGATATTTACCGTATTCGCGGGCTTCTTAATGGTAGAGAAGTTTGGCTATTCGGCTGCGGATATAGCCCTACTGTTTTTGATTAATTACTCGTTTAACTTTTTGTTCGCCAAGAAAATTGGTCGTTTGATCGGTAAAATCGGTGAGCGAAAATCCATGATGTTTGAATATGTTGGCTTGATTTGCGTCTTCATTGGTTACGCAGTTGTAAAAGAAGCACACTGGGCTGCCGCTTTATACGTGGTTGATCATCTCTTTTTTGCCTTAGCGTTAGCCATCAAAACTTATTTCCAGAAAATTGCCGACCCTGCAGACATGGCCTCGACAGCCGGAGTCAGCTTCACCATAAATCATATCGCTGCGGTTGTTATTCCGGTGACCTTTGGCATCATTTGGCTAACTTCACCATCGCTAGTATTTGTGATTGGCGCAGCAATGGCAGGGGTTTCTTTGCTATTGTCCTTGAATATTCCAGCCCATCCAACAGAGGGAAATGAAGTGAGATTTCTTCATTGGGGTAAGGCTTAATTCATAGAAAGACATGGTGCTTTGAAGTTGTAGTCGCTCCCTCTGGACGGGGGAGCATTGAATATAGACGTATTGCTAGAAAAGATACTGTCGTGTGTTTGATAGTTGCTTACTTTACCTATTGCTTGCTTAACAAGAACTTACATAAATCTCGCTCCTCACCCATAAAATACAAAATATAGATTTTATCAAGCTCCTGTTTGTAGAAACAAAACAAGGATTAGCCACTACTTCACGGTAATTCAAATGGCTGAGCTCGGGTGGTACACGACCTGATTTTGGGAGCAACTCTAGCCTTTTAACTTTCTCGAAAACGGATTGTACGAGCAGCTTTGCTGCAACCATATTCTCCAAAGCTATATACTCTGCAATATCGTTTAAATCAGATAACGCTGGGTCAGTGCAAATTACTTCAGCCATTTTGCCATCTTGCTCTTCGCTTCAGAGTGGGATGTAACTCTACTATCAGCGATAGCACATTCACCTCTAGCAATTCCCTCTAAGATAGCTAAACGATTCTGCAAAAACTCATAGTGGTCTACGTCAACTAAGTAAGCAGAAGGTTTACCGTGTTCGGTGATTAATACAGGCTCTTTGCTATCATGTAGCTCAGTAAGGATCTTCGTAGCTTGACGCTTAAGTGAAGTTACCAGTTCAACTTTCATAGTTGTCACTCCAAAAGTATTCTATCACTTTGAGCTTCGTAAGTTCTGTGACCGCTAACGCGCATTCAGGTGGGTAACCCAATCACAATACCCCTGAATTCAGATAACGTCGCACCAAGCAGACTAAAATAGTGGGCTATAATATGTAGCGAAGCGGAACTTAACCCTCTTTGATAAACCGTTAGCTTTTGTTCTTTAAAGCGTGAGCAGAAACCACTCTGGTACAATCAGAAACTTTGCCACTCTCGCTCTTAGTTTTTAGCTGTGTACTATTTAACAATATGATTTCTTCCTTAGAGCTAATGCTTTCAAGTGATTTAATTTTGTCTATATCGTTTTTAGCGTCTGCATTTTTAGCGACAGCCTCAACAATCTCAACATTAGTTGTCAAAACTTTACCTTCTAGCTTCCAAGTGCCTTCTAAGAAAAAATCATATTCAAGTGCTCTGTGATCTGCCTGAGTTATTGAATTAGCGAAGGCTTGGATGCTTCCATCAGGAGAATAGATACTCACAGACTCAAGCCATGATACTGGTAATATGGAACTACATTTCCAAGCACCAGTTAACATGCTTGAATTTGCTGACGCAGTTGAAGCCGACATGCAAATCAGTAAAAACAGTGGCGCTCCCTTTATGTTCATAATCTTCCCTCTTAATTTTACTGTTTGTTTAATGAAAACTAACGTCCAGGTAGCGGGCTAGAACAGTTGGTATAAAATTATTACAATAAAGGACAAATACCGAGTGTTTTATTTCATATTTAATTTTTGTTAGGTATTTATTCTGCAACTATTACGGTAAAGGCTGCTCATTGCTCACCAAGTGGTTTTGTGAAATCGGCAGATCTCACCTGAACAGTAACCTCATAGTTACTTTCAAAAACCTGACGTTCAAAAGATTTATTCTGAACTGCTAATAACCTCAAAGTCCATCTTCATTATCCAATTTCATTGTGAATGCCTAATATTATTAGTAACTGGCTTGCTCGTTATGTTGTTTGTCTAATTTTTGTTTAACCTATCATAAGTAATTGAAATATAATGTATATACTTCACATTTTGTGTTATGAATTTACTTGATAAAGAGTGTGTGCTATCCCTTTTTAACAATGCACGTTATCTTAGGAAGAGTAGTGCTACCCCTATGAACAACAATAACGTATTAAATCTCTTATCGACAAAACGAGACTGGATCCTTAGCAAAACAAGCCATTTTTCATACTCAAACCAAATTCAACCCCAATAAGCTATATGTGTGGTCAAGTAAATTCAGCTATTTCACCGCTGTTGGTATCTGTGATTGGCACAGCAGTGGCAGGGCTTAATTTATAGAAAGCTATGAGACTTTGAAATTGTAGTCGCTCCCCTTGAGTGGGAGATAAAGTGGTAGTAGCCCCAAATTTGATACCCCTCCCATTTAAGAAGCTGAACATTACCGTAATTAGATAGTGGCTAACAAAATGTAACTACTAAAGAAGATAATTCAAACATGTATTCACTAGAATAAGTAACGTAAAGACGTTACTAATCGAAATAGTAACGTAAATGCATTACTACTAGAAGAAGTAACGTAAATGCGTTACTATTGAGGGTGAGTAGCAATACAGCACTACTTATGCATATGAGAGCTTAGATATGGAAGAAATAGAGCAAGAAGAACGAGTCAGGCCTATAGCAGTAATAAGTGGAGATATTGTACGCTCTACTGAACTAGAGCACAGTATGTATGAAGACTTACTCTATACATTGCATAATCAGCTATCATTGATTCGTTCTCTAAATTCAAACAACAAGTTCGAAGTTACTAGAGGCGACTCTTTTCAAGTTCTAGTTCTAGATGTTGAAAATGCCGCCACATACGCACTACTACTGAGAACCAGTTTAAAAAGTACGAATAGCAATTATGATTGCAGAATAAGTCTTGCTATAGGGAATGATGTATCTATACGACATACAATAGGTAGTTCAACAGGTGATGCTTTCACTTTATCAGGAAGAGCACTAGACAATATGAGCACAGATACATTGAAAGTATCGACTCTAGTACAACCGTTCAATGAACATTTTGGCCTACTAACTAAATACTTGGATCGTCAGGTATCAGAAATGACAGAGCGCCAATGCGCAATCACATATATTATCCTTAAAAATCAACACTCCCTTACACAGAAAGAAATAGCAGAGTTATTGGGTGTGAATAGAGTATCAGTAAACCGCTCAATAAATTCAGCAAACCTAAATTTAATAACTGAATACACTCAACTATTCGCGCAAAAAGTAAGGGAGTTTTTTCTTTGAATGCATTTATAATCTTATTTCTACTTCTTGTTATTTTACATGTAATGGCCGACTTCTACTTTCAACCCGCATCATGGGTTCGAGACAAAAATGATAATAAAAGAAAGTCTCACAAGCTATATATACATTCGGCAATACAGGCTTTAGTTTCCTGCATCCCAGTATTATTTATCACTACAGATTGGCGTTCCATTAGTTGTATGTTAATTATTATTGGAGTTTCTCACTGCTTAATCGATCTTGCAAAGACATACTTAGGAAAAAACTTACGTTACTTCATTCTTGATCAAATACTACACGTAGCTGTCTTGTTTGGAATCGCTTTACATATATCCCAATTAGAACTGCCTTTATCAGCAATGAAGGATATTATTTTTACTAAAAGCACATTAGCAATCGCACTTGCTTATATTGTAATTTTTAAGCCCACTTCGGTTATCATTGGTTCTATTTTATCTAAATATACGCCAGATTCGAATGAGGAAAATGAAGGTTTGATTTCAGGAGGGGTTATTATCGGATATTTAGAGCGAACACTAATTTTAACTTTTACTATTGCCGGGCAATTTTCTGTCATTGGATTCGTATTAGCTGCTAAGTCGATCTTCAGGTTTGGTGAACTAAATAATGCAAAAAATCATAAACTAACAGAATACGTTTTATTAGGTTCATTACTTTCAGTAGTGATTACATCGATTATTGGATTGGCCGTAAAGAACTTTATTTAGAAAGCCTAACACGTATCAATGGGGTCCAATGGGGTCAGGTCTTGAATTCTGCAAAGGGAAAAATGTTTCCTGCATCTCTAGCATTGCAAATGACATATGATCTGTGAGCTTGTGATAGCAAGTTTTAGGGAAAACCCCGCTACAGATCCCTCCGTAGCGGGGTTTTTAATACATCGACTCAATGGACGATTAGTGATCCAAATACAGGTAGTTCTGCCAGCTCTTCATGCGAATGAGGATTTTACGCATGATAGAGACATGGTGGAAACTATCAGAGTACACGGCGATTTCGACCGATGTGCCTAATGGTAACTGGTATTGGGATATATCATCATTTAGGTGCAGTTTTACCAGTGCGCGACCAGATACATTTAGAGACTGAGTCCCAAGTAGTCGACCCGATGCTTGCACTTCACCTTCTGCCATTGCGGGTATGACATTCACGACTTCACCAGAGAAGACTTTGCCCGGTAAACTTGGGAACATAAATTCTGCTTCAAACCCTGGCTCTAGGCGTTGTAATGAGTTTTGACGAAAGGCGCCAACGTAATCAAACTCTTCAGCATGAATAAATACCATGGAAGGGGCGAGTGGTAATGGTACCGCCATTTGTCCGGGACGTAAGATCAATTGCGTAACAAAACCATTGGTTGGCGCTCTGACGACCGTTTCATTTAGGTTAAACTCGGCTTGGCGAACCTCAGCTTGCAGGCGAGCGACGGTGGTGTTCTCTCCTTCAATCTCTGATTCAAAGGCGACACGAGCACTGTTTTCTAAGGCAATTTTAGCCTCTAAAGTTGCTTGTGCTCCTTTTAGGTTTTGACGACGAGTGTCCACTTGTTGCGCTGTAAATGCGCCTTTTTTGTAACCTGCGTAATAACGGTTAAATTCTTGACGAATTCGATCACGTTCCGCAATAGAGCGAATCACTTCAGCTTGAGCGGCTTTATAATCCGATTCCAATTGGTAGACGTCTTGTATGGCCGCCGCTAAATCCGCTTGCTTACTCATTAGCGCCGCTTCATAAGGTTCGGATTCGATGGTGAACAGTGGCTCACCCTTTACGATGAAGGTATCGGGTTTCACATTTACTTCAACCACACGACCTTTTACTGTCGGTACAATAGGGGTGGTGTTGTAAACTTGACGGCCGATTTGGGTAAATGGGTGGTTGTAGTTCATCAGCAGTATTAAAGTGCCAATTAAAACCACGCCTCCTAATACAGCGGTAGGGACACTCCATTTATTCAATGGGATCTTAAAAATCTTAAAAATAGCAACACAAAATGCGGTGTAGGTCAGTATCAGCAGTAAATCCATTACGCTTCTCCTTCACTGTGTTCGGTTGTGGCTTTTGCTGTAGTTTGAGGCTGCGTTTGCTGTTGTTGCGCCTCTTTCAGTTGCGCCACTTGTTGAGTTAAGTCATTAAGTTGCTGGTTGAGTTGAGTAATGTCATGATGCAAATCTGACTGTTCTTGCTTGATTTGCGTCATTCCCCATCCACGGTCTTCACGCCATAGCGTGGCCCATATCCAAAGAAATGGCCAAAGGGCATGTAGGGTAAAAAGGCTGATCCAACCGGTAACGTGAATGGCATCTTGGTGAGGGTGGTTTCGTTTTTTGGCGATTTCGTAGGGGATATCATGAATAACGATCACCCCGTAAAAAAGGACCAGAGCAACGAAGACTAATAATCCTAAAGCAACATAATCGAGAAGCATGTTTCATCCTTGTAATGCTTGTTCTAATATTGTTACTTTATTTTTAACCTTTATCTAAGTGAATACAACTACTTTATTGATTATATGAGTATTTATATGATGGATAAGTAAGAGGTACAGATGACAACGGCGCTTCTTTATCACCTAAAAATCGTAGAAATACCCAGCTTAATAGCACAATCGCAATCCTTCGTTTGGTCGTGATGTTATCATCAAATGTACTTGTCGTTGAGTCGACTTTATTACTTGCAGTATGAGGGTGTAATGTGAGCGTTATCGGAGAAGTTGCGGCCATTGGTGCGGCAATAGTTTGGGCCATCGCCACATGGATCTATGGCCAGTTTAGTCATCGCTTTAGTGCGTTGCAGCTAAATATGATCAAAGGCATTATCGGCTCAGCAATGATGATGTTGGTGTTTCCCTTACTGCCTAAAGCGAATATTGAAATTTCTCAGCAACACGCACTTATATTGGGGATATCTGGCGTCATTGGTATTGCGATTGGCGATAGCGCCTATTTTGCGGCCCTAAAACGCATAGGCCCTAATCATACATTGCTATTAGAGTCCCTTGCGCCGCCTTTGTCTGGTGTGTTGGCTTTGCTCTTTTTAGGTTTAGGGCTGAGCCTGTTTAACTGGCTAGGGATACTGGTTACGACCGTTGCGGTTGTGTTGGTGGTGATGCAGCCTTCAGGGTCTAAGAGTGGTCATTCAAAGTCTGGCATTGCTTATGGCCTGCTCGCCAGTGTGTGCCAAGCCAGTGGTGTGGTTATTTCTCATTTTGCGTTAGTAGCTGGGGATATTAATCCGCTGCTAGGCGCCTTGCTTCGGCTTTCTCTGGGTACGCTTACGGTAGCGATGATCATTTCTTGGCTACAACCTAAGCCATTTTCAGACTTGTTACTTAAATCAAAACAGATGGCGCATTACGACCGTTATTATCTGCTTGTCGCTATTGCTGTGGGGACGTTTCTGGCCTTATGGCTACAGCAAATTGCCCTTAAACATGCCAATCCTGCCATTGCACAAACTCTCATCGCAACCAGTCCATTATTCATGTTAGTGATCTACAAGATAAAGGGAATGCAATTATCTAAACGCTCTATATGGGGGACGCTGGTGGCAATTTTAGGTGTGGCAATGCTATTAATGGGTTAGGTTGCTCTGTAAAAAGCATTCGAAATCATTTTATTTCGATGTACCCGTTGCTGTATTCGTTATTGCAATAATTGGTCTAACGATAGGGGCTTTTCTGAAATACCAGCATTGACCGCCGGTGTTTCTCCGGGATTAGTTTGGTGGCAAAGATTATTCCATGCTTTGTATATATCGAGTAGGGGGAGTAAGCCTTCTGGACGACGTTTACGACGAGGTTCATCAACACTGCTTTTAAACATGGCATGAAAACGCTGCATATAGTGGGAAATAGGGGTGTGTTTAGGCAGTTGATGAGCTTGTTTCTGTGTAAGGTTGCTTTCTATTATTTGGCAGATAGCGCGCTGATCAGCGTCGGCTCTGATGTGCCATTGCTCTGAGAGCGACCAGTTGACCTTATTATGCGCAAAAATGAGTGGTTGTGGTTTACTGCCAACTTTGCCTTCGACCCAGTTAGGATCATCTATTTGGTATAGAAGATCCAAGGATTGTTTTTGACGCATGCTATTTAAGCTAGTAACGGCCGCCTCGGCCAGCATAGGCTCAAAGCCAAGAGTGAGTGTCAGTGTGTCAGCATGTTGAAGCCATTGATTTAATTGGTGGTAGTGAGCGGTTGCACTGTATATCGGCGTCACCAAAGCTGTTTTCACCGGATAATTTAACTGGGTTTGGTTGTGCAATGGGTTGTTGCTATGGCTTCGATTTTGATGATCATGTAATCGAGATATTATGAGGTCGGTGACTTTATTGCTAACAGGATCAGTAGGCGGCGTATTGATACTGGCGAGATATTCTTTTGCGATAATACGATTGCCTGAGACATTGGACTGATTGGTGACATTGACCGTTTGGTGCGCTACATAATGAGAGTGTAAATCTAGCGTGCATATCCACAATACGCCGTTGTCACTATTGGGTTGCAAGTAGTGATAGTCACTCCCCAATAAGAATTGTTTGGATTGATTTTGCCAGTGATGATCAAACACCGAGGATTTGTGACGGCAAATGGCCGCCATCGCCTTGATGTGGTCATTAAGGGTTTTGGCTTGCATTGCCAGCTTGGTCGAAATCTCTTTTAAGCTAAACCCCGTGAGCAGTAGCGCCAAAATGGTGACATGGGTTTTTAAGTGGGGGTTGGTCACTGAAAACTTGTCGACAACGGTTTTTTGGCACGCTTTACAACGGTAACGCTGTTTGTCTCCACTAAAGCCAAAAGAGTAATACTTTTCAGGGAAAAGTTGCACGTTACAGCCTAGGTTTTCACAGCTGTGATTGATGCATGCCGTCAAGCTAGCTTGTAAGTATTCACGTTGTGAAATGAGTTCGCTTTGCAGTTCGTCAGGCCAAAGAATAGGAGCGATATTGTGACAACTGGCGCAGGCTATTTGCGGGTTTTTACGTTCGCTGAGAATAGAATAGTTGGCAATGTTCAACGATCCAAAGTCCGCACACAGTGGATTTCTGCAAAAGTTCAGGTTAATGATCTGTTGGGTTACTTTCTCTGGCACGGCGACGTTTTGTTGGTGAATACATCATCGATTTTACCTAAATTCAGCGCAACACACACCTTTAAAATATTATTGTGACCCTTTATCCGTTTTTCTGCGTACAAATGCACAACAGATACGCAGACATGGATAAGGATTGAAATAGGATGAATACACTCTCTCGCTCTACTGTAAATAACGCAATTCAAATCGGTATCAGCTCTTGTGTGCTAGGTGAGAATGTGCGTTTTGATAGTGGAAGTAAACCAAGTAAATTTGTGACCCAAGAGCTCTCCCCATTTTTTGAATTTATACCAGTTTGCCCTGAAGTTGGGGTTGGCATGACGGTGCCACGTCCAACCATTCGGTTAGTCTCAAATGAAGAGCGCATAGCATTACTTGAAACGAAAGATCCCTCTAAAGACCATACTAAAGCGATGACGGACTATTCGAACCACAAGGTTGACGAACTCATACACAGTGAGCTGTGTGGCTATATCGTCTGTGCGAAATCACCGACTTGCGGTATGGAGCGCGTTAAAGTGTATACAAAGGCAGGTGCAAGCAATGCTGGAGTAGGGCTTTACACGGAAGTGTTGATGAAGAAGATGCCATGGTTACCGGTGGAAGAAGATGGGCGCTTAAATGATCCAGTCTTAAAAGAGAACTTCATTTCCCGAATCTTTAGCCTCAAAGATTTATACGATTGCTTAGGTGATAAGCCGACAAGTGGGAAGGTCGTGGCGTTTCATTCTCGTTATAAACTGACATTGATGGCGCATGACCCTTCTTCTTATAAAGTCTTAGGGCAATTAGTCGCTCGGGTTGCCGACTATGACAGTGACGCATTTTATTCGCTCTATCGATTAAAATTCATGCAGGCCTTGACTCACCGCGCCAGCCGAAAAAATAATTCAAACGTATTGATGCACATTCAAGGCTATTTTAAAAAATGGCTTACGGCTCAAGAAAGACAAGAGCTAAGAGCGATTATTGATGAATATCGGCAGGGATTGTTGCCATTGTTGAGCCCACTTACTTTAATTCGACATTATCTATCTTTGTATCCCGATACCTATTTACAGAGTCAAAAGTTTCTCACCCCTCATCCCCAAGAGCTTCGCCTGCGTTACAGCTTATAAAGGAGAGGATTCATGCGCACTTTAGTCTGGTTTCGACGCGATCTTAGAACGATAGATAATACGGCGCTTATTCGCGCAATGGATAAAGTGGCCAGCTCAGAGGCGCCGGATAAAGGGCTGATAGCGCTATTCACAGTAACGCCAAAGCAATGGCAAGAGCACGGCGTTTCTGAGCGGCGGCAACAACTTGTGGTTCGTCGCTTAGAGGCATTGTCTACGGAGTTGGCGCAGTTACGCATTCATTTGCGCATAGAGGTCGTAGATAGCTACCAAGAATGTGGCGCCTTAATATCGGAGTTATGTACCCGTTTTGCGATAGAGCAAGTGTTTGCGAATGCCGATTATGAAGTGAATGAATTACGCCGAGATGCGCTGGTTAAATGCAGCCTTGAGCGTAGCGACATTCCTTTTTCGTTATATTCAGATAAGTGTGTGTTTGCTCCCGGAGGTATTTTAACCAAACAAGGTCGTCATTTTAAAGTGTTCACGCCCTTTAAAAACAGTTGGTTACAACGCTTTGACGCTGCACGATTGGTGGTACGAAAACCCGTTGCGCTTACCCTAAATGCGCTATTTTACGCTGAGCATACCTTTGAACTTCCTAGAGAGGTCAAGAAATTCAAAGCCGCAACGAACGTTAATAGTGATTGTTGGCCGGTTGATACTCCAGCCCTTTTAGGCGCATTACGTTTATTT
Organism: Vibrio ezurae NBRC 102218; assembly: GCF_000467185.1. Taxonomy (GTDB): domain Bacteria; phylum Pseudomonadota; class Gammaproteobacteria; order Enterobacterales; family Vibrionaceae; genus Vibrio; species Vibrio ezurae. The sequence continues at coordinate 134,330 of NZ_BATM01000019.1, forward strand.
TCCTTACAAAAAGCCAATTTTTATCACGACAACCGAGATGTGCCGTCCGTTAATGGCACCAGTCAGCTTTCTCCTTACCTTGCCCTAGGGATGTTATCCGTCCGCCAATGTATTGCTCGTTTGCTCAACGGTCGTAACCCAGAGCAATTAAATTTAGGTGAGCAAACTTGGCTCGCTGAATTGATATGGCGAGAGTTTTATCAACACCTTATTTATTTCCAGCCCAAGTTATGTAAAGGCGCTAATTTCTTAGTGTGGTGCGATCACATTCGCTGGCAAGGAGACATAGCGCATCTGATCCATTGGCAGCAAGGCACCACCGGGTATCCCATCGTTGATGCAGCAATGAAGCAGTTGAACCAAACTGGTTGGATGCACAATAGACTGCGTATGATCGTTGCCAGCTTTTTAAGCAAAGATCTGCTTTTAGACTGGCGTTATGGTGAGCGTTACTTTATGAATCAGTTGGTGGATGGAGATTTCGCAGCGAATAATGGCGGATGGCAATGGTCTGCCTCGACAGGATGCGACGCGCAGCCCTATTTTCGGGTTTTTAATCCGGTGACTCAGGGGCAGAAGTGCGATCCTCAAGGAGAGTTTGTTCGGCACTGGCTTCCCGAGCTGAGCTCTGTGCCAGACAAATACATTCATTGCCCTTGGCTATGGGATGAATTTGCCAGTTTGGACTATCCTTTTCCTATTGTGGATCATAAAACGCAAAGGGTGCGAGCTTTGCAGATGTATAAGGAAGCGAAGAATAATGAATGCTAAGTCTAGTATTAAGCGTTTAGACGTGTTGTGGTCATTGGTTCTGTTTGTATCGCTGTGTGGGCAGGGTGCCTTTGCCGCAACGTACCGGTTGCCTGTTGATGGCAGTCATGTAGCGGGTAAGTTACAGCGTCACCAAGTGCAAGCGGGTGAAACATTTGCGTTGCTGGCAAAAGAATATGATGTGGGGCTACTCAGCCTGATTGCGGCAAATCGAGGCGTGGATCCTTTTCTTCCCGATGAAGGGGAAGTATTGACGATCCCAAATCGGTTTATCTTACCGTCGGCGAAGCAAGAAGGCATTGTGGTCAACCTTGCCGAGCTGCGCCTCTATTATTACGATCCTGACGGTGAACATGTGCATGTATTTCCAGTGGGTATCGGTCGCATTGGTCGAGAAACACCGCAAATGGTCACTTCAATTAGCGCCATGATAGAAGCGCCGACTTGGACGCCTCCGCAATCCATTCGTATGGCCTATGAAGAAGACGGTATTGAGTTACCTGATGTCGTTCCTGCTGGCCCAGATAACCCTTTGGGTGAATACGCCATGCGTCTGCGCTATGGCTCCGGGCAATATTTGATTCATGGCACGAACAAAGACTTTGGCATTGGCTTGAGAGTCAGTAGTGGTTGTATTCGGATGGAGCCGGATGATATTCAATGGTTATTTGAACGAGTAGGGCGCGGCACTCGAGTGCAAATCGTCAATCAACCGATCAAAATGGCGGTTGAGCCCGATAGCAGTGTGTTCATCGAGTCTCATGAACCTTTAACCGCAAAAAATGGCACTAAACAAACCTTTGATTGGCCGCTAGAGCTGCAAATATGGCTAGACAGCGATCAGTTGGCAAATTATTCCCAGACCTATTCTAAGGTTAACGGTGTGATTCAAATTCAGACAGGTATGCCGATTATGGTGCATGACGGCAGTTATGATTGAGGTTGAGGGGTATCAATGAATAAAAAAGCCAGCGTAAACGCTGGCTTTGAAATTTAGACAGTAGTGAGACTACTTAGTATAGGATTGTGCGACGTTATCTAGGCGTTCGTTTGCACGAGCTGATTCGTCCTGAGCGGCCATAGCAGCTTCTTTAGCTTGCATTGCCGTTGCTTTGTTCTCCGCTGAGTCTTTTTCATGCTCCGCTTTTAGCGCTGCGAGATCTTTCTCTAGTTGAGATACTCTAGAGTCAGTATCAGCCATTTGTGCTTTCGTTGCGTCGTCTGGGCCTGAGGCACAGCCTGCCAACAATAATACTGAGCTAACTCCTGCTACAAGTATAATTTTTTTATTCATACGAACTCCCTGATTTCTTTTAGTTATGCCACTTATTTCTGATGGCTTAAATAGTGTAGACGTAGAATAAAATATGTTCGAATAATTAATAGAAATTAGGTAATTATCACGAAAACCAGCATCAATCGTCCCCGAAATGACGGATATTTTTGTGATCTGAGTCGTTAACTAAGGTACTATTAGCCAGATTTTTGTATGGCTTGCTTTCTCTATAGGTAATTTGGGTAGATAGAAAGCAACATCCCCCTTTTTATTGGAGAGTACTTTGAAGTTTAAAGAATTAGGTTTAGACAATCGTTTAATGAAGAATTTGGATCACTATTCGTTTAAGAATGCGACCGAAATTCAGCAACAGGCAATCCCTGTAGCACTTGCAGGTAAAGATTTGCTTGCCTCGTCTAAAACCGGTTCGGGCAAGACTTTAGCGTTTGTTTTGCCTATGCTGCACAAAGCATTAAAAAGTAAAGCCTTTTCAGCCAAAGATCCACGTGGTGTTATTTTAGCGCCGACGCGTGAGCTAGCGCGCCAAGTTTATGGTGAGCTACGTACTATGTTAGGCGGACTTTCTTATACCGCCACCTTGATTGTCGGCGGTGAAAACTTCAACGACCAAGTGAAAGCACTGCGCAAATACCCACGTTTTATCGTGGCAACGCCAGGACGTTTAGCCGATCACCTTGAGCATCGCTCTCTATTTTTAGATGGTTTAGATACTTTAGTGCTTGATGAAGCGGACCGAATGTTAGATTTGGGCTTTGCTCCTGAGCTGATGCGCATTCACAAACTGGCTAAACACCGCCGCCGTCAAACATTGATGTTCTCTGCAACGCTTGATCACGCCGAAGTGCACGATATGGCAATGGAGATGTTAAACGCTCCAAAACGTATCTCTATTGAAAGTGGTAACGCGCACCATACGGATATCGACCAGAAATTTTATCTTTGTGATCACTTAGATCATAAAGAAGCATTGCTACATCGCATCATCGCCGATGCTGATTACAATCAGATTATGATTTTCACGGCGACGCGCTCAGACACTGAACGTTTAACCGTTGAGCTCAATAAACTGAATTTAAAAGCAGTCGCACTAAGTGGTGGTCTGACGCAAACTCAGCGTAATACGATTATGAGCCAGTTTGAGCGTACGGTATTCAAAATCTTGGTGACCACTGATATCGCCTCACGCGGTATTGATATCGCGAATGTTTCTCACGTTATCAACTTTGATATGCCAAAGCACACTGAAGAATATGTACACCGCGTAGGTCGTACTGGTCGTGCAGGTAATAAGGGTATGGCACTTTCTTTAGTCGGTCCTAAAGACTGGGATAGCTTTAAGCGCGTAGAGAGCTTCTTGCAGCAAGATTTAACCTTTGATGTTTTAGAAGGCTTAAAAGGGAAGTTCAAGGGCATTAAGCCTAAGAAGCCGGCTTTCCGTGGTAAAGCCAATAAAACAAATAAGAAGCCAACCGCAGCGAAAAAAGTGGCTAAGAAGCCGGTTAAGCGTGATAAGACCTTTCACACTAATGTGGCTGTGGGTGATGCCGTGTTTATTCCGAAGAAGAAAACACCACCTAAAATTGATGACTAATTCATTTTAAATATCACTGCGCATCTTGGTGCATAAAAGCGAAGATAATTATCTTCGCTTTTTTATTGCCGTAGCAAAAAAATTCACTTTTTCTGTGAAATATTACAGTTAATTATGACCGTTTTTATCAGGCTAAAAATAGCGGTTTTTCGATGCATGAGTGAAGGTTTGAGGTGGCGGAGTAGCGTGTTATTTATACGGTATTTTTACATTCTAAATGAATGTTATTCCTAGTGCCTCCACTTAAGTTGTTGTTTTTTCAGTTATTTGGTTTTCTTTTTGCCATTTATTCTTATCGTTATCTGTCCTGAGTCTATGCGACTTTTCATTCTTTTCTCTTGTACGTCACTGAGTTTCTGTTGTTCAAATCAGGAGCCAATTCTGAGTAAATTGTCATTTACCTTTCAAAGTTCTGAAACATAAGTGTCATAAAACACGCTTAAAGTGTCCCTCGTCAACTAAACAAACCCACAGCATAGTAAATGTTGTGAACGTTATTCCCATTAAGGACAAACAGATGAAAAAGACAGTAATCGGTGCCGTTGCACTTCTAGGCGCACTAACAATGACTCCTGCAGTTGCAAAAGAGACTATCTCAGCAGTTGGTTCAAGCAGCGTTACTCCTCTTATGGAAGTTTTCTCTGAAACTTACATGAAGTCGAACAATAACGTATTTATCGAAGTTCAAGGCCCTGGTTCTTCTGCAGGTGTTCGTGCTGCTAAATCTGGCACTGCAAACCTAGGTATGTCTTCTCGTGACCTTAAAGATTCTGAGAAAGAGCCAGCTCTTACAGAATTGACTATCGCACTTGACGGTATCGCAGTTGTTGTTAACCCAGCGAACTCTGTAGAAGGTCTAACTTCTGCACAAGTTCAATCTATCTACAAAGGCGAAATCTCAAACTGGAAACAAGTTGGCGGCGCAGACAAGCCAATCGTAACTGTTACACGTGACACAGCTTCTGGTACTCGTGGCGCTTTCGAAGACATCATGGGTCTTAAAATGAAAGTAAACGACGTAACAGTATCTGCTATCTCTCAACGTGCTCAAGTAGCAAACGGTAACGGCGCACTTAAAACTCAAGTTGCTTCTAACCCATACGCTATCGGTTACATCTCTCTTGGTACTGTAGACAGCAGTGTACACGCTGTAGCAATCGACGGCGCTGCTGCTTCTGTAGCAAACGTTCAGAACGGTTCTTACAACGTTGCTCGTCCTTTCCTAGTTCTTTACAAAGAAGCAAACACTTCTGCTGAAACTAAGAAATTCCTTGAGTGGATGCAATCTTCAGCTGCACAAAAGCTAGTAGCAAGCAAAGGCTACATCTCAGCTAAGTAATAATTAATAAGTTATTTTGCTCAGCCTGTGAAGGCTGAGCTTTTTCTGCGCATTTTGTTTGCGTATTTGATTTTCCCATCGCAATTAATAGTGAATTTTTCAATGAAAAATGACAATGTTCAAGCTTCGGTGCTCCCTAGCTCTTCATTAAGGGAAGACCGTGGCATAGACTGGAGAGAGAGAATCTTTCATGGATTGTTCTTATCCAGTGCCATTATCGGTATTGTTTCTCTAGCCATAATCGCTTATTTCATCGTTAGAGAAAGTATCCCAGCATTCCAAGCCGCTGGTTTTGGCGGAATTGTACTAGGCCAAAACTGGCTACCACCAGCGTTGTACGGTGTTGCAACTATGATTGTTGCCTCACTGGTGTCGACACTGGGTGCGGTCTTATTTGGTGTTCCTGTTGGCGTATTAACTGCCATCTTTATTGCTGAAATCGCGCCAAAGCGCGTGGGCAATATCATTCGCCCGGCTATCGAATTATTAGCGGGTATTCCTTCGGTGGTATACGGCTTCTTCGGCCTGGTTATTATCGTACCGCTTATCCAAGACATCTTTAATGTACCTGCTGGTAACACTATCTTAGCCGGTATTATTGTACTTGGCGTTATGATTTTGCCGACGGTTATTACCGTATCTGAAACCTCTATTCGCGCAGTACCACGCACTTACAAAGAAGGTTCTTTAGCGTTAGGCGCTTCAAAGATTTACACCATATTTAAGCTTCTTGTTCCCGCTGCTCGTTCGGGCATTATGACCGGCGTTATTTTGGGGATTGGTCGTGCGCTTGGCGAAACCATGGCGATCATCATGGTTATGGGTAATGCTCCGGCAATGCCTGAAGGACTATTGGACGCGGCGCGTACACTGACCGCCAACATCGCGATTGAAATGTCGTACGCAAGTGGGCTTCACGCCAATGCATTGTACGCGACCGGTGTGGTTCTGTTGATCTTCATTATGATGCTAAACGGTGCTCTTTTGTATCTTAACCGTCAGAAAGCGAGATAAGAGTAATGGATACAGTAAAATTAAAACAAGCTCGTCTGCGTAAAGACAACATGCTTAACGCATTTGTGTGGCTGTCAGCTGCACTGACTGTCGGCTTTTTGTTCTGGATTATCTGGTACATTTTGTCGAACGGTTTGCAATTCGTAAACTGGGACTTCGTGACAGGCGACTATAGCCGCACAGGAGACTCTCAAGGTATTTTCCCTATGATCGTATCTACGATCTACATGGTAATCGCGTCGATTTCTGTCGCGGCTCCATTGGGGATTATGACGGCTATCTACCTTACTGAATATGCTCAAGTAGGTAGTAAGTTCGTAAAAGTGATTCGTTTTTGTACTGAATCACTGGCGGGTATCCCGTCGATTATCTTTGGTCTATTTGGTATGACCTTCTTTGTGACCATTATGGGATTCGGTTTCTCTATCCTATCGGGTGCACTAACGTTAAGTATTTTGATTCTGCCAGTGATTATCCGTGCAACGGAAGAAGCATTGATTGCGGTTCCTCAAACTTTCCGTGAAGGTTCTTATGCTTTAGGCTCGTCAAAAATCTACACCATTTGGCGCTTAATCCTACCAAGCGCAATGCCAGGTATTTTGACGTCTGTTATCTTGAGTATTGGTCGCGTAATTGGTGAATCAGCGCCGGTATTTTTGACAGCAGGTATGGTGGCACGTATTCCTGATACGCTTCTTGATTCAGGCCGTACGCTAACCGTTCACCTATATAAGTTAACAACAGAGCTATTTACTATCGATGAGTGGAACCAAGCCTACGGTACCGCAACGGTGCTGATTGTAGTGGTACTTCTGATTAATATGTTAACCAAATTGATTGCTAGCCGTTTCAACAAAGCGACTTACTAATTGTTGTTAGATAGACACAAAGAATTTAAGAGATACTGAACATGAACAAATTTAATATCGAAAACCTAGATCTTTACTACGGCGACAATAAAGCGCTAAAAAGCATCAATCTGCCAATTCCTCTTCGCCAAGTAACGGCGCTTATCGGCCCTTCGGGTTGTGGTAAATCAACGCTATTGCGCTGCCTAAACCGCATGAACGATTTGATTGAAGGCGTAAAAATTACTGGCCTTGTGGAAATGGATGGTCAAGATATCTATAGCAACATCGACGTTGCTGACCTGCGCATCAAAGTGGGTATGGTATTCCAAAAGCCAAACCCATTCCCGATGAGCATCTATGAAAACGTGGCTTACGGTCTGCGTGCTCAAGGTATCAAAGACAAGAAGCACATCGATAAAGTGGTTGAAAAATCACTGCGCGGTGCAGCGTTGTGGGATGAAGTGAAAGATCGCTTAAAATCACACGCATTTGGTCTTTCTGGTGGTCAGCAGCAACGTTTGTGTATTGCGCGTACTATCGCGATGGAACCGGATGTCATTTTGATGGATGAACCAACATCAGCACTTGATCCTATTGCGACGCACAAGATCGAAGAACTGATGGAAGATCTGAAAAAGGATTACACCATTGTTATCGTAACTCACTCAATGCAGCAAGCGCGTCGTATTTCAGACCGTACCGCTTTCTTCTTGATGGGCGAGTTGGTTGAACATGATGAAACACCTGTAATATTTAGTAACCCACGAGATGATCGTACTCAAGGTTACGTGAACGGCGACTTTGGTTAACCCGCCGTTTCAATCTGAAAAATTAACTATAATAAAAAGCGATGGACTATTGCCCCTCGATTTTTGAGGGGCTTTTTTATTCAACGCAATGGTAGTTTTTCGTTATACCAACCCGGATAGGTACTCATAATCATATATTTAAGTAATTAACTTATATGCATGACTTATGTGGATTGGTATTACGTCGCATCCATGGCATCAGATCTAATACCAATTATTTAGTACGATTGGTATAAGCAAAGAGCGTAAGATTGATCTTCTATTCAGGTCTAAGTACACTCAATTGAGATTCGATATGAGGTATTAGTCGTGAGTGATTTGGAAAAAGAGCTAGAAGCAATGGCCAAAGAGGCCGAAGATCAGCCAGAACAGAAGTTGCCTTCAATAGAAGAGCAAAAGAAGATAGCGGCAGAATTAAAAAAACTGGAAGAAGCTGGGGAACTGACACCAGAAATACTAGAGCAGTATTTTGGTAAGTTCTACTCCGAATCAGAAACGCCAGTTCATTAAGTAAAATACGATGATAAACAAAAGCCGAGCTTAAATAGCTCGGCTTTTTTATGCGTGATGTTTTACGCCTGTGAAATAGTGGCTCCTACTTCTTGATGTAAACGGCGACATGCGCGTCCGTCATCGTGGAATAGGTGACAGCGCTTAGGATCAATACCGATCGCGTAGTGATCGCCAGGTTCAACTTCTAGGGTATCTGGCTGTCTAAAGTTGATATCCGTGTCGGCACTGTCTACCGATAGGTACACTTGGGTTTCTTGGCCGAGTTTTTCAACGATAGTGACTTCACCTTCAATGGTGGCTTCAGATGAATCCGACATTAATAGATGTTCAGGGCGAATGCCCAGTGACATACGCTCACCAACAACAACAGTGGTGCCATCCACTGGAATAGTAAACGCCACCTTATTTTCTAGCTCAACTTTGACTTGTGTTGAAGAGGCCTCAATGGCGTGTACGCTAATGAAGTTCATTTTTGGTGAGCCAATAAAACCGGCAACAAAGCGGTTTTGTGGATAGTGATATAAATCCAGTGGTCGGCCAACTTGAGAGACATAACCACCATCTAAGACCACAATTTTATCGGCCATGGTCATGGCTTCCACTTGATCGTGAGTGACGTAGATCATAGTGCAGCCCAGCTGGCGTTGCAGTTTGGTGATTTCACTGCGCATTTGTACGCGCAGTGCTGCATCTAGATTCGACAGTGGTTCATCGAGCAAGAAGACTTGTGGCTGTGAGACTAACGTTCGGCCAATGGCGACGCGCTGACGTTGACCGCCAGATAGGGCTTTAGGTTGTCGGTCTAAAAGGTGTGTCAGTTGTAAGATATCGGCGGCGTGCTTAACACGCTTTTCAGTTTCCGCTTTGTCTGCTTTAGCTAGCTTCATGCCAAAAGACATGTTGTCGTATAAATTTAGATGCGGATAAAGCGCGTACGACTGGAATACCATGCCAACGCCACGTTTGGATGGTTCCACATCGTTCATTCGTTGATCACCAATGTAAAGATCGCCAGAGGTAATATCTTCTAGGCCAGCAATACAACGCAACAGCGTGGACTTACCACAACCCGATGGACCAACGAAGACAACAAACTCACCTTCTTTAATCTCTAGGTCGACGTTCTTTGAGATCTTTACGTCACCATAGGATTTACATACATTTTTTAACGTGACACTGGTCATTTGAGTGGATCCTCAATATTAATTTTACCCATTAACGCCCATTTATGGTTATGAATTATGCCATGAACGTTCAATTAGAAATCGTGCAATATAATGTATAGAGAACAGGAAAGAAAAAAGGTGATGAACACAAAACACTAATATTAATCACTCACCCTAAGAGTCAATAATTTAGACTGTTTTGGTCACATCACCTGACCATTTCCAATTCTAACCAATATCCCCCGCACTTTAATCAGCTTACCGACAAAGTAACTACTGGCTAGGTTTGAAATGTAATTCTAACCATTAAGTTAGAAAGGGCTCTTACTATCCATATCTCGGATGGTGTTAGTTTGTGCAATTTCATGACCTTAAACATCCTCCTGGTTCGATTTTTTGTAGGGGGAGTAGCAGGGGAGGAGTAGCCAGTCGCAAGGCAAGTGTTAAATGGATCAATATCTCTTTTATCTGGGGTTTTCTAATGATTTGAATCACAACAATGGTGTTTTTGTGAAGCCGATCACTGGCGCTGGGAGAGGCGGATCACGAAAATGATGTCGTCATGATAGGGCGTAGTAAACAGGATGATGATGATTCATAGGGAGTAGCGGATGATAGAGCCTGAAATTTGGCTTCAGGGAACACTTTGATAGCCCTACACTAATAATAAAAAAGGATAACACACATGAAAAAAGCTCTAAGTACAGTTGCACTTGGGACACTCGTTGCGCTTGGTTCTTTTGGGGCTCACGCCGCAATTCAAGAAGGTCAGCTGACTATTTGGATCAATGGCGATAAAGGTTACAACGGCCTTGCTGAAGTAGGTAAACGCTTTGAGGAAGATACTGGCATTAAAGTGACAGTAGCGCACCCTGATGGCTTAGAGTCTCGCTTCCCTCAAGTTGCCGCGACAGGTGACGGTCCTGATATTATCTTTTGGGCGCACGATCGTTTTGGGGGTTACGCCGAAGCAGGTTTGCTCGCTGAAATTAAACCGTCTAAAGAAATCAAAGACGGTATCGTAGATTTTGCATGGGATGCAGTGAACTTCCAAGGCAAAACCATCGGTTACCCTGTGGCTATCGAAGCTCTGGCTCTTATCTACAATAAAGATCTTGTGCCAAACCCACCTAAAACTTGGGAAGAAGTGGCGGCTCTTGACGCTAAGTTAGCCAAAGAAGGCAAAAAAGCGATCATGTGGAACCTAAAAGAACCGTACTTCACATGGCCACTAATGGCTGCTGATGGTGGTTATGCGTTCAAGCACACTGATGCTGGTTATGATGTTAAAAACGTGGGCATTGATAAGGCGGGCGTGAAAGACGCGATGAATTTCATCAAGTCATTGGTGGACAGCAAAGTGATTTCTGCGGACATGGATTATTCTATCGCAGATTCTTCTTTTGCTAAGGGTGATGTGGCACTGACGATTAATGGTCCTTGGGCATGGGGCGGCTATGACAACAAAGTGAACTATGGCGTCACAACACTACCTACCTTCAAAGGTCAGGCTTCTTCACCGTTTGTAGGTGTACTAACCGCGGGTATCAGCACTGCGTCACCAAACAAAGATCTTGCGGTTGAGTTCCTAGAGAATTACTTGCTGACTAACGAAGGCTTACGCGATGTGAATAACGATAAGCCACTGGGCGCAGTTGCATTAAAATCGTTCCAAAAAGAATTGGCTGCTGATCCTCGCATTGCCGCGACAATGGCCAGCGCCGAGCACGGTGAAATTATGCCGAACATTCCACAAATGAACACTTATTGGAGCTCTGCGAAGAATGCCATCATCAATGTGGTTGATGGTCGTCAATCGGTGGATGCCGCTCTAGAAGACGCTAAAAAACAAATGCTTAAGTAAACCCTTTAAGGAGGGGGTAACCCCTCCTTACTTTTCTCTATTTATTATTCGCTAGTAGGTTCTTTTTATGCAGACAGTTCAATCTTCTGGTTCTGTTGAGACTCCTTCCGTTGCCGGAAATACTAAATCAGTATTGAAGTGGGCAACCCTTGGCTTAGTCGGAATTATAAACGGTTATGCGACCGTATTAATGTACTCTCGTGGAGAGGTAGCATTTGCGCTTCTGACGCTGATTTTAACGGCGTTAGCGCTGTATATCTTTGGCAGTAAGAAAACCTACGCGCATCGCTATATTTACCCAGGTATCGCGGGAATGATCCTATTCATTCTCTTTCCGCTCGCGTATACCGTGAACCTCGCCTTTACCAATTACAGCGCTAAGAATCAACTGACCCTTGACCGAGCACAGTCAGTGTTGGTGAATCGCACTTTTCAAAGCGGCGACAGCTATCCGTTTCAACTGCTAAAAACCGCTGGTGGACACATCATTGCCCTGCAAGATGGCGAGCAGACTTTAGTGACGCGAGAATTTAATCTAAGTAAAGACAGCTTCGGTAAAGAGAGCTCAGGCAAAGATTTGTCATTGATGGTGGTGGATGCCAATTCAATACAAGGTGACAAGGAACCGATAAAAAGCATCATTAAAGCTCGCCCGGTATTAAGTAAGATTGATCTTATTAAGCCAAGTGGTGAAGCGGTTCGTATGAGCGGGTTACGTAAATTTGCGGGTGTAGAGCCGTTATTTACATTGCAAGGAGACGGGAAGACCCTGCTTAATAACGAAACGGGTGAAACTTTCATGCCAAATATGGACGTGGGTTTTTATCAAGCTGTGGATGCCAATGGTGATTTTGTTGGTCAGACTGTCTCGCCCGGTTTTATTGTCGGTATTGGGGGGGCTAACTTTGAACGTGTTTGGAAAGACGACGGCATCAAAGAGCCATTTATCTCCATTTTTATCTGGACGGTGGTTTTTTCGGTCTTAACGATTATCTTTACACTCGTGATTGGCTTGGTATTGGCAAGCGTGGTGCAATGGGAAGAGCTAAAAGGGCGCGCGATTTACCGTGTGTTGCTTATCTTGCCTTATGCCGTCCCCGCTTTTATTTCTATCTTGATATTCAAAGGTTTGTTTAACCAAAGTTTTGGTGAAATTAACTTAGTGCTCAGTCAGCTATTTGGCATTTCACCAAACTGGTTCTCTGATCCCTTCTTAGCCAAAACCATGGTGTTGATAGTAAACACTTGGCTTGGTTTCCCATACATGATGATCTTGTGTATGGGGCTATTAAAAGCCATCCCTGATGATTTGTATGAGGCATCAGCAATTGATGGCGCAGGGCCATTTAAGAACTTTTTCCACATTACCGTACCTTTAATGATTAAACCCATGACGCCGCTGTTAATTGCCAGCTTTGCGTTTAACTTCAATAACTTTGTCATGATTCAGCTATTAACCAACGGCGGTCCAAACATGATAGGCACCTCAGAGCCTGCCGGTTACACCGACTTGTTGGTGAGCTACACCTACCGCATCGCCTTTGAGGGCAGTGGTGGTCAAGACTTTGGCCTAGCAAGTGCTATCGCAACGCTTATCTTCCTATTAGTGGGTGGTATGGCGCTACTGAACCTTCGTTTCACTAAGCTATCTCAAGATTAAGGAGCAATAACAATGGCTATGGTACAAGGCAAAAACCTTAAATACCGTGTTTGGGCAACGCATATTGCGCTGTGGATCTTCTTGTCGTTGATTATCTTCCCTTTGTTGATGGTGATCGCCATTTCATTTCGAGAAGGTAACTTTGCCACAGGTAGCTTGATTCCTGACAATCCTTCCTTAGAGCATTGGAAGTTAGCCCTTGGCTTATCGGTGACCCATGCGGATGGCAGTGTCACGCCGCCTCCGTTCCCTGTGTTGTTATGGCTGTGGAATTCAGTGAAAGTGGCAGGCATCACCTCTATTTTGATTGTGGCGCTGTCTACGACCTCAGCGTACGCGTTTGCTCGCATGCGCTTTAAAGGCAAAAACACCATCTTAAAAGCGATGATGATTTTCCAAATGTTCCCAGCGGTATTGGCGCTGGTGGCTATCTATGCGCTGTTTGATAAATTAGGTCAGTACATCCCATTCTTGGGGCTAAATACCCATGGCGGTCTTATTTTCTCCTATCTTGGCGGTATAGCGCTGCACGTATGGACCATTAAAGGCTACTTTGAAACCATCGATAACTCCTTGGAAGAGGCGGCGGCATTGGATGGCGCAACCCCTTGGCAAGCATTCCGTTTGGTGTTGTTGCCATTGTCGGTGCCTATTTTAGCGGTGGTGTTTATCTTATCTTTCATCGGCGTTGTGGGTGAAGTGCCTGTGGCGTCTTTGTTACTGTCAGATGTGAACTCATACACCCTAGCGGTGGGCATGCAGCAGTATCTGTATCCGCAAAACTACTTATGGGGTGATTTTGCCGCAGCAGCGGTATTGTCAGCACTGCCGATTACGATTGTGTTCTTATTAGCGCAACGTTGGCTAGTGGGCGGTTTAACATCCGGTGGTGTGAAAGGGTAAGTAGATTTATCGCTTGTTATAAATGAAGGCGGCAGCCAAGGCATTGTGCTTTGGTGGTGCTATTACTGAAGGGGCTCTTATGAGCTCCTTTTTCATAGGGCTTAGGTTTAAAGTTTGTAGTTATTATTTGCAGATAGGAAGTGTTGGCAGGCTTACTTCTGTCCCTTTATGTTTTAAGTTAGTTTTTTTGCACAACATTCTAGTTGGCAATTGACTTACTTTTTCTTATGCCAAACCATCCAACTATATGACCAAATTTGCTAGGCGATCTAGAATACAACTCTTGTGAATTTATACAGTTTATTGGGGTTGAACTCGGTTTGAGTATGAAAATTGCTTGTTTTGCCGAGAACCCAGCATCGTTTTACTGATGGAAAATTTAATAAGTAATTGTTAATCAAAGAATTATTGTTTACCTTACCTAAGGTGACGCGCTCGCTCGTTTTTACGTAAAGACAGAATGCGAAATGTGAAATACATGCATTGAATTCATTGATTTATGATAGCTTGAATGAAAGTTAGGCAAGCGGAAAACGAGTGGGCCTGTTATTAAGAATATTATGTCGTTAGGTGAAATAGGCTGCAATGATTAAGTATTTATATGGAAAAAAAGAGTTTCTTGAACCTATAGCTAAAGGGGAAATAAGTCCTAGATTTAGTGACTTGGGTCATTATAGCCGACTTGAAAATGCTCTTATGAGGGATAAAGAAACCGAGAAAGAATTTCTTTGGGATAAAAATGTAGGTGAACTTTTCATTAATGGTCATCACATATCAAGAGAATCTTTGGCATCTGATCCTATTTGGAAAGTTCCACCAAGACATTGTTACTGCTTGTGCTTATCTTCAAAGAAAAATAGCAATGAATTATTTGAAAGGTTTAATGCTGACTACTGTTTAGCCATTGATATTCCAATACTTATAGAATCACTTAAATCTACTTTCGGACATGAAATTCGAGGGCTTGTTTTTCAGCATTCAGAAATAACATATTACGCTAAATATGATGATTTGCTTGGGGTTAGTTCAGAGCAAGTAGTATTTTATAAACCAGAATTATTTTTACCAGAAGCAGAGTATAGAATCGCTATCTTTTACCCCTTAAATGAAAAGGGTTTTTATACATCTGATGGTCGTATTATTCCTTTCCAGCTAGAAGGTGAAAGTACGCATTTGCAATGTAACATGGAAAATGATGATAAATACTGGTCGAGAGTTGTTGTTGGTTCATACGAAAAAACGACATGAAAACAATTAAATAGGGACTAAAACGTTCGGCATTATCGCTTTGAAGCGAAATTTTGTGCCAAGCGTTTTAGCCCGTTACTTTCCCATATATTGGCTAATCCGTTACATCCTAATTAAGTAATATAACAAACAAGATTTTGTCAAATAACATGTTGGCTCTTTGTACCGAAGAGTACGTCACAGAACCAATTTCTGTCCCAAAAAAAACACCTCAATGTGTCTGGAGTGACTATACATTAAGGCGTTTGAGTGCATTTGCTAGGGTAAAGCAACAGGAAAGCGCGATGGCTTGAGCACTGATGCTTCCTTTTTTATTAGTTAGATATTTTCAATATTAGAAGGTGCATGTCCTAAGTGCTGCATTAACACGTAGACACTTTCTTGATGCAAAGCGACTCTTCGAAATAAATGAGAGAACACAGGGTCGCCCCCAAAGCATTCATTAATGTAATGATCAATGCGTTCTTCAGAATACCCCTCGACGTACATGGTTCTGACCCACTGATACTCGACGGCCTTTTTATCCTTAATGACATCAATTCCTAGTTTTACTTCTTGCATGTTATCTCTTTGCTTATGTCTTTGTTGGAAGTCATCGATGAGGTATGAATGCGTGTTGCTGCCACTCAAAGACGGTGTTTTTTAGCCTTGAGCGACGGACGATAATTCACTGACTTCCATGCTGACCGAAGATTTAAACAGATTTAAATGAAAATATGATTACAGTTAAGTTTCATTCCTGTGTTTTCATATGATTATTTTTCTATGCACGGGGTAGCATTGTTAATTTGGCGGAATAGTAGGCAGTAAATGAGGGAAAGAGAATCTGTCGATTTAACGAGGCGCTGAGAGAAGGGGATAATATTTGTTGATTAATCAAAAGGTTAAATAAATACATTCACGTCAGCATTTCATTTGGTTGTATATGCAATCAAAGATTGACAAAACTCTGTTATAAAAATAGATATAGCTTGTTAGAATAAGCGCCGCGAAAGCCTTGCCTAGATGCATATGGCTTAGAATAAAAGTTGGTTAAGTCATATGTTGAATATTTTGAAAATCATGTTGATGAGTTTCGTATTGGTGATTGGAGTTGCACACGCAGGTTCGTATACCAAGCATGGTTTCAAAAAGGGGGCGAGCTTGAATGAGCCTCTTACGGTCTCTCTAGACAGTCACTGTGATCAGACTCAATTTGATTTACCAGCATCTTTAGTCGTAAAACCGGGCGCACTCACAGATGTGATTATCCAATCTAGCGTACAATTTCGTCGTGGCAGGGTAGATCCTTATCTGTATGAATCAGACTACGTCTACAATCAAGTAAAGAGTAAACTGTTACTTAATACCCATTGGTTATGCGAAATTCAGCAGCGAAATCAGCAATCACGCGCTGCGGTATGGTTGATTCCTTCTATTGTTAGAACCTCAGGCAGCGGTGCATTTTACTATTTAGATGTAAACCAAAAAGAAAATGGCCATTATTCCATCTCACAAGAGCTGTTTTTAGGTGATCGCATTGAAATTGAGTCGCTAATCTATAAAAATAACACCGTTGAGCTGAGCTTTAAACAGCATGCGTTAAGCCAGTCTTTGGCTGAACAGCCCAACCAATTAATAACCAGAAGGTTTACCCTTTCAGGGAATCAACTAGTTGAAAGTGCTCGTTAAGTGTTGACTGCGCCTTATTTGGCTTGTCGACCATTTTTCAGCCACTAGCATTCAAGGACGTTATTCTGTAAACGCGAGCTTGTTTTAGCTCATTAATTTTTAAACTATCAGGCCAAAATATGCGTAACTGCATGATTTTAATGGCGTGTTATACATTTTAGTAGGTATTTCGGTGTTAAAGTTAAATCAACTTAGTCAACAATCGCGCTCCAAAATAAAAAAAGGCTTGTTGATTTTACCTTTAGTGTTAATTGCCATTGTTGTGTTATCGCACAATAAAGATGAACGAAAGTTTGTACCACTGAATATTGAAACCTCAAGTGCCGCTGTTGCCGATGACGCGGATGCTAAAGTCACTCACCTTGTGTCTGTTTCTGTTCCCACTTACAGCTACACCATCAAAAATGGTGATAGCTTGAGCGTTATTTTTTCTAAGTTAGGCATTTCATATAAAAGCTTATTAAGCATTATGGAAGAAGATTTGAACCACCTTTCTTTAGATACTTTGCGTCCGGGCAATAGACTGTTGTTTTGGATTAATGAACAATCGGGCGTGCTCGAAAAAATGCAGTTGAAGTTTAACCCAGCGGATATTGTGCAATATTCTCGTGTTGAACATGGCGGCTATGCATTTAAAGATATTTCAATAAAAGGACAGTGGGATACCAGCGCTTTAGTGGGTTCGGTGCATGGCAGTTTTTCTAAATCAGCACATAAACTGGGCTTGAGCATCAATGAAATTCGCACCATTACTACCTTGATGAAAGACAAATTAAATTTCACTCGTGATTTACGTGCAGGGGATAAATTCTCAGTTGTCCATAAGGTTCAATCGGTTGATGGTGTTGAAACAGGCAGTCGCGAGATTGAAGCCGTTAAAATCTTTAATCGCGGGCGCACAATCAGTGCTTTCTTACACACTGATGGACAGTTTTATGACGAAAACGGGGAAAGCCTACAACGTGCATTTATGCGTTACCCTGAAGAAAATCACTATGTGACTTCGCCGTTTAACCCAAATCGACGTCACCCAGTAACCGGTCGTCTTTCTCCTCACAACGGCACCGATTTCCGTGCGCCAGTGGGAACACCGGTTATGGCAACCGGTGATGGTAAAGTGATCATGATTCGTAATCACCCCTATGCAGGTAAGTACGTTGTGTTAGAGCATGGCTCTATTTATAAAACGCGTTATTTGCACTTGAGCCGTATTTTGGTGAAGAAGGGACAACAAGTGAAACGTGGTCAACGTATCGCATTGTCAGGTGCGACAGGACGTATTACCGGGCCGCATTTACACTATGAACTCTTGATTCGTAACCGTCCGGTCAACCCAATGACCGCAAATATTCCAATGGCGGAATCGGTGCCTAAAAATGAGATGGCAAAGTTTGCCACTCGTCGTGACAATTTGATTCAGATGATGAAAGAAGAGGAAGTATTACTTGCGAGTCAGCATCATTCGCAGAATAATAAGCCTCAAGAATCTCTTTAATTTAGGTATAGAGTCAATGAACCAAAGCGAATTTACTCAATTAGTCGTGCTAGCAAGCCAGTGTGACGATCTTCCACAAGCCCTGCAATTACTGCAAGAGTGCGAGTATGAAGAAGTATCGGAAGTGGCCCTGTCTTTAAAAGGACAATTTGCGGTTGCTGAAGTGGAAGGCGAGCAACGTGTATACCACGTGACGACTCAGCAAGAAGGCGATGATCTTCAGGAGTTTGTTGAACACATAATGAATACTGACGAGCATGTTATTCGTTTTGTGGCGTGGTTCTTTGATGCCTACTTTGACGTAAAGCAAAGTGATACCTATAAAATGGCAGGCAAAACGTACCAACAGCCAAAAAGAAAATAAGCGTATTCGCTTATTTGACCGTCAGAAAAAATCCGCCTTTGTGGCGGATTTTTTTGTTTTAGGGCAGACATAGGCTAAGCACTGCCTGTTCGTGCTGGAATGTCGACAACGTTATCGGGCACAACGGTATTGTGCTCACTAGGTAGCCATTTTTCTAGATTATCGGCGCCCCCAATATAGTTACCGTTCATCCAAATTTGTGGCACAGTCACCGGTGTTTTTTGGCCTATGTGTGCTTTTACTTCTGGGATCATTCGGTACAACGCGGCGCTGTCTTTGACCACATCAAAATAGGTGTACGACACTCCCGCTTTATCGAGCATCGCTTTCGCTTTGACGCAATAAGGGCAGGTGGCTTTGCCAAAAACGATATTGCCTTTTAGCTCGTCAATCTTAGTCCATTGAGCAATCACCGATTGCACCAATACACCTCGATTAAGTGCTTCCCCTTGACTGACGACTTTGCCTTCGACCACTAAGATTGGAGCATGCCATGCGCCCAGTTTTAGTGGCTCCCACCAGTGAGATAACCAGTCTTTGATCTCGAGCTCGATAGGCACATCTTTGAGTTCATTTTCGAAGGTATCTTTTAGGATATCTTTAGTGAGAGTACATTCACCACAAGGGATATTAACCTTAAAAGGTCCCCAGCTTCCTCTCCAGCGATACAGTGTGATTTTTATGGGTTTGCTCATGTTGCCATTCCTTTTGTGCACCTATTAATAGAGTAGAACATGCTTACAGCAAAAACCTTTCAATATTTATGAAATTTAGTTTGAAAAATCAGTCGTTAGACAGAAACAAAAAGACCGAGCATAGGCTCGGTCTTCTACTTGGTCTTCCAAATAAGGAATGTGTCTAATCTAAGGATTAGCCATTATCCCAAATTAGAAATCGTAACGGATACCCGCTTGGATTTGGTCGTCTTCACCTTCAACTTGCTCGAACTTGTAGCCAGCGTAAGTGCGAAGGTTGCCGTTGAACTTGTAAACGGCTTCGATAGCTGCGTTATCAACAGTAGCATCGTCAACATTTTCAACGTCTTGGTAGTTGTAAACCGCTGCGAATGTCCACTTGTCTAGCTTGTAAACTGCAGATACTTCAAATGCGTTAACGTCTTGGTCTGCAACAGAGCCTAGTGCGTAGAAACCGCCTAGAGTGAAGTCAGCAATTGAGTACTCAGCTGCAAAGTTGATTTGGCTGTTGTCATCGTTGCCGTTTGCTTGAGCAACGTAACCAAGGCCAAGAGCTAGACCGAAGTCAAAAGAGTACATTGCTGCAGCGCCGTAGCTGTCAGTGTCTTTTTCGTCGTTTGCTAGGTAGTTAGCTTGGATGTCAAAGCCACCGAACTCACCAGCGTATAGGAAGTTGTTAGTAAGCTTGTCTTCGTTACCCACAACGATATCAGCTGCGTCTCCACCGAATGTAGCCATTACGTCCGTAATGTCAGTTAGCATAACTTGAGCTGTGTCTTGCTTGCCGTAAGAGAAATCACCGATGTTAGTGCCGATACCTGCGAAAACGTAGCGGTTAGTGATCTTTGCATCAGTATCAAACTGAGCTTCATATTTACCAAAACCATAAAAATCTTCATTGATTTGAGTTTTGCCAACGATGTTTAAACGAGCACGAGACTCATCTTTGAAAGTGCTGTTATCTACTGATTCGTTGTTGTCAGAAATGTTGAAACGAGCTTCCGCACGACCGCCAATTTTCAGCTCAGAAGCATCATCTTTGTATACTGTTGCCGCTGCTGCAGAACCTGAAGCCATTACAGCTAAAATTGCGGTAGTTAGTGCTGCCTTTTTCATTTTGAAATTTCCTATTTTATAAAAGTATGAGTTTTTACTCAGGAGTTATTTTTTCGAGCTCATGCCCGTTTGATTTGCCGCTAATTTAGAGTTGAAATATGAATGTCTAATGACTCATATATGAATGAGAAGTGACGCTTTGATGACGAAATGATGAATGGGATAAGTTAATAACCATATGATTTATAAGGGGTTAATTAGGGCGGTACGTGATGTGAAATGGCATTTTTACTGTGTAAGTTATTGAAAAATAGTCGCTATGTGCTGCTTGTAAATAAGTGTGATTCTTGAATAGCCCTGGTAAAGAATGGATTTGTCAGAACGATTGTGTGGTATCGGGGCTAGCAAAATGGATTGCGATCTGGCTCAATTTTTTAATAGAAAGTGTGATCTGGATCGGCCTCTTTGAGTTCATTGAATTTAACGTATCCATGAAATGCAAAACACTCTATGCAACCAAGTGTGCAATCAAAGGTGCAACCGAGCACGTAGCCGAGTGTGTGATGAGGTGATACTTTTGCACCAAGACTGTGTTTATTGAGTGCATTTATTGAATGTATTGCCGAAAAGCAAAATTGGCAGTGTTTCTTTATGCTTGGAGGGATTAAACTGGTTTGGTTTAATTTGGGCTCTACTGAGTACTTTTCCCTTGCAATTAATGGGGCTACCCTTTAGGGTCATCAACCTTGCAACACGTGCCAACCTCTAATCTACAAAAGGAATCTCCCTTGAGCGACAATAAATTTTCTAAGTTACCTTTATCTCAGCCTTTGCTCGATAATTTGGCGTCGATGGAGTATTCCGAGATGACCGAAATCCAAGCACAAAGCCTACCACTGATGCTAAAGGGCAAAGACGTGATTGGTCAGGGTAAGACGGGATCGGGTAAAACAGCCGCCTTTGGCTTGAGCTTATTGACGAACCTAAACGTGAAACGATTTCGTGTTCAGTCTTTAGTGTTATGCCCCACACGTGAACTGGCTGACCAAGTGGCGAAAGAGATCCGTAGATTAGCCCGCACTATCCATAATATTAAAGTGCTAACTTTATGTGGTGGCGTGCCAATGGGACCACAAATTGGCTCGCTTGAGCACGGCGCTCATATTTTGGTGGGCACTCCAGGCCGTATTCTCGATCATTTAGAAAGAGGGCGCATCAATTTATCTGAGCTGAATACTTTGGTATTAGATGAAGCCGATCGCATGCTAGATATGGGTTTCCAAGATGCGTTAGACGCGATCATCGCTGAAGCGCCGAAACAGCGTCAAACTTTGCTATTTAGTGCAACGTTCCCAGAAAAAATTCAACAAGTGGCGTCTCGCATCATGCAACAGCCACAGTTGGTTAAAGTTGAATCTACCCATGATAAAAGCAGCATTACTCAGCATTTTTATAAAGTAGATAATAACGATCAACGCTTACAAGCTTTAGAGACTCTTTTATTGGCTTACCAACCAGAGTCTGCCGTGATTTTTTGTAATACTAAGCGTGAAGTTCAAGAAGTGGCAGATGAGCTGCACTATAAAGGTTTTAGTGTGATTGATTTACACGGCGATCTGGAGCAAAGAGAGCGCAACCAAACCTTAGTGCAGTTTGCGAACAAAAGTATCTCTATCTTAGTGGCGACGGATGTTGCCGCTCGCGGTTTGGATGTGGAAAACCTTGATGCTGTAATTAACTATCAGCTATCACGCGATCCAGAAGTTCACGTACACCGCATTGGTCGTACGGGTCGTGCGGGTAGTAAAGGAGTCGCGTGCAGCCTCTTTAGTGATAAAGAGCACTACCGTGTGGCGGTGATCGATGAGTATATGGACATTGAAATTAAGCCAGAAGCCTTACCTCAAGTTAGCGTGACTAGCGCTGTACAACCAACAATGGTGACTATAGAGATCTCTGGTGGTAAAAAGCAAAAGGTCAGAGCTGGGGACATTCTAGGTGCGTTGACCGGTGGTGATGGCATCGATGGTAAAAAAGTGGGCAAAATTAATTTGTTCGATATGCGTGCTTACGTTGCAGTAGATAAATCTGTGGCGAAAATGGCGCATAAGAAATTGGAAAATGGCAAAATGAAAGGCCGTAAGTTCCGAGCTCGAATTCTTTCTTAGCGTTCTTCACGGCGATAAATCAATGGTGTTAAAAACGTCTGATGTATTTCATCAGACGTTTTTTTGTTTAACGCTGTTACTTTCCATGCATTTGTTTTCAAGCATTTCTGCTACGCTATTTCTGATTGCTTACTGAGTGTTATTGGTATGAAGTCAATGTGATCATTAACGCCCAAATAAAAACCCCAATAACGGCAAGTACGTTATTGGGGTTTGATGTCTTTAAGCCGTTGGCTTATTTAGAAAAGTTCTGAGTTAAGAAATCGATTCCAGTGACCTGGTTATTGGTAAGTTTAATGAATGATAAGCCAGTTTTTGTTGCCCAGCTTGCCATTTCATTTTGGCAGTGTCCAGCGTGACCAGTAAAGCTGTTCGCACCAGCATTATTGAAGTAAGGGCTGGTGGTGTCTGCATTTTTCACATCAGTATAACCATAAACGGCTTTTAGTGTACCAGTGAATGGGTCGGCACCTTGTGGAGTGATGGTAAAGGCATTTTGAACTTGACCGTGTATTTCAAAGTGACCTTGTTGGTTGTGACTTTGCTGAAGTTTGGTGTTGTCCATCGCTAAGTTATACACGTCATCACTCCAAGCAACAGGGGAGGTTGCCGCTTGCATTCCTGCTGGGAAACTTGCGTCGTGTCCTTCACAGTATCGCTTAACTGAACGTGCACAGTTAACCGCAATCATAGTCTGTACTTTTTGGCTGTCTAGATCTAAACCCTTTGGTATGTTCACAATACGACACCATTTAGCGCTCGCTACGGCGCCATTTCCTGGTTGACCGCCAAATACGGTACCCGCTAGTAACTTAGCGTTATCGAGCGTACGGTAGTCGACCATGCTACTAGGAACGTTCTGGTATTGAATACGACCATTCACCAGTTTTAAGAAGTCATTACTTGAGCTAGAAGCCCCCGCTTGCCATTGTGCAAGCCAAGCTTTACCGAAGGTTTGCGCAATACTGTTTTCGATGCTGGTCAGTAGTAGTTGATTCCCAGCAAGTGTTTTGTGCGTAAGAAGATCGTCAACGCTTCCTGCATCAAAGATAAAGTTTGAATTTAGGTGCGCGTTTTTAAAGTTGTATGAGATGATTTGCTTATTACTCGCACTACAGCCACCTTGATATTCATATTCGGTGAGTGAACCGTTGATGGTCATACCTTGGTTATCAACGTCAATCGTCATTGGTGTCGAACCGTAGCAGTGCCATTCATTTTGATCGACTGTTGGTGCACCGGTAGCTGACAATGTAATCGCACGTGATGGGTTGAATGTTAGGCTTGTTTGGCTCCCTTTCGTCGGTAATTGCGCAAACGCACCCGGTTTCAGTGCTTTGGTTAGGCCGTTCGTGATACCTGGATTGATGTCTTGTATCGTTACTTTACTTTGAGTTGAAAGCGCGTAAAGGCTGTCTAGAGCGGTGTATAGAGGTGAGTTGTTATTGAACTCGAAGCCAGCTTGTGTATCAACCTGTTGATGGTTGGCATTGTGTCCATCGACATAGTGATTAATTTGGCTTTGTTCTTTTGCCGATAAGTTAGCTACCGTTTTGTCTACTTTAATATCGCTACTGCTGTTACACGCACTCAACATTAATAGACTTGATACGATTGCTGTTGTCTTGAATAGATTCATATACACCCCGTAAATAATGAAAACCGCCTAACTGACGCTTTGTATATTCCTATGTGATTGATATTCATCCGTTGTAGCAATGCTATTTCAGGAAAAGGAATCGTTTAGGCGGATAATTTGCTACAGATTATAAATAAAACTAGGGGCATAGGGAGCGGTTGAAGCTATGTTCTCATATTTGATTGTGGTCACAATAATACCTAGGAAGACGTGCTAAAGGTGGTGCTCATTCACGAGTGATTGATATAAAAATAAGATCTATTGTCAGATGTTTTGATAGAATCAGCATTTATTTAATGAGTTATGAGAGCGGTGTCGTGTTTACAATTATAGGGTGGTTTGTTCTTTCTGTGTTCTGCGGTGTCTATGCTTCAAGCAAAGGCCGTTCAGGCTTTGGCTTCTTTTTCTTGGCGTTTTTACTTTCTCCTATCATTGGTTTTATTGGAGCATTAATTGCGGCTCCTATTCAGAGCAAAATAGAGCAGCAGGCTATCAACAGCGGAGATTTACGGAAGTGCCCGATGTGTGCTGAGTTGGTTAAATACGAAGCAAAGTTGTGTAAACACTGCGGTTCAAAGCTGGGTTCTATCAATAATGATGATGATGAAGAGGCAGGATACCAGTTTCAAATAATGTCGAATGGTGATGACGTTATCGCATTTGATACCGCAAAATCGAGTACGCCAGATAATATAGAAAGTGCCAAAAGAAAAGGTTTTGCAGAAAAAGGCGTTGTATTTGCTGATAACGCAATCGACGCCATTAAAATATATTCAGCATCGTAAAATCACCGCTAAGTATATTAATGAGCCAGTAGGCTATAGCGAGTGACAATACATCGTACATCATCAGTCTATAGAAGGGAGAGAGAGCTCTCTTCTATAGACTAAATACCATCATCACTATGCAAATGCCTCCTTATTGGCATTAAGCATACGTTTTAAAGAATCAGAGAAACGTGTTTTTTTCGCGACCGTTAAACGTCCAGCATAATAGAGTTCGATTAATACACCGTTATCGCAAATATCACACTGACTTTCGCAATGCATTTGCTCCAAAAACATTTCCATTTTATAAGGGGATAGCTGAAATCTGTCTATTTCGTCACCCCGATTGCAATTGTAAATAATAACTTCCATCTTCACTCCTTGAAGAATTGCAACGATTTCCTGCCTTTACTATGGCTGATATTTTTAGGTTTTTTATAGATTAAAATCACATACTTACGTTTAATGAATGCATCTTTGATCGCGATCAATATACGCAAGCAAATGCACTTATTGTTTGTGAGGTAAGTCAATATTTGTTGTAGGAGACTGAAAGAAAAAGTGAGATTTTCCGAAAGCTTACGATCGATGAGGCGGTAAACGTGATAAAAATAGCGGTATTACACAGCCAATAGACGAAAGGCTCGCATTTGCGAGCCTTTCGTATTTTTCAAATTAATCTATTAAGCCGCAGCCAGTTGAAGAGACTTCTCTTCTGAAATAGGGCGAGTGACCAGAGAGAGAACAACACACGCTGCCATCATGACCGCGGTGATAGTGTAGGCCAACGTATAGCCTTCTCCATGTGTCATTGAGAAGCCAACAATCGCTGCGCCAATCGCACCACCAATACCCCATGCGGTATAAAGTACGCCGTAGTTTGTACCGTAGTTTTTCAGACCATAAAATTCAGCCGTAATGGATGGGAACACCGCAAGCAGCGTACCGTAGCCAACGGCAGCAATTGCAGTGCCTACAATAAGTGCGGCTTCAGATTTGAACGTTGCGAACATAGCCATATTGATGCCTTGCAGTGCAAAAGCGATGAATAAAGTGCGTAGGCCGCCAATCTTGTCAGATAAAATACCCGCACCAATACGGCCACCTGAGTTAAATATAGCCAAAATAGAGGCTAGGTAGACTGCGTTGGGTAGGTTAGCTTGCACACTAGCAATGGTCGTGATGTTGCCGATGATCATAAGACCGGTCGCCGATGCAAACGCGTACATGATCCACAAAGAGTAGAATTGTGGCGTTTTCAGCATCACTTTCCATGAAATATCGTTGTTTTTCTTCGCTTCTACTGGAGCCTTACCTGCTTTTACCTTCGGTGCCTGTGGTACATAGTCAGCAGGTGGGTTATTGATTGTTGCTGCCAGTGGCACAGCAATGACAAGAACCGCAATCCCTAAGATCATAAAGCTTTGGTCAATGCCGTAATGGGTAATTAATGCTGAGGTTAAAGGGGCGAGATAAACAGCTGCAAGACCAAATCCAGCAGCAATAAGACCATTAACTAGCCCTTTTTTCGATGAGTGGAACCACTTCATTGCGGCAGGTGAAAGACACGCATAGCCAAAACCGATACCCGCGCCCGCAACAACGCCAAATGTCATACTTAGCATGGCTGGAGTGCTTGCAAAGCTTGAGCCAATCATACCTAAACCCGTTAAGGTTGCCCCTAACATTAGAATGTTTCTTGGGCCCATTCTATCTTGCAATATGCCTGCAACTAAAAGGGCGATAGAGAAAGTGATCGTTGCAATTGCATACGGTTGTGATGCATCAGCTGCATTCCATCCATGATCTGTTACCAGAGCCTTGTTGAAAATACTCCAAGCATAAAGAATGCCTAAACAAAGGTTGATACAGAATCCTGCTATCAGGATGCGCATCGCTTTATCGATCTTTTTCATCGTTTTTTTCTCTGTGCCTTATGGCTGGGTCAATGTAGGTGAATAATTGGAAATATTAAAAAATACTTTGGCTTTATCAAAATTCCCAAGTATGAGATGCGCGAATTGTACACAAGTTATTTTTGATTTAAATCTCTTTTTACCAAAAATGGAAAATTATTTTTCAATCCAATTTTTGTCGTTGTATTTCCATCAATTACAGAAAGATTTGCTTACGTTTTATTGATCTAGTGCGCATTAGTAGGCTTGAAATTCACCCGGAATGTGAGGTAAGAGGTATTTATTGGAAATTGTTTTTAGTAACAAAACACTAACATCCCACGTCATTTTCTTTGGCTAGCTAGCGGTTTTTGTTTGAGTTAGGTGTTTTTTTGATTTAGGACAAAGCCTGTATGTTAATGAATTGTAAAATAACCGTATATTTCAGAGAGTTGAACACAATTTGCCAAGAAATAAACCGTTGCAATCGACTGTTTTTCCGTCAAAATACACTGAAAACTTAGATTCCATATATGAAAGGTCGCTTTGCTAAGGTTGAGTGAGGGTTTGTATGAAAATATTTTTACTACTTTTTATTTCTGTTTCGGCAGGTGCTGCCTCGGCTGAGCACTTAACATCATTTTTGTATGGTTTGAGTACCGCATCATTGGCTGTGGGCGTTTGCTTTTGGCTTGCATTTCGTTCATCACGTTGGCCACAACTGGCGGTGTTTTTGCTACTCATGGGAATGTTGTGCAAATTGACCATAACAGTCGTTTCAACGATTATGGGTGTTAAAGCGGGTCTGATTACCTCTCCGTTAATTTTCTCTCTTTCATACCTCTTTTTTGCTATCGCAACGACGTACGTTTATTTCTATTTCAAAGATAAGAGCACCAACCGAAAGTTAGGTCTTGGGCAAAAGTAACCGCACGTCTATTTTCAATATAGTTGTCGACTTAACATGGAAGCCGCTAATGCAATTCAGCACTAGCGGTTTTTTTGATCCAAAAATGACATGAGTTGA
>NZ_BATM01000018.1 GCF_000467185.1 Vibrio ezurae NBRC 102218
ATTTTAAGTTAGTTTTTCTGCACAACATTCTACTTGGCATTTTACTTACTTTTCCTTATGCCAAAACATCCAACTATGTGGCCAAACTTGCTTGGCGCTCTAGCATCCAACTTTTATGAATTTATACAGTTCATTGAGCTTGAATCCCGTTTGAGTATAAAAAATGGCTTGTTTTGCCGAAATCCTAGCCTTATTTTTTCGATAGATACTTTAATAAGTTATTGTTAGTTATAGGATTAGCGTTTTCCTTTGCAAGATAATTCGCCAGATGTTTCCGCACCAAGTTTACGAATTAGCCCAAACGTATTGTTTTTGGAGATAGTGGTGTTTTGTATCATCTCCTCAAAGGCTTCTCCTTCAGGAAGTAGTTTTCTGAGATAGTTCTCGATACTTCGTGGTGAAGCCTGATCATCAAAAGGGATGTGTGGAGAAATCGGGAAACCAGTGTGTTTCCATTCATCTTCATAGATGAACGAGAACTCTGTTTCTGTTCCGATAGGAAGAATCAAACGACCAAGTTTGGTATTCGTACCGATAAACACATCTAACTGTTGTAACTTACTCATACCAACCTTCCTCATTGCTTCTCACACTGTTTTCATCTTGGAAGGTTATTTGGTTATGTGAACGAACTAATAAGTTTAAGTCGATAAGTCGTAACGACAGCCCTAAGATATCCATGAGGATAAGTACATTGGTAAAGGTGACATTGGTATCGCCTTTTTCAATCTTCATGATTGTCCTACGAGATAAATTAGCTTTTGCAGCGAGATCATCAATACGCCAGCCTCTATCGGTGCGCTTTGAGCGAATGGCGCTCCCCAGCGTTTCCATACTGAATTCGGTATTTAAGTCAGGCATAGGTTGTGCTTTTACCATCTTACCTTTTTTCATAAGTGCCTTTTAATGTACTTTTGTCACTGTTGGGTTCGTCTTAATACATAAGTTCACTATAACTCACTTTTGTAATGCCTACATAAGAAATTGTTTAAAAGTGCAATTTAAGTAACTTATGGTTAGTTTGCTAGTTGTCTACATACTCTTTCTAATTAATGGCAAGCTGGTTTTGCTACACTAGAACTAATCCAAGTATCGTATTGCTGTACATGCTATAAGCGAAAAGTGTTTCATAAAAAATAGTTACAACGTGCTAGATTATTGCGCCAAAGAATACCCCATAGAACAAATATCTATCCCCCAAAAAAACGCCTCAATGAGTCTGACATGACTATCATCAAGGCGTTTGAGTGCATTTATAAGGTTAAAGCAACAGCAAAGCACAATGGCTTGTACTTCTGCTCTCTTTTTCGCTATAAAAATGACTAATTAATCAACTAAAAATCAACAGCTTACCCAGTAAATGCAGGTAGTAAACCCACCATTGACATAAAGTGGAATACCGCAGTTAATACACCAAAGGTAATGACTCCATATACCGCTGCGTTGCCGCCGGGTGCTTTAAATGAGTGGGTGCTTTGGTGTGTTTTACGTGCTTTGTACACAAGAAGTGCAGGGATGATACACGTCCATACTGTTGCTGCTGCGCCTGCGTAACCGATAGCGATAACAAAACCGAATGGGAACAGTAAAGAAAGCACCAGTGGTGGTAGGAAAGTTACTGCCCAAGTTTTACTACGGCCTTGTTTGGTGTCTTCAAATTTGCACAAGTCAGCAAGGTAATCAAATACGCCTAGACCTACACCAATGAACGATGACAAGATGGCTGCCATAGAGAAGGTGTTGATTGCGCTTGCTACTCGCTCAGATTCAATGACAGAGCCTAAAGCGCCAAGTAGCGCATCAATATTGCCACCTTGTTCGATGATAGGTACAAAGTCAGTACGTGGCAGGTTGCCAAAAATGCTAAATAGCCACAAGCAATACAAAGCTAATGCGATGCCTGTTCCTAGCAAAATAGCTTTGCCTGCTCTTTTCTCATCACCGTAGTAAGAACGCATAGAACTTACAGAGTGGTGGTAGCCAAAAGAGGTCAATGCTACTGGCAACATAGCCAATACATAAGGTGTGTAACTGGCGTTGCTGTTGACTGAGTCAGACAAAATAGCGAAATCAACATTGACCGCTAACCCTGATACGCCAAACACAAAACTTAAAATCATAAAAGTAATGAGAACGACCGAGATACGGTCTACCGCGCGAGTAGAGTGCCAGACAAAAATGGAGAAAACTAAAACAAATAGAATAGAGGAGATCTGACTGCTTACGCCAAGCATATCTTGCAGGATCAAGCCTGAAGAAGTGATGTAAGCGTACAGTAAAATACCCCCAACAAAGTAAACGGTGACATTATTAAATAGGTTCACTTTTTCGCCAAGAATATCCTTGGTGACAGTGTTAAAAGAGGCTTTTAAATCATAGGTTTTATACGCTTCTAGTAACATCCACCCAGAAAGCGTCATCACTGCCATCGTCAGAGATATGGCGACGATTGACCAAAACGTCCAAGCCCCCGCGCCTGCACTGGGCAGTCCTAACATACCGGCACCCACACATACGCTGGCAATAATACAGGCGCCGCCGATTAAAGAGGGGCCTTTTTCTTTGGTTGTCGATTTTTCCAAGGGCATATCAATACTTTGTGCCATAGATAATCCTTTGTTTCACGTTATTTGAATTTATGCCCAAACCTATTATTTATGATGGTTTTTAGGGCCGAAATATAAAAAGGCCTCAACAATGAGGCCTTATATGGTGTTCTATTTATGCAGTTTCTAATACTCTTGGCTCTGCTTTCGCGGTGACTTTCACAGGCTCTACTTCTTTTAGCCTTGCGGTAAAGTGGCGCAATACTTTTGGCTCATAAGTAAACTCAAGTCCCTTCACATTCGCCGCATTCTCTTTAACTTGTTGGAATGCTTCGATAACGAAATCCATGTGCGTTTGTGTGTAAGTGGCGCGAGGAATGGTTAAACGCAGCAGCTCAGCAGGGCAAGGGTGCTGCTTACCTGTTGCAGGATCGCGGCCTAATAGCAAAGAACCAATTTCAACAGCACG
Organism: Vibrio ezurae NBRC 102218; assembly: GCF_000467185.1. Lineage (GTDB taxonomy): Bacteria > Pseudomonadota > Gammaproteobacteria > Enterobacterales > Vibrionaceae > Vibrio > Vibrio ezurae. The sequence goes on from NZ_BATM01000018.1 coordinate 3,016, forward strand.
GATGCCGGCGACTTTATACAGCTCACAAGCTAGAGCGTGTGCAGGGAATTGATCTGCTGGAATATGCGGAAGCAGTTTGCCAGCATCAACAAAGGCGGCATGTCCACCTGCTTGCTGACAAACAATGCCTATTTTTTCGAGGCCATCGACTAAGTATTGAACTTGACCAATGCGGTAAGCGAGCCAATCTTGGCGCATACCATCATACAAGCCCACCGCTAGACGCTCCATTGCGCCGCCTTCTAGACCACCATAAGTTGGGAAGCCTTCTTGCACCACACACAAAGTACGACATTCGGTGTACGAATCTAACATTGAGTCATCTTTAAAGCACAATAGACCGCCCATTTGCACCATGGCGTCTTTTTTCGCAGACATTGCTAGGCCATCGGCATATTTGTAGCTTTCACGTGTGATCTCTTGGATTGTCCAGTTTTTGTAACCTTTTTCACGCTGCTGAATAAAGTATGCATTTTCAGCGTAGCGAGCAGAATCCATAATGACAGGGATGTCATATTTTTGTGCAATTTCGTACACGGCTTTCAGGTTTGCAATAGAAACAGGCTGACCACCTGCGGAGTTACAAGTGATAGTGCTTACAATATAAGGAACGTTGTTTGGGCCCGCTTCTAAAATGGCTTCTTCCAGTTTTACTAGATCAAAGTTGCCTTTAAAATCGGCGTTGACCGACGTATCGAAGGCTTCTTCTGTATAGACGTTTTTAGCAACGCAACAGTTGACTTGAGTATGACCTTGAGTGGTGTCAAAGAAGTAGTTGGATAGTGCCACCATTTTATTGCGGTCTAAGCCTTTTTCCATTTCGCGCTTTTTAATCAACACCGGGATATAAATTTGCTCTGCGCCACGACCTTGGTGAGTTGGAATAGTATGCTCGTACCCGAAAATATCCTTTACTGCATTGGCTAATGCGTAGTAGCTGCGACTGCCACTGTAAGCTTCATCACCGCGAAGCATTGCGGCTTGCATCTCTTGCGTAATTGCGCCAGTACCACTGTCAGTCAGCAAGTCTACGAAGACATCATCACTGTCCAGTAGAAACGGGTTCATCCCCGATTTGACGATGGCTTCTTCACGGTATTCACGTGTGGTGCGCTTTACTGGTTCAATAACACGAATACGAAATGGTTCTGGTAGATGCTTAAAGTTTTCCATAATAATACCTTTGTATTTTGGGTGTTTAAAACACCACTTATATAATTTGATTTTAAGTTGCGTATATTTATTGAATATATTTATTAATTACGCAGCGTGATGCACCTTATTTCTAATAAATAGAAATAAGCATAAGATAATAGAATTGCGTTGTTATTTATTTGTTTTATAGCTGATATAAACAATACTTTTGATGAACAGCTAAAGAGACCAAAACCCGTATTTAGCAAAGGCAATAGTTAGCAAACACAAAGAGATCAAGCAAGAGCACTAAACGTCATTGTTTACGTCATATATTATTTGCGTTGCACATTATTTTGGTTAAATAACAGTGGGTTAGAGTGGTTACTCTGATGACAAGTGAAAAGACAATTGATGATCAATATTATACCAAGCCAACAGGGTTAGCTCTTTCTGTGATTGCGTTTTGTAGTAGATAGACATATTGGATGTCTCCGTTTTTATTCTGCAATGTATAACTTGATGACATGCATGTTAGTGCCTATTGAAAATAAATGAAATGCTCGTTATTTATAATTGTGAAGAATAAACAAATAAAGATCACAGATAATGCGCATCAGGTGTTTAAATAAGTCATAGGTGATTATTTTAAGTATTTAATATGATCTTCATCAAATAAATATAGTCTTGTTATTTTTGAACACTGGCGCGATGCCTTCATTGGGGCACATTAACCTTAAGATGCACATTGTACGGATCTCTTACGTTGATTGAGTATTTAAGCGTAAGGTGTTGTTATTGAAAAAGTACAAAAAGAAGGGCTTTGCTACATTGAAGTAAAAGTGATGTAAATGCGAATAAGATGAACAGATTTGTGCTCACTCCCCACTTTTACGTAATATGGTTTATTCTTAGGATATTGTTCATTTTTTCCTCTTTATATCGAGTTTAGCTATTGCACACGCAAACGTTTAGCTGTATTTTTTCGCCACTGAAATTTTTACTAACACTTTTTATGAGAAATGAGCTTTACAGCGATTTTTTCAATAACACACAAAGGAAACACAATGTCCGAGAATACATCAAATCAGCCCTCAAAAACGGGGCTGAATGAGAATGGCACACCTGCTACTGGCAGCTGGCTTGATAGATTCTTTTTGATTTCACAGCGTGGAAGTAACGTTCGTCGTGAAGTAATCGCGGGGTTAACAACCTTCTTAGCTATGGTGTATTCGGTAATCGTTGTACCAAGCATGCTAGGCAATGCCGGTTTTGATCAAGGCTCTGTGTTTATCGCAACGTGTTTAGTTGCAGCGTTTGGTTCTTTGCTGATGGGATTTTGGGCCAACCTGCCTATGGCAATTGGTTGTGCAATTTCATTAACCGCATTTACCGCTTATAGCTTAGTGTTGGGTCAGGGCGTTTCAATTCCTGTCGCACTGGGTGCTGTATTCCTTATGGGTGTAGTCTTTACGGCGATTACAGTAACAGGCGTGCGTCAGTGGATTTTAACCAACTTACCTTCAGGTATCGCTCATGGTACTGGCATTGGTATCGGTCTATTCCTTCTTCTTATTGCAGCCAGCGGTGTTGGTCTTGTGATCAAAAACCCAGTAGCAGGTCTTCCAGTGACTTTGGGTGAGTTCACGTCATTGCCTGTCATTATGTCAATGCTAGGTCTAGCGGCAATTTTCGGTTTAGAAAAACGTCAAGTTCCTGGTGGCATTCTACTGGTTATCGTTGCTATCTCTATTTTTGGTCTGATTTTTGACCCATCAGTTCAATATCAAGGTTTGTTCGCTCTGCCTAGTATTGGTGGCGAAAGCTCTTTGATTGGTTCTATGGACATCATGGGCGCACTTAACCCAATCGTATTACCAAGTGTACTGGCGTTGGTCATGACAGCAATCTTTGATGCAACCGGTACAATTCGCGCAGTAGCGGGTCAAGCGAACCTTTTGGATAAAGACGGCAACATCATTGATGGCGGTAAAGCACTGACATCGGATTCTATCTCAAGCATCGTATCGGGTGCGGTAGGTGGTGCACCAGCGGCGGTTTACATTGAATCAGCAGCAGGTACAGCAGCAGGCGGTAAAACAGGTCTAACTGCGGTAACAGTGGGCGTTTTATTCCTTCTACTATTGTTTGTTTCGCCAATCAGCTACCTTGTACCTGCGTACGCAACAGCGCCAGCGCTTATGTATGTAGGTCTACTTATGCTAGGTAACGTTCGTAAACTGGACTTTGAAGATTCAGTTGACGCACTTTCAGGTCTAGTGTGTGCGGTATTTATCGTTCTGACTGGTAACATCGTAACGGGTATTATGCTGGGCTTCATGTGTCTAGTGGTTGGTCGTGTATTCGCTGGCGAATGGAAACGTCTAAACTTTGGTATTTTGCTAATTACGATTATTTTAGTGGTGTTTTACGCAGGTGGTTGGGCGATCTAAGCCTGACGACATATTGCTTCACTAAAGCATTCATATTATACCCAGCCTATTGGCTGGGTATTTTTTTATCTGGAATTTGGCTTCGCAGTCACACCTCATCCACAATGTCTCCCCTGTATTTACAATACCTTGAAAGATTTAAAAATTACTTACAATAATTTACTTACCACTAAATGTTATGTTATAACATCGCACCCTGTAGTAAAGTAAAAATTAGGAAAAACATGCAACCCCTTTCAAGTCGTTCTCGCCAAAGCATGAGCATCGCTGGTCTTCTGTCTGCTCAAATCCTCTCTCCTCAAGTCTTCGCCGAAGAAATTGCAGTAGATGAAACTCATGTGATCACCGCTACTTCTTATGAAAAGACGTTATCGAATGCCCCTGCCAGTGTGTCTGTCATCACCAATGAACAGTTACAAACGATGCCTTACAACAACCTTTCTGATGCTTTAGTCAATACGGTTGGCGTGAATATCGCTGACATCGGACTGGGTCAAAAAGGCATTGAGATCCGTGGTATGGATACATCTCAAACGCTGATTCTTATTAACGGCCGTCGTACCAACCGTGCATCCGATTTAATTGGGCACGCTAACTTAGATCTGAAAAATATTCCGGTGTCTGACATTGAGAGAATTGAAGTCATCAAAGGCCCAATGTCAGCACTGTATGGTTCGGATGCGCTAGGTGGCGTAGTTAACGTTATTACAAAATCGATGAGCAATGAATGGCAGTCGATTGTTTCAGCCCATGGTGGTAGCACTACCTCAGAGGGTGACAATCGATTTAATGGTGAAGTCCAGACCTCTGGCGCACTCGTAGAAGACAAGCTGTACATGAAGCTGTCAGCCGGTAGTTACTATCAGGGACTGATTGAAAATCGTAATGATGCGACGGAAACGGACATTTCGGGCAACCGTAACCAGTATGTTGATACTCAATTCAAAGGCGTCATTAGTGACTCGCAAGAGCTTGATGTCAGTCTTCGTTATGGACAGCAACAAACTTGGTATGACTATGTGGTCAGCAGTGGTACAGCTGCTGGGCAGCTAACGCGCAGTACTTCCAGTTATGACACATTGGATTATTCGGTAACGCACTCGGGTTACTGGGATAACTTTGATACTCAAATCAGTATTTATGGTTCAAGCGTTGATCAAAGTAACCACCAAACGGTTGGAGACTCGAGCACAACCAATACTGTGACTGAGAATATTATTGAAGGGCAAGGTCAATTTTATGTTGGACAGCATCAAATTACTCTTGGCGGTCAGTGGCGTCATCAAGATCTTGAAAGTGCCGATTTAAGCACTGGCGGCGATTCAATGAGTCAAGGTGCATTGTTTGCACAAGGCGATTTTAAAATCACCGAAACCGTCTCATTTTTAGCCGGAGCTCGTATCGATGAGCACTCAGAGTTTGGTGAAAATATTTCTCCGCGAGCGTATCTAGTTTACTCCCCAACAGAAAACTGGACCATCAAAGGTGGTTACGGCGAAGGCTATAAAGCGCCAACCATTAAGCAATTATCGCCAGATTACCTAAGCATCGGCAGTGGTCGCCCATTTGATATTATCGGTAATGTCGATCTTAAGCCTGAGGAAAACCAAAGCTATGAGATTTCAGTAGAATATCAAGCGGATCGTTGGTCAACTGGGCTGACGTTATTCCAAAATAACGTTGAAAACTTGATTGTGACGCAATGTGTTGAAAACTGCCAAGGTCGCCCAACGGCGGGGTTCACTAAATACCAATACATGAACGTCGATGAAGCCGATATTAAAGGTTTAGAGTGGCAAGGTCATTTAGATATTACACAATCGCTCTTCATCGATCTTAATATGACGTTACTGGATGCCAAAGAAGCGCAAACCGGTGAGAAAATCGAAAACAAACCTGAATCACAAGCTTATGTTGGTCTAAATTGGCAAGCGACAGACACCATCTCCACTTTGGTGTCAGCAAGACATGTGGGTAAGCAAACCTATGAATCAAGCACGCTACCTAGCTACCAAGTGTACAACCTAGCTGCTAAATACCATAGTGGGGACTTCTTTGGTTCAGTAGGTATTAATAATATTCTCGATACTTACCTGCAAGATGAATCAGCACTATTTACCTATGCGATTCAACCAAGAGAAGTCTACTTTAGAGCGGAGTATAAGTTCTAATCATGATGACTCGACACCTTCTCATACGCCTTGTCGGCATGGCGTGCTTGTTCTTTTTTAGTGGCACCAGTTTTGCGACTAATCATACTGTAACCAAGCATGCTGTAACCAATATAGTATTGCTGCATACCGATTTTGTCTCTAGTGACAAAATTAAGCACTTATCTGAGATAGCGAAGCAGAATCAGGCTGAGCTTATTGCTACGCATACCTTGTCAGCAGAAGTATTGTCTAACGCGGACTTAGTGATTGCCGATGCACCACGAACGCCCGATCGCATGCGTTTACAGCAGTTAATCGGTGAGTTGCCAGCTGATATGCCGTGGATGTTGCTGGGCGGTCAAACTCAAAGTGCTTCACCAACTTTGGAAAAAGTGCTGGTGGAAAAAGCGGCTGATTATTGGCAAAACGGCACGCACAAAAACTACACCCATTTGTTTCAAATGCTGCATCAATGGCGAGGTGGTGAAAGTATTTTGGCTTTTCCTGCCGCAGAGAAGGTGCCTTTAAGTGCTATCTATAATGACGGCTCTTTTGTCGATACTCTTTCTTCTCGCCTTGCGCGAGAAGAGAAGGTGGCGAACAAACCCATCATTGGTTTTGTGATCAGTCGTAGCGTATTCACTAACCAAGAATTTGAATATTTGGACCGTTTAACGCGTTTGGCTAATGCAGCCAATGTGATCCCCGTATTTTATTGGTTTGATGGACGTCAGCACGGTTTAGATTGGCCTTGGAATGAGAGCGAAATTAAGCCGACCGCATTGGTGAACTTGACTCACTTGCACAATGGCAAAGCGCGCATTGAGGAGATGTCGACACTTGGCGTACCGGTCATCCAAACCTTGCATTATCGAAATGGCGATGCATTGGATTGGCTAGACAGTGATGTGGGCGTAGATGCAGGGATAGCCTCTGTAATGCTATCGACAACAGAAGCATGGGGACTGACTGACCCTTTGGTGATCTCGGCAGGCAGTGATGGGAAAAAGCAGGTACTGATTGGTCAGATGAACTTGTTGTTTGACAAAGTAAAAGCTTTGTATCAATTACAAACCCAGCCTAATGAACAGAAAACCGTAGCGTTGATGTATTGGAACGCACCAGCAGGTGCGGAAAATATTTCTGCTTCAAACTTGAATATCCCAAGCAGTATTCAACGTATTTCTGCTGCGTTAAAAGAGCAAGGTTATCAGATTGATGAACTGGCTGAGCAACAAACCATTGACGATGCGAAACAGCTGTTGTCGGGTTACTATCAGCCCGACACAACAGTCGATCTGTTAGAAAAAGGCTATGCCGTCAGCCTCAGTTTAAAAACTTATCAGCAATGGTTTCACTCTTTACCACGTACGCAGCAGCAGTTTATTGTGAAATGGTGGGGGACGCCAGAAAACCACAGTGCATTGCGAATGATTGATGGTGAGCAACGTTTTGTTTTTCCCGCCAAACAATACGGGCATTTGTGGGTGCTGCCTCAGCCACCACGCGCAGGTACAGTAGGTCATGCCATTCACAACACCAAAGAGCCGCCGGGTCATCTGTATTTAGCGGTGTACTTGTGGTTACAACAGCAGCAACGCAGTCATCAACTTGATGCGCTAATTCATCTGGGCACACACGGCTCGCAAGAGTGGACGCCGGGTAAAGCTCGCGGGTTAGCGGAAAGTGACTTTCCTTACATGACCCTTGGCGCGATTCCGGTGATTTATCCTTACATCCAAGACAATATCGCTGAAGCCTTACAGGCTAAACGACGTGGACGTGCCACCATTATCAGTCACCAAACTCCCTCGTTTGGTCCAGCAGGTTTGTATGGCGATTATGTAGCGCTCAATACCCTGTTAGGTGATTACTTAGGCTCGCCAGAAGGTGCGGTAAAAGACAAATTACAGCAACAAATCACTGAACAAATACTGACCTTGGGTATTGCCGCTGATATGGAGTTAACGGATGAGCGTATTCACAGTCACTTTGAAGAAGCAACCAGTGCATTAGAGTCGCATTTTGCTCGACTAGCCGCGGAAGTGGTGCCACTGGGTCTGCATAGCTTTGGCACGCAAAAATCGGAACAAGAAGTCATTTACACTTTGCTATTACAACTGGGTGATGAGTTTGTTGAGCAATTTGAACCGTCAGCCACTGCTTATTGGCAACAATTTGACGGTGATTTATCAAGGCTAGAATCTACCGCTCCCGCGCAGTGGATTGCCGATGTTATTAATCATGATGCTATTAACCATGACACGATGGACAGCAATGCGTCACAGAAGATGCAAGACTATGCGGATTTGGTAAAGCAACGTTATCAACGCCTTGCCAACAATGGTGAGCTAGACTCGCTGCTATCAGCGTTAAGCGGCCACTATATTACCGCCGGTTCTGGAGGCGATCCTATTCGCAATCCAAGTTCGACCAGTGGCACAAACTTGTATGGATTTGATCCAGCCAAAGTGCCTAGCCCCGCAGCGTATGCCGCTTCTGAAAAAGAGTTTCAAAAGCTGTTAGACGCACATAAAGCAGAAAACGGTGAGAATCCGCAAAAGATCGCTTTCTCTTTGTGGGCCGGTGAGACTCAGCGTCACTTCGGTATGCTTGAAGCGCAAGTACTGCGAGCGCTTGGCGTGAAACCGGTTTGGGACCGAGGTGGTAACCTCAAGCAGTTACAAGTGATTCCTAGCGCTGAGCTTGATCGTGAACGTATTGATGTGGTCATTCAAGCTACGTCTGTTTACCGAGATCAGTTTGATGGATTTATGCAAAAGCTGTCCGCAGTGATTGCAGAGATTGCTGCGCTTGATGATGACAATGCCATTGCGCAAAACAGCCATTCTGTCGCCGATGAATTGCGAGCAAAAGGGTATAGCCAGTTGGATGCACAGCGCCTATCGGCGATCCGCATCTTTAGTAATGCGCCCGGTGATTATGGCTCGGGTGTCAATCACAAAGCGGTGCAGTCGCAAACATGGGACAACGACGATGAGCTTGGTCAGCAGTTTGTCACTCGTTTGCAATACGCGTATGGCGGCGGTTTATGGGGTGAGAAACAGCAAGATATCAACTTGTTCGCCTCACAGCTTAGCAATGTGGATACCGCCATCATGACCCGTACCAGTCGCTTACACGGCGTATTATCAACGGATCATCCTTTTGAATATCTAGGCGGGCTTTCTAGCGCCATCCGCAGTGTTTCAGGTCAGTCACCTTCATTGTATATCAGTGACTTACGTCAAGCAGAAGGTCGTACGGTTTCTGTGAGCCGATTCTTAGCCGAAGAGCTAAATTCGCGCTACATGAACCCTACTTGGCTCAAAGCGATGCAAAAAGAAGGCTATTCAGGCGCGATAAATATGCTCGACGTCACCAATAATATTTTTGGTTGGCAGGTGACTGCGCCAGAAACAATTCGAGACGATCAATGGGAGCGTTTGAGTGAAGTGCTGATTGATGACAAGTACCAACTTGATCTCAATGAGTGGTTTGAACAAAACCAACCGGCCGCACAGATGCAAATCATTGAAAGAATGTTAGAGGCGGTTCGTAAAGAGTATTGGCAAGCGTCTGATGAAAGACTTCGTTCACTGATTGAACGCCATGAAGCGCTCAAGCCTATGGTGGAACATCACCAAGCGCATGAGGTTACCCAAGAGTACATTAATGAACTCACGCAAGGCTTCGGTATGACAGGAAGTGCCAGCGATATGGCTCAGTCGCCGATGATATCAGGCCAGGTCATGAGTGAAGTGGAAAATGCTGAACTGCCTAGCCTAGAAGAGAGCAAATTATTGCTATTGATCCTGTTTTCCCTAGCGTGCGTTGCCTTTGGGGCATTGAGCCAATACAGACAATTAAGAGACTAATCGAATGAACCAAATAGAAACCCTTGTATATCAATTTTCAACACTGTTTATGCAACCGATTATGGTGCTGATCTTACTGATTGTGCTGTATTCCTTATACAGCTTAGGACGTTTTTTGATGGAGTCTGTGCAACGACGCTCTAAGTCGTTTGACTCAAGCTTGGTGCGCTACGCACAGCAAACCCAAAACTACACCAGTGGACACCTTGAGCTTCGCGTGATTAAAGAGCTGGAGCCTTTACGTCTTATTAGTCGCTCTGGCCCAATGTTGGGTCTGGTAACCACCATGATCGCTATTGGCCCAGCATTGGTTGCTATGGGTGAGGGGAACATCGAACGTGTTGCTGAGGAAATGATCGTGGCGTTTTCTGCTTCAATTCTTGCTCTGATTGCGGCAAGTGTCACTTTTAGCATTATGACGGTACGTCGCCGTTGGCTGTTACAAGACATGGTCCGTATTGAGGTGAAATAAAATGAGATTCTTAGAAGCAGAAGAAGCGGACGATCCTATTTTATCCATCATTAATATGGTCGACTTATTTGCAGTCGTGATGGCGTTTCTAATGATGTTAAACGTTACTGGCGCGCAATTGCCCGACAACAGCATCTTGGTGGAAAATCCGGGAAAAAAAGACATGCGCATTACCGTTAAAGACGGAGAAACTCTCACCCGTTATGAAAGTAGCGATGAGATTGGAGAAGGTGCAGGCACAATTGCAGGACAAACCTACCGACTTGATGACGGGCGTTTAGTGTATGTCCCTAAATAATTGTCAGTAGTATTTGTAATTCCAATACCCAGTCTATTGGCTGGGTATTTTTATGGGAGTAACCGTCATATTGAGTTGTCGCTATTCAGTCGATTTCATTTGACCATTCTTCAGGGTGAGTGAGCATGGTTTTGTCAGCAAATTGCTTCGCTCGAATGTCTTACGGGTTATAAATCGCGCACGATTCCATAGATAAACAACCGCAACCAATACAGCCACCGAGATCGTTTTGCAGTGCTTTTAACTGCTCAATACGATGTTCGAGCATGGCGTTCCAATTTAACGCCATTTGCTCCCAGTGCTGGCGATTAGGCGCTTGATGTTTGGGTAAGTCTGCCAGTGACGTTGCAATCTCATCTAAGGTCAGCCCAACCATTTGTGCCGCTTTTATCACCGCGATTCTGCGTATTACGCTGCGATGATAACGTCTTTGATTGCCCTGATTTCGCCAACTATAGATAAGCGCTTTTTGTTCATAAAAATGTAGAGTCGAGACCTTAACCCCGGTTCTTTTTGCTACCTCACCAATGGTCATTTCCATAAATTATCCCCGTATCCGTTTCGCCCTTTTGCATAATTAAATGAGAAAGCACTTTACCTCAAGTTAACTTGAGGTATTAACCTAGCATCAAATAAGCAATAAATGGAATATAAGTATGGAATTGACCGTAAAAAATCGTGCACGCCCTTATCTAACAGGAAAGCTCTTTGATGGCATTTCATCCGGTTTATTTATGATGGCGCTCCCTTGGATCATGCTATCTACTCCAAACATGGGGGTATTTGTGGCGATGTTAGCGCTGACATGTACCGCACTTTCTTTTTGTCTGACTCCCATTTTTTCAACCTTGATAGATCGAACCTCAAGGAAACACTTGTTGATATGGGTGCAAATGTTGCAAACGTGCACGGCACTTTTAGTCGCGCTGGTTTATGGATTGGGCTATGAATCTCTGTGGTTGTTAGCCATTGCGCAGATAGTATTTTGGACATCCAGTAACTTAGCGTGGACGGCAAATAACGCCTTTACCCAAGAGAATTTTGAACAGCATGAATATGCGGCGCTTTCAGGGAAGCAAGAAGTGATAATGCAAGGCGCTACGTTAGGCGCAGGAGCATTAGGCGTGCTGTTACTAGAAAGGTGGGGCATGTATGAGTTTGCCTGTTTTGCAGCTAGCGCTTCAGCCATCGCAACGGTCAGTTATATATTGACGCCGTATCGCCGACAATTACGTCAATCAAGGGTAGTATCTTTTGTCGCGCAGATGAAAGAGAGTCGCGAGATATACACTCAAAGGCCGCACTTCTATGTGTTCTTGATGCTGTCGGCACTGAGCTATCCAATCTTAACTTTTTTAACTAAGTTGGTTCCGATTTGGTTTTCCGAAATGGGTATCTCTGGTGATTGGTTTGCCGGCTATAACATTGCCTTTGGCACGGGTTCATTAATGACGGGGTTATTGGTCAGTCGTTTATTAGGCTTAGGCTCTCACCAACTGATTATGATTGGTTCTATGGGGCTTGCCGCGATAATGCTGGTGGGAATGAGTCTGTCACCATCGCCGCATTTTATATTGGTCTTCACGTTTTTATTTGGCACCTTTAACGCTTTAAATCGAATTGCTCGAACTAATTGGATGCATCATAGTATCCGCATCGATCAACGTGGCCGAGCCGATGGCGGGTTGCAGATGTTTGCGACATTAGCGCAAAGCATCAGCTATGTGGGCATCGCATTTTTAAGTCATTTTGGTATCACGCAACTCGGTTTCTTCGTTGCCGCTGGTGTTATGTTGTTCGCCGTCTTTATGATGATGCGTCTTAACAATAGATTGCACTATGTACATAAAATAAATCAATCACTTACCTAAGTATCTTTGAAAACTACACTAAAAATTGCGCTGAAATTTTCTTCTGATAAATCGTGTCTATTATATAAGAGACAAACAGCCAAGGAGGCACAGCCATGAAGAAGAAAGCCACAACTCGAATTAGCATGTTGATCGCAATCGGCCTGTTATTTTTTGCCAGATCAGTATTTGCATTGGATGCGGTGTACAGTGATTTTCTTGGGAAAGCGATTAAAGGCTATGATCCCGTGGCATATTTTACGATGCAAAAGGCGCAAAAAGGGGATAAGCAGTATCAATATGAATGGAAGGATGCGACTTGGTATTTCTCGTCCGAAGAAAACCGAAACTTGTTTGTAGCAAATCCTGAAAAATATGCTCCGCAATATGGGGGATATTGTGCATGGGCGGTGAGTAATGGCTATACCGCGAAGATCGATCCACAGGCTTGGTCTATTTATGAAGGCAAGCTTTACCTTAATTACAACCAATCTGTTCAGGCAAAATGGGTGAAAGATGTGCCGAATAATATTGCTAAAGCGGATGGTCACTGGCCAACCTTGTTGGCGCAGTAATACCAATCGTACTA
>NZ_BATM01000017.1 GCF_000467185.1 Vibrio ezurae NBRC 102218
GTGATTGGTATAAAACGTCTGCTATTCCATCAATGGCCGTGATTTGAATGCTTGTTCGCTGAGGATTAATGGCACACGCGTAGATACGGCATGTAATGCAATATTGTGAATCATTTCATTCACGGTAGTGGTGCAGTCCATTAGGATTGAGACTTTGTATTTCTCTGCAGCTTTTGAAATCGCAGTATGCGTGACACAGTTTTGCGTCATCATGCCACAGATCAAGAGTTCATCAACCGCGAACTTTTGCAGTGTTTCTTCAAGGGTGGTCTTTTCAAAACCATCAGCAAAAGACTTGATTACCACCGCTGAGTTTGGTGCTAATGCCATGATTTCATGATGAATCTCAGCCCCATGACTGCCTTGATTAAAAAAAGGTGCAATCCCCATTGCTGGATCGGCAATATGCTGAATATGGATGACTGGGATATTACGGGCATTGGCGTTGTTAATGGCGGCTTTTATGTTGCTAAGGGTTTGCTCGGTATTCCAAAGAGGGAATTTTCCCTCCGCGAAGTAATCATTTTGTAAGTCGATAACTAACAGTGCTTTTTGGCTCACATCAATTCTCCATTAAATCTATTGTTGTTTTGCTATGAGAGAGATTATAGATGTGTTGCAGTGCGCATATAACAGTCTAAAATGACATAAATCATGTCGAAAACGACACTTTAAAGAGGTTTGCTTATGAAACGGATCTTGATAGGCATCTGTCATTACCCAAACGCTCTGCAATCGGCGATTTACGGTTTACAATAAATGTTGCAAATGGCAAACAGCATTTGTGCAGAGCAAGCACTTAGCGTGGAGTTTGACGCGGTTATTTTTAATAGTCATTCTCTACCAACGCAACGTTTTTCTGTGATTGTGCTTCCTCCTAGCTTGCATAGTGAAGGTTACATAAGTCCTGATATCGAGCTGATTGATTGGCTTAAAAAGCAGCATAGTCAAGGTGGTGTTTTGGCCTCAGCCTGCGCAGGAGCGTTTATTCTGGCTGCAACCGATACCTTATCGAATCGAAGCGTAACGACTCACTGGGGATTATCGGAATTGTTTTATCAGCAGTTTCCTGATATTTCTTTAGATACTCATCAGATCCTTATCGACCATGGTGATGTGATCAGTGCAGGTGGCATGATGTCATGGCTTGATCTTGGTTTTGAATTAGTGACCAAATACACCTCAGTGAGTGTGATGCGCCAATTAGGGAAAAGATTGGTAGTGGATACAGCCCCCCGAGAACAACGATTTTATCAACAATTTAATCCATCACTCTTACACAATGATACGGCGATCATTGCTATTCAGCAGGCAATGAATGTGCGTTTTGCTGAATCATTGTCGGTTAAGTGGCTTGCTGAACAAGCCAATCTCACTGAACGCACGTTGCAAAGGCGATTTCTCAAGGCCACGGGATACAATCCCAATCAATATTTACAGCGACTTAGGGTGCAAAAGGCCTGTGATTTTTTGGAAAGTACTCAGTTCTCTTTTGATTGGATTGCCAATCAAGTGGGTTATGAAGATAGCAGTGCGTGCCGTAAAGTGTTTATCAAAACGATGGGGCTTACGCCTAGAGAGTTTCGCGCACGCTTTAGTTAGAGGGTGAGAATACTTACTCACTTTTTTGATACTTAGCCAATGCGCTGTGTAAATTATCGATCACTTTATCGCGAATATGTGGCGGTGATAGCACTTCAATTAAGTTGGCGTTTTTCATTAACCACCATTCAAAACCTAGGCTGTCGCGCACTTTGGCTTTGATGGTGGTGATGTTTTTATCTTTATAGATGATTTCTTGGCAGGCAGAGAGCTTGCTTTCTTCTATTAAGTGCAAGCCCTCATAATTGTCAATATTGAGTACGATTTCAATAAACTCACCACCGGAAAAGTGTGGTACGTTTCGCTGAATATACTGTTTTGCGTTAAAGGATTTGTGCGCATTTTGTAGGCTAAAGCCGAGCTTTAGTCGTTTGATCCTATGAATCGCAAAGGTTCGATATTGGTCGGTGTTTTCTTTGACTGCAATCAGATAAAAACTACGGCCATGCAGTACGATCCCGACAGGTTCGACGCTATATTCTTGAGTGTAGGAATCTCCGCGTTTTTGGTAGCTAAGATGTAGGCTACGCTTGTCGACAATGGCCTGTTCAATGTCCTCAATAATGGACTCTTCAAACTGAGGAGAAGTGAGCTGAAACTCTATCGGAGAATAGGTAAAGCGCTCCTTCCACAGCTCGGTTCTTTTATCCAATTCGGCATTGCTGGTACTGATAAGGTTCGCCACTTCTTTGCGCATCGTTGGGGGGAGCATCTGCAACACTTCATGTTCAATAATTTTCAGTGATAGCACGCTACTCATTGCAGAAGGGTTGATTGGATGGGGATGACCTTGGGCAATCTTAATTTGATGAGGGCGAGTATCGGTATTGATCTCAATTGAATAGTAATCAGAAGCCACTTTCGTGATGACTCTTTGCACGGTTTTCATTTGGCTTTTGTCATCAAGGGACGAATCGAGCAATTCGTGTGAGAGGAGCATTTGTTTAAGCTCTAAACTGGTGACATAGGCGGGATGGCAAGGAATGTTTTGCAATACCAACTGATAACGCTCAAATGTTTTCGACACTGTGAGTACCTGATTCATCAACGAAAGACAATAATTGTATATTAAGAGACACTTTTTGTCTCTATGTCAGGCATAATAGTCCCCAGTATTCCGCCATGCTCTGCATAGCTCTTTGATTCAAGGAAAAACCATGACCTTAACGTATGTGATATTTGGCTTAGTATTAGTGATTGCCTCAGTGGTATCGTATTGGGCAGCAAATCGCGCCCAAGCTCAGCTGAAACTAGAGCTTGAACTGGCCAATGCTGAATTGGCGAATCAAACTGAGTTTGCACAAAGCTATCAGCAAAAACTAGAACAAGCGCAGGAAGATATTGGTGATTTAGAAGTGCGCTGCGCACAACTTGGCTCAGAGATGCAAGCATTGCGCGTTTCAGAACACGCTTATCGTAAACAGTCGACCGAAAATGAGCATAGGCTTCGTCAAGCAACGGAAGCTCTTGGACAAGCACAAGTTGCACAAAGCTCAGTCAGTGCCAGTTTAAAAGCCAAGCAAGAACAGTTGCTGGCACACAATGAACGTACCTTAGTATTAGATAACGAACTCAAAGAGCTTAATGATAAATACTCCTTAGCCACAAGGAAGATTGGCGAATTGCATACTGAAATGGATACCAAAGAGGAGCACTTCAAAGCACAAATAGCCCTGCTAAAAGAGAATAAACAAGAGCTGAGCAAAGAGTTTGAACGTTTAGCCAATGAAATCTTAGAGCGTAAAGGTAAGGCTTTTAAAGAGCTGAATACAGAAAGCATGAGCTCCATTTTAAACCCTATTCATCAAGAGCTGAGAGGCTTTAAAAACAAAGTTGAAGATATTCACAGTAAAGAGAGTGAGCAACGTGTTCAGTTGCGCACTGAGTTGCAAAACCTGCAAAAGCTGAATCGTGAAATCACCGATCAAGCCGATAAACTGACCACCGCCTTAAAAGGCGAAAAGAAAGTGCAGGGCAATTGGGGCGAGTTGATGCTGGAGAATGTGCTGGACAACTCTGGGCTGAGATTGGGCACCGATTACAAACGAGAAGTAAGTATAGACAGCGAAGAAGGCCGCTTTAGACCGGATGCGATTGTTTACCTTCCGCAGAAGAAGCATTTAGTCATTGATGCAAAAACGTCATTGAATGCTTACACAAGATACGTCAATTCGGAACAGGCTGCTGAGCGAGAGGTGGCGTTGCGTGAACACGCGAGTGCGGTACGCGATCGCATCAATGAGTTATCGGCTAAGGAGTACAGCAAGCTACCGGGCATTAACTCACCGGAAGTTGTGGTGATGTTTATTCCCATAGAATCGGCCTACGTTGAAGCGCTTAAGGCCGATCCTAATCTATTTCAGTCGGCATTAGAGAAGAACATATTAGTTGCTACTCCAACGACATTGTTAACCAGTTTAAATATTGTTCGTCAATTGTGGCGATTTGAAGAGCAAAATAAACACACGGCTGAATTAGCCAATCGCGCTGAAAAGTTCTATACCAAACTCAATACTTTCTTAAACTCTATGGAAGGTGTTGGGAAGCAGCTGGACAAAGCCAAAGAAACTTATGATAGAGCATTGGGACAGCTGCATACTGGGAAAGGGAATTTAATCAAACAAGCTTCAGAGTTTAAAGAGCTGGGCGTTGCCGTCACTCGAGAGTTACCTCCAGAGTTGGTCGAAAAGGCCAATTTGGAGCTAGAGTATCCAGCAACAAGCTCCGAATTTACGGTGATAGAGCATCGCCAAAATCCAATGATTGAGGAATAAACAATGGCATCACGCGGCATTAATAAAGTCATTATTTTAGGTAACCTAGGTACTGATCCTGAGCTAAGACATTTCTCCAATGGCAATGCGGTAGCGAATTTCACAGTGGCGACTTCGGAAACATGGCAAGACAAAGCGACGGGTCAGCAACGTGAAAAAACGGAATGGCACCGTGTTTCAGTGATGGGGAAATTGGCTGAAATTGCGGGAAATTACCTTAAAAAAGGCTCGCAAGTATACATTGAAGGTCAATTGCAAACACGTAAGTGGCAGGATAAGTCGGGTCAAGAACGGTATACAACAGAAGTGGTTGTGCAAGGCTTTAACGGCACGATGCAAATGCTGGGTGCTCGTCAACAAACGCAACCATCGCAACCTCAATATCAAGATCAATCTCAGCAAAATACGTCTAATCAGCCAGGGCAGTTTACGCCAACTCCTGATGACTACGATGATATTCCGTTCTAGCGAGTGTTATGTCAGCAAGAAGACTGAATAAGTGAGATAAAAAGCCGCTCTATTCATTTTAAGAGCGGCTTTTTAGTGCTTAGTGTGCTTTATTATTTAACCAATCTAATATCTCAATGAAACGGTCGTCATCAAGGTTGAGTAGGGTATCGCCTACGTAAATTTCAACTACCGATTGATTTGGGTTTCCGGTCACTTGAGGAAAGCCGAGCCACACTTTGTGTTCGCTAGCCAGTTGATCTCTGACTTCTAGGGCCGTTTTATGATCAAAAGGCAAAATTAAATGCAGCATATTAGCCTGTGGCTGCGTGGGAGTAATGGCAAACTTAGGGTATTGAGATATTAACGCATACAACTGTTTAGTACGTTCAAATAACGCTGGCATTTGTGCCAACCTTTGATCAAACTGCATCGCTGCTGAAACAATATAAGGGCTTCGGTGAACCACATTGCCCCCTTGTCGCTGCATCCAACGTTTTGCGCGTTTTATAAAGGCGTCTTCTCCCAACAATACCGCGCCGCCTAGACCGCCAAGCCCTTTATATAAAGAGACATACGCGCTATCAAATCCAGCGCTGATTTCATGGTAAGGCTTTTGGTAGTAGGCCGCTGATTCCCATAATCTTGCACCGTCCATGTGTAGGTGAATATTATGATCTTGGCAATGGGATTTTATCTTTTCTAGCTCTGCCCAAGGCAGCAATTGTCCGCCAATTTCTCGCATTGGTAATTCATACAACACAGCGGCGAGTTCGTCAGGACAGTTTTTAAGATCGTCAACGGTCCAAGGTTGGTATCGATTTCCTAATGTGGCGACGGTAAAGCGTTGCTGTAACTGATAGTTTTGGTTTTCGTGGCGCACTATGTGGCTACTTTCGTGCATCGCGACTAATGGGTTTCGTTTATTGCGGCAGGCCAGATCCAGCGCGGTGACTTGCGCCATGGTACCTGTGATGACAAATAAGCCCGCTTCATAACCCAATAGCTTAGCGACTTTCTCCTCGAAGCTTTGAATCAGCTCCCCTGAACCATACACATCGTGATGAATGTCATTTTCTTCACACCATTTCGCCATTTGAGCATAGGTTTCGGCAGGGGTTGGTTCATGATGCCCATAAAGAAACAAGTTACATTGATCTTGCAGATGTTGTGTCATTAAAGTCATCCTTTAGTGAGAGAGCTTAACTTAAGAATAGTGCGTTATATCATTCTGTTGTCAAACCAAATGGTAGAGAGGTTCATAAAGCCCAAACCGTTGACCTCAGTACCTCTAAGGCTCTGATGGCTTTGAAACGAAATAGATTTTCGCCAAAGGGGTACAATTCTATTTTGCTCTAAATACCGACGTTCTAGTTGGGCTAATATGTCTTGAATATTGTTACTTTTTTGCACTTCTGACTGCCATTGTTGTCGCTTAAATGGCGTCAAGAGATTCACCGCAGGTTCACTTAACAGCATCCAGTAATAGTGATCCAATATTGAATCTTGTCCCACGAGGAAATCATTGATCCACAGCTCGGCTTTACTCAGCTCTTCCACGTATTCAATTTGCACCCCAAGCTCGCTAAAACGATGCCACATATGATGTAAATCTTGATGATGATTTGCCAAAATTTTTATGGAATGAGGCAGTGCTACTTTGAGTTCAGAGTCATTGTCGGTCAGCGATAAGGGCATGTCACTGGGTTGAAATAGATGACTGCACAGATGATGCGTTTCTTGGTAGTGACTGAGTAAAATTTGACGACAAACTCGCGCGATGGCATTGCGACTGGTGTTATCGAGCCTGTGGCTTAAGCATAAGCTCTTAGTGCCCAGTTGAGAGGTGTGAATACCGTCTCTTGCTTGAGACTTAGTGTCCAGTTCTTCATATTCGAACAAGTGGCCAATAGAAGTCTTATTTGTTCTGATGACATGCCAAAAATCGGCTTTTCTTAATATGCCGTGCTGAGCGAAATATTGGGTGTTTTTTTGCAAGCTCCAATGATCCGTCTTGCGGTTTCCCCAATAATAAGGACCCGTACCATAAGGGTATTCAGGTTCACTTGGGTTATCTAGAAATATCGCCGCATGAATATCCGCTAAAGCATGTAAAAAGATAGGGTCATCGTAATGTAGGGTAATAGATACCCATTGTTTATCGACATCAATGCTTTTTACGCATCGGTAAAGATCATTGGCAATGATCGAATCATCGCTATGCGCAAGTAAGGAGTCTTTAACATGCTCTGGGGTCAATAATACGCCATTATGAAAATACACATCAGGCCGAATACGGAAATAGTAAGTAAGATCTTCTTGGTAGTATTGGTGCGCAAGATGAGGCTCGAATTTTTTCGTCGCCTCGTTGAATCTAATTAACGTATCAAACAATACCGTGACATACATACCGGCATTTCGGTCTTGCATGTACATAGGATGACAAAGGGGCAGGGTGTACGGAACCAATGAGACAAGTTCGTCAGAGCGTTCGCCACCGTTTGATAGCTCTGCTATCCAATCGGGAAGGTGCTGTTTAAATACGGTTTGATATTGAAAAATATCGGCATAACGAGAGGCTTCATTAAGCTCTCCTTTAGCAACGTAATCTTTTATCACGTCACAGAGTACTTCGTGAAAAGAGCGTTTGACTTGCAGTTGAGTTTTGATGCCGCGTCCGCGTCCAGGAGTCCAATCTATCCAATCTAGATCGCGCAGATTCTTCATGGTTTTCGCGACATTTCGCGTTGAACATGACATGACCTGAGCTAACGTTTGGCTATCAACCACTGTAGCTTCTGTACCGAAAAATCGGTCCAGTTGTTTAAGACGATTGAGGTGAATGGTGCTGCTGGTCTTTTCGGTCATTATGCCTAACTTAAGATGAACAAATAGATGAACTACTAATACAATAGTTCATCTATTTTAAGGATCAACACCTAAGGCATTGCCTTGGAAGGTTTATTTGCAGGTTACAAAGATTAGTCGTCTTCTCTGTTCTCTGGTCTCCAGCTTAATGCGCTGGCAATACTACCCACAACAACGGTATCACGTTGGCTGTCAGTTAGCTCAGGAAGCATTTGAATGCTGATTGAACCATTGGTCTGTGTTGCTGCCACTTCTTTACCGTCAATAGTAAAGCTGTAACCTAGAGGTTGACCTGTTTCAAATGCAGAACCTTGTGCTTTCTTCACTGCTGCAAGTTGGATTTTAACGCCGTTTACGCTAACAAAACCGCTTTCTTTACTGGCACCCATTAGAGAGTGTTCTGCGGTGATTTCATAAGTACCAACAGATTGACCATCTTCTGTGATGTCACATTTGAATGGTTTAGCTTTTGAAGATAAGCCTAGGCTTGCAAGACTTAGGTTAGATTCTTTACCAGAACATTGAAGTTTCCAGTGTTTGCCATCTTTACTATCTAGCTCAGCCATCATGCTGCCTTGGGTAGAACCCATAACACCAAAGTAGCTTGATTTGTTAGAATCACGAGTAAAACGGCCATTATATAGCTCAGCAACTTTAAAAGAGCCTTCGTCACCAAAACCACCAAATTTACCGTCAACTGTTACAGGAAGAACAGGTTGAGCGCTAACAGCGTCTGACTTAACCATAATTGCTGTAGAGGCACAACCAAATAGGCTGCTTGCAACCAGTAGACCTAACGTTAACTTTTTCATAGTATTCCTAAAATATGCTCTATCGATGAATTCACTATATGAAACACTCACAGACAAAAAGAGGAAGAGTCTTCTCTTGGGAGTTCCACTTTTAAAATGCATAAATCGATGTTGATTTGCGTGAAGGGTCTCAGAAAGAAGAGTTCAAATGCGTCCTATATTTTGCATTCGATGCGTAAACCCCTTGAATAAAGGTGAATAGCAACGGCTATTTTTGCTTATATAGAAAGCAGAATAGCAGGTACAGTGTTCGGTATCGTCAGGTAAAAAGGCTTGAAGCTTCTGGCTTTGTGTCAATATTGAAACCATTGTTTGAGTATATGCGTGCTTATTTTGCGCTTGATTAAAAGTGGGGGTGTCTTTATTTAGGCTTGTATGTCCAAAAGTGTTCTTTTTATCTTCATGAAGCATAAAAGTGGAACTGGCTAAATATCACTGTTCGCTTTTTAAGTGTGATTCCGGTCGTATACTTTTTGCATTCAAGTTGAAGGAGAATTCACAATGAAAAATTTCAAGTGGGCAATTTTAGGCGTTGCATTAGTAGCGGGTTATGCAAGCGCAGACGAAGCCAACACGACAACAAGTAATGATGATGCCGGATTTTTCTCTGGTATTACTCTTGGTGCAGGTTATGCGAGTGACAGTAACGTCGATGGTAAAACGTTAAACGGTTACACAATTTACTCTCGTGGCTACCTAGTACCGTCATTAAAAGATTACTTGTTCACCGATTTTCGTTGGTCACACACATCAAGTGATGATGAAGATCCGGCGGTAACTGGACCAAATCATATTATCTCATTTTCTAAATATGATTTAGAACGCACTCAAGCAAACATTGGTGTTGACTATCCATTCCAAGCGACTCAAAGCATCAGCATCAAACCATACTTAACCGCGGGTTGGGCATGGGACACATTAGAAGTTGATGGTCGTAAAGGCCACGACAACGGTGTGATTGCAGCATTAGGTCTAGAAACTCAATTCGGTCAACACGTTGTGACTAACTTGGGTTATTCAGAGCAATTCTCTGGTGACTTAAAAGCAGACCAATTTATGCTTGATGTTGGTTACAAATTTAAGTAATCGCAAAGTTGTAAATAGTACCGTAAATTACACGTTATCTATCGCCCCCAAATACTTCGGTATTTGGGGGCTTTTTTTGTCTTTATGCTTCTCAATGTTGTCTTAAGAAAGGATTGAGAAGCTACACAGGGTCATTTATTATCTATAGTCTTCAGTATCCTGTGATAGCAGATACTGTGACCATTCAATCTCATACATTGCACCTAAACCACTCTTATTCGTTGGTCTTAATGAAAATACTGCACACTTCAGATTGGCACCTTGGCCAAAATTTCTTCAATAAAACCCGTCTTTATGAACATCAGCAGTTTATTGATTGGCTATTAGATACCGTCGCCTCAGAAAAAGTAGACTGCGTGATCATCGCCGGTGATATCTTTGATACCGGCACTCCTCCTAGTTATGCCCGTGAATTGTATAACCGTTTTGTGGTAGAGATGCATCATTTGAATTGTCAGCTCGTGGTGTTAGGGGGCAATCATGATTCTGTGGCAATGCTCAATGAATCCAAGCAGTTACTAAAGCAACTGCACACTCAAGTAGTGGCCAGCGCCAGTGAAGAAGGCACGGTATTAGAGGTGCAAAACGCGCAAGGCGAAACGGGCGCCATCATTTGTGCGGTTCCTTTTATTCGCCCCAGAGATGTATTGAAAAGTGTGGCGGGAGAATCTGGCGCGGAAAAACAAAAAGCGCTAGGTGAAGCCATTAAAGTGCATTACGCCCATTTATATCAACAAGCGCTTGAGCATCGTCAGTTGCTAGGCGCGCAAGTGCCTATCATTGCAACTGGGCACTTGACTGCGTTAGGCGTGAGCCAATCAGAGTCTGTACGTGATATTTATATTGGTTCCCTTGACGGCTTTGCAGCTGATGGATTTCCTCCTGCTGATTACATTGCACTAGGGCACATTCATCGACCGCAAAAAGTAGCAAAGACCGAACATATCCGATACAGCGGTTCACCTATTTTCCTTAGCTTTGACGAGCTAAAGTCAATAAAAAAAGTGATGCTGGTAGAGTTTACCTTAGACACTCTAGTCCAGATAGAAAGCAAACCAATCCCCAGTTTTCAGCCTATGTATAGCTTAAAAGGGGATCTTCTGAGCCTAGAGCAACAAATTAATCAACTGGTTGTTCCTGACGAGCAAAGCGTGTGGCTGTCGATTGAAGTGGAAGTGCAAGATTATTTGAGTGACTTGCAGCAAGCCATTCAAAAATTGATTGGTGATCGTAATATTGAAGTGCTGCAATTGCGCCGTTCTCGCGTTCAAAAACAGCGTACATTGTCACAGCAGAGTGTCGAAACCTTATCTGAATTGACGCCAATGGACGTATTTGAAAAGCGTTTAGCCATTGAAGAGTTTGATGGTGAACACGATCAAGCGCGCGCCAAGCGTATTACCACCAAATTTCAACAAATTGCCCTTGAAGTGCAACAGGAAAGCAAATGAAAATACTGCGTTTGACCTTTGAAAACTTGAACTCTTTAAAAGGTAAATGGCATATAGATTTTACCTCTAAGTCCTTTGTCGAAAGCGGTTTGTTTGCGATTACAGGCCCAACAGGGGCAGGAAAAACCACCATTTTAGATGCGATTTGTTTGGCTATTTATCATGAAACGCCACGTCTTGGTCAGCTCTCCACTAGCAACAATGAGATCATGACGCGAGGCTGTGCAAGTTGCAGTGCAGAAGTTGAATTTGAGGTTAAGGGCAAGGCTTATCGTGCGCACTGGAGCATGCGACGCTCTCGCAATAAAGCCGATGGTAATTTGCAACCTGCCACCGTTGAGTTAGCGGAGGTGGCGTCGGGCTCAATCATTGCGGATAAGGTGAAGACCAAGCTTGATCAGGTAAATAGCATTACAGGGTTAGACTTTGCCCGTTTCACCAAATCCATGATGCTGTCACAAGGGCAGTTTGCCGCCTTTTTAAATGCCAATGCGAATGCGCGCGCCGAGTTACTTGAAGAGTTAACGGGCACAGAGGTGTATGGTTTGATCTCTGAACGCGTACACCAAAGTTACAGCCAAGCAAAAGTCACACTGGACACGCTTAATGCCCGAGCTGATGGCGTGGCGCTGTTGTCCGAAGAAGCTCGCCAAGCGTTAGATGCGCAATTAGCAGAGCTTGCCGATACAAGCGATAGGCAACAACAACAATTGGCTCTGCATCAAAAGCAGCAGCAGTGGTGTGTTGAGCACAATAAACTGCAACAAAACGTGACAGTGCAACAAACTGCGTTAGAGGTTGCGGCGGTCGCGCACCAAGAACTGCAACCTCAACGGGGCAGACTGCAACGCAGTCAACCCGCGGAGCGAATGCGTGCAGACTACGAGTTGTGGAACAGTGCGCAACTTGAACAAACCCGTATTGCTGAGCAAATACAAAGTCAAAAATCACACTTGGCCTTGCAACAAGATGCGTTGCAGTCTCTGCAAACTTCAGTACAAACCGCTGAGCATGCACTACAGCAAACACGACAGGCGCAAACGACGCTTCGTCAATTGATTCAGCAACAAGTAGTGCCTCTAGATACGCGCATTCAACAGCAAAATACCGCCCTTGCTGAGCAGAAACAGAAAAGCGAGCAAGCGAATAACGCATTTAAGCAGCTTAATGCGAAAAAGGTGAACATTGAATGCGAGAGAGAGCAGGCAAAGCAGTCGCTTGAAAAAGGCCAAGCCTATTTAAAAACGCACGCCGGTGATGCGATTTTACAAAGTTCACTGGCGCTGTGGGAGCAGAGGTATAAACAGAGCGTTGAAGCCCATCAAAAGGCACGACAAGTCACGCAACTTCTTGAACAGTTGAGCGCGCAACGTACTGATAAATTAGCGACGCTCAGTCAAAAACAGGCACATGAACAACAGACAGTGCAAGCACTGGATGTGTTGCAAAAGGATCTCAATACCGCCCAGCAACAGTTTATGGAATTATTGCAACAAGGGGATGAATCGTCACTTCTGGCTAAGTTACAATCGTTGCAAAACCATCATCCAAATTACCTAAAGCTCGAACAAGGTAATAGCCTTTATTCTGATACCGTAACAGAACGTCAGCAGTTGATTCAAGCGATTGAGAAGCAACGCATAACGCTTGAAGCACAAACGAAACAAGTGTCACAGCTTCGCCATGAATTAACGTTATGTGAGCAAAGCATTGCTGATATTAATCAGCTATTAGCGCAAGAAAGTGAGCTGGCAAAATACCGTGCCCAGCTACATATGGGGGAAGCGTGCCCTTTGTGTGGATCCCTTGATCATCCTGCGTTAAGCACTGCGGATAACCTCGACAATGATGTGCTTGCGTTAGGTCAGCGTTTGACACAGACCCAAGCCCGTTTTACGTCACTGAATCAAGACTATAAACAGCAAGAAGCTCAGCTAAATACCTTGAGTAGTCACTTGCAACACAGCGTAGAACAAGAACGTCGTTTGGCTCATAAATGCGCGGAACTAGAGCAAAGGTGGCAGAGCTTTACGCATCAGTTAGGTTTATCTTTGAGCTTAGGTGAGCCTCAAGCCGTTACGCAGTTAATCGATGATAATCAAGCGCGACAGAGCTCAATTAATAATCAGCTTAATCAGTTGCTGGCATTACAAAAAGCCAGAGATGAAGCACAGCGGATTTTTCATGCTAAGCAAAATGCCTTAGTCGAGGTGAAGCGAACCCTTGATGCTGAGCAAAATGCAATCGCTTTGATTGAGAGTCAATGGCAAGTGGCTACTCAAGATGCTAAGCAGTGGCATGAATCTGCTGTTGTGGCTGGGCAACAACTGACGCATGACATTCAAGGAGCTGGCTTTGATTTTTCAATTGAGCGTGCTGATATCTGGTTTGATCAAAAACGAAGTGATCTCGCCATCTGGAATACGACTTCTGAAGACACCCGCAAAGCTGAACAGGTGCACGCTAATCTTCAAACTCAAATGGGTGCGCTACTTGAATCAATAGAGGCTAGTGCGTTATCTGCGAGCAATGAAGATGCTCGGCTGCAAAAAATCCAATCACAGCTTGATGAAGATCAGCACCAAAGGCGCGCTGTATTTGGTGATAAGTGCAGCAGTGGTGAATCTGAGAAAATGCGTATTGAGGTTGAACGTTGTGAGCTTGCCTGCAACGATGCGCGCGCTACGCGTGACAACGCATTGGCAAGGGTGGCAAAGCTTGCTGGTCAACTCGATACGATGACCGTTCAATATACTCAGTTAACGAATGATGTAAAACATCGAGGGCAAGTCTGGAATCAGCAGTTGCAACAAAGTCCTTTTGCTGAGGTTGCTGAGTTTAAAAGTGCGCTGCTGTCTGAGCAGGAAAGAGACGCGCTTGTTGAGCAAATTGAACGCAGTAATCATGCTCTTGAAAATGCAAAAACGCTGTACGACAGCGCATCAACGGCTTTCTTGGAACATCAACGCCAGTTTGAACAAGCCAGTGGCGACAATGAAACATGGGCTACATTTTCATCTCAGAGCAAGGCGTTAGAGGATCACCCACTGACCGATTGTTCTATTGCGGATATTGAGGCAAGTATGGCCGAGCTTAGTGCAAGCATAGAGCAGACGATGAAAAGACAAGGGGAGCTGTCTCAACAACGCGTAACCGATCAGAGTAATCGTGAACGTTTAAAAGATTTGGTTGCTGAAATTGAGACGTTTGAGCAAGAGTTCAGTGATATTTCTCATCTTAATTCTCTCGTGGGCTCTGCAAAAGGGGATAAATTTAGAAAATTTGCCCAAGGCCTGACTTTAGAAAATTTGGTGTATCTAGCCAATAAGCATCTCTCTCGTTTTTATGGTCGTTATGAATTGCAACGGAAATCGGATGATGGCTTGTCGCTACAGGTACTCGATACATGGCAAGGGGATAGCGTGCGGGATACTAAAACCTTATCCGGCGGAGAGAGCTTTTTAGTCAGTCTGGCATTGGCACTGGCGCTATCGGATTTAGTCAGTCACAAAACCAGTATTGATTCTTTATTCTTAGATGAAGGTTTTGGCACGTTAGATGCGCAAACATTAGATATGGCGCTTGACGCGCTCGATAATTTGAACGCTTCTGGAAAAATGATTGGCGTCATCAGTCATGTCGATGCGATGAAAGAGCGCATCCCAGTGCAAATTAGAGTTTCCAAACGCAGTGGGCTAGGAGTGAGTGCGCTTGAGAGTGAGTTTTCGGCGTAAATGCATCGCTAAACTTGAGCTTAGATGAGGAATTTCAGGCAATAACTTCTTTATATGACGGTTAATATGTCATCTGTAACATAACTGCTGTATAAAGGCGCCATGAAAATACCTAAAAGAATACAGCCTTTAGTTGACGACGGTCTGGTCGACGAGGTTAAAAGCCAACTGATGAGTGGCAAAGAAGCTTCGGTGTACATTGTGCGCTGTGGTGAGACGATCCGTTGTGCCAAAGTGTATAAGGAAATCAGCCAACGCAGTTTTAAGAAAGCGGCAGCCTACCGTGAAGGTCGTAAGGTACGTAATAGCCGCCGCGCCAGAGCGATGGAGAAAGGCTCTGGATTTGGTCGCGATCAACAAGAAAAAGTGTGGCAAAACGCCGAGGTGGATGCGCTGTATAAATTGGCGGCCGCTGGGGTAAGAGTGCCACAGCCCTTTGGCTGCTTTGATGGCGTACTGCTGATGGAGCTGGTCACTGACGATGAAGGCTATGTTGCGCCTCGCTTAAATGATGTGTTGATGTCAGAAGAGCAAGCCATTGAAGATCATCTAGTGATGATGAGCTACGTGGTGAAAATGCTATGCGCGGGTTTGATTCACGGTGATTTATCCGAATTTAATGTGCTGGTTGATGAATACGGGCCAGTGATTATTGATTTACCGCAAGCGGTGGACGCATCCGCCAATAACAACGCTGAATGGATGCTTACTCGAGATATTAATAACATTCGTGATTATTATGCGCAGTTTGCCCCGCAACTTGCCCAGACAGAATACGCCAAAGAAATCTGGTCACTGTTTGAAAAGGGCGAGCTAAAGCCTGACAGTGAGCTAAGTGGCATATATCAGGAAGTGGAAACGGCGGCAGATATTGACATTATCATGCAAGAAATTGACGCCGCGCGCGCAGCAGAGCTTGAACGTAGAGAGCGTGCGAAAGAAGCCAGTGAAGGGATAGACGATAGTAAGTTTAACTGGTCTGAGTCTTAATTAATCTATTTTTTTACCAACACTATGAATATAGCCCTGTCATCGCTTCATCACAGTCTGCGATAGGGCTATTTTTGATTTGCATCAGCGAATGCAAACTTAATTGTGAAATGTATATAACCGCGTTAAATTGTCAGAAAATCTCTGCAAAACCTTACTTTTCTTAGCACAACGTATACCATCAAACTGTCTCATTTATAAATTCAGGGAAGACAGTTATGAGTGCACTACGTATCCCAATGATCAAGTTTGGCTTTGACTTCGATTTATTGATTAAGTCTTGGGAGGATAAGTTAGATGGTTTTCGCGTGGTCGATGACACGCTTACGCCGCTTGAGGGCGGTTTAGGTATGGGCTTTGATATCCTTCGAGAGTTTGATACCGCAGGTTGGCGCGAGCAAATTCCTACCAAACTGCTTGAGATCACCCAACCTTTTCCTGAATATCAATACCAAATGTTATGGCTTGCCGCCAATGAGCCGACGGCGCTTGAGTTCTTATACCAACGTCCTATTTTATTAGCGCTGATTTGTCGTCACTGCAATGTGGATAACAAAGTGGCACAAATACTTTGTAGGCGAGGGCAACTGGGTGCACTTGAAGCTCTAGGACTGGATGCGACAGATGCCGCACTATCGTTTATTGATAAATTAACGTTAGATTTTGATGTTGGCGATGAGTACGTACACATTAGTCGACTGCTCGATAACGGTGAAAAACGCTACCGCGAATTCAAAGAGTATCCGCATATTACTTACGCATGCCTTAGGCTAGACAGCATTTTTCCAGAATTTAGTGGTAAACCGTTAGGTTTAGCGATGTTAAATCATGGAGAGGCACAAATTAGCCCCGCGGATTTTCAAAAAATCTATGAGGTGGGTAAACAATTGAAGATTGAGAATGTGTTAAGTGTGATGAGTGAGCAAGACTCTTCTTTGCAGTTGAGTGCACTGTATGAACGCTGGGTAGCATTAAAACGACAAGATACGCATTTATCACTGGTGTAAGTACAGCGTGACTCTCTATTGTGTGCTGAATTTTTCGGTGAATTTAGATTGAGCGGCCAAATTACTTGATAGAAGTGATTTGGCTTTTATCCATCAACAACCTAGAACCGTATTAATAACTCTTGTTTTAAATAACCCTTCTTTTTGCACAATTCTGCACCCAAATTCGTAGTTTGCACTCTTTATAGCTACACTCATCTGACCACCTTCGTGTCGATTGAATCTACAACTTGATTCTCCATGTTATTGTTTAGGGAGAGACAAACATGTATCCATTGTTCCGACTTGCTAAAGTGACTTGGCAAGCCAACAAGCAACCCTCGTTAACCATAGCGGACAAAAGCACCACTGAGTTTTATTGTCACCCTTGGGATTTAGACATATTCAATGAACTAAATAATGGTCGAGTGCTGACTCTATACGATCTTGGTAGGACTAATCTTGGTATTCGTTGTGGGTTAATGAAAGTACTTGCTCGGCATCAATGGGCGCTGGTGGTTGCGGGCAGTTCTGTACGTTATAGGAAGCGGGTACATCTATTTAATAAAATCACGATGCACACGCAATGTGTCGGTTTCGATGATAAGTGGCTGTATGTCGAGCAATCCATGTGGGTGAAAGGAGAACCGACTTCTTCGGTATTAATTCGAGCAGGTATCACCTCCAAACAAGGTATTGTCAGTCCTATTCGAGTATTAGACGCCATACAACAATCTAATCCATTTACTGAGCTTCCTATGTGGGTTAACGAGTGGGTTGATTCCGAGCAGCATCGCCCATGGCCGCCTTTAGCGGGCAATAACGAAGCTGAAACGGCGCAGCAAAGCGTATAATGAACTGGCGATAGAGGTGCATAAATAAGATGAGAAAAGCCAGCATGGGTTGCTTTGCAACACAAAAGTGGCATGAAGTGATAAAAGTATTGGGTGTGATTAAGGTATTATCTTAGTTTCGTTGCCATATTGCTTGCTAAAAGCAGGGCGCATGAGTTTTGGCTAGGGTAAATAGATGGATTGTGATTCAGAGAGCAGTTTTGTTGGCAACTTGCTAGGCATGGTCTTATTTGGCTTTATGTTTTATGGGCTATATAAAATGGCCGTATTGTGCTTTAAAGCCCTTGCTCTGCTTATCATTGGCATATACAAAATTTTTGATTTTTGCGTGCTAGTGATTGCCTTGCTCATCAGCCGATCTGAAAGAGACGATCATTGGTATGATAGTTCGGGTCTGCGTGCCTTGCTCACGATACCGCTCATGATATTGACTTGTACATTGACAGTGTTTGCGATGAATAGCTCAAATGAGCATATGGAGAGAAGTCATCTAGTGCGCAGCGCCATTGCTCGACAATCCCAAACCGCACTTACAACAGATTCCTCTCAAATTAAGCAATCTCAAACAAAACAAGCCGCCACAAAGCCTCAAGTTGTTCACGCGCAGTTATTGAATATTCGCTCTAACCCCAACGCAAAAGCAGGCGTTGTTGGTCAAGTAGGGCGAGATAGCATTGTTTTGGTCAATAAAACTCAAGGTGCATGGTCTGAAATTAGCGATAACAACACGCGAGGATGGGTAGCATCTCGTTATTTAACAGCGGCACAGAATACGATTTACGCTCATGTTTCGGCAATTAAGTTAAACGTGCGCAATGCACCGCAAACTGGCGCAGTAGTGTTTCAGCTAAATAAAGGTGACACGATCACCATCGACTCTAGCCGTAATAACTGGGTAAAAATCAAATATAAAGAGAAGTCTGGTTGGGTTGCTCAACGATTTTTAGATTTAATGTAATGAATGATGGGGGACTAACATTTCCGATAACTTAGGGATTTCGTTTGTCTTATTCGTTTTTTATTTACTTTAAGTGAGCAAGGCAAAGTGTTGACCATATGTATTGCTAGTTGTTCTTTCGATTTGTTATACGAACCGCTAACTGACTTGCCGTCAATCACTATTACTTCACCTTGTCTGAGTTCATTCCCCTATTTTATCCACTCAATAAAATTACTGAGGGTTAACTATTTCCATGTCTCTAGCAATCGTTTTGGCCGAAGGACTACCTTCGGCCAAATATCCATAACTCTTTAAAAATTCAAACGAATATTTCCGTAATCTCGGATGTCTTCTAATGAATAGTTCATTTATTTATAGGTTAAAAGTTGCGCGTAGAATTTATATAGAATGCATATCTTTCTTGTTGTTCTGGCTAATATTAGTGTCTCGGTAAATCTGTTTAGCGATTTTCTCAGCCCCATATTTTGAAGGTTCAATTGGAGATACTGGCGCATAATCTTCAGGTTGATCACAGAGTACCCGTAAATCTAGAACTGACAAATTACGAGTCTTAGCTTCATGGAGGATCACCTCATTAAACAAGCCTAAAGCACATTTTTCCTGGTTTGATAGCGTAGGTATTTTGTCATATACAGTACATAGAGTAATGTCATCGCAGAAAGGGTGGTTGGCAAACTTCGATTCCATCGTATCTAACATTGCTTGGTAGGTTGAACGAAATTTCTCTCGAATATGAAAGAGTGTATCCAAGGCCTCACCTACGTTTTCGATAGGTTCATCCATTAGTCCTGCGAGATTGAGATACAACAAGTCATTTCCACCACAAGAGACGAACGGGAAGTAATGTGTAACTGGGTCAATAGTCAGCTTACGTAACTGTTCTTCAACGTGATGCAAACAGTTCCCATCCACAGCGAGTAGATTCACTTGTGGTTTATGTTCTCCTAAGTTGTCGTTATCCATAAGATTTTGTAACTGTTCTGAAACAGATTCCCCTTGATTGACATAAGGCGCATTGTCGAAGATAGAATCGCCGAGTAAAACAACTTCATGTTTCAAGTAAGTGGTAGTAGGTTCGTTTATCGTCATTAATCGTTATCTCTTGGTTTTCGAGCTCGTTGAATGCATCATGAAATGCGATAGGTAGCTCTTCTAGATTAAAGGTTCGTGCTATGTTCATAATCAGGGGTAAACCACTGATAAATAAAGTTTGGATACGCTTGAGCGAGTAGTCACCAGTGTTTGCACCAATGTCTTTTCTCAAAACGACTTTAAATCAATATTGTCTAAGGTTTATAGATGGCAGATATCTGGAAATGCTTGCTCTATGATTGAACAACTTTTATTCCATGTATTCGTCTTCATCGTCTTCGGGATCGAGTTCAATTTTCACATCACCAAGTAGCTCTTGAATGACAGTGATGGCCTCTTCAATTGTGATGTCGTTCAGTGCTTCAATGAAAAGGCTGGTGGTTTGTGCCCAGCAGAAAATCACACCATCTAGATTGTCTCCCAATTCAGCATTAAGAAGTTCGACTAACTCATTATGTTTATAGGCACTGTGGATAAGTATTTCGTACATTGATTATCCTTTCGTTTTTGTTAGGTAATGTCGGTTGATCCGCAATAAATCGTCAATCGCTTCACTAACGGTGTTGCAGTTACAATCAAAGTCTTTGAGAATAAAATCTGGAGCTTGGATTGGGGATCTAGAAGCATCAACCCCCATAGTTTTCCCATAGTTTTGGATAAACCTTCAGACCAAGCGAAAAGGTTAATTAGCCCTTGGTCTGATATATTGCCGTCACCGTTGGAATCACAAAAAATACGTCCAGCCCCGACATTGGCATCGTGAACTCGTGCTAATTTGTGCAAAGTACTGTCCTCAGAAACATCTAAGTCAATGATGTCGAATGTATAACGTAAAAAGAGAGTGATGTGATTGAGTCGTGTTTCTCGGCTCTGAGGCACTCTCAAATCCAGCCTTGGACAACAGGGTTTTTGTATTGAGTTTTCATCTTTTTTGTCACAACTAATTGCGGATACAGTAACAGGCCAAGTAATGAACCTTGAGCGCGTGAAAGAAAATTGTTATCGGTCAATATTTTAGGCTCCTTGAATCGTATATCAGATGCAATTATGTTAAGTTGCCTAGCTAAAATATGATATGTGGTAAAAGTGTACATATCCGCAATGTATTGAGGCTTTTATGAAGTGGGATCAACACCAAAGGTTTAGATTGATTGAGTTAATTGCTTACTGGGAAGGGCGGCTAACAACCAATCATTTATGCGAAAGCTTTGGGATTGGTCGACAGCAAGCCTCTAAGGATATCAACTTCTACATCCAGCATATTTCTGCAACCAATCTGACTTATGACAGAAGCATTAAAGGGTACGTTACTAGCGATACTTTTGAGCCAAAATTCATTACTGGTAACGCACAAGAGTTTTTAAACTTACTTGCTAGTCAAGAGGCGAATGCTAATATCTTTGCCCCAATGGAATTTACAGGCGGGGCAGCATGTTCATTACCCATTCCTGTACGTGAAGTGAATGCAGATCACGTTAGAAAGATCTTACTTGCGGCAAAAGCGGGTCTAAGGTTAGAGATTAGCTACCGCTCGATGAATAAACCTATGGCAGAAAAGCGGGTGATTGCCCCACACTCTATCGTCTGTACGCCACTGCGTTGGCATGTACGCGCGTATTGTGAAAAGAACAACGAGTATAGAGACTTTATACTAAGTCGGTTTGAGGGGCAGCTGACTCCGCTTGAAGGATCAACCAATACCAAGCAGCTTGATGCGAAGTGGCAGGAGAGCGTCGATATTGTCTTCGCGCCAGATCCCCGTCTATCTGATGAGCAAAAAGTAATTATTAGCTATGAATACGATATGGTTGAGGGGAGATTCGTTGTTCCATGCCGCGTTGCACTGCTTCGCTATACTCTTTATGCACTCAATGTATTTCTTGAATATGAAGATACGGTGGTTGGACGACAGCAATTGATTGTTGTGAATCGAGATGAGATATATCAGCATATTGCTAGTCCTGCATAGATGACAATCATCGGCTATGCAGTTTCAAAGCATAGCCGATTTCATTATTATCTTGCGTGAATGGTGCTAGCTCAATTGCAAAACAGATGCATTTTTACCCGTTTCGCCAGAATCCCAAAGTAATACAGTTTCACCGATGCCGCCTTTCTTGTAGCCGGAAGTCAACTGAAGGTGTCCTAATTTTGGCGCTTTTATCTGTAAGCAAACACGAAGAACAAAATCCAAGTCGTAAAAGTTATCGTATTTTTCAATTTTGACGGCGTTCCCATGAGGTACGTTTTCGTAACGATATTGTATGTCACTGCTAGTGATGCTCACAGTTTCATCGTCTACAGTTTGAAAGCCATTGCTATCTGAAAATACTAATTCAAGCGTTTCATTCGTGTGGTTTACCAAATAGACCTCAGCACCCTGACGAGACAACCATAGTAGCGGTAATCGAGTCTCTGCTGGTCTTGGAGGTACATTGCCTCCGAAGCGACTTTTTCGTTTTTCAGGGGAAATCCAGGCAATCCCCTCTGTTTTGATCTTATGTTCGCGCATTACATTTCCCCATCTTTACTTTCTGGTATGCGGGTAATCCTGACGACCATGAACAGAGAGTGGGTCGACTAGATAGGCGATTTAGTAAAGTGAATCGCCAATATAAGAGTGGTCAGAAAGCAAATTAGACCGATGTTTGTTAGATAGTGATGATTCACAAGTTGGTAGTGGGAAAGTGCTCAACTGGACGCAATACTTAAAGCAACCAGAAAACATGAGTAATAGTGAAATTAAACAAATCTTACCCGGCAGAATTCTCATCAATGGATTCATAAATACATGATTAGGGTCAGCTAAAAACAAAAACGCCAAGCAAAATGCTTGGCGTTTTTGTAAATTTGGTGGGTCCGGGCGAATTCGAATCGCCGACCCCTACCATGTCAAGGTAGTACTCTAACCAACTGAGCTACGGACCCAAATTTTTGTTGTTCAATACAATTGCATCTGAATGCAAGAGGATGGTGGGTCCGGGCGAATTCGAATCGCCGACCCCTACCATGTCAAGGTAGTACTCTAACCAACTGAGCTACGGACCCATCTTCTTGAACGAGACTGATGTTAGCGATAAGCGGGGTTGGGTTCAAGCATAAATCTTCGCTTTGTGAACTGTTTGCTGTTTTTGTAATCGAGATTGATGTTTTTTAATCAAAAGAGCATCCAATATACGTTCAATATTACTCAGAGAATAGGTAAAAGGCGTATAGCGCACACCTTGTAATCATGAGTTTGCCTTTAATGTTTTAGCATGTCGCAAAATGCCTATTTAACATCTACATTTTAGTTACAGTGACTGTATATCAACTAAAACTTATGGTGAAACATGGCGTTAACTGCAAAATTCTTTCTAACCTCTTTTTCTGTAGCGGCTTTGCTTGCAACTCCTTTAGCGATTGCTGAAGCGGCCAACTTTGAGGGACCGGATTCGGTGGAAAACACCATTGCTAGCCAAAAGAAAGAGCAAAAAAATTGGCGAACAGATTTAGCAGATAAAGGGTTCGTATTTGGCGGTGATTATGTTGCGCTGGGACTGCACAGTGGGGATGCGAGCGATGGCGGTGATGCCTCTTCGGCCTCTGGCGTTGCGCGAATATACGGACAATGGAATTTAATCGGTCGAGAAAGTGGTCATACAGGTAGCCTAGTGTGGAAAGTTGAGCATCGCCACAGTTACAGTCATACACCCCCGAAAGATTTTTCAGGGACGACATTTAATCCCGACGCTGACAATATTGGGTATATAGGTATGGTTGGGCCAGCGTTTAGTGATCAAGGCTTTAGAGTTACGGATCTTAATTGGAAGCAAAGCTTTAACGGTGGAAAAAGTACCGTCATTATTGGCTGGCAAGATGTGACTAACTACGTGGATACCTATGCCTTAGCTAGCCCATGGACAGGGTTCACTAACTTGGCGTTTAGTACTGGTGCAGGTGCGATGGGATTACCCGATGATGGCATTTTGGCGTTATCAGCCGGTCACATGCTAACGGACAACTTTTATATAGTGGCAGGTGTGGCCGATGCAAAAGGTCAGTCTGATGATATTTTTAATGGCTTTGATACCTTATTTAACGATCATGCATTGTTTACCACTTTAGAGCTGGGCTGGACAGCTGCTAAAGATCAGATTTATACAGAAAATATGCACGTCACTTTATGGCATATGGACGAGGGATCTCGCCACAGCTTATCTTCATCGGTGCTCGCTAATGGTGATGTTAATGGTGGTGAGTCAGGGCAAGGCATTAACTTTTCTTATAGCACTTTTATTACTCCAACCATCATGCCGTTTGTGCGTGGCGGATTTTCAAGTGGTGATGTGGCGCTATACAACAAATCTATTTCTGCCGGTGTAGGGGTGTTTGGCTTAGGCGGTGAGAAAAATAATTTAGGTGTCGCAATTAACTGGTCAGAGACAAATGATGTTTTTGATAATAAAGATCAGGTGACCGCTGAGCTCTATTACAACATGCAGTTTGGTGATCACCTGCAAGTTACGCCGGATGTGCAGTTTATCAACAATCCAGCGCTATCAAATGAAGATACAGCGCTGGTGGTTGGGGTGCGTGGACGCGTCTTTTTCTAAGTTAGATGTTACTCATCATAGACTTTTAGGGTGACGTCTCTTTTATAACAGACAAACCACGCTAGTGGCAGTGCCATAACGAATGCCATGATATGAAGTGACGCTAAAGGCATTAGATTTACTATACCAACCAAAGCGGATGCGCCGGCCATTTGGAAAAAACCCAGTAGAGAGGCCGCAGTTCCGGCGCGCTGAGAAAAAGGCGCTAATGCTGAGCTGCAACAAATGCCTAATATCAAACAAAAGCCGGTGCTTGCGATAAAAATAGGCCCCATAAATGCGAAAGGATGGTCGATGTTACTGAGCAGTAAGATAAGCAGAGCAGCAAGAGTGCACATGCTAATGGCAAATTGAAGCGCTCTTGTTTTCCCTAGCTTTTTGATTGCGATTGGCGCCATAAACGAGGCCATAATATTGATGATGGCGTTACTGCCAAACCACAGTGAAAAAGAGGTGGGATCTAAGTGGAGTTCGAGCATTAATCTTACTGGCGCAATGCTGACAAAAGCAATAATGATGGCCATCGCCAGCATAACGAGTCCGCTATTAAACTGAAAAGTGGCGTTGTGCAAAATGGGCTTGTATTGCTGCCAATTGATTAACTTAGTACTACACACAGTATTCGCTGGGCGGGTCTCAGGTAAGCGCCATAAACAAATAATGGCAATCAGTAGCGCATATCCGCTCATGAAACAGAAAGTGGCGCGCCAGTTCCAAGTTTCGCTGAGCCACCCGCCGACAAACGGAGCTAACGCTGGAATCACGCAGATCACCCCGTTGATATAACTGTAAATTGATGCGGTTCTTTCACTGGAGTAGCTGTCTCTTACTCCCGACATGACACTGACTGAAACCGCGCAGGTCCCCAGTCCTTGAAAGATTCTCGATAACCACAGTATTTCTATTTGTTGTGAAAGCGCGGCAATGCTAGAGCTGATGATATAGACAATTAAACCTGCAATGATCAGTGGCTTACGGCCATATCGATCGGCTAACGGGCCTGCGATTAACTGCCCAAGCCCTAAAGCGGCTAAAAACAGAGTGATGGTTACTTGGATATCATTGATGGGAGAATTTAGATTTTGCGCCATTTGTGGAAAAGCAGGCAGATAAATATCGATGGCCATTGGGCTAACGATGATAAGCAGTAAAAACAGGTAGATAGGTGGTTTCTGATTCATTATCACATTGTCATGGTCTTGATTAAGTGTTGTGCGAGAGCTTATCAAGCTTGAGATATGAATAATATTGAATTATCGTCATCTAAGAGTTTCCTTAATGGAATATTATATGAAGTTAGACCATATTGACTTAAATCTATTGCGCTTAATGCTGATCTTACTTGAAGAGAAAAGTGTTAGTCTTGCGGCTGACCGATTAAATATTAGTCAATCGGCTGTCAGTAAGCAATTAACCAAGCTTAGGGAGCAGTTAGGCGCTGTGCTTGAAGATCCGTTGTTTATTCGTAGTGGAAGAGGGCTAACCCCAACGTTACGTGCCAGTCAGCTAGAACAGCCTTTGCGTCAATGGTTAAGAGACTCACATACTCTGTTGTTACCCGAGTCTTTTGACCCTGTAAAAGACACCCGTAATTTTACCATCAGTATTTGTGAAACGGCATTCCCTGTGATCATACCAAGATTAATGCCAATGTTGGCTCAGCGCGCACCCGGATTGCAGTTGAGCATAGTGCCAAAGTCAAAACAGAGCATGAACTTGCTTAATCAGGGAGAGTTAGATTTATTGATTACTGCCAAAGATACTGATTTACGAGCGCAAGCCAATACTTCGGTGTTAGATATCGCAGAGCAACCGAATGTAGAGCTGTATCGCGATCATCATGTGTGTCTTATAGGTAATTCAAATCATATACCGATTGAGCATTGGAATATTGAGTCATTTTTGCAAACTGATTTAGTACGAATATACGTTGAAGAAACTGAGTTTTGGCTATTAGATAGGGTAGCGGCGGATCAAGGACAAAGGTTAAAAGACAAAGCTAAAGTTCCTGATTTTCATAGTGCAGCGTTGTTGGCTCAACACTCAAATATGATGTTAGTATGTACGTCTATTTTTGCCGAGCAATTGGCGAGTCGATACGCTTTACAGTCGTTACCTTTACCGTTCGATTTACAACCCGTCAGCTACCGAATGTTATGGACAAGCATGCTAGAGAGCGACTCTGCTCACCAATGGTTAAGAGAATTAATTCGCGCATGCTGCCATGATCTTTAACACGGAGATAATTCATCAATTTTAAAGTGAATCGAATACATTCGGACTGAGTGAACATACAAAGAATATCGTTTTTAATTTATAAGGAACAAAGATGATCAACATTGCCTTTTTTAGCACTAAGTCATATGACCAAGAAGCGTTTGAGCAGGGGAAGTCTGACTACGATGTGCAGTATCATTTTTATGATTTCTTACTGAGTGAAAAGACCGCCAAAATGGCAAAGGGCTGTGAAGTTGTTTGTGCATTTGTTAATGATGATCTCTCTAAGTCTGTTCTAGAGCAGCTTGCGGCGAGAGATGTAAAAATGATTGCTATGCGTTGTGCCGGTTTTAACAACGTGGATTTAGACGCGGCAAAAGCATTAGGCATTCAAGTCGCACGTGTACCTGGCTATTCCCCTGAGGCGATTGCTGAACACGCCGTGGGCTTAATGATGACCTTAAATCGACGTTTTCATAAAGCCTACCAGCGCACGCGTGACGCTAACTTCTCCCTTGAAGGTTTAGTCGGTTTTAACTTTTTTGGCCGTACTGCTGGCATTATAGGTACTGGTAAAATTGGTTGCGCGACTATTCGTATTCTAAAAGGTTTAGGCATGAACGTGCTGTGTTATGACCCGTATCCAAATGATTTTGTGGTTGAAGCTGGCGCGACGTATTGCGATTTAGATACGCTAATTCAACAGTCTGATGTGATTTCGTTACACTGTCCCATGACTCCTGAAAATTACCACCTTTTAGATGCAGCAGCCTTTGGGAAAATGAAAGACGGCGTAATGATCATTAACACCAGTCGCGGCGAGTTAGTTGACTCTTTAGCGGCAATCGATGCACTAAAAGCTGGGCGTATTGGTGCATTAGGATTAGACGTATACGAAAGTGAAAAAGAGCTGTTCTTCCATGATAAATCAAATGATGTCATTGTTGATGATGTTTTCCGTCGCTTATCTTCTTGTCACAACGTGTTATTTACAGGCCACCAAGCGTTTTTAACTAGAGATGCATTGAGCAGCATTGCATCGACAACATTGGCTAATGTTGAAAACTTCAAGCAACAAAAAATTGACGGCAACTTTTTATAAAAGCAACGCGTTATTTAGCTTTGTTTAATAAATGACACAGTTTTGTTTGATAAATCCGCAAAGGGCTCTAGTTTTCTAGAGCCCTTTTTTTTTGGCTAAGGACTAAAGGACTAAAGGACTAAAGGACTAAAGGACTAAAGGGGTAAGGGTTTCATCAATAAATATGCCCAAGCCGCGATTCTACGCCGTACTTGTTTAAGTGGTAAAAGATGAGAGAGGCTTCACGAAAAGTGGCGCCTTGGCGTGTCGTTCAAATCATTGTCGCGATCTACAGCGCAACTATGCCTTGTTCATCTCTGAGAGTTTGCATGGCTTTTCTAGGCTTGAAGGCAAAAGCAAATTCGCTCTGAAAACAAACTCGCTTTAAAAACAAAGCGTAAACAAAGGAGTTGTGATTGTGGCAACCGTAAATCACTCAAATGGCGTCTCTTTAATGATGCTGTCGTGTGCATCAATCCCATTTTATAGCGCAGGTGCTGAAAGTTTGATGCTGGCACAAACCTATCAAGGGCAGGCACTAACACAAGATCATTTAGTCAGTGAGAAGCTAGATGGTATTCGCGCCATTTGGGACGGCGCAACACTGACAACTCGCAATGGTACTCAGATCGCCGCTCCTGATTCATTTTTGAGTCAACTACCGTTTTTTGCCGTGGAGGGAGAGCTTTGGGCGGGACGAGGCGGCTTTTCGGTAGTACAGCAGACCGTATTAGATACCACGCCTAATCACTTGGCATGGTCGCATATTACCTTTGTATTGTTCGATAAACCTGATGCGTTAACCTCATATTCTCAGCGATATGCGACATTGTTGCACTGGAAGTCTGTTCATCGTCATTCATCAACCCAAGTCGTGATTGCACAGCAACGTGAATTCCGTTCTTATCAATCCTTAGGAAGCGAGCTAAAAAAGGTTGTGAAACTGGGCGGTGAAGGGCTGATGGTACGTAACAAACATGCTGTGTATATTGCCGGCCGTAGTGAGGCCATATACAAAATAAAACTCAACCAAGACGCTGAGGCTAGAGTGATCGGCTATAAGCAAGGAAAAGGTAAGTATCAACATCTTGTCGGTGCGTTACACGTTGAATCACCTCAAGGTGTGCGTTTTTATATCGGTAGTGGTCTTAGTGACGAGCATAGACGAAACCCACCGAAAATCGGCACTCTCATTACGTACCGTTACAACGATAAGACGGACAATGGGGTGCCTAAATTTGCCCGCTTTATGCGTGAGAGAAGTGAGCTTTAGAGTCGATTTCGAAAGTCGGTTTAGATGGACGCTCGATGATCATTGCGGCGCCCATCATGCATCATCATGTATTGGAGCTATTGGAAAACGCGCAATTACTGTGAGGCAAATTTCAATTGAACCTCAGCGGGTTGGCGGTGCATCCATTTGATGCGCGCCGCGAGCAATACGGCAGCCACACTCAATCCAGCGATAAAGCCAAACCAGTAGCCGTGTGCGCCCATAGGTTCAACAATCCAGTCAGTCGAACCCAGAATGTAGCCCGAAGGCAGGCCAATGATCCAGTACGCAATAAAGGTGCGACTGAAAATGGACCTCATATCTTTATAGCCACGTAATGCACCTGCGGCGACCACTTGTACGGTATCGCTAAATTGGTAAATCGCCGCAAGCAACAGCAGTTGCACCGAAATGGTGGTGACCGCTCTATTATCTGTGTATAAGTCGGCAATGTTTTCTCTAAAGACGACCGTGAGTATTGCGGTGACCAGCGCCAGCGCTAAGCCCAATAAAATAGCAACATGAGTGGCGATCTTAGCCCCCTCAATATCTTCTTCCCCAAGCTTATGTCCAACACGAATACTGACCGCGCCACCGATGCTCATCGGTATCATAAACACCATTCCTGATACATTGATGGCAATTTGATGTGCCGCCACCATGATAGGCCCTAAAGGAGAAATCAATAGCGCGACAACGGCAAATAACGTGACTTCAAAGAAGATAGCCAGTGCCACAGGAAGTCCAAGTTTAAATAAGCGGTATTGAGCCTTAAAGTTGGGTTTGTGCCATTGTTTGAACAAACCAATGTGCGCCAGTCGTTTTGAGGTGATGGTATAGAATAGTAAAAATGAAAACATAAACCAATAGACGATCGTGGTGGCAACGCCACAGCCAATCCCGCCAAGTGCTGGCATACCTAGCTTACCGTAGACAAAGATATAGTTGAGAGGGATGTTGATGAGCAAGCCTAGAAACCCAATCACCATAGCCGGTTTGGTTAAAGACATGCCATCGGTAAAGCTACGCAAAGTTTGGAAAAACAAAAACGCAGGCACCGCGGGTAACATGGCGTGCATATAGCCCGTGGTGATGGTCGCCATGGTGGCATCCACGTCCATTAGGCGCAAAATAGCGCTAGTTTGTAATAATACTAAAGCAATAGGGAAGCCAATTAATAGCGCAAGTCCAGCACCTTGTTGTATCTCATTGGCAATTTTATGTGGGTGTCCACGACCATTCAGTTGCGCGACGATAGGGATCAATGCCATTAAGATGCCAATACCAAATAAAATGGAGGGCAGCCAAATACTTGAAGCAATTGCGACAGCGGCCATATCGGTCGCGCTGACGCCGCCGGCCATAATCGTATCGACAACTCCCATTCCTGTTTGCGCGATAGAGGCAATCAGTATAGGTGTAGCCAGTTTGATAAGATTGTTGGCTTCTTTTTGGTAACGATACACGGCGGGACCCCAGCATTTATTTGGCAAGAATAGTAATACTAAACGCTTGAGCGTGCTATGTTTTTATGTCATGTTTTGGCGTGTTTGTATTTGCCAGATAGTGTTTCAATCTGGCGTATTTTTACATGGCGGATATCAAGGAATTACTATGTTTACTGGGATCGTGCAAGGGATGGCTAAGATTATCTCTATTGATGCGAAGCAAGACTTTCATACTCATGTCATTGAATTACCGGCTCAATTAAGTAAAGACATCAATATTGGGGCATCCATTGCGCACAATGGTTGCTGTTTAACGGTCACTAATGTATCAGGTCAACAGGTGCATTTTGATTTAATGAAAGCCACGTTAGATTTGACCAACCTTGGCCAACTTAAGCCTGGGGATTGGGTCAATGTCGAGCGCGCGGCACGCTTTGGCGACGAAGTCGGCGGACATTATATGTCAGGGCATATCTCTGACACCGTGACTGTGGTTGAGGTGGTGCGAAGCCCGAATAATCAAACGATTTGGTTTGAGACCAATGATAAAAACATGGGTTACATTTTGAAGAAAGGCTACATCGGCCTTGACGGTTGCTCGCTTACTATTGCAGAAGTAGAAGGCAATCGATTTAGCGTCAATTTGATCCCAGAAACATTGACACGCACTTTGTTTGGTCAGCGTAGCGTCGGTGATAAAGTCAACCTAGAGGTAGACCCGCAAACTCAAGCAATTGTGGATACGGTGGAACGCGTATTGGCAACAAAATATCGCTCATAGTAATGGCTCATAGTAATGGCTCATCACGATGGCTTATCTCGCGTTGGGCCATTAACTTAGCGTCAGTTATTTTTAGTCGCGGTGTACTCGCTAAAATATCTGTTCATCATCAGAGTCAATATCCAAATCAATATTGTCTTTGACTTGATTGAGCTGCATCCGCAGGTGAATCGGGTGACAACACACAGGGCAGTCTTCATAAAAGTCTTGATTGCCCTGTGTAGTATCTAAAATGACACCAACGTGTCCACCGCAGTGAGGGCAAGAAATGAATTGTTCGCCGTACTTTTTCATAATAGCTCTCCGCTTAAGTATAACGTTCTAATAATCGGTCAACTCTTTGTTGAGCTTCAACTAAATAGTGCCCCGCAAATAAGTTGCAGTGATTTAATATGTGATAAAGATTATAGATCTCTTTTCGTTCCTCATAACCTTCTACAAATGGCTTAATGGTTTTGTAGCCTTGATAGAAAGAGTTTGGGAAATCCCCAAACAGCTCTGTCGTGGCCAAATCACATTCATGATCGCCCCAATAACAAGCAGGATCGTAGCAGATTGGGCCAAAAGGGGACTCTGCGCAGTTGCCGTGCCACAAGTCACCATGCAGCAGTGAGGGTTTAGGCTGGTGGTTCACAAGCGCTAATTTTACACTGTTGATGATGCGTTCTTGAGGCGCAAATTCAATGCCTTTCTCTTTTAAAAGTTGCAGTTGCCAACCGATGCGTTGCTCTGCAAAGAACACATTCCATTTCTTTTGCCAACGGTTTGG
The DNA here is from genome assembly GCF_000467185.1 of Vibrio ezurae NBRC 102218. Classification (GTDB taxonomy): domain Bacteria; phylum Pseudomonadota; class Gammaproteobacteria; order Enterobacterales; family Vibrionaceae; genus Vibrio; species Vibrio ezurae. Next base: position 31,822 of record NZ_BATM01000017.1, read on the forward strand.
TTGCAGCGTCGCACCAATATAATTGTCGTGGTCAAAGCCGTATTCTTGTTGCTCGCCCCATAAATGCAAACGAGCGACCTCTTGTCCGAACTGGTAACTGCTTTCAAGGTGGGATAACGGTTGGGTGGGTAGGTAATTTAAAATTAAAAAGGCGCACTCTTTCGTCGAGCCTAAGTGGACGATTTCAGGAGTGTAGACGGTGTTTGAGCGCTGTAATTGCGTGAGGTTATCGACTTCGGCGGTAAACTTGCTGAGAAAAGCTTTATTGTTCAGCTTTACAAAGTAGCGCTGTTCACCGTCACTAATCATGTAGCTTTCATTGATATTGCCAGAGGTAATACGGCTTTTCTCTTGAATCTTAAATTCAAACATCAAGATATCAGAAAGTTGTTGGGTAATGGCCTGCCACATAATGAACGCCTCACTGTCTACTTATGTGTTTAAGTTTAGGTCAAATATGACAGGCGAAGAGCAATAGAGTGGGATTCTCTAATTTGGATCAAATATTAATAGAGAACTTACCGTGTAGTTTGAGGTTGTTCACAGTTATTGCGCTTTGGTTTAAGACGTCAGTTAACTCGTCGAACTTGCCAAAATGTATCCGCCCAGTAGGGCGAGTCCATTCGGGAAATAATCACCCCTTTTGAGGACGAAGCATGCATAAAGCTGTTGTCTTCAAGATAAAACCCTACGTGCAATGTATTAAATCCAGTTTTGAAAAAGACTAAGTCACCATATTGTCTGTCGTCATAGTCAATGGGAGTACCAATATGGCTTTGTAGGTGTGTCGTGCGAGGTATCGACTGATGGAACAGTTGAGCAAAGGCGATTTGTACGAAGCCTGAGCAATCTACGCCTTTGTGAGTGGTCCCTCCATAGCGATACGGTGTTTTATGCCAAATTTTATAAAAATGAAACAGCTCATCGGTTTTCTTCGACGACACATGGCTCTCAAGTTGAACATCAATTTTCTTGATGTTCACTTTTGCCCTTGGGTTGTTTTCTGGCCCGCTTGCACATGCGGTCAATAAAAATACGGCCACTAATGTAACGAGTGTCTGCGTGCCAGTGTGCTTCATTATTTGTTCCTAAAAGGCTGGGTTAACATTTTATCTAATCGCTGTTCCTTGCGTGAGCGAAACTGCGATATACCGATATTCATGCCAAGATGACCTAATTTGGGTCTCGCAATATGAGTATCGAAGATATGATCCCATATTGACAAGAAAAAACCGAAATTAGAGTCCGCTTCACTACGAATGGTCGAATGGTGAATACGGTGCATATCGGGTGTGACAATGCATTTTCTTAAGCGCATATCCCATTTTTTAGGAATATGGATATTACTGTGGTTAAACATCGCACTGGCGTTTAATACTATTTCAAACACAATCACCGCTATTGGAGGGATCCCAAAGCTGATCACGATACAAATCTTGATCCACATGGATATCCAAATCTCTATAGGATGAAAGCGGGCTCCAGTGGTGACGTCTATGTCTTGATCTGCGTGATGAACCTTGTGCAAACTCCAACATATCGGGGCTGTGTGAAAAAGTCGGTGCTGCCAATAGATGGCGAAATCTAAGATAAGAACACTCAGAATCACCTCAATAGGAAAACTGATAGGCAGTTCGTTAAACAAACCAATTTGTAAGCTTTGTGCCCATAATGCGGCTTCAACTGCCAGTAAAGGCATCGTAATGTAAACCAATACCGAATTTAGCCCAGTTAGGCCAAGATTATTCATCCAGCGATAGGACTTAAGCTGACGCAGGGGACGTTTAGGTTTCCAGTATTCCGCTAATGCGCAACAGACCAGCACGGTAACGAATATACTCACCCGAATAAAGGCGACATCCATGAATTATTTTCTCCAAGGTGATGACAAGCTCTGTTGGCTTGATTACTCTTACTTTCTTTTACGTGACAGGGCAAACAATGCGTGTACATGCCGTTCACCAATTGGTGGAACATAGACTGAACCAATCAACGAAACCATTTAGTGCTAGAGGTTCAAAAGTAGAACGTTGTCCTTATTGCCGCATTGCGCGTAAATATTGTATCTGTACTCATCAGCCCAAAGCGCACACTGGATTTGCGACTTTATTGCTTTATTCAGATAACGAAGTATTAAAACCCAGTAATACAGGACGGCTTATTGCTGACGTATGTCGTGATGTTCATGCCTTTCAATGGAGCAGAACCGAGCCTGATTCTAACATGCTTTCTTTGTTACAAAACCCAATCTATCAACCAATTCTGGTATTTCCTGAGAGTTATCTATTTGAATCTAATACTCTTGTGTCCAATAACCACCAACAACTGATTAAAGATAAAATTCCATTATTTGTGTTTATCGATGCCAGTTGGCGAGAGGCTCGTCGTATCTATCGCAAATCTGAATACTTACATCATCTGTGTGTGATCTCAATTCAACCAGAAAAAATTTCTGAATATGTGATGAGGAAATCAGAACATGATCAGCATCTTGCAACGTGTGAAGTGGCGTCTTTAGTTCTGCAAGAGTTTGAATTTGATGTTGTTAGTGCGCAGTTACAAGCATGGTTTGAGGTCTTTAAAGAGAGTTACATGCTCAGCAAAACACGAGAGAAAAGAGACTTTAGTCGTCCAATACTGACGGAATATCTATCGCGTTCCAATTCTTAGTTCAGTCGTGCACTTATATGTCACTGATTGACTATCTGATACGTTGGGCGTGTTTTATGGGTGTCATCACGGTATGTGCGACCAAAGATCGCGATAATAAACTTAATTTGTTAATGAATTTAAGTATTTAGGTTGGGAGATGTAGGATGTTTTATGGCTTTGATGTCGGCGGGACCAAAATTGAATTCGGTGCGTTTAATGACCGCCTAGAGCGTATGGCGACGGAGCGTGTTCCCACACCGGGTGACGATTACCCTAAGCTTGTCGAAACATTAGCGTCTTTGGTTGAAAAATACGATGCGCAATTTGGTGTTGAAGGGTTGATTGGGTTTGGCCTTCCTGGCATGGAAGATCCGAAAGACGACACCATTCTTACGGTCAATGTGCCGGCAGCCAAAGGCAAACCATTACGCTTTGATCTTGAATCTCGTATTGGTCGTAGCGTTAAAATCGAGAACGATGCCAACTGCTTTGCCTTGTCTGAAGCTTGGGATGAAGAGTTAAAAGATGAAAAGTCGGTCATGGGGCTTATTCTTGGTACCGGTTTTGGTGGTGGGATTATTCACGAAGGTAAAGTCTTTTCTGGCCGTAACCATGTTGCAGGAGAGGTAGGGCATACTCGACTCCCTATTGATGCCTGGTTCCACTTAGGTGACAACGCGCCGTTATTAGATTGCGGGTGTGGTAAAAAAGGTTGCTTGGACAGTTATTTGTCAGGGCGTGGCTTTGAACTCATTTATGCTCATTATTTTTCTGAAAAGAAAAAGGCGGTTGAGATCATTAGCGCCTTTTATGAAGGAGAGGCCAAAGCGTGTGAGCATGTTGAGCGTTTTATGGAGCTACTGGCCATCTGTTTGGCGAATATCTTTACCGCTTACGATCCACACGTAGTGACCTTAGGCGGCGGTTTGTCTAATTTTGATCTTATTTACGACGAAATGCCAAAGCGCGTGCCTAAATATTTACTTTCAGTTTCGAGCTGCCCGAAAATTATCAAAGCCAAACACGGTGATTCTGGTGGTGTACGCGGCGCGGCATTTCTAAATATTCGATAATTTCTATCTAGCCATGCCAGTGAGCTGGTGGATGATCTAATAAAACCGAGATACTGTTTATTTAAACAGTATCTCGGTTTTTTATGACTTAAATAAAGTGGCGAATTAATGAATACTGAGTGTTAGCAGTAGGGTGCATATATTTAGGTTATGAATGCACTAGTATTGAGTGCTTTTTGTATAAGTATTGATTTTTTATATATAAAAAATGTAAATTGAGGCGGTTGTCACCGTAAATGTCTACAAATTACCTTCTGATTTTGCTATAAAGCTCGTTTCAAATTTCCATACCGTCTGAAAGCCGTGAATAGGGGAATCATTTAATGAGACTTGCACATAAACGTAAAGTGCAGATGAAATTGCAAAAGCGTACTCATACTACTGCTAGCAACACGTCATCGAAGCCTTCAATCCAATCCAATGAGCCACGTGTTGAAACTGCTACATTGGTTGAGCCTAAAGTTGAAGCTAAGATAGAAAAAACCGCTGAAGTAGAAGTGCCTGCCATTGCACTTACACCAAAGCAACAACAAGTTCTAGATATTGTTGCTGCGAATGCTGAAGGCATCAATTCTAAAGGAATTGGCCTAGCTGCAGGTCAAGAAGAAGCAAAAGCTGCTGCATGGGCAACGGGTGCTTTGAAAAAACTAATTAGTGAAAACCTTGTTCAAAAAGAACAACTTTCAGGAAACAAAGTGATATATAAACCGGCATAATTTTTATCGGTCACTGTGTAATGAGAATGCCTCGACTTGTCGGGGCATTGTTGTATTTGTACCCCACAGAATACATGTTTAATCATGCGAAAAACACCTGGCACTGTGTTTATATGGCTCTGTTGTACTTGTGTGTTGTTATAATTACTACATAGAGGCTCCAGATGTAGAACAGACCAAAAAGCCTCCCTGTAGGAGACTTTCGTCAGTCATCTTATTGAACTGCTTCCTTATCAATAATGCCTTCAAAATCTGGGTTGGGGTGAATTACAAAACGCCACAACGGCAGTTGCTTTCCTTTATAGTCTGGCGGTATGAGGATTCCGAATGAGGATGGGTTGATGCCTAGCTTCATCGCTACTACGTTGCCATCTTTTATCGTGTGCTCTCTAAACCCGTTGGTGACCATTTGACTCAGACGCCCGATTAGCGCGAAGTTTGGCTCCGTTTGATCTTGAGGTGAATAGACGAACTTAGTACCGCAAACTTTCCCGTTTTGAAAGAGCGCTTCTTGCTCGCTTTCCACCCAATCCCCGTGACACATTAGGTAAAAGGCAATCTTCTTTTCTTCTTCGTCAGTAACTTCCTCACCGTCGCAGTAGATTTTGACATCCTTTACGATGAACTTGGCTTCACCCTCTTCATCGACGGGGACTTCTTCTTGCGGGTCTGCTAAAAGATGCAACTCTAGATCAGGAGCAACCCCAACTTGACAATCACCTAGTAAGTACATCTCCGACATTGCCAATGCACGACCGAAATCAATCGTATAAGAGTTAGGGTGCTCATCAAAAGCATCAATGCCAAGGAGAGTCCAATGATTCCATGCTGAAAAATAGACTGCAAATCTCAACGGCAGTCCATTCAAATCAGCATACGTCTTGAGCTTGCTGTAATAGCCTTTGTTTATTGAGTATTTATTGGTTGGTTGCTTGTGGTGGCAATTTTTAACTTCGACTAACATCTGTTCATTATCATCAAATGTTAGTCTGTAGTCCGGTGCTAACAACTCTTCCCCAGAGTAATAAATGTCACCAAAATCCTCTTGCTTTATAAGAGATACCTTGCCTAATGCGCCTGCAACATAGGCGAACAATGATTCAGTACGTTTGCCAAAGATCATTGTTTGACTCTTCTTACTTTCTTCTATTGATACTTTTACTCGATGGAGAAAGTCTTTTTGATCGGCTTGATCAGTGAAGTTGTAACCATGTTCTGTTGCCATTTCAGCAAACAACTCCAACACATCAAACTTTTCGGCATTTCTTTTTAGTTTTTTCACTTTTTTCTTAGTTTATGATTTAAAGTGAAAAGAAGTCTACCTATGTGCCTGCTAAATCTCTGTGACACAACTCTATGATTTGATTGGATAGATCGCCTTATCCAAGCGAGCTTATCTTTATAATAATCATTCGAGTACAGCGCCGAGCCACAACGATTCCTCACCATGCCCTTTACCTCCGCCCCTTTTGCGTGGTTCTCTAGGCATTTGCCGACATCCTTTGAACGATTCAGGTAAGAATGCCTCATCGGCCTCTATTATGCCTGTAAAAGAAGTCGGCTGACTCTGATTAGGCATTAGCAAAAACCGATGCCGCCAGAAGAAGGCGGTTCTTAAATTGATGTTGAGGTGTCGAGCTATTCTTCTCAACGATACACCATCCCACATCAAGGCAGCATACGCTAACCACTTGTCTTCCTTTCGCATTTTATACAATGGCGTCCCTGTTAGGGAGCAAAAGGTCTTCTTGCAATCCTTACAGCGATAACGCTGTATTCCTTTTGCAGTCACTCCGTGTTTGATGAAGCTCATTGAGTGGCAATGGGCGCAGTCAGCAACTGTTTGCTCTCGCTCTGCTATTACCTTTCCAACGGTGTTCTCATCGAGTTTACCTTTGACTGAGTTATTTAATCGTTTGGTGTCAGCGTAGTTGAGAGTGGGAATTAGCTGGAGTATCTTATCTAAGTTGTTGATTCCCATAAATTGCCGCCATTTGTACTGATCTTGTAGGGATCATCAGTATAGACTAGCAACATGGAAGTACAACAGAGCCGTTTATATACACTATCGGGTGTTTTGTGCATCTATCCTTCATAATTAGCCGTAATTTTGTTCCTTGTTGTGAGTAAGAATATGAAACAGTCATGTGTTTTTCCTGCGCTATTTCTGAACACTTATTTAGCGCGACTGGTATGCGATTATGAATAAAAAAAAGAGCCTTGCGGCTCTTTCTGTCATCGGTGTAAATAGAGGCTCTATTTCTTACCAATCGGTCTATTTTCTTTTGGCTTTAGGGTAATTTTGCCAAAGCCCAGTTTTCTAAAATAGTTGTCACGATAGTCGCGAACGGCTTTGGTATCAGATACGGCTTCTACTTGCAGTTCCATCTTGAGAAACTCGGTTAAATCAATTCCTTCAGCATCAGCTACGGCTTCGTGGATATTACGGAACTGCTGATAGGAGAACAGCAGTTCTTTGTGTTCTTTTTTGTATACGTACTGGATGGTTCTAGACATTGTGCTCTCTTATGACGCTTGTTTGTACAAGGGCTAAATAGTTTGGGTATTTACGGCAATTCTTGGTGGAGTAATGCCGTTTTTCTTAAATTCTTTCATCACTCGCAAGGTGATGTCGGTTTCAAACAGTTTCTCATATCCTGTATCAACAACATAGGCTTTGCAGGTTAATTGTATCGCCAAGTAGTTATCTGTGATGGTTTGCTTTACCAATACCACAACCGGTTTAGGTAAATGGATGTATCGACTGGAAGAGGCCGCTTCTTGAATTAAGTTCCGTGCCAAGTCAATGTCTTGATCCATGCCCACATAGAAAGGAATGACCACTTGCATATCTAACGCGCCATAGTTGCCACTGACGGTCACTTCATTAAGAAATTTGTTGTTAGGTATGGTGATGATGTCATCGGTCAAGGTACGCATACGCACAGAGCGCAAACCAATGGTAATAATGTCACCATAATTCCCTTCAAAGGTGACACGGTCACCAACTTGGAATGGGCGGTCAATCATAACCGTTAATCCAGCAATGAAGGACGCGGCAAGATCTTTCAATGCAAAGCCGACGGATACCGCTAGCGTACCCCCGATGAGCGCGAGGATATGATCGTTGATTCTAAAACTGATCATAAATACGACGATACCGGCGGTAATATAGATAAAGAACTGCAAAAACGATTGTGCTTTTTGCAAGATCATTCGGTATTGAACAAACTGTGTGCTTACGCTAGCAACAATCGAGTCGATAAACCGAAGCAGCAGCCATGTACAAGCAATGATCAGCACGGAGAATAAGACGCCACCCCAGCGAACTAGGCTGGCGAAATCTTGAATAGCGGCCACATCAGGCACTTCTTCTATCGCAAAACAGTGGCTACTGAATGAAAGGCTGAGCAGAATAAAAAGTAGTCTTATCATGTTATTTTACCAAAAGATGTTGACGATGAAGGACATTGGTAATGTGACGATACCAGTGATCGGAAACTTTGGCTTTATCATCGTTCCAATCGATATAGCCACGACTTTGGAAGTAACGAAGCGTACCCAGTACTTCAGCATGACTTAGCTGTGTACACTCAGACAGTGCTTCTTGACTCGCCACTTCTAACTGTACGATAGAGCGCAATACCGCCAACATAGGTTTGGGCATTTTTTCAAGCTCTTCTGACTCAGGTGCTCGGAATAAACGCACCACCACAGCATCATTGGTTTTATTGCGACGCAATGACAGCCTAAAGAATCGAAGTGCAACGGTAGGGTTACCATCAGCGTAATGCCACAGGATACGATAGAAGCCATTACGTGCTCGGTCTTCTTCGCTGATATTGTCATGATCCCATTGTTTAGGCACGACTAAGCCTTCAAATGAGACTTTGTAGTGTTCATCCTCGGACTGGTTGATGCGAGAAGCGAGTAATTCAGCCACTTGAGCTTCGCTCCATTTTGGCAAAAATGTCACCCAATCAAATAATAAACGCTCACCGCGAGCTCTATCCACAAAGCGCCAGCTGGCTTTTTCAATCGCTAAAATCGCGCGGTGATTTTTCTTTGAACGGCGAAGTAGATTGGTAAATTTTAGTAGTCCACTTAATCCACCCACCATAGGTTTTACTAGTCTTTGACCGTTATCAAGTGCGATAAGATAGCTTTCGTTGCTTTTTCGTAGGTGATTCAATATTTGAATCTCACCGGCATCGCGGTTTAATCCTAACTGCTCAGCAAATTCTTGAATGAGTTCGATATAGCCCGCATAAGGGCAGTTTAAATAAATAGGTGTGGCGTTTTTTACCTTAAACAGCATCTGTTTTAGGAAAGTAGTGGTGCCCACACCGCGCTCTCCGGAGATCACGCATACCGCTGGGTTGTTGGATAACACGTAGCGTGATATTTCTTTAAACTCATCTGAGGCATAGTTAATGAGCGTACTGTCTTCATGCCCAGGGGTAATGTATTTAAAGGTTTCATCACCTTTTACGCGCACAAAATTTTGTGACTGAAGTTCGTTTTCATTTTGTTTTGCCACTTCAATTTTAAATAGGTAAGCCAGCCCCTGACTAAAAAAGGTGTAAGTGGACAGCTTAGAGACAAAAATGGATTGGCATGTGGTGGTAATTATCCACGCGATACCAATGGTAGTGGCAAGAATATTGAGTAAAAATGTATTTTCGTTTTTTTCAGCCCAAACTACCCACAAAGGTTTATCGGATGCTTTGTTGATCCGGCGAAATACAATCGGGCGCCATTTGCGTAATATCTTTAAGGTAATGAGCACAAACCAAAAGAAGACGAGGCTTGATATCCAGTAGTAAATGGTGCCTTTACCAACCATGCGTTGCGATATTTGTAATATGACGCCAACAAAAATGAAGCTCCATACATACCAGCGAATGGTCGATAGTCGAAGACGGGTGATCTCTTTACTGGATGCGCGACTGTTTCGGTAGGCAAATTCCAAGATAAAACTGATCGCAATTGAACCGCCTAAGATCCACCAAGTGAAAATCTCCAGAACAATCAGCTGACTCAGACTCGGTATGGTAGAGAGCACACGTAATGAAAGGGTAATGGCAATTAACACTGCAATTGCGCGATGCGCACGACTGATGTACCAAATGAGTCGGATCCATAGCGGTGGACGAGTGCTACTTTCCAACTGAACTTTCTTAAAGCTTTCAATAAAACGTTTGCTGTTCGCAAGCCACCACGTTAAAGCGAAGTAGATGAACAACACTTTTATGATGGCCCAGATTAAGGGTACAGGGGAGATGAAAATGTCTTTGATGAGTGATTTAAAGCTGCGAATTTGCAGATGAATGAGAAATTCACCATTAAGTCGGGTGACATACCACTCTTGTTTAAATTGAATCACCCCTGAAGGACCAAAACCAGTAACCAGATCTTGGGTGGAGTGTGTCGAGAGTTTGATTAAGTCTTCTTTACTTTTACCTAGACTGCGCAATGTCAACCAAGTGCGTTCCGCTGCCTTCCAGTGTTGGTCGGTGTCATCATTGCTGTAGGTTTTGATTTGATTGGCAAACTGATCAGCATGAGTTCGCTGCTCGTTGATCACCGCTTCCATGAGTTGGTTGACTTTTTCTTTGTCCCCATGGCTCATGAATAAAGGATCAGGAAGTTTGTTCACTTCCGCGGCAATTTTGACAGCCACCTCGTCAATTTGAGGTTCATCAGCCAGTTTATATTCCCATTTTGCTTGAGCGCTAAAAGAAAGCAACATCAGTAAAATAGGAAGGAAGAAGAATTTTGCTCGCATGGTTCTCACTTGTTCGTTTAATTCCAAGCAAAGTTTAGTGCAGAGAAAGGCTTTAACGAAACTTTTTTAGATAAAACATCAAATTAGATGCAATCTATTTCGGTAGAAGTTGAGAACTGTGTCTCTTTATTAACGCCATGTATGGATGTTAATCTTTATTTACATTCCATTAGCAACGTGACAAGGATTCAGTATGGTATTTCCCTATAAGAATATAGTGATATTAACGGGGGCAGGGATTTCTGCTGAGTCTGGAATTCAAACATTTAGAACTCAAGACGGTTTGTGGGAAAATCACCGAATTGAAGACGTTGCTACGCCAGAGGGGTTCGACAGAGACCCTATACTGGTGCATTCCTTTTATAATGGTCGTAGACAGAAATTATTATCGTCTGACATAAAGCCTAATGCTGCTCACATTGCGCTAGGAAAGCTAGAGCAGGAGCTTGAAGGTTCGGTGACAGTCGTGACACAGAATATTGACAATCTGCATGAGCGTGGAGGGTCGAGTCAGATTATTCATATGCACGGTGAATTATTGAAAGTCCGTTGCAGTGGTTCAGGGCAGGTAATTGAGCAAGATAGTGATTTGAATGATGGAGATCTTTGTCATTGCTGCCAGATCCCACAACAAATGCGTCCGCATATAGTTTGGTTTGGTGAGATGCCATTGCAAATGGATAAAATCTATACCGCGATTGAGCAGGCCGATTTGTTTGTTTCCATTGGTACTTCTGGTGTTGTTTATCCGGCCGCAGGTTTTGTTCATGACGCAAAGCTGCACGGGGCTCATACCATAGAAATTAACCTTGAACCGAGCGCAGTACAAAGTGAGTTTGATGAAAAGCGCTATGGTCTTGCCAGCGTCGAAGTGCCTAAGTTGGTTGAAGAGCTATTGGGCTAAGTTATCTGAACTGACAGACAGACAGTGGTGTGTATGAGAGTGGTGCTGTGTATGGGCTTAGCTTGCTATTGGTGACGTTGTCACGATAATGTTCGTTATCACGGTAGTGGTGTACGCAGGCCTTCATTGAAGATTGCTTATTTTCAGGAGGTTTTTGACGGAATAGTGTTCGCAGAATGGGCTTATACCAATCGTTCTTAATAACGAAACATTCTCGTTTGCTATCGAGCATTTTTCCTGCGCTATTTCTGATCACTTACTTAGTGTGATTGGTATTAGGGCTATGCTGTAGTGGCTATTTACAGGTATACTTGCGCCAGAATATTTTCTTTTAAAGGCAAGGACCTAAAGATTAAATGAGCAATCCGACAGAGAAAAACTTTAACCTTGGTGGCAGCATTGAAAAGGCATTGTCCGGAGATTTTGAACTAAAGCCTGTCAGTGTGATTACTGAGGCATGGCAATTAACCATGCGTAACTTTCTGGCATTTTCTCCAGCCGTGATTCTATTGATTGCGATCCAAGCCATTGTATTTATTATTGCTTTAAAGCTTCAGATTGGAGACGTTTCTTTAGTTTTAAAGATGTTTCAAAGTCCTGAGTCATTAGACCCTTCTATTTTCCAATCAATTTTTGTGGCCAATTTCAGCTTTGAGGTTGTCGCTGCGCCTATTTATGCCGGTGTTGCGCTGATGGCGATGAGCCATGCTGCGGGCTTATCGACCCAAACCCGACACATCACAAAAGGGTTGGCATTTATGATGCCGGTGATTTTGGTCACCATGATTAACTTATTGCTGCAAGCTGTGGCTGGAGCATTGGTGCCTTTTATTTCAATTTATCTGTCGCTGGCCTTTAGTAATGCGGTTTTATTGGTGTGTGAAAAACGATTGAGCCCAATTCAAGCCATGTGGACATCACTGCGTGCGGTGAATAAGCGTATTTTTTCCATTGCGGTGATTTATCTCGTCACTATGTTGGCGTTTTTTGCCGGTATGATGATGTACGGACTTGGCCTAGTGGTTGCGGTGCCGTTTTTCTTCCATGCCAAAGGAATTATTTATCGTAATATGTTTGGCATTCGTTTGCAGGTCGTGGCTAATACAGCAGATACTCAAGCTGAGTCAACTGAGCATGAGCGTGATGATTCAGACAACACGCCGCCAACACCAGGGCCTTCTGGTGGCTCAAGTACGTTTGATGCATAAGGGTAACGACTCAATGAAATGGCGTTTGTTTACGGCAGCCTTGTTGATTGCCGGATTATCTAACTCAGCGTATGCCCAAGAGTACATGTTTACTTATAGTAAACTTTATTCTCCGTTAAAACATAATCTTAAGCAGCTTGATAGTGATGTCAAAGTGGGGCTGTTTTTTACCAATTTTGCAACCAAGCAACCGTGCAGTATCGAAAAGGCATGGATGGAGAAAGAGCAACATCATGAAGATTTACGCATCAGTGAAAACGGTGAAGTGAATGTTCCTGTTGATGATAATTTAAGAAGCGCTAATCCATTGGTGTATATTCATACGCCGGCGAACGCTCGTTGTGATTACTCTTTGGTGGTGTTGACCAAAAAACCGTTTTTTGGAAACATTGACCATAGCCAGTTAGAAGTGACAGCAACCGAGATGCAAAATCTGTTAGGCGATCTTGGCGGCATGTTTTCGAGTTGGTTCGCGCCAGATATTGAAGGGGTAACATTAGAGTTTATCCCAGGCGTATCAACTGAGATCCTATTGTCAAATGGGAAAGTGATCCCGGTGTCAGAGCAGGGTAAAGCAATATTGAAACTGTCAGATTTACGTGACGGTGTCACTGCTGATATTCCGGTTAAAACTCAAAGGGTTATGCCATATATTAAACAACAGGCATGACAGGTTACTGCTGATCATTTCTGTTGTAACCACTATTGATAGTCACTGAGTGATCGTGTGATTTATGCCAATTAAAAGAGCAGAACAATCAAAGATTGTTCTGCTCTTTTTTGTATTGTAAAGCCTGATATCGCGACTTGCGATTACATTCTTATTTGTGAAATGCTATTAAACGTTAGTGACATCTAGCTGTAGCTTTGGATCAAACTCTACCGCTTCAATTTCGTCGGACACTACCGGCAGTTCTTCTTTATCAAACCCAATATCACCGCCGTTAATAACGCCTGAGTCTTTATCGATAGATTTAAAGTCAAATAAGTTAAAGTCAGCAAGATGGCTTGGCACAACATTTTGCAGTGCGCGGTACATAGTTTCAATGCGACCAGGGAATTGTTTATCCCATGCATTAAGCATTTGTTTGACATTCTGGCGCTGCAAGTTTGGCTGAGAGCCACATAAGTTGCACGGAATGATAGGGTAATCGCGCATGTTGGCAAACTTAATGATGTCTTTTTCTCGACAATAAGCCAGCGGACGAATCACAACATGTTCACCATTGTCAGACACTAGCTTTGGTGGCATCGCTTTCATTTTGCCACCGTGAAACATATTCAAGAATAAAGTTTCGATAATATCGTCTCGATGATGGCCAAGTGCAATTTTTGTTGCACCTAGCTCTTTAGCAGTGCGATACAAAATACCGCGACGTAATCGAGAACATAGAGAGCAGGTCGTTTTGCCTTCTGGGATCTTGTCTTGAACAATCGAATAGGTATCTTCTTCGACAATCTTGTATTCAATGCCTAAGTTTTCTAGGTATTCAGGAAGAATATGATCAGGAAAGCCCGGTTGTTTCTGATCCAAGTTAACAGCAATAAGAGAAAAGTCGATAGGCGCGCTTTTCTTCAAGCTCATAAGAATTTCAAGCATAGTAAAGCTGTCTTTACCACCAGATAGACACACCATAATACGGTCGCCTTCTTCAATCATATTGAAATCTCTGATGGCATTGCCTGTATCGCGACGGAGGCGTTTTTGCAACTTGTTGAAGTTGTACTGTTGTGCTTTGGTACGTTCTTGAACTTGTTCGCTCATTTGACTATCCGAATTCTTACTGAAAAATAGAGAACGTATGATACGGATATCTGTAGTAGTTTCCAGTGAAAATTATGAGTATGAAGAGTTGTTGCTAAAAAGCGGTGTATGAAGTGACCCCTTAAAGTTGGACATTTCTGTTAAGCTGCTTTCAAGGCCTGATTTCGATACTCTATCGGAGTCAGGCCTTTTAATTTCACTTTAATTCGTTTGGTATTGTAGTATTCGATGTATTCGTCAATATGAGCTATCAGATCATCGGCATCTTCAAAGTACTGGTTGTGGTACATTTCTGTTTTCAACAAGGCAAAGAAGTTCTCTGCAACTGCATTATCTAGACAGTTTCCTTTCCGTGACATGCTCTGCGTTAAGCCACTTTCAGATAGTTTTTTCTGATATTTCTTATGCCTATATTGCCACCCTTGATCGCTATGAACGATTGGTTTAGCGTTTTCATCTAAAGTCGCAACCGCATCTGTCAACATGTCAGTTACCAGAGGTAGACGTACATTTTTTGCGACCTTATAAGCCACAACTTCCTGTGTGAACAGATCAACGATGGGGGATAGATAGACTTTCTGCTGTTTAACTTTAAACTCAGTGACATCCGTTACCCACTTCTCATCTGGCTTCGTCGCTTCAAAGTCTCGTTCAAGAACATTAGGGGCTACAGTCCCCACTTCTCCTTTGTAAGAGCTGTACCGTTTTGGTCTGACGGTAGACTTCAAGCCTAGTTGACCCATGAGCCGTTGAACCGTTTTGTGGTTAAGCATAACACCCTGTCTTCGCAGCTCTAAGTGAATACGACCGATACCCATACCTACCTTTATGCTCATGGTAAATTTGCCCTATTAGATCCTTTTCATCTTGATACTGTTCGGTGTCGTTATCTGCCTTAGCATGATAATAGAAAATACTTCTCGCTAATTTTAAGGCATGCAAGAGGTGTTTTAGTGGATAACGGCTTTTAAGAGCTAGAGCTACGTTCGCTTTTTCTTTGTTCGGCGATGCTTTTCCTGCTCCAGCTCCTCTAACTTTTTTAGAACAGCATTCTCGGCTCGTAAGTAGGCTAATTCCTCTTTTAGCTCCTCTAGCGTCTTTTCATCATCACTTTTTTGTTTGATAAAAGGGTGCTTACTCATTGGTTGTCGTCCTCTGCTACGTTCAAGCCCCTGAATACCATATTGTTTGTACTGTTTAAGCCAAACGGAGAGTGTTCCAGGGGAGGAAAAATTTAATACCGCACTAGTGTGGTTAATAGACCAGCCATTCGTCCACATTTTTTTTAACGCATGCAACTTGGTTTGAGCATTTTTAGCACAATCATGAGGCTTAAACGAATCAGAACCATGAATCTCAAACACTTTTCCCCAGTAACGTATTATGGGTGGTGCAATAGAGTAGGTGTGAGAAAGATCGTAAGATGAACACTCACCCAGTAAAAATTGTTTAGCGACCGCACACTTGAATGCTCGGCTATATTTGGACATAAAAAGACCCCCAATAATCGGTGTCCAACTATTGGGGGTCAGTTCAGTTTCCACCGCTTTTTTTTGCTCAAATAACGCTGAGTTTGAACGTTAGCTTTGGTTTGGATCAAGAGGGCTGATATAACCACTAGGTTTAAGTGCTAACACATCGCAGTTGATCTCATCGATAATGTTTTCTGCAGTATTACCAAGAAAAACAGCGGAAAGTCCGGTTCTTCCTGAGGTGCCGACCACCACAAGCCCGGCTTTAAGCTCTTTAACAGCTTTAGGTATAACATCTTGTGGCAATCCTTGTTCAACAATGGTTTGTTCTTCGGGGATCGCATACTGTTGGCGAAGTGCTTTCATGCTTGTTAAGTGGTGACCACGTACTGAGTCGGTATAAATAGTCGGGTCAAACTCTGGTAATTCTACCGTGATGTTAGGCGGCGTCATTGGGTAGGAGTTCACCAAATGCAGCGTAGCACCTAAACGAGAGGTGATATCCATACCTTGTTCAACCATTCTATGGTTGAGTTCAAGGTGAGCTTCTACTTCTGAACCGACGTGTACGGAAACCACGACGTGTCCGTTTTCAGGCCAGTCGTGATTTTTGACTAATAAGACTGGGCACGGACATTTTCTGAGTAAGTGCCAATCGGTCGGTGTGAATAATACCGATTCGATAAGATCGTGTTGACGAGTGGTTTTGACCACTAATTCATAGTCTTTGGCGAAGACTTCGCTGATGATCGCTTCATAAGGTCGATTATGCCATACCACTTTAATGTCGAGCTCTACGTGTTGATCATCACGATAAGGTTTGGCGATCTCCTTCATCCATTGTTCGCGTTGATGGATAACACCAGCACGCATTGCATTACGCTCGTCGGGAGAGAGCATGGATGTCATTTCATAAGAAAAATCATAGATAACAAGAAAGAAGGTAATTTTACTTGGCGATTTACTTTTCTTTCCAATTTGCATCGCTCTAGCCAAGGCTGGCTGTTGCTCTGTATCGATATTCGCAACAACCAAGATGTTGTTGTATATACTCATAGACCACCCACTTTATTTTGTTAGCGATTACACTCACTATATCTTTATCGTGAATATACTTGTGAGAGTGTGATCTAAGATTAGCTGAAAAGTAGGGGATTTTTAGGTAGATACGCGAAATAGTTGAGGAATTTGAAGTGACTCAAGTTTGAGCCACCTTCTAGACATATGATTTAGTCGCGACAAGCACCGGCCAGTTTTGCTAATGCGTCATGATCATTGATCGTAATGTATTTGCCTTTCACGGCTAAAATATCCGCCTTTTGGAAGCGGCCTAATAAACGACTGATGGTTTCAACCGTTAGCCCTAGATAATTACCGATATCACCACGGGTCATGGTTAAACGAAACTCTCGTGGGCTAAAGCCGCGTTTCGAGAAACGTTCTGATAAATTATACAAAAATGCCGCTAGACGCTCTTCTGCATTCTTTTTTGAAAGCAGCAAGATCATGTCCTGGTCGCCTTTAATTTCACTGCTCATTAGGCGCATGATTTGTTGGCGAAGCTTTGGCATTTTTCCGGATAAATCGTCTAGTATCTCGTAGGGGATTTCACACACCATCGAGGTTTCTAGAGCCTGAGCAAAGCTTGGGTGAGATTGTGTGTTTATGGCATCAAAGCCCACTAAATCACCAGCCAAGTGGAAGGCTGTTATTTGTTCGTCACCTTGCTCCGTAATCGTATAACTCTTGATGGTTCCAGAGCGGATAGCGTATAGGGATTTCAATTCATCGCCGGCTTTAAATAGCTCTTGGCTTTTTTGAATCGGCTTTTTACGCTCAATGATCTGATCAAGCTGGTCTAGCTCGCTATCATTAAGTGTAAAAGGTATGCAAAGTTGTGAAATGCTACAGTCTTGGCAATGGATCGCACAACCGCCGGACTGTATGCGTTTTGTTACTTGTTTTTCAGTATTAATAATCATACTTTTTAGACATACATAAAATTGATATACGTCAATATATTAGCACTTTAACCCCTAAATGGGTAGTAGTATAATTGTTAACTGTCCACGCGTGATCGCAAATTTCAGCTTTTTATATAAGGATGTATAGGGAATAAACAGCATAAACAATCATTAAGCTACCTATAACACGCCGAGTAATAGGTAATCGCACTATTGTAGAAAAGCGACTTGAGCTAGTGCCAACGAATAGCATCGCAGGCAGAGTACCTAAACCGAAACAGCCCATAATCAACATGCCGTGAGTCGCACTGCTCGAGACCGCTGCCCAACTCAGCATTGAATAGACCATACCACAAGGTATCCAGCCCCATAAAATGCCGACCGGATAGGCATACCATACTGACCGAAGTGGAAGCATGTTACTTGCCACAGGAGCGATGAATTTCCATATCGCTTGCCCGAGTTTTTCTATTCTAAGCAGTCCATTCCACCACTGTGCCAAATATAGGCCAAGCAGTAAAATCATCACAGCAGCCACCCCACGTAATGCCGTTAACAGGTATGTAGAGTCAAATAGACTCAAACTGTTGGCCACAGTGCCACCAATTAAGGCGCCAATGATAAGGTAGGACGATAGACGCCCAAGGTTGTATAGCAGCGTGATGCGAAAGGATTGGTGACGTCCGTTTAACGCAACGGCGCTGGCGATGCCACCGCACATTCCCATACAGTGCCCAGCGCCGGCTAATCCAATAAAAAATGCGCCCATCCAATCAATCGTTAGCATTAGTGATCTTTCTTGTTGTGCTTAGGGGCGTCATCTTCTTCAAACAGGATAGTGTGCCCTTGACGATCCAGATCTTCAAACTGCTCGGTTTTAACGGCCCAAAGAAACACGGCGACTGCGATGGCCACCAGAATGATTGCTATGGGGATAAGTATGTAAAGGCTTTCCATTTTTATTTAGTAATCTCAGTGAGTTAGTGACTACGATGATGGAGCTAGCGGACATGCCCACCACAGCGATATAAGGTGCGACTAAACCACAAACAGCCAGTGGTAAAATCAATAAGTTGTATCCTAAGGACCAGGCCAAGTTCTCTCTTATTATCTTGCGAGTTTTAATGGCAAGAAAGCGAGCCTCTATGATCTTATCGAGTTTATCTCCCAACAGTACCATATCGGCAGAAGATTTTGCGACATCAGTACCACCGCCCATCGCTACTGATAAGTGCGCGCCAGCTAGAGTCGGTGCATCATTGATTCCATCTCCGACCATGAGCGTCACGTCTTTATCTGATAGTCCATGTAAATAGGAGAGCTTACCTTCCGGGTTTACGCCAGACACTAGGGTCTCGATACCGAGTTCTTTCGCCACTGGCGTGGCATTAATTTCATTGTCGCCCGTCAGCAGTGTGGTTTTAATCCCCAGTTGTTTTAACGATTCAATGAAGCGTTGACTGCTTTCTCGTATTGGGTCGCTATAGGTAAATGTGGCGACGACTTGCTCTTCGACTGACAGGTAAATCGTATGTGCTTGATTCGGCATGTGACGGTTGCCCGCAAAGGCGTAGCTGCCAATTTTACAGTGCTGTCCGTCGAGAATACCGGTCAGTCCTAATCCAATATGATTCTCTACCGCATCAACTTGGACGTCATTATTTAAGTATGGACGAAACGCAGCTGCTATGGGGTGGTTGGCGTGTGCCTCAAGGGAGGCGGCAATAGAAAGCACCTGCGATGTCGACCAGTTGCCAAAGGTTTGAGTATGAGCAAGGGATACTTTCCCTTCGGTTAATGTGCCAGTTTTATCCACGATGACATGATTGATTTTACAGAGCGTCTCAATAGCATGAGATTTACGCAATAAAATCCCGAGATCGCCCATACGCGAAGTGGAGCAGGTGATAGCGGTAGGCGTTGCCAAAGACAGAGCACAAGGGCAGGTGGCAACCAATACTGCCAGCATGATCCAAAATGCATCTTCGGGCTGATGGTGTTGCCAGTATAGGTAAGTACATGCCGAGATAATTAAGATAACCGCGACAAAATAGCGTGCAACAATGTCAGCAATTTCAGCAATTTTCGGCTTGGTGGCTTGTGCCTCATCTTGCAAGCGCACAATGCTGGCGATCATGCTTTCCTGCTTGCGACAAGAGACTTCAAGCGTAAAGGTTTGCTCACCGTTGATGGTGCCCGCATACACAGTTTCAGTTGGGTTTTTCTTTATATGTAATGATTCACCGGTCAGCATAGACTCGTCCACATAGACGGCTTTATCTAGCACGTAACCGTCTGCTGGCACATGCTCGCCGGCCAATACTCGCACGCGATCGCCTATGTTAAGGGTCTTAACCGGGATCTGGGTGCCGTCTTCAAGGGTTGCCATCGCCGGAACCAGTTTCAGAAGGTTAGCGCTGGCTGCTGCCGCTTTTCGACGAGCGCGCATTTCTAAGAAGCGTCCCAGTAACAAGAAGAAGGTAAACATGGATATGGATTCAAAGAACACCTCGCCGCTTTGAGTAAAAGTGGCGACGAGACTGGCGATATACGCAAAAATAAGCGCAATAGAGACCGGAACGTCCATTCCCAAAGTGCGCGCTTTTAAGCTTCGCCATGCGTTGGTATAAAAAGGCAGCGCGGAATATAGCAACACGGGAGTGGCAAAAATAAGGCTGACAATCCGAAAATAGTGCTTAAACTCCGGCTCCAAATTACCAAAGACTTCTAAATAAAGCGCTACAGCGAGCATCATGACCTGCATCGTCGCCAGTCCGGCAATCCCGAGTTTATATAAGTATTGCTTCATAGCTCGGTAGTAGCTTTCTTCTTGTTTATCAGCCTCAAAAGGCGCTGCTTTATAGCCCAGTTTATGAATGCTATTGAGGAGATCGCTCAGTTTAGTTTCGGTGTTATCCCACGCCAGCAGTGCTCTGTGTGTTGCGGTATTGACGCGAATTCGGACCACGCCTTGGTGGTTGTTCATTTGTCTTTCAATCAACCATGCACAGGCGGCACACGACACGCCGTCGAGTGACAGGGTCACCTCTGATACGTTGTCTTGATTACGTACAAATTCAGATTGTACTTGTTCATTGTCGTAGTGAATGAGTGATTGTAGCTGTTCAGGCACTAAATCGACCCGTTCTGCTTTTTCTGTACGGTATTGATAGTAAGAGCTTAAACCGCTATCGACAATGGTTTGAGCGACAGATTCACACCCAGGACAACACATGGCTCTAGGTTCATCAAGAATGGTGACACAAAAGTCAGTATTGTCAGCGATTGGCTCACCGCAGTGATAACACGAATTATCCATAGTCATTAGTTCATCAAAGGAGTTGGTGTGGTCGTTGGAAATGACATGCGGCCTTGCACCATCCACTGTTTGTCGTGCGGTTGCATCTCAATAAACCAAGGGCCTTGCAGTGGCGTATCTAAATGCACTTTATACGTGCCAGAGGGGTTAGCTGTCGCTAAGTAGTCAAAATCCCTATCGGCAAGCGTGCGGTGCGAAAATGTGATATTCAGTGCTGGGTAGTGGGCAAGTTCGCCTTTGTTTAATTCAATAACTATGTCTTGCGCGTCGGAATAGACCTTAGCTGAAATATTAAGATCCTGAGCCACACTCACTTTAGACAAGTCAACATTTATGCCTTTGCCTTTTTTATAGTAATCCTCAGAGACCAGAGAAACGGAATGTTGAGACAATATATACACTCTGAGTAAGGTACCAAAAATGGTAGTTAGAATGATGAGTAGAATGAACCAAGCCCAAAACTGCTTATACCAAGGCTTTACCATAAAAAAGTTCTCAAATTAGGAAATGAAAAGATGATTGTACTGAAATGTCAGCCCCTTTTTACAGGGGCTGCTATTAGGTTGTTACTCTTTTTCTGTATTGCTTAGGCTCCATACGTATGCCGAGACAAGTTGTACTTTTTCTTTACCCAGAATGTCTTTCCAAGCCGGCATAACGCCAATACGACCATGTGCAACGGTTTCAGTTACCGCCGCGCGCGAATCGCCATATAACCAAGTGTTGTCGGTTAAATCAGGGGCGCCAAGTGCAGGGTTACCTTTACCGTCCGTACCATGACATGCTGCGCAGACCACAAAGCGAGATTTACCTGCGGCGGCTTCACGTGCATTCACTTTACGCCCTGAAAGAGACAGGGTATAACTGACCACTTCTTCCACGCCTTCAGCGCCAAGAACATCAATCCATGCTGGCATTTCGCCAATACGACCGTCCATAACCGTAGCCACAATGGCGTCAGGCTCGCCGCCATAAAGCCATGCCGTGTCCGTTAGGTTAGGGAAGCCCAATTGACCACGAGCATCGGAACCATGACATTGTGAACAGTTTTGCAAAAATAGACGCTGACCCACTTTGATAGACTCTTCATTGCCGGCGATGTCGACAATGGCACGTAGCCCTTGTCCGTCATCCGTCATTGCCATCTTTCTGAATGCTTCACCAAAGTGCGCATCGGCGTCATCAAGCTCTTTTGCGTATTGATCTAACTGCTTGTTTGCTTGAGCACGAGCAATCGATGCTTTCGACTCCTCGATGCTTGTGACGGTTTGATCCGAACTTTGCCAGCCAAGTAAACCCTTAAAGTTACCCAGCCCAGGGTACAGAGCAAGATAGACTACAGAAAAGATGAAAGTAGCAATAAATAGGTAAGTCCACCATTTCGGTAAGTCGTTATTAAGCTCGCGAATACCATCGTATTCGTGGCCCATATCCTCACCGCTAGGTACACCCATCTTGTCTTTTACACACCAATATAGGATAAAGGCTACGCCTACCAAGGTTCCGATAGTGATGATGATTATCCAAAGACTCCAAAACGTACTCATTATTTAGTCTCTCCTTTTGGGTCCGCCTCAGGGCGTTGCTCGTCTGCAAATATCATGTTTGCATCTTCTTCAAAGCGAGCTTTTCGGTTCTTGCCAAAGGCCCACCACACGACGCCAGCAAAGCTGACAAATAGCACAATGGTCCATATGGTATGAATCATACTGATATCCATAGTTACCCCTTATTTCATCGCGTGACCAAGAGACTGCAAGTAGGCGATCAGAGCATCCATCTCTGTTTTACCTGCGACATCTTGTTGCGCTGATTGAACTTGCTCGTCGGTGTAGGGTACGCCAAATTGATTTTTAAAGATTTCGAGTTTCTTCTGTGTCAATTTGCCATCAAGTACGTTCTCTTCCAGCCATGGGAAACCAGGCATGTTTGACTCAGGCACCAACTCTCTTGGGTTGATTAAGTGCACGCGGTGCCATTCATCAGAATAACGTCCACCAACACGGGCTAAGTCAGGACCAGTACGTTTTGAACCCCAAAGGAAAGGGTGTTCCCAAACACTTTCACCGGCAACGGAGTAGTGGCCGTATCGTTCGGTTTCTGAGCGGAAAGGTCGGATCATTTGGCTATGACAAACGCTACAGCCTTCACGGATATAAATATCGCGTCCTTCCATTTCCAACGCAGAGTACACACGAAGATTCTTCACCGGCTCTGTGGTTTGTTTTTGAAAAATTAACGGGGTAATTTCTACTAAAGCTCCCAAACTGATTGCAAACACAATCAAAATGGCCATTAACCCGACGTTTTTCTCAACTAACTCATGACGATTTTTTGAATTGTTAGCCATATCATCATCTCCTATTGTGCAGGTTGAGGAATAGCTTTCAGGCTATTCTTTGGAGCGTTGATGGTCTTGTAGGTGTTGTATGCCATTAAGAACATACCCGACAAGAAGATGGCACCACCGATGAAGCGCACCGTGTAATATGGGTAAGAGGCTTGTACCGATTCAACAAAGCTGTACGTCAATGTACCGTCCGCGTTCACGCTGCGCCACATCAGGCCTTGCATTACACCTGAAATCCACATGGCTACGATGTACAGCACGGTACCCACAGTCGCTAACCAGAAGTGCACATTGATGAGGCCTACAGAATACATGCGTTCTTGACCAAATAGTTTTGGCACTAAGTGATATACCGAACCAATAGAAACCATTGCCACCCAACCTAAAGCACCAGAGTGTACGTGTCCTATCGTCCAGTCAGTATAGTGTGAGAGGGCGTTAACGGTTTTAATTGCCATCATAGGGCCTTCGAAGGTCGACATACCATAGAAAGACAACGAGACAATTAAGAATCGTAAAATAGGGTCGTAGCGCAATTTATGCCATGCGCCAGATAACGTCATAATACCGTTGATCATGCCACCCCAAGATGGAGCGAATAGCACCAATGACATCACCATGCCAAGAGATTGGGTCCAATCCGGAAGCGCGGTGTAATGTAGGTGGTGTGGTCCTGCCCAGATGTACAGAGAAACCAATGCCCAAAAGTGAACGATAGAAAGACGGTATGAATAAACGGGACGTTCAGCTTGTTTAGGGACGAAATAGTACATCATGCCAAGGAAACCGGCAGTCAATAGGAAGCCAACAGCGTTGTGCCCATACCACCATTGCACCATGGCATCCACTGCGCCAGAGTAAATAGAGTAGGACTTCATCGCTGACACTGGAACCGCCAAACTATTAACAATGTGCAGCACTGCAACGGTTAGGATAAAGGCTCCAAAGAACCAGTTGGCAACGTAAATATGCGATGTTTTACGCTTGATGAGCGTTCCAAAGAATACCACAGCGTAAGCTACCCAAACGATAGTGATCGCGATATCGATTGGCCACTCAAGCTCTGCATATTCTTTACCTGAGGTAAACCCAAGAGGTAATGAAATAGCCGCAGCTAAAATGATCGCCTGCCATCCCCAAAAGGTGAACGCCACCAAAGGGCCACCAAATAGACGTGTTTGACAGGTACGTTGCACCACATAGTAAGATGTGGCAAATAGGGCGCTTGTTCCAAACGCAAAAATAACGGCGTTTGTATGAAGCGGTCGTAGACGGGAGTAGGTTAACCACGGCGTATCAAAGTTAAGCTGTGGCCAAACCAACTGAGCGGCAATCAAAACACCTACACCCATGCCGACAATACCCCAAAGAATGGTAACTAGGGTAAATTGACGAACTACGGTGTAGTTGTAGTTTTGTTCAAGCTGCTTATCTTGGCTCATTTGCATGCTTCCAATTATTAATAACTACACTTTTCCAACACAACGTCAACAAGTTGACGCACGACAAATGTCACCAAAATCAAAGGCAAATGAGTTAAAATCACTCTAATTCCTAAAATCCATTTTAAAGATGACATTAATAACCAGAATTATACGGATTTAACATTTGAATGACAGGTGTTCAACGTTAGGTATGATTAGAGTTTTACGATTTAATGTGAAAAGTTTGAAGTTTGTAACAAAGGAGTGCTTTTATGGCGGTAGAAAAATTAACCAAAGGGCGGTTAATTCAAATTATTGTGACTTTTTCGGTGCTTATCATCGCATTTACTTGGCGAACATTTAATCATGATTCATCACTGAAACTAAGTGATTTAACATGTGGTATACAAAATGTTTGCTGGATATCGCTAAATAATAACGAATATCAGTTAGGTTTAGACGTAAAATTGAAAAAATTTAGAGTGCTAGCCGTGGAAAATAGAGAAAATGACACGGTGATTGAATTTAATGGCGAACATTATCAAATATCTGAGTTTATTGCGGTAGAAAACGCGAATAGCTTCTCTTTTATCATTAAAAATGGGCAGCAAAGTATTCGCGTTAATGTTAACAAAGCGTAATGTTAAACACCTTAATTCACTTTAGTCTCTCTGCAACTTAGTGTACCAAAATAGACGCATCCACATCCCATCAGTGCCACGAGCCACAAGGAAAAGCTCCAGTTCCCGTTCGCTTGATAAAGGAAGCCTAATAGCGGTGGCCCTAAAGTTGCAATTCCGTATCCTATGCTTTGTGACATAGCTGATAGTGCAGCTGCTTGAGGTGCATTGTGTGTTCTTAGACCAATAAAGGATAAACCAATGACAAAGGTTGCGCAGTTTGAAAAGCCAAACATCAGTGTCCAAAGCACTGCCCACTGCGGAAAATAGAGTGTCCCTAGTGCCGCTACAACCACACCTGTCGAGGTCGCAATGTATAGCCAGCGGCTATTTTTGAAAAGGGTCAATAGAGGGATCAATACCAAGCCAGGTAACATGGTCGCGAACTGCAATAAACCATAGATATAACCCGATTGAGTTTCGCTCATACCGTGATCAATCAATATTTTAGGTAGCCATGCGGCAAAAGAATAGAACGTAAAAGAATTTAAGCCTAGAGCTAATGTCACTTGCCACGCGACAGGGCTACGCATGAGCTGAAGGATATTCACGCTTTGATGTGAGGTTGGCTTATTTTCATCTTGCGGCGAGAAAAGCCAAAAAATGAGCGCAATACTGACAAAAACCAAGTTAAAAAGTAACGCAAGTTGCCAACCTGACATAGATGACAGCAATTCAGATGAAAATGTCACATGGGACAGTGGCACCATCACTGTAGAAGATACCGCAGAGCCAATCCCCATAGTAAAGGTATATAAAGAGGTCACGACAGCAATGCGCGCAGGAAAACTGACTTTTACCGCAACGGGAAGTAGTACGTTACCAACGGCGATGCCTGCACCAATAAATACTGTACCCATATACAGCCCATATACGTCACCATAAGACCGTAAACAGACGCCTAAAAATATGCTTAGTAACGCCGTGCAAATGCTGTTTTTCAGTCCCAAATGTTTCAGTACCACGAGCGCAATAGGAGAGATAATGGCAAAGGACAGCAGTGGTAGCGAGGATAACATGCCTAAAATGGTCGAGCTTAAATGCAGCTGTGTCATTATTTGATCAAGCAATGGGGCAAGGCTGGTAAATGGGCCCCGCAGGTTACTTGCCAGTAATAAGATACCGATAAAAGCCAAAGTGTGTTTACGTGAAAGAGTCACTGTATTTCCTGAAAAAAGACTGAGCGGCGAGTATAAGCCTTTGATGAGTCCTTGTAGAGTCTTTCTCGGCGACGGGCTATTTATAACTATAGAGACGTTCTGCACACTTTACTGTGTGATGAAATGATAGTATCCAAGAATTGCTGTTTTTGTGTGTTTATAAAGGAAATCGCGTGTTGAAAAAAGTACTTACCTTAAATGCCATCCTAGTGTTGAGTGGTTGCGTGACGACTGCAGGTGTGACAGATGCTATACCCGCAACGACTGTACGCGGGGATACGATTATTAGTCAGACGCAACTGAAGGCTGATGGACCAGAAAAAGAAGATACCTACACATTGATTCGAGATGCCTTTGGCCCTCGAGCTATTGAAGCCCCTGATCTTTATGGCAATGCAAATCATCAAGGTGTGCGACATATTACTGAAGGCATGGATGAACGTGTTGGCAATTACTTTAAGTTTGTTATCCATAGAGATGACGATCATGACCGAGATGTGCTGTTAAAAAGTGATCGTCAACGTAATGAAATTAAGGTTTATGGAGGATCTAAATCCGCTTTAAAAGGCCATTTAGGTGATACCTTTGAATACCGTTGGAAGTTTAGATTGGGTGATAACCTTGCGGTCACCAAACATTTCACTCATATTTTTCAACTCAAAGCGGTTAAGGGGAAAAGCAGCGATGCAATAACCAGTTCGCCGATATTGACACTAACGGCCAATATACGTCACGGACACAGCGGTTTAGAAGTACGCCATGTGGGCTACAATGCCAATAAAACTGGAACAGTAAACAACACCTTATATCACACAGCAAAGCATGATATTGATTGGAAGAATGACATTCTAGGCCATTGGTTTGAAGTTTATGTACGAGCGAATTATTCAGAGTCCGGCAGCTTATACATGACAGTCACACCATTAGGTGAGTCAACACCTATGATTGAAGTGACCCAAAATAATATCGAGATGTGGCGATCAGGTAGCGATGGGAGTCGCTCTAACTTTGTAAGACCTAAATGGGGGATTTATCGTTCATTAAAGGCCATTGACCAGCTAAATAAAGAGGAAGATGAAGTTGATTTCGCTGATTTTGAAGTCACAAAAATCAGTCCTAAAAAACCGTAATAAAGATAGAGACCAAAGAGAATTCAGCTATTGTATGGCTGTTTTTTCTTTGGTCTCTAATGCACTATAACTAAATGTTGAATAGTGTGTAACTGGCTCTTCGCTATAAAAGTTAAGTGCTAAATACTTAGTATTCAATAGGTTAATAGATTTTAATTGAAAGGCGTGTAGGGCGGAGAATAGTAATCTTAGTTTATAAAATTGAACAACAGCAGCATGTTACTGCTAATGAGAAAGCACATTCATTATTGAGCGATATTCTATAATTTGTTCGAGTGCTCGGTGCTTTTTGAAAGTATTGAAATGATATGAGTAAAGCAAAGACATGCTACATAAGATTGGATGGCTTGGTGTATAGTTCAATCGAGCCAGCAGTAGTATGCTTGACGTGCGTTAGACGAATAAAAAGGAAGAACAAGTTATGAATTGTCCGCATATTGGTGAACTGGTGTTAAGTGAAACGCAAATACAACAAGGAGTGGCTCAGATTGCGGATGAGCTGAACGCTCTATTTACCCATGCTGTTGTGCTTACCGTTGTGCCAGGTGGGATATTTTTTACAGCCGATTTAGTGCGTAAGTTAAAGTTTGATATCAAAATGGATTATATTTCTTGTCCGCACACACCAGGAGATACTCAGAACCAGTCTGAGATTGTGTTTCATGAAAATATCTCACTACAACACCAAAACGTCATTATCGTTGACGATGCCATTGAATCTGGCGGCACAATGAAAAGATTAGTCAGCTACCTTCAACAAAATTATCAAATGCAATCGCTATCCATTGCGACATTGTTTGTTAAGCCAGGCCGCGTAGATATGGCAGTGCCAGAATATTATGCCTATGCGATGGACAGTGACGATTTACTGGTGGGTTATGGTTTGCCATGGGAAGACAAGTTTAGGAACGTGCCGTATCTTTCTAGATTAGTGAAGTGAGAACTCAGAGTTAAGGTAAATGGCACAAAGGGAATAAATGGAGTTAGCAAGAACAGGAAATGGATTCAGGCTAACATCAAATAGCTTCATTTAATTTGTCTCAGCATTGAGCAAGGCGTAAATCAAAAGCGGACTAATTACATTTAAAGTTTGGATAGCCATAGACATTGATGTTTGAATTGCCATAACAGATAACAGATAACAGATAACAGATAACAGATAACAGATAACAGAAAGGGTATGGATTTAGACAAAAGCTATTGGTGAGTGCGTCTCAATAAATCATATTTAACATAATATACATTATGCGCACTAAGG
>NZ_BATM01000016.1 GCF_000467185.1 Vibrio ezurae NBRC 102218
AATGCGAACGCCGTTATCGAGTATTTTAACAAACTAGAATGACCCGTTACTTAGTACGATTGGTTTCAAACCTTTTAAAGTTTAATGGACAAAAAGAGAGCTAAAGCGAAACGTGACCATTGAAAGTATTGTAAACTAATTGTAGCTATTTAAATCATTGATTTAACATGAGTAGGTAACGGTAATATGTACGCCTACTGACGCTTCAGATCTCGAATTTTAAAAGGATGTTTGTATGTTTCAATTTATGACGACGTCACGAATCATATTTGGAGAGGGAACGCTTCAATCATCACTTTCAACGCTTAATCAGTTTGGATATAGCGTTTTATTAGTCACGGGCAAAGATTTAACTCGCTCTACGATGATTACTCAGTATTTGAAAAGCCAGCTTATGCGCTATCACCATTTTTCAGTTGGCAATGAGCCTAATATTGCCATGGTAGAAGAGGCCGCTGTTGTGGCGCGCCGTTTCAAACCTGACATGGTGGTCGCAATGGGCGGTGGGAGCGTTATTGATATGGGGAAAGCGTTAGCTGCCATGACAACCAATGGGGGAGACCTTTATGACTATGTCGAAGTTGTCGGGCGAAATGTACCGATAAAATTTGCGCCGCTGCCAATGATAGCCATTCCGACAACCGCAGGATCAGGTGCTGAGGTGACTAAGCATGCGGTGCTTAAATCGGGTCAAGATAAAGTGAAGGTGAGCCTACGATCGCCTGAGCTGCTCCCTGATGTTGCGATAGTCGATCCTACATTGACTTACGGCACAGATGTTTCTACATCCGGGCGCGGCGCAATGGACGCATTTACTCACTTAATGGAAGCGTACGTTTGTGGCGAACCCAACCCATTGACCGATATGATTTGTGAGGAAGGTTTGCGCCGATTATCTCGCTCTATCCTTGCGGCCTGTCGTCAAGATAACCCACGAGCACGGGCAGACTTATCCTTTGCTGCGGTACTTGGAGGGATGGCAAGTAGTAATGCGAAGCTGGGGGCGGCTCATGGCTTAGCTTCTGCATTAGGCGGGAAAATTACTGCGCCGCATAGCGTCATCACAGCACGTCTGGCGCCGTTCGTTATGAATGAAAATATGAAAGTCGCGAAGCAAAGTGGGCGTAATGATGTATTAGCGCGTTATCGAAAAGTTGCTCAACTGGTGACAGGTGATGAAGATGCGCATAGAGACGATGCCATTAGCTGGGTCAATACAATGCTCAGCCAGTTGGAGATTCCAGCCTTATCGTATTATGGGAGCTGTGAAGCGTCATTTGATGACATTGCTTGTGACGCTCTAAAGTCAGTGGTGATTCAAGGGAACCCATTGCCTTTGACCCAAGACCGACTGGTTGAGGTATTGGATTCGGTGTACTCAGAGAGTCGAACTGAGCATTATCGTCAGCAAGATGATTTATCCGAAATGATTTGAGGCGCTGATTTTTCGCAATCAACAATAAAAAGAGACGCAATAAAAAATGCGCGTGGTAAATACTGCCGCTCATAGCGGTAATATCTCCATCGCGCATTGTGTCAGTTCGCTGAGGTGGTATTAAATCTCACCCTTGTCGAAACGAGATTCACGAAGCGTTTCTTTTACCCGTTTTAAATTGTCTCTAAAGCCACTGCCGCGACGTAAGGTAAATCCGGTGGCTAACACGTCAATAATCGTCATTTGCACAACGCGACTTGCCATTGGCATATATACGTCAGTGTCTTCTGATACATCAAGAGTAATGGTTAGAGAAACCGCTTTATCAAGAGGGGAATTCTTGGCGGTAACCGCGATTACTGTTGCACCATTATCACGAGCAAGATGAGCGATTTCAATTAAGCTCTTAGTACGCCCTGTATGGGAGATAAGTACCACCACATCGTTATCGGTACTGTTAATGCAACTCATGCGCTGCATTACCGGATCGTCAAAGCAGGTAATCGGGATGTTGAAACGGATGAATTTGTTCTGTGCATCTTTTGCGACCGCAGACGAAGCGCCTTGACCAAAAAATGAAATTCGTTTCGCTTGAGTCAATAAGTCGACTGCGCGATTAATTTGTTGCGCGTCTAGGCTACTCTTAGCAACGTCTAAACAGGCCATAGTGGATTCAAAGATCTTATGCGTATACGCATCTGGTCCGTCTGTTTCTTCAACATTACGGCTCACGTATGGCGTACCATTAGCTAAGCTTTGCGCTAAGTGCAATTTAAAATCAGGAAATCCCTTAGTGTCTAAGCGACGACAAAAACGGTTTACCGTTGGCTCACTGACATCTGCAAGTTTAGCAAGTGTTGCAATACTTGAGTGAATGGCTGTTTGCGGGTTCGCCATGATAACTTCGGCAACCTTCCTTTCGGATTTGCTAAAGTTGTCTAAATTTTTTTGTACTTTTTCTAAAGTATTCATGAAGTTGGCTTATCGAATAATTTGAATACGTGACTCAATAATGAGACTGACGAGCGTGAAAACGAATAAAATCAGTATATACCGTTCTGTAGTCGTGTTGTAACAAAACAGAAACTTAATGACAAGTAATGCGTAATAATATGACAGGCTTCAAAGTTGAAGTAGTCATTTTGACTCTTTTAGGGGCGAGATCGCTTCAATTTAGCCAAGACGCCCTACATGAGAAAATAAATTACAATCCGGATTGAATCGCATCGACAACCGTATTGATCTGTTTTGTCAATGACGGTGCCGCTTTTGCTATTTCACGCTGTTCATTGAGAATATTGTGCAATATCTCATTGGTAGTCAAAGGGTTGGCGAGTACCACTCGGAACACGACAGTGGTCATTTTATCCCACTTTCTAGGTGTTAGCGTGGTACGAGAGACAAACGATAAGCCATTTTCTCGTTGATGCTTTTGAATGAACTGAGTTAATCCATTGATCAATTCATTGAGCTTATGTTTTTGTTTGCCAGTCGCTTTTTGCAGTGCAGCTTTTACATGTGCCGGTATATAGCGATAAGTGAGTAAACACAATTCTGGTTCGGTGACTAATTCAAAATCAGGTTGTTGTTTTATCAAATCGGCAAAGTAACGCGCTTTATCTAGGCTGGCATTGATCAGCAGCTCATAGCCTGGACGGCTAATAATATGCATACTTGAATACAGCAGCATTGCCATTCCAGAGCGCGATCCTTCTAGAGCTTGGCTGCCAAGGTCTTTGGAGCCTTTACGAAGGATATACGCAGCATGATGTTCGATACTGGCCATGGAGTGGGGGTCTTTAAACAGCACCATTCCCGCACCCATAGGGATGTACAGTTGTTTGTGTGCATCGATAGTGACAGAGTCCGCCAGCTCAATGCCCGCGAGTAGGTCTCTATGCTTGTTCGACATCAGTGTGGCGCCGCCCCAAGCCGCATCAACATGAAAATGACATTGGTGCTGCTGACAAATAGCCGCGATCTCGGTTAATGGATCGATATTGCCGGTTTCGGTGGTCCCAGCAATGCCCACCACCGCGATAGTTTTAATTCGATTCTCTTCAAGCTCCGTGAGCTTTGCTTCTAAATCGGTTAAACACACTTTATTGTGGTCATCGGTTTTTACGGGTACCAAGCTCTCACGACCAATTCCGAGTAAATCAGCGGCCTTTTTGAGTGAGTAGTGCCCGCGCTCAGAGACAACGATTGCGACGCCTTCGTAGTCATAATGTTTTAGTGCTTTAAAGAGACCTTGTTGTTCGATACCTCGGAAGTCACCGTCAGCAGGGAAGGCATTATTGCGCGCTACCCATAGTGCGGTAATGTTGGCGATAGTGCCGCCGGAACAAAATGCACCTAACGAGTGCTGTGCGCTGTGCATCCAATGATTGTAAAAGGTTTCTTCTTGCGCATAGATCAAATTGTGCAACATGCCTAAAACTTGGCGTTCTAATGGCGTAAAGGCCTTAGAGGTTTCTATTTTCACTAAGTTTTGATTGAGCGCTATCATAATTTTCGAAAGCGGCATCAAGTAATAAGGCAGTGCAGACGTCATGTGACCAATAAAGCTCGGTGATGAAGTATGAACTGAGTGCGACACTAAGGTATCAAGCAGGTGCTTAGTGTGATCAGAAACAAAAGTGGGTGTTTCTGGCAAGAGTGATTCTCGAAAATCCTTTTCAATTTCGCGAAGAGGTTTTTCTTCCGCAACGATGTGTTCTTTTAGAAATTCATTCAGGTTTCCGGACAGACTTTCTTCGATCTGAGTCAGTGTTGATTCTGGGCCTTCTGGAACGGTAAAGATTCTAAGTAGGCTTTCGAAATTAACTTGTGCTGTTTTGTCCTGTGAAACCATATGAGATGAATTTGTATTGCGGAAATTGCGAGACAATGTAATAAATTAATGACTCAAAGTCTCGCATTATTTTTCATGGGTGGGCTTTATGGTTAAGAGTAAACCATTAATTTGCGTTGCAATTCATCGAAGTTACCCCTTCAATGGAATGATTGTAGCGGTCCAAAGCATCTTGAATTTTGCTCGGATGGCTAAGTAAATCAGCGAGTGCAGAGCGAAACTCATAGTTTTGAGGGTGAGATTTTGCTTGTCGATATTGGAAACTTTGTTTTGCTAAGTGACCGAGCTTATCATCACGTTCAGAGAGCGCTTTTATATCACTTTGAGTCAATTGTAGCCAAGATTCGACGTCTGATCCCGTAGAGACTTTATTGGGCTGAGACTTTAAAAAGGTGTGTACGGCTTCACGATTGAGCTCAAAGTGTTTTTTACGACCTTCTAAAAACCAATCACTGACCTCTTTGAGTTGTGGAGATTCATGGCTTGTCATAGTCGCAAGATCTTGATACCAGTTAATTGAAGCGTCAATATAGGTATCGTATTTTTTGATTTGGCATTCTGTATTTGCTGCAAAGGCAAAAGCAGGTAGAGCTGACAATAATAAAACCAGCGTTTTGTTCATCGAATTATTCCCTGAGTTGATAGACTCTACGACAGTAGTCGAAATAATCTAGCAAATGTTACTTCAATTACCTATGCATTCGATGATTGAATGTGAGCAACACCGCCTAATATTTACATTCCTATTCCAGCAAAGGTCAGTATCAGCACTGGCACCAGTAAACTTAGGATAAATCCGCTCACAATCGCGACGGGTACACAGCGAATACCTCCTGTCTGTTGAATAATAGGTAGGGTAAAATCCATCGCTGTCGCTCCAGCGTAGCCTATCGCAGTACACGGGCGACTTTTGATCAATAACGGAATAAAGATAAGCGCCATCAACTCTCTAAGTAGCTCAACAATAAGTGATGCACTGCCATATAGCGGCCCATAACTGTCGGTGATTAAGATTCCGCTCAGTGAATACCAACCAAAACCAGATGCCATAGCCAATCCTTGACTAATAGGCAGCTCGAGAATAAAAGCAGAAAGAATACCGCCTAGCCAAGAGGTGATGATAATGACACTCGCAATAATCAAGCCGTGTTTATTGATGATGATTTCTCGTAATGTAAGGCCACTGTTTCTGAGTTGTATGCCGATCAAGAACAGTAATCCGAATAACGTCCATTCGCTGGCGGTATGGACCCAACTCCAATAGCCGGGAAGAACAATACCAATCGCAACGCCCAGCGCCACAATGAAGACCAGTCGTAGTGATTCTGATGCCATTTCTAATAAGGGCAGTTTATTTTTTCTTCCTTCGACTTGGAGCGGGAATTTAATGTCGACCAAAGGCAAAGCCAGCAAGTTGAACACCCCCATGCTAATAAAAAAGCACATTGCGACGATGAGGATTTGCTGAATATTGCCACTTAAATTATCCATTCCCGCAATACTTAAGCCCATTAAAAATAAAATAAACAGCACAGTGTGAGAGCAGACTTTGTTGATTTTATCTAAAACAGAAACCGTTTTGATTGAAATGAGATAACCCACGATAAGGGGGATAAAAATGAAAAGTAATCCTAATAACATGTCTGTTTGTGTTTTTTCGCTGGTGGTTGATGATTGAATACTAGAAGTCCGAGGTATTCATTTCTTGTCGATTAGACCGCTTATAATACTCTTATCAGCCTTAACATTACTACAAGTATGTTAACGGTTAAGGATGTAATGCCTGTATGAAAATCCCCCATTGTTCTGGGTGGATATCGCAATCTCTCATACTTTTCGTCATTTCAATACAACTTAGCGTACATAGACAATCGGATGCTTGGCTATAAGACTTATTCAGTACTGGGCGGAGTGAGGTGTATTAACTCTTAAATAGGATGGATTGTGTGGAGACGAAAATTATGGCTAGTAACGGAATTGAAGCTGTGATTCATAATATTGAACGGTTTAAAGGATTGAACTCTCGTTCAATGTTTGGTGGTACTGGGTATTTTATTGATGATGCGATGTTCTTATTAGTGGATCATGGTAAAGCCTATCTAAGAGGTGGGCCAAGTTTAACGAAAGAGCTGCTCGCTTTAGGTTGTAAGCAGCTGAAATTTAAAAAGCGAATTGGTTGTGCAAAAGTTCAGTATTACGACATCATGAATGTCTATTTTGTTGATCCTATTCGTACACAGACTTTAATTACTCAGTCCATCGAAAACGCGAAAACAGACAAAGAAAAATGTCATCATTGCAGTGAGCGTCTTCGAGACTTGCCGAATTTGCAATTGAGTATCGAACGAATGTTAGCAAGGATTGATATTCAAGAGGTCGGTCATTTGAAAACCATCGGTTCGACAGAGTCATTTCGTCGCTTACAATCTATCTATGGGTTAGATCTTAACATTAACTTACTGTGGAAATTAGAAGGGGCCATTCAAGGCGTACATTTTTCTTTGTTGGGAAACTCAGTTAAAAATGATTTGTTGGGGCAGGTGTCAGCAAAAGATCTTGGACAGGTATCAAGATGCAATGGATAAATAGAAAAACCGTCACTTTTTATTGGTGACGGTTTTTTAATAAGCAGTACGTTTATCAGACGGTCTTTGCTACAAAGACACTGAATAGTTAGTCTACTAAGCCGTAGTCTTTCGCTAATATATCAATGATTTCTGCTTTTGGATTAGCGCTTAACTCAATCTTACGACCAGTAATTTTTTCGGCAATGCTGATGTAGGTGCTAGAAAGCTCCATCATTGCAGATAATGGCAACTCGTTATCGGCAGCAAGTGCATTGCGTTCTGGCATGCGATCTTTATTAAGCAGAATATCAGGATCAGGGAAGTGATTTAGCAAAAACTGACGGAACCCTTCTTTAGAGTTTTCAACAATAACGCCATTGTTGTAGGCTTCTTTATCCCAAATACGAGATGAGTCTGGTGTACCGACCTCATCCATATAAATGAGTTTTTCGTTACCTTTGCTATCGGTGACGTAGCCAAACTCAAACTTAGTATCGACAAAGATCTGACCAATTTTTGCCAGCGCATTATCAATAACGTTAAAGCCTTCTTTTAATAGTACTTCATAGCGATCGACATCTTGCGGTGCCTGGAAGTTAAATGAAGAGTAGTGACTGATAAGATCTTGACGAGTAATATTCACGTCATCGACTTCAGGAACGTTAGGAATCCCTTTTAAAATTCCTTTTGTTGAAGGTGTAATCAGTAGGTCTTCCAATAGACCGTCTTTAATTAAGCCTTCTGGCAAATCGATGCCACAAAAAGAGCGTTCGCCTTTTGAGTAAGCGCGCCACATTGAGCCTGTAATGTATTTACGGCAAATCGCTTCAACCATAACAGGTCTTGCTTTTTGTACGATCCATACAAGCGGGTGGGGAATATCGAGAATATGACTATCTGCTAAACCATTATCTTTAAACAGCTTAAACCAGTGATTAGAGATGGCATTAAGTGCCGCTCCTTTGCCTGGAACCCCTTTTAGGTTCTGTTCACCGTGCCAGATACAATCAAATGCTGAGATGCGATCACTAATTACCATGATGGCTAAAGGGGCATCTTCGGAAACATCGTAGTTTTTTTCTTTGATTAAACGGCGACTGTCTTCTTCAGTAAGCCAGTACACAGAGCGTACTTTGCCGCTGTGTACGGGTTTATCGGTGCGAATAGGCAAGTCATCGTTTACGTCTAATACTTGGTCAGCAAGATTCATAATTTATACCTAATAGGGTAAATACTGCTGAGAATAATACACAGATCATTTTCACTATTCCAATAGAAAAGCAAACGATTGCGCTCAGCAAATTTTCCTTGGCGGTTTTTTCTGCTGTATCTTAAATAATTGTTAATTTAATGAAGATATTGAGTGTCTGATGTTGAGAAAAAGACTTCACATCCATGTTGTATTGCTAATTGCTGCAATTGTTTACGAGCAAGGAGGTCAATATTGCCACTGGCGACGACAGCACTGGCATTGCCTAAAGTGATGGCTTTGGAAACCACTTCAATTTCACTACTTTTTGTTGAAGGCCTAAGTTGAATGATTTTTTCGCAATCTACACGGTATGATTGAAGATCTTTTAAATCTGGAAGAGGGGTTTGTGCGGTAAATAAAATCCATTTGTGAGCCGAAGAGGCTTTAGCTAAACGTTCTAAATGGCTAACTTGATAAGAACGAGCTGAAAGATTTAAAGCGCTGTCATTGTTTAATAGTTGAAAGTGCATTTACTGTATCTCCATACATACTGTATAGATAAACAGTAATACCTGTTTGGTTAAAGATCAAGCTTCGATTGGGTATTTTTGGCAAAAAAAAACCCAACACTAGGTTGGGCTTGTTTTTTTCGAGGTCTCTAAACGTGTAGGCGTTTGAACATTTCTTTTTGCGGAGTGACGGTTTCTTCATGGTTGTAGCGTTTGATATCAAGAAGCGCCGTTTGTTTGCAAGAGTCGCAACAGGAGTTCACGTACCCGTCCATGTAAGTCAGTTTTTCAACGAAAGCTAATTTTTTACACCAATCGCAATGTGAGAAAGTTTTTTTCATACTAATAACTACTCCAAAAGTATTTGCTGTTGATACGACCTTTATTCGAGACAGGCCAGTATCGATGGTTCGATCCTCGTCGAAAGGTTAGGACTATAATATTACACCATGGTGAATAAAGTGTTACATATTTGTTCTATTCAAGCGTTTATAAGGTCGAAATAGGATTATTTCAGCAGTTTTTTGGCTTGAGCCCCTTCAACCGGTCGGCTGACAGATAGAGTGCGTCCTTTTTTTAATCCAACTTCATAATCAGCAGTGAGGTTTTTCATTGCTTCTTGCAGTTGTTTCTTAAAAGTCTCTCTATCTATATTTTCAAACTCTTTATCAATGTAATTTTTGATCTTTTTATCCGATTCATCGTCAGGAGCAATCAGTGGTAATTTCTCCAAAGCCCCTTCAATCCAGCCGGATAAAAATGAATTAACGCGTTTAGTGACTTCTGATGAAGGAGTTCCAGATCCGGCAAAGCTGTTTCTGAATTTACCTGTGTGTTCGTTCATCTCTCGATAGACGACATCAAAAGCAAAAGCGGCAAATATGGCCCGATCAGCTTCACCAATAAACTCAACGCGTTTTAACCCTTTATGGTTTAACAGTACTGCTTCTACACCAAATTTGGTATTGATGCCACGTATAACTCGTAAGATATTATTACCAACATTACTTGGTAATAAGTGTGAAGATTGAGTTTTCCCCATTTTGATAAACTCAATATCGTCTTTTTCAAGACCATATTTGAGCATAAGGTTGTGTGCCATTTTTATGGCGTTTGCAGCCTCGTTGACGTTGGCTGAATTACCTAATTCGAGGCATTTTGCTATTTTTTTCAACGCTTTTTGCTTGTTCATACGTTCTCGGCATCACCAAAAGGGGGACACATTTTACTCCTTTTTTACTGACTCTTAAAGAGCAAATGAACGGCATTCTCTATGATGGTTTTGATCATGGGGTAAATCATGTAAAGTGATAGAAAATAAATGACTTAATAAATCATGCCTAAGACTATGGAGTAGTGCATGATGATCGCAGGAAGCATTATGTTACCAAGACTCAGCCAGACCCCTTCAAAGAACGCCACTGTAGAGCATTATCTTGAACAGCTTGTTCAGCGAGGTTTTCAAGGTGATGTTGAAACTCAATATGCCAGTCGACTGGCTGTGGCAACTGACAACAGTGTTTATCAGCAACTGCCACAAGCAGTACTTCATCCCAAAACCCAGCTGGATATTGAACTGCTCACTGAAATTGGTCATCAAGCTGAGTTTCACTCGATCCGCTTTTCTCCAAGAGGGGGCGGTACCGGGACAAATGGACAGTCTTTAACTGAGCATGTGGTGGTCGATCTTTCTCGCTATCTAAATAACCTCATTGAACTTAACCTTGAGCAAGGTTGGGTTATTGTTGAAACGGGAATGATTAAAGATCAGTTAAACGATCTTATTCGCCCGCACGGTTATTTCTTTTCACCAGAGCTTTCAACCAGCAACCGCGCCACGATAGGCGGGATGATCAACACCGACGCATCAGGGCAGGGCTCTTTACGCTATGGTAAAACCTCGGATCATGTTCTGGGGCTCACCTCAGTATTAGCCGACGGTTCAGTATTAGATACTGAGCAGTGGCAACAGGTTAAGGCTGGCAGTTTTGCGGCAAACGCTGTGACTGAAACGGAAAGAATTTGCCGAGAGCATCGCCAAGCCATTGAAGCTCGCTTTCCTCCTTTAAATCGATTCCTTACCGGCTACGATTTAAAAAATGCATTAATTGATGATGAATTTTTACCCGAACGAGTTCTGTGTGGCTCTGAAGGATCGTTGGGTTTTATTACTAAAGCGAAACTTAACCTCACTAAAATCCCTAAGTCGAGGGTGTTAGTGAACGTCAAGTACGACAGTTTCGACTCAGCACTTCGCTCAGCACCTATGATGGTGGAGGCGAATGCACTGTCAGTGGAGACTATAGATTCCATCGTCCTTAATCTTGCTAAACAAGACATCGTTTGGCACACGGTGAGTGATTTATTGACGGAAGTACCAGGTCAAGAGATGCTGGGTGTCAATATAGTCGAGTACGCCGGTTATGACTCAGATGAAATTGATGAGCAAGTCAATGCTTTGTTGCATCGTTTGGATGACATGATTGCGCTGCAAAAAGGCGGGATTATTGGTTATCAAATCTGTCGTGATTTAGACAGTATCGGCAAGATATACGGTATGCGTAAAAAGGCGGTTGGGCTTCTTGGTGCAACCAAAGGCGCAGCCAAACCAGTGGCGTTTGCCGAAGACACATGTGTACCGCCGGAAAACTTAGCTGACTTCATTGCTGAATTTAGGTCTTTGCTTGATGAACATAATCTTCGCTATGGCATGTTTGGGCATGTTGATGCTGGAGTGTTGCATGTTCGACCATCACTAGATATGTGCGATCCACAACAAGAAGCACTAATGCATCAAATTTCCGATCAAGTGGTCGAACTGGTGTCTAAGTACGGTGGTTTGATGTGGGGGGAGCACGGTAAAGGCTTCCGCTCTGAGTATGGCCCAGAGTTTTTCGGCTCACACCTGTTTGAACAACTACGCCGAGTAAAGGGCGCATTTGATCCTTTAAACAAAATGAATCCAGGGAAAATCTGTACACCTTTAGACTCAACTGATGAGTTGGTGAAGGTGAACGGTGTCAAACGTGCTCATTTTGATCGTCAAATCCCAGTTAATGTACGTGATAGCTTTAATGGCGCAATGGAATGTAACGGCAACGGTTTATGTTTTAACTATGACGTTGCATCACCGATGTGTCCATCGATGAAAATCTTAGCCGATCGTCGACATTCACCAAAAGGCAGAGCAGGTATTGTCAGGGAATGGCTACGTCAGCTGTCTGAGCAAGGTGTGGACATACTGGATTTAGAAAGTAAAACCTTAAAGGGTTCATTGTCGCTAAAGAGCATGCTCGATAGAGTGATTAATCGCATGAATCGCCGTCATCATTACGATTTTTCGCATGAAGTGTACGATGCAATGCAGGGGTGTCTTGCTTGTAAAGCATGTGCGACCCAATGCCCGATCAAAGTGGATGTCCCCAACTTTAGAGCGCGCTTTTTAAACCTGTATCACACTCGTTATCAAAGACCCGTTAAAGACTATTTTGTGGCAAATATTGAGTCATTATTGCCGTTGATGGCGATTTCACCAAAATTGGTCAATACCGTATTAAATACCCATTGGGTGCAATCTTTAGTCGCCTCAAGCATAGGGTATGTGGATGCGCCTTTATTGTCTTCCCCTACGCTTAAGCAGCGTTTAAAAAGCCAGCATGTCGCGGTATATGATCACCAGAAACTGTCTCAGCTAAGTGATGAACAAAAACAAAAGCATGTCATTGTGGTGCAAGACCCATTTACCAGTTACTACGACGCACAAGTGGTGGATGACTTTGTAGCACTGATCGTGAAGTTAGGCTTTACGCCAGTCATGTTGCCCTTTAAACCTAACGGGAAAGCACAGCACATTAAAGGGTTTTTAAAGCAATTTACCCACACTGCAGAAAATACGGCTCAGTTTTTAGCCGAAGCGGCCAAGCTGAAAATGCCTTTGGTTGGCGTCGATCCTGCTTTAGTGCTGTGTTATCGCGATGAGTATCAAGAGACGCTGAAGAAAAATTGTCCAGATTTTAGTGTATTGACGGTACATGAGTGGCTATTACCTCGATTGGAGACTTTGCCAAGCGTAGAGGCTCAATCTGCACCGCCATGGTATTTATTGGCGCACTGTACTGAAAAAACCATGTTACCGAATGCAGAAAAAGAGTGGGGCGCTATTTTTAACCACTTTGGTGCGTCGCTAAACTCAGTGCCTGTTGGCTGTTGTGGAATGGCAGGTACGTTTGGACATGAAGCGGATAAGTTGCAATGGTCCAAAGATATTTACAACCTCAGCTGGAAACCGGCTCTAGAGCAACTTCCAACGGAGCGCTGCCTTGTGACTGGTTACTCTTGTCGAAGCCAAGTAAAACGTTTAGAAAAAGTGGTCGCTAAACACCCACTACAAGCATTGTTAGAATTGGTATAAAAACAAAAAGGTAGGCGTTAGACGCCTACCTTTTATTTTATCCCTTATAACCTTGCAGGAAGATCGATCTACTCATTATTGAGTTAAGTCAATTTGATACAACGCAAAACCTGTTTCATCTGTCGCAATCTTCTTCATCGGATATTGACCTTTGTCTTTGATAAACTGAGCTGCTTTTTCACTTGGAGACGTTTCAAAGCGAATATCCAATTTATTTGATGAGTTGATAGGTGCAAAGCGCCAATTGTTATCTGCGCTTGGTGTAACCTGTCCTTTCTCTTTGCTGATCTCAGAGATGTAACTGGCTAGAATGGCGCGGTTTTCATCTGGTGATTCAAAGGCAACAAAATCTGCGCCAGTACCTGGGAAACTATTGCTATAAGCGCGATAGTTGTTCGTGGCAATGATGAAGTCTTGTTTCAAATCAATCGGCTTCCCTTGATAGGTTAAACCGATAATACGCTGAGAGTCAGGTTTTTTGAGCTTACAATGCGCATCGTATCTTGCCGGTTGAGTGACATCAATTTGGTATTCAACCCCATCAATGACATCAAAGTTATAGGTCCTAAAGTTTTCCCAATCAATCAAACCTTGTGGCTGAGTGCTGTTCACATCAATTTGATTAAATTGACCAGCGCTACATTCTAGCCATTCTTTGACTTCGTGCCCGGTGACTTTTAGGGCTACTAAGGTGTTAGGGTATAAATATAAATCAGCGGCGTTGCGGAACGTTAGCTGTCCTGATTCCACCTCGGTAAAGTTGGAAGGATCATTTTTACGACCCCCAGCCTTAAACGGCGCTGCTGCTGACAAAACTGGAATATCGGACAGATCAGGATCGCCTTGAATAAAGCGTTCAACATAAGCTTTTTGCGCTAGGTTGACAATTTGAATGGTAGGATCGTCTTGAACCAATGCTAGGAAGCTATACATCACATCATTGGCTTGACCAATAGGCTGATTTACAAAATCACGTGTCGCTTTATGATCGTCTTCCAGTGCTTTCACAATGTTTGGATCTGGCTGAGCTAAGGATAGGTTTCGTGAAGTATCAAAGATAGGGCGAGCTTCTGACTTGCCATCGCTGACCACCCATTTCCCTTCTTTTTGCGTTAACGTCAGATCCATTACACCGACGTGGCTACCCCAACGCCCTGGCATGACCGCGGTTACGCCGTTGATGGTTCCTTTTTTACTATCAATGCCTTGCATATTATCAAAGGCACTGCTTGGGAATACCGCATGTGAGTGACCAAAAGCAATGG
Organism: Vibrio ezurae NBRC 102218; assembly: GCF_000467185.1. Lineage (GTDB taxonomy): Bacteria > Pseudomonadota > Gammaproteobacteria > Enterobacterales > Vibrionaceae > Vibrio > Vibrio ezurae. The sequence continues at coordinate 14,234 of NZ_BATM01000016.1, forward strand.
CATCGATGCCAGCGACCTTAGAGAGGTAGTAAGTTGAGTTTTCTGCGTCTTGTTTATATGGGTCTGTCGAAATACCTGAATGAGGAATGGCCACAATGACATCGGCGCCTTCATTCTTCATTTGTGGAATCAGTTGTTCTGCGGATTCTTTGATGTCTTGGGTGAAAACACGTCCTTCAAGGTTCTTCTTATCCCAAATCATGATTTGTGGGGGAACAAAACCTATGTAGCCGACTTTGATCTTTTGTGGGGCTCCGTCTACATCGACAAAGGTGTACTCTTTTATAAGATAAGGCGTAAATAGGTTTTTACCGGTCTCTTTATCGAACACATTGGCGCTGATGTACGGGAACGTCGCTCCGTCTATCGCTTTAAAAAGAAAATCAAGGCCGTAGTTAAATTCATGGTTACCAATATTGGCGACATCATAGTCTAATTGATTCATGGCTTTATACACTGGATGAACGTCACCCTTGTTCATGCCTTTTGCGGCCATGTAGTCGCCCATAGGACTGCCTTGGATAAGATCGCCGTTGTCCACCAAAACGCTGTTTTCTACTTCAGATTGTGCCTTTTTAACCAAAGTTGCTGCGCGTGTTAAACCAATTTTTTTAGAAGGGGTGTCTTTGTAATAGTCATAGTCCATTACATTAGTATGGATATCGGTTGTTTCGATAATACGCAGTTTAATGGTGTCAGCCATTGCGGGGTTGGCTATTGCCAACATGCCACCTAATACCGCAAGAGAAATGGGTTTGATTGATGTCGTCATTGAGGGCTCCACGCCTATAGAGTAATAAACGGCGCAAAGGTATCAAATTGTGATGACGGTTAAAGTGCGCAATGTTGAATAGTGACATGAATATCATAAATATGAGATCTCTATCACGCAAACAGAGTGCTTATTTTCGGTTAGAACAAAATATACGCAAGTCTTTGTTGTGTATTGGTTTTAGGTAAAAAGAAAAAGGGGTTAATCACTTAACCCCTTCATATCGTGTCTCAATGTCAGTCAATTAGTGACTAAAGTTTGCTTTCGCTTCATTAAACTTGTCAACATAAGCCATCATCTCTTCTTCAACCCAAGGAATAAGACCGCTGGCAATCATGCGTTTACACCCTTTGCCAATGACTTGACCTTCACCTTTAAATTCAAAGTTTAATGTGACGACGCCACGTTTTCCTGTTACATCAAAGGTGGCGCTGGTGAGATCGACAGTTGGCTGTTTAATATCAAAACGGCTGAATTCGAGTTTCATGCTCTCATAGATGATAAGAGGGCGCTTAGTATTAAACATCATTTGTTCTTCTTTCATCAGAGGAACCATGATGTGCGGGAAGTTCATACCAGAAAACTGCACATAGCCACGAATCACGCTTTCAATGAGTTCTCTATCAGTGCTGTTGTCGCCATTGCGTTTTAGCGTTAAATATTGCTTGTCTTTTGTATCGACAACGGCGCTGACTTCGTTGTTTTCATGTTCTACTTTTAGCTTAACGTTGTCGCCAACCATTCCAGAAAAAGTAAATTCCATGTTCTGGCTAATCCCTTCTTGTTGTAACAAGACCGCGAATAATAGATCGCCGGGTACACAGAAGCGTTTATGGTCTTCGTCATGAATAGGATTGAAGTCACCCGCAATGCCTTTTGCAAAATCACTGGCTTGTTGACGAGTAAAATAAAATGACGAATCTTCATTTACGAAGTAAGGGGATAAAAACATAATGATGCTTAAAGTCTTTGTTGTTGCCTGATATTTTTCGAAGTATACCAAAGCGCTCACATTTAATGGTCTATCCAGTGTATCAATTGATGACAGTTGTATGAATTTTTTAATAAATAATCGAGTGAATAGGGGGCCAGTAGGGCTTTGCGGTTGTTATTTTGACGATTTTGGTTACAATACTCCGCTTGTTTATTAAATGGCCTCGTTCACATCGGTATTTGTGAAGGCATTAATAACCACCTTATTTGGCTCTTGTTTTCTAAGGCATTGAACGCAAGAGATTGACTTAAACATGTGTTGCTTCGTATGTAACACCACTGGAATAGGACTTAAAATGCCTGTAATTACTCTTCCTGACGGCAGTCAGCGTCAATTTGACAACCCTGTATCAACTCTTGATGTCGCCGCTTCTATCGGCCCTGGTCTGGCAAAAGCCACCATTGCAGGTCGTGTGAATGGCGAACGTTTTGATGCGTGCGATCTTATTGAGCAAGATGCAAGCCTAGAAATCATCACTGCAAAAGATGAAGTTGATGGTCTAGAAATCGTGCGTCACTCATGTGCTCACCTTCTTGGTCATGCCATTAAGCAACTTTATCCTGATGCAAAAATGGCTATCGGTCCTACGATCGACAGCGGTTTTTACTACGACATCGATATGGAGCACCACCTTACGCAAGAAGATTTAGATAAAATCGAAAAGCGTATGAAAGAGCTTGCGAAAACTAAGTATCAAGTTGTTAAAAAGAAAGTCAGCTGGCAGGAAGCTCGCGATGCATTTGAAGCTCGCGGAGAAACCTACAAGATTGAAATCTTGGATGAAAACGTTGCTAGAGACGATCGTCCAGGTTTATACCACCACGAAGAATACGTTGACATGTGTCGCGGTCCACACGTACCCCACATGGGCTTCTGTCAGCACTTCACGCTACTTAACGTAGCAGGTGCATACTGGCGTGGTAACAGTGACAACAAGATGCTACAGCGTATCTACGGCACAGCGTTCCACGACAAGAAAGCACTTAAGGCGCACTTAACACGTCTTGAAGAAGCCGCTAAGCGTGACCACCGTAAGATTGGTAAGCATCTAGACTTGTTCCACATGCAGCAAGAAGCACCTGGTATGGTGTTCTGGCATCACAATGGCTGGTCTATTTTCCGTAATCTAGAAGTATTCATCCGTGAAAAACTGACTGAATACGATTACCAAGAAGTAAAAGGTCCTCTAATGATGGACCGCGTTCTTTGGGAACGTTCTGGTCACTGGGACAAATACGCCGATGCGATGTTCACAACCAGTTCAGAGAACCGTGAATACGCTATCAAACCAATGAACTGCCCAGGTCACGTTCAGATCTTTAACCAAGGTCTAAAATCGTACCGTGATTTGCCGCTACGTATGGCTGAGTTTGGCTCATGTCACCGTAACGAACCATCAGGTGCACTGCACGGCATTATGCGTGTGCGTGGCTTTACTCAGGATGATGCACACATCTTCTGTACTGAAAGCCAAATTCAAGATGAAGTGATTAGCTGCATCAAGATGGTTTACGATACATACCAAACTTTCGGTTTTGATAACATCGTAGTGAAACTGTCTACACGCCCTGAAAAGCGCGTCGGCTCTGATGAAATCTGGGATGAATCAGAAAAAGCACTAGAGCAAGCTTTGCAATCTATGGACATTTCTTACGAGATCCAAGAGGGTGAAGGTGCGTTCTACGGACCGAAAATTGAATTTACTTTGTATGATTGTCTGGATCGTGCGTGGCAATGTGGTACAGTGCAACTCGATTTCAACTTACCGGGTCGTTTAGGTGCAACTTATGTGGGTGAAAACAACGAACGTTTAGTTCCTGTTATGATTCACCGCGCTATTTTGGGCTCACTTGAGCGTTTCATCGGTATTCTTATCGAAGAATACGCAGGGTTCTTCCCAACGTGGTTGGCACCGGAACAAGCGGTAATTTTGAACATTACTGATAAACAAGCAGAATATGTTCAAGAAATCGCACAAAAAATGCAAAAAAGTGGAATTAGAGCCAAAGCGGACTTGAGAAATGAGAAGATTGGCTTTAAAATCCGCGAACACACTTTAAAACGTGTACCGTACATGTTGGTAGTCGGTGACCAAGAAATGGAAGCTGGCGAAATCGCAGTACGTACTCGTAAGGGTAAGGACCTAGGCAAGTTCAAAGTGGATGATTTTATCTCATACATCCAAGCCGAGGTTTCAAGCCGTAAGCTCAATCTGGAGGAATAAGCTATTAAAGGCGGAAGACGTGGTCAACAACAACCGGCCAAACAAAACCAGCACCGTTTAAACGGTGAGATTCGAAGCGTACGTGAAGTTCGATTAACTGGCGCTGATGGCGAACCAGTAGGTATCGTAACTTACTCAGAAGCACAGGCTGCAGCAGACGAAGCTGGTATGGATCTCGTAGAGATCAGCCCTAACGCCGAGCCACCTGTCTGTCGAGTGATGGATTATGGTAAGTTCCTCTTTGAAAAGAGCAAAGCTCTTAAAGAGCAGAAGAAGAAGCAAAAGCAGATTCAGATTAAGGAAGTAAAATTCCGACCTGGAACTGATATTGGAGACTATCAGGTAAAACTACGCAACCTGACGCGTTTCCTAGAAGACGGCAACAAAGTGAAGGTAACAATTCGCTTCCGTGGCCGCGAAATGGCACACCAAGACATCGGTGTAGACGTTCTGAAGCGATTGAAAGAAGATACAGTAGAATTTGCTGTTGTTGAATCTTTCCCTAGCCGAATTGAAGGTCGTCAGATGATCATGGTGCTAGCCCCTAAGAAGAAGTAATTACAGGCCTACAAGTAATCCAACCTTGCTGCTCCTGAGTGGCAAGGTTTTATTCGCCCTAATTACTATGTTATTAACAACTCAACAATGCGGAGTTATTCATCATGCCTAAGATGAAAACCAACAAAGGTGCTTCTAAGCGTTTCAAGAAAACAGCTGGTGGTATCAAATTTAAGCACGCTGGTAAACGTCACATCTTGACTAAGCGTACTACTAAGAACAAGCGTCAACTACGTCCTAACGCTATCCTTCCAAAATGTGAAGTGGCTGGTGTTATGCGTATGATGCCATACGCTTAATTCTTTTTAGTTTTTAATTCGTTTAGTTTAGGAGAGACATAATGCCTCGCGTAAAACGTGGTGTACAAGCTCGTGCACGTCATAAGAAAGTTCTAAAACAAGCTAAAGGTTACTACGGAGCACGTTCACGTGTATTCCGCGTAGCTTTCCAAGCAGTTACTAAAGCTGGTCAATACGCTTACCGTGACCGTCGTGCTAAAAAGCGCGTGTTCCGTCAGCTATGGATCGCTCGTATCAATGCTGCATCTCGCCAGAATGGTCTATCTTACAGCCGTTTCATCAACGGTCTTAAGAAAGCATCTATCGAGATCGACCGTAAGATCCTTGCGGATATCGCGGTATTCGACAAAGCTGCATTCGCAGTTCTAGTTGAAAAAGCAAAAGCTGCTCTATAATTTTTTAGAACATATAGCTTTATCTAAAGGAGACCTCAGGGTCTCCTTTTTTCTTGCCTGAAACTCCTAGCCGAAAGCCTGTTTTCCAAGCTCAATAGATTTGCACAGTTCGTCCTTTATCAGCGGTAAGCACAGCTCTCTAAACCACTGGTGCTCAGGATCGTTGTGATAACGAGCGTGCCAAAGTAGGTAATAGTGATGTTCGTTGGTATCAAACGGGACGGGCTTAACCACCAATTCTTTATTAGAAAAACTCGCGGCAATATGTAGGGGAACCGTCATTAAGGTATGAGTGAGAAGCAAGGCTTCCACTGCAGACTCAAAAGAGGGGGCTGTGGCGAATATACGTCTTTGTTGCTTAGCATTTGCAATAAGTCGGTCAATTTCTCTTTGCTTATCTACCACACCATTAACCAAAATGTGCTTAGCATCCATATAGCGTTTGGTCGTCATCGACATAGGAGCCAGTGGATGTGAAGCTGACATTAGCACCACATACTTATCGCCACCAAGACGCTTGCCGTATAGATTTTCAGGGATCTCTTCTGCCATGGTCGCGACCAAATCAACGCTTCCTTTATGCAGTTCGCTGAGATCTTCGTTTTGCCATAGCTGAGTGGTTAAACTTGATAATGGGGATTCTTGTTCCAATTGCTGACAAATCACAGGCAGCATTTTGGGGGCAATGAAGGCATTGAAGGCGAGGGTAAAGCGACGGGAGATCTCTTTCGGCACAACTTCATCAGGAGAGTAAAGCCTGTTTAACCTTTGTAAAAGCTCAGGCAGCTCTTTTTGCAAATGAATAGCACGTTGACTCAATGAAAATTGATTGCCTTCACGGATCAAAATAGGATCGCCGAAGGCATCTCGAATTTGCAATAATGTTTTACTCATTGCTGACTGGCTAACGTTCAACTCTTGAGCTGACAGCGTCAGATTACGGGTTTTCAGCAATGAGTCTAGGGCGACTAATAATTTATAGTTGTGCATCCTTCATCCTTGAATGATTTGTTACTAACGCGAGCTACAAAGCTTTCAACATCCAAACATCACACATGTTATGGAGTGTCCCCTCTAGTGGTTTGGTTAAATGCTCAAAACCGAGCCCTTCATACAAACGCACGGCTGAGGTCATATTTGAAAGTGTATCCAAGTAGCATTGAGTGAAGCCTTGTTCTTTGGCAAAGTCTAAACAGTGGTTAGACAGTGCTTTACCCAAGCCTAAACCTCTTGCTCCTTCTAATAAAAAAAGCTTTTTTAGTTCACAAGTTGAAGAGCCTTCTACAAAGGGTGCGACTCCGCAGCCCCCCACAACCACGCCGTCTTTCAGTGCGACAAAGTAACGACTCTTGTTGTCTAACGTATAATAGCGACTCATATTTTCGACTTCAGGATCTGACGGTCCATAACCTTCACCCACAGCGCCAAACTCTTTCCCCACTTTTTTGATGACTTCTTTGACAGTAGGGTCAAATTCTGGAGTTATGCTGACTATTTTTAATGACATAATGGTTTCCTCATCTTTAGCTCTTAATCACAAGTTACCGTTATTCATCACTATAGAGAAATGGATAAAAAGACTAATTGGTATGAATTTTTATCAAGTCTAGCAGAAAAATTCGAACTAATATCATGCTTCATGTAGCGATGATACTGAGCTTTAGGCTTGTCACAAGAGTCAGTTTGATAAATACTGAATGGTTAGGCCACAATACTTTAGGGATATAAAATGAGCAATGTGTTGGTAGATTGTACTTGGTTAAATAAGCATTTAGATGACAAAGATTTGGTCCTACTGGATGCCTTTATGCTCAATGTTGTGGGCAAAGAGCCGATTGAATACTCAGAGTTTGTCACCATTCCCGGCGCATTGCCTTTCGATATAGAAAACGACTTTTGTAACAACGAATCTAGTCAACTGCATGCACTTCCTACAGCGCAACAATTCACAGCAAATGCGCAAAAGCTAGGCATTAACAAGCAAAGTAAGATCGTAGTGTTCGACAATCAAGGGATCTACAGCGCCCCCAGAGCATGGTGGACGTTTAAGGTTATGGGTTTTGATAACGTAAAGGTCTTAGATGGTGGATTACCGGCTTGGATAGAAAAAGGATACCCAACCAGTCACGCTTATTCGCAGATTGCTGGCCGTGGTGATTTTGTTGCGAACTACGAGTCAAATAAGTTGACCGATTACCAAGGGGTATTAGCCGAACTGAATAATCCTAAACAATTAGTGGTGGATGCCAGAGGCCGTGCGCGGTTTAATGCAGAAGTTGCTGAGCCAAGACCCGGCGTTAGAGCAGGGCGAATCCCTAATTCTGTGAATCTCCCATTTGCCTCTTTGATGGAGGGGAATGGATTTAAATCAAAACAGGCGTTATTACAGCTGTTCTCTGATATTGGTAGTGAGAATTCTGACCGCTTAGTGTTTTCCTGTGGCTCAGGGATCACCGCCTGCATTCTTATTTTAGCCGCGCATGAAATTGGCTTATCCAACACCATTTTATACGACGGTTCTTGGGCGGAGTGGGGCTCTAATAAGGCACTTCCGCTAGAAGCGTAATAAACAAGGAGCCGTATAGCAAGGCATTGTGCTTGATAGCGCGCATACCAAAAGGAACTCTCCAAGAGTTCCTTTTGGTATGCGCTTTAGGTTTTAAAGCTTGTACTTTTTAATTACAGATAGGGGGTGTTAGTAAACTCATTTCTGACTCTTTATCATTTAGATCGATTACTCATTCGAACTTTGTTTTTCTGTGCTTGCCTTATATTTACTAATGCGGAAAGCAAAAGATAAGGCCCTAGTAACTTGTCTTGTAGTTAGTGCCTGTTTCTGGGTGCTCGCCGACACTTCGCACTCCATCGCTAAAAAAACTGAGAAATTGTTCAATCAAAGTGTGGTTATATCAGCGCCATGACGAATGTTGCAATGTCGAATGAAATAGCAGTTCCAATAAAGGTAGGGTTTTTCTGTTTGATAGCTGTAATAGCGTAGCCTGATTTCTGTCCGTATAGCCTCCAAAAATGTTAATTGCCCCTAACCGTTACCTTACTAATGTACTGTGTTTATATGCAGTTATAGTTAAGATGATTACTATGAAAAAGATGTATAAATCGTTTGATTGGCGCGTCGATAATACTAATTTTTAGCCATTAACATCTTATTATCAATAGTTTGTTATATAAAAGTGCTATGCAGATCTCGTAAAAACTTACACATCTTTTGTATCTGATAAATTGTTATTTTTAACTCGTATTTTCATTAAAAAATGCATTTAAAACAAATGGTTAAAAGTGATTTTCTGACTAAGAGACTTACAATAAAGCAGGAGGTTCTCCTGCTTCTAATTAATAAACTGTTAGCTTGTAAGTAATGCTGTGAGCTTTGGTATTTAAATTCAATGGTTTACAATGCTTTTTTAATTCTTATCACCAGAGGAATATCGTGCAGTCAAATGCTCTCTTAGAAAACCTCAAAGAAGAAACTAAGCAGCCAGTCAACTGGATTGCTAGTGTTGTAACAATCCTTAACTTCATTGTTAGTTTAGGCGTCTCTGTAAAATATGACAGTATACCTACGGGAGGGATCCCAGTTGGTAGCGTAGCTGTTGGTTTTATTGTAGCGTGCCTGCTAGAAGCTTTACTTGCTACTGCATTTGGTTACTTAATTGTCTATTCAAGCAGCAAAGGTAAGGGGTTGCCATATTTATTGGCAATTGTAATTATGCTTATATCAGCATGGACTTCATTGTTTAACGCCCAGTGGTTAGTTTTAGGCCAAGCACCGGCTACGACAGGAGATGCCTTTGCATTATTCGTTTTAGCTGCTCTTTTTGCTGGCTTTGCTTGCTATCTCATTGGTGACCATGTAGAAAAATTTCAGCTAAAGCTCTCTTCGGTGAATGATTTCATTAAGTCATTAAATTCGGGAGGTGGGTTGTACTTTTGGCAGGTTTTGTCTTTTGGAGTTATGTTTGGATTGATAATTGGTCAGTTGAACATAGCTTAAAGAAAGCCATACAAGCATTTAAGAGTGATTCGCAACGCGTGGCATTTTACTATGCGTTGGTTTAAGTGTTTAAGGTGGTATGCGGCGGTTTCAGTATCGGCAATAATTGTTCTTGCGAGGTGTGGCAGTTCATTTTCTGCGTCTTCAAGCATTAAGATAACCTGTTTCAATAACGAAGAGCGGCAGACAGTCATGATCAACCCGAATTCAGAGAGCAGGGCACGCATGCGATTCATAAGAGCAGTGCGCTCACGAACAACCTAATACTCTCTCATGCTATGTACCGATAAGATGGCTTGTTGCTCGGGGGATTTTCAGGCACAAAGCGAGTTGATAGGCGTTGAACAGCTTCGCATATGGCAACAGCATCATTAAGGTCGTTCTTTCCCTTAGTTCGATAAGGAATGACGTATTTAACGGCCATAATACGGGCGTCGTGACCCAGTTTATTGAGTGTTCTTGCCCAATAATGTGCACCACTACACGTTTCAACGCCTATACGCATGAGTGGCATATTTGCTATTGTAGTCAGTAGTTTAGAGCGGGTTACCGACTTATGAAGTATGACTTTACCATTTTGATCTACAGCATGAAGACTAAAGTGGTTTTTTGCGAGGTCGATACCGCAGAAATAAGAATAATCAGACATGGTGCCTCCGATGCATTTAAGTACCACATAACTGTGGTAGATTCTCGGTAGGGAGAATCCATGTCATTCGTTAGCCCTCTACTCGTATACAAATATAGGTTTATAGTGAGTGATAGATTTGGAAGACAAAAAGCAAGAGTGTAAAAATGAAATTGATCGCATAAGTATTGAACAACTGCATGAATCCACCCTGCAAATTAGTAATCAGTGTTTCGAGTACAAAAAGCTATGTGTCACTGTAATCGGTGTAATTGTTACGGCGTTGCTTAAGTTCAGTGAATCATCGAGCTTAACCGAAATAGCATTCATTTGTTTGGTTATAGTGCTTGGTTTTTGGTGCTGTGATTCAATTGCTTATTATTACCAGAAGTCGAATAGAATTTTGATGGGTAAGTTAACTATCGGAATAAAAGAACGTCATGGAATTGAAGTCAGTACAGCTCCAGCACAAGGTTTAAGCTGGTTCAAAGCTATCTTTAACCCTTCAATGGCATTGTATATGTATATTGCAGTGATGTGCCTATTGGCAGTAATCTATGGTTTACTTGAACCAATCAAAGTGTTGTTTGAGCAGTGAAAATTTTTGTAAGTTACACAGTTAGAGACCCATTTGTTACGGAGTCGCTTTTGGTTTCGGTTCAAGAGTCTCTGACGCCATTGGGCAAGCCATATATAGACCTAATACACAATGACTCATTAGACAAACAAGCTAGAGTAGAACACGAACTTACTCAGTCTGACATTGTTTTGCTTCTCAATAGTGCTTCAATTCAATCTTCTCCTTGGGTTCGTTGGGAAATTGATACTGCTGAGCAACTAGGAATACCTGTTAAGCGTGTAGACATCAGTGGGGTAGCTCCTACCTATAAAGATATGCTCTCGGTAATCGAGGGCTAACAAATTGTTTTAGAATTACGGCTAATTTTGGGTTTGGTTGGCTTTAGCAATTACGGTGGCTTACTTAGGTTTTGTGCTTTAGCCGCACCTTAGCAAGGCGTTACTTTCATCTCAGCTAATCCGTTATATCCTAATTTAGTAATGTAACTGACAAAGCTTTGTCCAATATAGTGTTAAAAAACAACGCCTTAATGAGTTTAATGTGACGATACATTAAGGCATTGGAGTACGTTTACTCGGTTAAGGTAACAGTAAAGCGCAATGGCTTGGCCGTATAGGTTCCTTTTTTGATAAATGTTCAATCAATTAATCAATTACACCTTGGGGTTAGAACTCGTAGCCAACACCAGCATAGGCGCTCATTGATTCTGTTGCTGTGTCGTAAGCACCACCGAGTTTTGCTGTAAAGTTTTCCGTGAATCGTTCACCTACACCAACGGCAACAGCTTGTGCATCACCATGATATCCAACAGCAGCCGTAACTGAAAACTTGCCTACACCATACGGGTTCACTAGACCTGCAAAAGCAGCGGACTCTGCGTATGCCCCCTCTACGTTCTTCGCCATTTGTTCAAAGTCTCTTCGTAGGTTTTGAAGATCAGCACTGTTTTGCGCTACTTTCTCAGAGTTTTGTTGAGCCATAGCATGATTTTGCTGAGCCATTGTTTCTGCATGTGTAGCGTGATTTTTTACATCAGCTAATTGTTCGTCGTGGCGCTTAAGACGGGCTCGGTTTTGTGATACACCTTTGGCATTAGCCACAGTGGTGTGCTCAACAGATTGCACTCGTTTTTCATTGTGTGTTGAACGCTGTGTATTGCCCTGCAATTGTGCCTCATGTGCATTAAGACAATCAGTTTTGTCTTGCGCGTCGGCTTGCAGCGATACCAACCACTGATTATTGTTATATACAGATTGAAATGTGGCCGTTGTCATGGCGTGGTTTGTTGCCACTTGTTGTTCCAGTGTTTGATCGGCTAGAGCATTAACTGAAACCAAACTAACAGACAGAGTAAGTAGAGCAGTAGTGAATCTTTTCATAATGTAGTTCCCCTTAGAATGTGAAATTTTCAGCGCCTAGAGCTTGTGTTTGTGTGTTCAGCGTCTTGGGCTTGGGGTTAATTTATGCATTATTGACTGTTCATAAAAACGACATTTAGGAATGTTTAGTGTGAATTAATTTCATGCTAATGACGAAACGAAGTCTATTTTGGCGTTGAAATATAGGGTTCAAAACGTAGCAAAGTATGGCGTAAAAGATGGCGATTTAAGCGATTAGTTGCCTGCCGTTTGATGATGACTAACGGAAAAACTAGAAAATTTGCGTTGATGCTAGAGGGTACTAAGCAGGCATCAGCGTAATATGCAAAAAGACAAATTTCCTAGAAGGTTTGGGGTTACAAGTTTAAAAATATAATACTAAGGCAGGAGCCTTATGACTTTTCCGCTGTCTGTTGTAACGTAAAGATAGTCATCAGGTGAGACCTGTATATCACGAATTCTTTCGCCTAAATCTTCAAACAAGCGCTTCTCTTCAATCAGTTTGTTGCCGTCTATCTTGATAACGTTGATATGAGTGAGCTTTAATGCACCTGCCAGTAATTTCCCATTAAGCTCAGGATAGCGTTTACCCTGATAAAGAATTAACGACGAAGGTGCGATAGAAGGGGTGTAAACCAGTGCTGGCGCGGTGACGCCTTCTTTATATTCTGAATCACCAACGCTGATCGGTCCCCAATATTCTTTGCCGTGTGAGGTCTCTGCCCAGCCATAATTATGGCCTTTTTGAATATGATTAATCTCATCACCGCCACGCGGGCCGTGCTCTATAGCCCATAAGGTATTGGTGTCTTGTGCAAAGGTGATTCCTTGCGGGTTGCGGTGTCCATAGCTCCATATCTCAGGTAGCGCTTGTGGGTTTTTTACAAATGGATTATCGGCAGGGACTGAGCCGTCACTGTTCACTCTAAGAATGCTGCCCGCATGAGTCGACAAATCTTGTCCGTTATCTCTTACGCCGCGATCGCCAATACTAAAGTACAGTTTATTGTCTGCATCAAAGGCTATTCGACTGCCAAAATGACGTCCGCTATCAGAATCGGATTGAGTCAGTAAAATATCTTTAAAGCCAGTAATAGCGCCATTTTTATAGGTCATAGTCGCAAGTGCCACTCGCGCGCCTTGCTGAGTGTTTTGGCTGTAGGTGAGGTAGACCTGAGTCTTGTCTAACGGATTAATCGCAAGGTCAAGCAGACCGCCTTGGCCTTTGGCATAAACATTACTGGGTGTATATAAAGGCTTAATCGCTTTATTGGTAATGTCGAGCTCGACAATGGCGCCATTGCGTTCGCTGATTAATGCCGTATTCGCATTAACAAATTCAATCGACCAAGGGATTTGCAAACCCGTGGCCACAGTTTCAAGACGATAAGAGGCCGAGTGCGGCTCGGCAACCACCGCAAAACTTACGGTTAGTGAAGAAAAACCGAGTATGGCGCTGCTGATAATCGTGGACAATGGTGATTTCACTAGGTGTCTCTCCCTGCTAGCGGTGATTTTGACAATAACTGAGTATCCAATACGTCAATTGTGATTATATGCATCTTTTAGAGTATTAGGGTATAGCGCATTGATATCGTTGAGATATAAATCATTGAACTTCGGCTTCTGTCGCTGGTTTGTTTGTATTTTCATACTTCGCTTAGCTCTTGTTTTGATAACAAGTGCAAGAGTTAGATACAAAACTCAACCTGACTAAAGTTTAACCGCCCATAGCAAAAAGTGCGTCACAAACAGGGGAGTGAGTGCTTATATTGCGCTGTTCTTGCCGAAGAATTAAGAAATCTTGAATTTCCGCTTATTTACGTTTGGCTTTATGCCTGCCTTTTATTACTATGTGTAACTATTCAAAATACCCTAAATCCCGATGGATACTGCCATTAGGCAGACGAGGAAATAATGCAACATCTACAAGAGATTATTGCTAACGCGACTGCTGCTATCGAAGAAGCGCAATCGTTAGTTGCACTGGATGAAGTGCGTGTTCAATTCCTAGGTAAAAAAGGTGAGCTAACGCTTCAACTTCAAAGCCTAGGTAAATTACCGCCAGAAGAACGCCGTAGCGCGGGTCAAGAGATCAACAAAGCGAAAGGTGCGGTTCAACAAGCAATTGCGGCTCGTAAAGACGGCCTGCAAAAAGCAGAGTTGGAAGCTAAACTAGCTGCTGAAACCATCGATGTGACCCTACCAGGTCGTCGCATTGAAAATGGTGGTCTACACCCTGTAACGCGCACTATCGAGCGTATGGAACAGTTCTTTGGTGAACTTGGTTTTGCAACAGAATCAGGCCCAGAAATCGAAGATGCATTCCATAACTTCGATGCACTGAACATTGCGCAAGATCACCCAGCTCGTACCGATCACGATACTTTCTTCTTCAACCCTGATCTGATGCTACGTACGCACACCTCTGGTGTTCAAATCCGTACTATGGAAAACGGCAAACCACCGTTCCGTTTCATTGCACCAGGCCGTGTATACCGTAACGATTACGACCAAACTCACACGCCAATGTTCCACCAGATTGAAGGTCTATTGGTTGATGAGAACGTAAACTTTGCACAGTTGAAAGGCATCATCTCTGACTTCCTAGTAGCATTCTTTGAAGAAGAAGTAGAAGTGCGTTTCCGTCCATCTTACTTCCCGTTCACAGAACCTTCTGCTGAAGTGGATGTAAAACGTAAAGACGGAAAATGGTTAGAAGTCTTAGGTTGTGGCATGGTTCACCCTAACGTACTTCGCTCTGTAGGCATTGATCCTGAACAGTACCAAGGCTTCGCATTTGGTATGGGCGTTGAGCGCTTAACCATGCTTCGTTACGGTGTAACGGACTTGCGTGCGTTCTTCGAAAACGACCTTCGTTTCCTTAAACAGTTCAAGTAATCCAGGGACACAAATAGATGAAATTCAGTGAATCATGGCTTCGTCAGTGGGTTAGCCCTGCGGTTACTACTGACGAACTAACACACCAAATTACAATGGCTGGCTTAGAGGTTGACGACGTTCTTCCTGTAGCGGGCGAATTTACCGGCGTTAAAGTAGGTAAAGTAGTGGAATGTGGTCAGCACCCAGATGCTGACAAATTGCGCGTAACAAAAGTAGATGTTGGCGCAGAAGAACTTCTTGATATCGTATGTGGCGCGCCAAACTGTCGCGAAGGCCTAATTGTTGCTGTGGCAACGGTTGGTGCTGTTCTACCGGGCGATTTCAAAATCAAAAAAGCAAAACTACGTGGTCAACCGTCACACGGCATGCTGTGTTCTTTCACAGAGCTAGGCATTGATGTGGAATCTGACGGCATCATGGAATTACCAGAAACTGCGGTTGTGGGTACTGATTTCCGTGAATTCCTAGATCTTGACGACGTAACGGTTGATGTGGATCTTACAGCAAACCGCGCTGATTGCTTTAGCATTCGTGGTCTTGCTCGTGAAGTGGGCGTACTTAACCGTGAAGCGGTAAAAGAGCCAGAATTCACAGCGGCTTCTGAAAGCATTCAAGATACAGTTGCTATCGAAGTGAAAGCGGCGCACGCATGTCCTCGTTACCTTGGTCGTGTGATTAAAAACGTCAACGTGAAAGCGGCTTCTCCAATTTGGATGCAAGAAGCACTGCGTCGTTGTGGCGTTCGCTCTATCGATCCAATCGTTGATATCACTAACTACGTGATGCTAGAACAAGGCCAACCAATGCACGCATTCGATCTGAGCAAGATTGAAGGTGGCATTGTGGTTCGTATGGCAGAGCAAGACGAGAAACTGACTCTTCTTGACGGCAACGAAGCAAAATTAAATGCAGATACGTTGATCATTGCTGATCACAAACAAGCTCTTGCTATCGCAGGTATCTTCGGTGGTGAAGGCTCTGGCGTAACTGGCGAAACAACAGACGTACTTCTTGAAAGTGCCTTCTTTGCACCGGATGCGATTCGCGGCCGTGCACGTGCTTACGGTTTGCATACTGATTCTTCAATGCGCTTTGAGCGTGGTGTGGATTTCGAACTGCAACACAAAGCAATGGAACGCGCTACTCAGCTTTTGGTTGAGATCTGTGGCGGTGACGTTGCTCCAATCGCGGGCGTTGAGTCAGCGCAAGACTTGCCAAAAGCCAACACTGTTTCTCTACGTCGCACTAAGCTAGACAGCCTACTAGGTCACGCTATCTCTGATGCAGACGTTGTTGAAATTCTAGAACGCCTTGGTTGTACAGTAACGACAACTGAATCAGGTTGGGATGCAGTTGCTCCTACATGGCGTTTTGATATCGCTATCGAAGAAGATTTGGTTGAAGAAGTAGGCCGTATTTTTGGCTACAACAACATTCCAAATCAAGCGCCTCTAGCGGCACTGACAATGAACGATCACAAAGAGGCTAATCAGCCATTAAAACGTGTTCGTGATCTGCTGGTGGACCGTGGCTACCATGAAGCGGTAACGTACAGCTTTGTTGAGCCTGAGCAACAAAAACTGATTGCACCAAGCATTGAGCCTTTAGTGCTGCCGTTCCCAATCTCTGCTGACATGTCAGCAATGCGTGTCCAGTTGATCCAAGGTCTGCTAAACACCGTTGTTTACAACCAAAAACGTCAACAGCCACGCGTTCGTTTGTTCGAATCTGGCCTACGCTTTATTCCTGATGCCAATGCTGAAAACGGCATGCGTCAAGAATTCATGCTAGCTGGCGTTCTTGCTGGTTCTCGCAGTGAAGAGCATTGGGACATTGAAACCAACACTGTTGATTTCTTTGATCTTAAAGGCGACTTAGAAGCGGTACTTGAGCTGACTTGCAACGAAAAAGCGTACAGCTTTGCGGCAACTAAGCACCCAGCACTTCACCCAGGTCAAGCTGCGGCTATCATCCTAGACGGTAAAGAAGTGGGCGTTATCGGTACTGTTCATCCAGAACTTGAGCGCAAGTTTGGTCTTAACGGCCGCACTGTTGTATTTGAACTAGAGTGGGATGCAATTGCAACTCGCGTGCTTCCTGAAGCGGTAGCCGTATCTAAGTTCCCTGCAAACCGCCGCGACATCGCGCTAGTTGTTGATGAAGCTGTGGCTTCTGGCGACGTAGTAGCTGCGTGTCTTGCTAACGGTGGCGAGTTAATGACAGATGCGAAACTGTTCGACGTTTACCAAGGTAAAGGCGTTGAAGACGGTAAGAAGAGTCTGGCAATTGCACTGACTCTGCAATCTGTTGAGCGTACTTTGGAAGAAGCGGACATTGCTGGCGCTGTTGAAGCAACAGTGAGCGCAGTTTCCGAGAAGTTTGGCGCAGTATTGCGTGACTAGTTTTATCACTAGTCCCGAGTGTGAATAACACCCGATGAAAAAGGGAGCCTAATGGCTCCCTTTTTTTATCTATCTTCTGCAAAATACGCTAGAATGCACCCCATTATTTAAGTCTGAGCCAAATTATCTATGACCAATGCCACAACCCCTAATAGCTTTGCTGATCTTGCGTTAATTAAACCTCTTTTAGCACGCCTAGAAGAGCTGGAGTATCAACAACCTACACCTATTCAAGCGCAAATCATTCCTAGCGTACTAGCGGGGCGTGACGTTATTGCTGGCGCTAATACTGGCTCAGGTAAAACCGCCGCATTTGCACTGCCTATGCTACAAGAGTTGTTCACTAAGCATAATTTGGTGAAATCGAGCCCAAGCAAGGGCAACTATGTCTCGGGTTTGATCTTGGTGCCAACACGAGAGCTGGCAAAACAGGTGGCCGATAACGTTAAGTCTTATGCGGTTCACTTTAACGGTGAGATCAAAACTGTTGCTGTGTTCGGTGGTGTATCAACCAATGCACAAATGCAAACACTGCGCGGTGGCACAGATATCTTGGTAGCAACGCCAGGTCGTTTGCTTGATCTGATCTCTAGCAATGCCATTAAACTGGACAGAGTGAAGACGTTAGTATTGGATGAAGCAGACCGTATGTTGAGCTTAGGCTTTACAGAAGAACTGTCCGGTCTATTAGCGAAACTGCCTAAGCAAAAACAAACGCTGTTGTTCTCAGCCACTTTCCCAGAACAAGTGCAGGCGCTCACTCAAGAACTGCTCAATGATCCAGTTGAAGTTCAACTGCAAAGCGATGATGAGAGCACTGTGGTACAGCGCGTATTCAACGTCAACAAAGGTGAGAAGACGGCGGTACTGGCGCACTTGATCAAAAAGCACCAATGGCGACAAGCGTTAGTGTTTGTGAATGCAAAAAACAGCTGTGAGCACTTAGCGGACAAACTGTATAAGCGCGGCATTGAAGCCGACGTATTCCACGGTGACAAAGGCCAAGGTTATCGTACTCGTATCCTTGATGCGTTCAAGTCAGGTGAGATTGAAGTGCTTATCGCAACCGATATTGCAGCCCGTGGTCTAGATATTGAAAAACTGCCAGTGGTGATTAACTTCGACCTGCCAAGAAGTCCATCTGATTACATGCACCGCATTGGACGAAGTGGTCGTGCAGGCGAAGTGGGCTTGGCTTTATCGCTGATCGATTATGAAGATCTGCATCATTTCAAAGTTATTGAAAAGAAAAACAAAATTCGCCTTGAGCGTGAGCAAGTGGCAGGTTTTGAGGTTGATGAAACGGTAACTCAAGAAATGATTGAAGCCAACAAACCAAAAGCAGCACCAGCAGGCACTGGCAAGAAAAAGCGTAAGAAAAAAGCGCAAGGCGGCTCTGACGACATTTGGTTAAGAAATTCTTAGTCAAAATTAATGCGTGTCAGCCCGTTATTTTTCAAGTTAACTGGCTGGCCCCTTTTTATGATTCTTACTGTAGTGAACGGAGGCAAACATGAGCGGAACTCAACGATCTAATATACGCAAAGGGCTTGAAGTGAATATTGTCCTTAAAAAAGATCAACGCACTGGAACACTGACTTCAGGCGTAGTTAAAGATATTTTGACCAAGTCACCTAACCATCCGCACGGCATTAAAGTTCGCCTAGAAAGTGGCGATGTGGGGCGAGTAAAAGAGATCGTATAAGCGCACGTTTGAGCCTAGCTCAGCAACACTTGAACGTTGCAAATAGCAGCGTTAGGAATAGCTTGATGGCCGGCTCGAACTCATTAATTTATCAAGCTGTTTCTGCGCTTTGTTTGGGTTACCCAAATCAACAACTTCAATCATTTCACATTCATCTCTAACCATTTCATCGATAAGGCTAGGGTAGTGGCGACAATCTTCGGGTCTGTCGAGGTAAATGCTACACGTATATTTGTCTTTTTCTTCAGCCTTGCTTTTTGGAACTAACTCTAAAAATGGACAACGCTCTAGTTGCTCTCTTGTTTGCGGATCAAACCAGATCTTGCCATCTTTCACATACTCAAAGATATCCGGGTTAAACAACTCCCACAGGTCTATCTCTTGTTGTGTGGCCGCTAAATCACCATTGCCATATTTGATGCAACATTTCCCGCACTGGTTACAGTCTTTCATAGTATTTCCGCATAGTATTTCCGTTGAGTCATGATGATGGATTCAGTCTATCACTAATCGTCATGAGCAAAATGAGTAAATCAGCAACGTTTAAGGCAGATTAGTAGCACAACCACCTGCATTATTTCGCTATAATCCCTCCTATTATCTAAAATTCAATAAGATAGAACATGAGAAAATATTACATTGTGGAAGGTGACACTTCTTCTAAAAAGCAAAGATTCGCCTACCCAAAGATGGCATTATGTGAGAAATGCGTAACCGATTTCGCCGTGATTAGCGAAGGAGAGAGAACCTACGAGCCGTGTCAAAAATGCGGCGCTGACGATTAGGTGCGGGGTCAAGGTGCGGGGTCAGGTCTTGAAATTTGCACCTATATTTAAGCGACTACTATTTTAACAAATGGCGGTTACTTTAAGTAATCCACGCTATCGTAAAAATTATTTGAATCAAATCATCTCATCATCCGCACGGCATCAAGATATGTTTGAGGGCGGTGATGTAGGGCATGTAAAAGAAATTTTATACTATGAATTTAAAGGACATTACCGTGAAAAACATATTCCTTGTTATTGCACTTAGCTTTTTTATGGCAGGCTGTGTCTCCAAACCAGTTTTAAATATTGAACAAGCTTATGTACCGACGTCACAAACTGGAGAACATGTTTCAAGTGAATCTGTACGTGATGCAATATTTCGCGCAGCAGAGCGCCGCGGCTGGACGCCAAGGGTAATCGAACCTGGCTTGATTATGGCGGATATCTCAGTGCGCTCTCACACGGCTAGAGTCAAGATTGAATATGATGAGAGCGAATACAGTATCCATTATGTAAGTAGCCAAAACCTGAACTACAGCAACGGTACTATCCATAGAAACTACAACAACTGGGTGCTAAAACTGTCTCGTACTATCCAACAAGAACTGGGTGTGAACTCGCAAAAATACTAATCTTTGCTAAATCGAAGTGATGACGCTACTCATTTTGTACGTGATGAGTGGCGTTTTTTCGCATTTCGATTGTACATATAATGATGGGAATACGGGTATAGAAACATGATCAAAGGTCAAATAGTCGAGTGGTTCGACGCAAAAGGATATGGCTTTATCAAATCGACACACAGTGAGCAGAAGGTTTTTGTACATATATCCGCACTGAACAATCGAGATCGACGACCGAAAATGGGGGATGAAGTTAAATTTGAAGTTCTTAAAGATAATCGAGGTCGTTACAATGCCAACAACGTGACCCGTATTGGTGATGCACCGATGACATCGAGCATGGTGTTTAGCACAATCTATCTTTTTGCAGCAATTATCGCCACTATGTTATTTAACGGGGAAAAGTGGATTATCCTTGGCTACGCATTGATGTCTCTTGTGACTTATTTTATGTATGCGATAGACAAAAACGCTGCCAAAGAAGGTCGATGGCGAACATCCGAAAATACGCTGCACCTGTTAGCGTTGTTTGGCGGTTGGCCTGGTGCTTTATGTGCACAGAGCGAATTTAACCACAAATCGAAGAAACAGCCATTTAAAACGATTTTATGGATCACCGTAATTGCAAACATAGCTGCATTTGTTTGGACATTTACCCCTTCAGGGCACACTGCGACTCATGAGCTAATTCATGGGATCATATCGTTTCTGATGTAACTAAAGCTAGGGGTTGAGCGTCAACGTGAGATCAACTTAATGGTAAAGTTCCCATTTTAAGGTTTGTATAGAATCATTTTTCTCTTCAATGTTTATTAATGATTTTATTTCATTTAAGTCATATCTAACGTTGATACCACTTGATAGGTAATGATAAACCACCTCACTAATAAATTGTTCAATAAAATCCCCTTTAATTTGCCTAGATATATTTATAATTGATTCAATTTTATCATTGCAATCACAATAGTTATTATACTTACTATTAACAATTAGACGTTTGCAAATCTCGACGGATGCATTATAGAAAAGTGGGTCATTTCTGGTTTCTAAAGTGTTTATAATGTATTGAAATAATTCATTTATTAGAAATGCTTCTTTTGCTTTTCTATTTTTTATGATGTCTTTCTTATCAGATGAAGATTGTACTTCTAATGCGTCATATACGTATGCAGATAGGTACTCTAAGAACTTGTAACCGTATAGATTATCACAACGACCAAATCTATTTATATGAGCTAGGATTCGAATGATGTTATCAATTCTGCTCTCCTTAAAGTTAGCTGAATACTCCTTATTAAAAATGCTTAATATTTCAAGCAACCATTTCTCCTGTAATTCCGAATACCTATACAGTTGAAAAAACTCATGTGAAATGTGTACTCCACCTTGACTTGAATGGTAGTTAAAGGCATTTAGATTATAATTTTTTGACCAATATTTCCGTATGGTTTTATTCTTGGTATAAATTATTGATTTAGGACCGAAAATCTCACCAAAAACCTCCCTTGATTCAGCATTGTATTTGTCGAAGTATGAAATCAAATTAGATGATATTCTTTTGTCCGTTCGCCAACCATTACTCATCTCAGTGATAATATCTGCTTCAAAATTAGTTTTATCATTACTATCGTAATAAATACCTAACAGCTCATCCATATATATTTGATTATTCACTCTTGGGTTTTTGATCAGTATATATGCAAAGAAATAGTAAATTGCAAATGCTAAGCTTAATATCAAAATGACTAAGTTAATTACTCTGACAGAGTAAATAGTCGTAAACATACTAAATAGGGAGAATATGTTTATCAGCGCAAAAATGACTAGTAAGTGATAAATCTTTACATTGAAAAGTACCTTGTACGATTTAATTAAATACTGACCGTAATCTATACCAATAACAGATTTGGATTCAGCCAATGAGGTAAGGCCAATAATGGTCATGTTTATTGCAATAATTGCTAACCAAACACTTCCATCAGTAACTAATTCATGTATATCTATAAATAAATCCACAACTCACCTCAAAGAATCTCTCATAAAACAATGTAATGTGTTAAAGAACAAATACCAGACGTTTAAGCCCAGAATGTACTGATAGATGACATTTTATTGCGTTCATATTCAACTTATATTGCTATCATTCATTATCATATTCAACAGGTGTTACACTGTAGTGTGAGTTGCATGAATAATTTGATAGAAACGACAGAATGTATTTGCGTAAGTGTGCTGTAGAGAAAGAAGAACCCTATATTTGTTCTCGGGTGTTTAATAAATTATTTTTGCAAGGAAAGCCCAGAAGGGAAAGGAAAGGGGGGACTCGAATGGGAGGCTACACCAACCTGCCAGATTCATTCACGCCAAGTAAATCAAACCGACAGATTGGATTCAGGCAATTTCACGTATTAATTTAACGAATTACGCCTGCATCTATTTCTATATCAAACTCACTCAACTTTTTTACCACGCCTAACCTGATACACCGCGATATTCTTCTCAGTGAGATGCCTTACAACATCAGGGATCGTTTGCATCGGCATTGCCATTTGATAACCGTGCTCAAGATGCACTATTTGATCGGCGCTTTTGTCATTCAAAAACGATGTCAGTACTTCCAGTGTTGCGCCTTGTGACGTCTCTTGCGCGTGAGCGACCTCAAAATAAACAAGATATAAATCGTCGCTATAGTCCTGTGGTGTTCCATTATTCATAGTGCCTCCGGGATAAAGAATTGACTGCTATTCATACCGCAATGGTTGATGTTTTAAACATAAACCATTGCTAGGGGCTGATCTAGAGAATACAAGTGACGAAAAAGCATTTATATGACGTGAGACGTGTTTGTTGCCAAGGTATGTGACTGCGATAGAAGTTTATTTCTTAGTATAAAATAATATTTTGTTGCACATGAAACAAAAAGAGAATACTATCACCTTAAATATTGTTGCAGGTGAAACATTATGATGAGTAAAGCGTATCAATGGGCCTTGTATCTTGTACTTGGTTTAAGTGCAGTTTTTGCGGTGTTTTTGGTGGTGAGTGACAACGTTGCTCCATTTACCACCCAAGCTCAATTGCATATCCCAACCAGTCGCATTGCGGCAGAAGTATCTGCTCCCGTGATTGAATTAGCGGTTGAGAACGGACAGAAAGTGAAGAAAGGGGATTTACTGGTTCGTTTAGATTCAGCTCGTTACCAACTTGCGTTGACACAGGCTCAAGCCAATTTAGTAGAGGCTGAACAAAACTATCAAGCCAATAAACAGCATCTAAACAGTGCATTAGCTGCGCTTCGTCAGCGTCAGCAAGAGGCGAGCAATGCACAGCGTAAAATAAAGCGTAATGATCGTTTAATTGCTCGCAAGCTAATCAGTCAAGAAGCCTATGACGATAGTCATGCCAGTTTAGTCGTGCATCAACAAGCGGTTGAATCGGCGCGCGCACAAGTGGCGCAAATTAAGGCTGAGTTGGTACAAAGTAGTGACAACGGAGCATTGGCCGTTGCTCGCGCTCGTGTTGAATTAGCAAAGTTAGATCTTAAAAAGACCACGATCTTAGCGCCAGTAGATGGCGTGATCAGTAACTTGAATTTAAATTCGGGGACGTATGTGAACGCAGGGACCCCAGTGTTGTTCTTAGTGGACAGAAATCACGCGTGGGTAAATGCCGACTTTAATGAAAAAGGTTTAGCAAAATTAACCAAAGGTACAGATGTACGTTTAGTGTTTGATGCTCTACCTGGTGAGGTTCATAGAGGTGAAATTCAAGGTAAGGAACTTGCAATACATGATGCAAGCAGTGACAACAACGGATTAGCGCGTGTAGTCAATGACGATCACTGGATTCGCGATCAACAAAAAGTGCGTACTCAAGTTTCTCTCACTGATTTAGACAGTTCGGCACTGTTCTCTGGTTCAAAAGTGAGTGTGATGGTGGTTTCTAACACATCAACTTGGGATTGCCTAGGCAGCACTTGGATGGGATTTTTAGCTCATCTGCGATACCTAGTGTAAGACAACGAACCTAAGATCGGGGGGCTGAAATGAGTAATATTATACGTGGTGATATTAAGTGGTCTGAAGTGATATGGATGGTTTCCATTGTGTCACTAGGAATGCTTTTGCAATTGTGGCTACAACTGGATATAGCGGCTTATCTGGCGTTATATCCGGTCATGGCGGCAACCAAACTTAACGATTATTCTATGCAAGGGATATTAAAAGCATTCTTGCCCATCTTACTCGTAGCATGTGTGGCGTTGTTGGTGGATCAACTGTTTGGCTCACATCCGTTTGTGGTTTGGGGAATCAGTTTGTGGGTGTTTGATTGCGCAAGACGCTGGGCCGATACTCCTGCTAAATTGGGGCAAATTTATATACCGCTATTAAACTGGTTTTTAGTGATTGTGTTTGCTCAGCACGCTCCGATACCTATGACACACTGGGTGCGCGATATTGCTGTTAGCATGGTGACCACCATAGCGGTGGTGCGTTTTGTCATGCTCTTTATGTCACCGCCAAAAGCGAGTTCACCACCGCCTATGCAGGCAAGAAAAGTGACCTATCAGCAGCGTCTTATCTATGTTGTTATGTTGGGATTAGGTTTAGCATTTTTAATGATGGTGAACTTAATTGCTGCCACATTTTGTATGATGCCAGTGATTATTGCCGCAGCCCAAAGCGAAAAAGCCATTTATCAAATGATCGTAAAAACCTGTTTGCATGCCCACGTTGGTGGATGTGCTTTGGCGATGGTATTTGTGGCGCTATTAGCTGGGGAGCACGTTCATAACCTTGTCTATATCATAGGTTTGACACTGCTAGTGCTGTTGATTGCTGTATGGATTAGCGGCAGTAGAGCAGGGGTTAAAGCGTTACATACTGAAGCTATGTTGGGAACTATGTTACCCTTACAACTTTATGTATCAGCGACGGATTTAGGTTTGCAAGACACCTATTTTCGAGGTGAATTAATGCTGATGGTGTTGGCATTGTTAGTCGTCAGCCAAGGAATTATATATGGAAAATCAAACAGCCTTGTCAATCACGGGCATTGATAATTTAGATTCAAACCCTTTGTTTTTAATGGGGTTTGCTTACAAACAGTTTCGGTCAAAAATTGCGATTGAGCTCTCTAGTGCGTCGCATATTTCGCTGGAAATGTATGGGGCGCTTAAAGTATTGAGCACCAATGGCATGCTTACACAGCAAGAGCTATCTGATTTGTTGTTACGCCACCGTTCGGTGACAAAACGTTTAGTGGATAATGCTATAAAACTTGAGTTAGTCGTGGCCAGCAAAAGCGACACAAACAAAAAAGTGAAACTATTGGCTCTGACGCCACTTGGGCAACAAACGGTCGTTGAATGTGCGCCAATTGTGGATAGCGTTTCGGCGCAGTTTCAACAAAGTCTTACCGCGCAAGAGTCTAAGCAATTGACCGACTTACTGGCAAAGTTAGTGAAAACGGACGAATTTGTGGATTAATCGTCCGTTATGAAAGCGCTCGTTTTTAAAGTGCCCAAAGCTGGGTAAGCATCAATGATGTATTGTGCGGAGTAGAGCTCTGCCTAATGTGATTTTGCAGTGAGATGTCGACATGTTCTCTGCCTTTTCTAGCACAATGGTACTAGATAAACCGATTATTTTATCTGGTAGGCCGCCACAAACTGCTGCACGGCGCAGTTAATGACAATGCGCTGCGTAGCGGCATCTGGTGGGGGGGTATGTGCCATTAATTGCGGCCAAAAAATGATTGATTTTAAACTGGCAATAAACTGCTCTGAAGCAATAGCAGGATGCTCCACTTTTAATTGCTTAGCGTTAATGCCTTGCTCTATCCATTGTGTCATTCCGTTGGCGCTTTCAAGAGATTCAAGCTTCTCCATCAATACCTTCGCCAGTGCTTTTGAACCCATACATTCGCGCATAACCATGCGAGTTAGAGCGATAAAGGGGGATGAGCACAGTAGTTTGACTTCTTTTTCTGCAATGCTAGTTAATTGCTCGGTGAGTGATTGAGTTTGCTCAAAGGCAATATCACTGAGCACTGTAATGCTGGATAATAGTCGCTCAACGATGACAGAAAATAGGCTTTCTTTGGTTGGGTAATATTTGTAAAGGGTACGTTTTGATACGGCTGCTTTTTTTGCAATCGCTTCCATACTTGCTTGATCTAACCCTTTTTCAGAAAAAATTTCGATAGCGGCACAGATAATATTTTCTTGTTTAATTTCAGCAAGTTTAGCCATAACAACGGCTCCTTTTAGAGAAAGCGAAAGCAGAAAAGTAAACGTTGCTGTTTACTTTTCTGCTTTCAAGAGTATGCTTAAAGTATACACCACTGTTTACTTTTAAGGCTAGCTTAATGAATTCACAATTAACTTCATCATTAAATACCATTATTAAAAGCATTCGATTGACGCTAGATGATAAGCGAGCACAACGCATACAAAGTGAACAAATACGTCAAACCCGCATCGAACATTCGCCGCAATTTATAAATGGCAGAGTAAAATCGAACATACCTTCAGTGGAAACAGACGATAGTTTCTTCGGTTTATTGTGGAAGTTTTTCAGCACTCGCAGTCAATATAAACCGAAGCATGCTTTGCCATATCAGGCCGTAGACACCAATAAATTGCAAAGCCGAAGCCAAGCATTACGCGTGACATGGTTAGGGCATTCGTCGCTGTTTATTGAAGTGGACAAGCAGCGGATCTTAATCGATCCCGTGTTTGAATACGCAGCACCGCGTTTTTCCTCTCGACTTTTTAAGCGCAATGTTGCAGCGCCTGCTAGCAAAGAGGCATTGCCACTGCCGGATGTGATTTTGATTTCTCATAATCACTATGATCATTTGGAAGAGTCAACAGCCAGATATTACGCGAGTAAAAACGTGATGTTTTATGTGCCACTTGGAGTGGGACGTTATCTAGAAAAGTGGGGGATTAATCCTGACAGTATCCAAGAATTTGATTGGTGGGAAAATCAGATATTAAATGGCGTGCAGATAACGGCCACACCTGCAAATCATAACTCGGCAAGAGGCTTATTTGATGGCAATAAAACCTTATGGGCGTCTTGGGTTATTAAAGCAGAGTCAGGCAGTGTATTTTACAGTGGTGATACTGCTTATGGTGCGCACTTCAAAGCCATTGGCGACAAGTTAGGCCCATTTGACCTGACATTTATGGAAGTTGCCGCAAACGTAAAAGGTGGCAAGCGTTTCCCCGTAGAGGCGTGGGGGCACATGCAAGCCTCACATACCATGCAGGCCCATTTAGATGTGCAAGGCGATAAACTTTTCCCTGTGCATTGGTCTACTTATGAGTTGTTTATGCACCAATGGGACGAGCCTGTGAACGATCTTATCGGTGAAGCGCAAAAGACCAGTATTGAATTAGTGACTCCTTTTATTGGTCAATCTGTTGATCTTTCACAACCGATTTCCACCCACTATTGGTGGCAAGAAAGCAGTAAAGTCCAAAATGAGATAGATGATTCATTATGTTTGATCAAAGCGCGTTGATGAAAAAGAGCCTTTATTGTTAGACCTGATCAAAAGTGAGGATTATGCTAGCGTATTCGCTTTAGCTTTTAGGACGGTTTCATGTCTCAAATTTATCAAATGGATGCCGTAGAGTGGTTGAAGACTTTGCCAGATGCCAGCGTCGATCTTTTTATCACCGATCCACCTTATGAGTCTTTGGAAAAACATCGGAAAATTGGCACCACAACACGGCTGAAAGAAAGCAAATCGTCCAGTAATCAGTGGTTTGGTATTTTTCCGAATACGCGTTTTGCAGAGTTGTTTACGCAAATCTATCGGGTCTTAAAGAAAAACTCGCATTTCTATCTGTTCTGCGACCAAGAAACCATGTTTATCGTAAAACCCATCGCAGAACAATTAGGCTTTAAATTTTGGAAGCCTATTGTGTGGGATAAATGCGCCATTGGCATGGGTTATCACTATCGCGCACGCTATGAATTCATTCTGTTTTTCGAAAAAGGAAAACGAAAACTTAACGATTTAAGTATTCCTGATGTATTGCAATACAAACGTGTATGGAGAGGCTATCCCACCGAAAAACCGGTCGAATTATTAGAAGTGCTGATCAAACAAAGCTCATCAGAAAACGAAGTCGTTGCAGATGCTTTTTTTGGTTCTGGCGCAACGTTAATTGCGGCTGCCAATCTTTCTAGACAATATTTGGGGTGCGATATTTCCGATTCAGCCCATCAGCACTTTAATGAGCGAGGGTTAAGCGCAGAGAGTGATACCGGTTCTTGATATTTACGGTGTTTCAAGGCTAACTGTGAAGCCCGCTTGCCAGTTAGCGATGTGAGTGGTTAAACTCCAGTAGACTGTATTGTATGAAAATAGCTGCCAATAAGGGCAGTTGAGTAAAGGTTCAAAGGAAGACGATGTCAGATTATCCAGAAGAAACTAGCCGTAGATTTATTGCCATTTTAAATAAGAAAATGGATTTGGGACGAAGCCTAAATGTACTGGGTCATATCAGTGTTGGGTTATCAAATAGCTTAGAAGCCAGTGAGACAGCCTATGTCGATTACACTGATAAAGATGGCAACATTCACCCCAACTTATCTCATTTCCCATTTATTGTCCTTAAAGCAGACAACTCGAATAAAATTCGAAAAGTAAGAGAAGAAGCGCTGGCAAGAGGCGTTAAGTTTGTTGATTTTACCAGTACGATGATTGATGGTGGTTCCGAGGTGCAGCAGCAAGTGACCAATGAAACCGCAGAAGCGGATTTAGAGTATTTAGGCATTTCATTATTTGGTGATACCGAACAACTTCGTGAATTCACTAAGAAATACAGCTTATACAAATAGCAAAATGACAGGATCAGATATTCATGTCTGATCCTAATCACCTAGTGTTTTGCGTTGCCTATTTTTTGACGTCATGACAAGAAGGCATACAATCAATACAACTTGCAGTAGGACATCAGCAGTCGATACAGTAAAGCCTAACGAGGTACTGCCCTTAGAGAACTGATAGAGACCCAATCCGCTATACATCACAATGATACTTTTTGCCAATGCACCTTGCTGCGCGTCTCCCCAATCACCCGCTTTACTCCATTTCAATAGTAACAACATACCGCCACAGTAACTGGCTAGCATAGACAGTGGAACGAGTTGCTGAGTCATACCGAAGGTGATCTTTAAGTAATGCTGACCAAAGAAAATCAGGCCAAAGGTGAAGGTGGTTAAAAATACGGTACGGTGACTGGGCGCCAACACTGGAGTCGCTGTTTTTGTTCCGGTTGCGTTAGTTTTGGGGTAAATAGACACAATCAGCAGCAATAAAATGAGAAGGCATATCAGTAATGTTTGTATATGGGTATTTCGATAGGGGAACGCAGCCTGAGTCCCCATGTGTATTGATGCTGCTGCGATAGCAAACACCACACCACAGAAGAACAGTGCTGGTTTTCCTAGCCAAGGTGTGTTTCGCAAAGAGTGACCAATATTCAATTCAGTGATTAAAATTGGAACGCAAATACTCCCTAAACTGTGCAAACCCAAAGCATAAACAACCCAAAAAAACGATGTGCCTAGCCAATCTAAATAAGCAAAAGAGAGCAAACCCGCATGATAATAGTTTGGGTTAAAGAATGAGGAGGTAATGATGCCTTCTTCAAGTAACCCAAATGCGAGTGATAAACAAAAGATACCCCGCCACCCAAGGTGATACCGTCTTGAGAACTCTCGAATGAGTAATGCACCCACGCCATAAAAGGGCAACAAAAAGACCAAAGATTGAAGTTGTGAAAATGACCATATACCCAGCAAATACTCTGCGATAAGAGGGCTTAAAATACACAATGTGTATGCGGCGATCTTATGGCGACGTTCACTTGTACTCATGCTGGACATAGCGTCTGGTATTCTTCCGCGAATGGTTAACGATATCGTATAGTTAGGCTTAAAATAGAACCTCATATTATTTGATGTTTACAAGGCTTATTCAGTGGCATAATAACCTGTCTATAGATTTTAAGGAATAACAATGAGTGAGCAAAACACCGCCGAATTGACATTTAGCGCCTTTCAAAAAGCATTGAATACCAACCGCATTGACGTTGCAAAAGGTGAACTGAATTCAGATATGCTCGTTTATTTAGATCAGCCTGAAGGTGAAACACGTTATACATACGCACTGATGGCGAGCGGGACACGAGTGAAAGCGATTTGCATTGCAACGGTAAAAGACGCGTCGGCAGAGAATCTTTGCTTGGACGTACAAATAGCAACGTTTCATAAATTCCGTCAGCAAGGGCATGCAACTGCTGTGTTTGAAAAAGCATTAGATGAATTAAAAAATGGTCTATCACGCAATAATATTCATTCGTTTTCGATGACGTTCGCGGTTGATGGCGACAATATTGCAGGACATGCACTTTGTGAAAAATTATCGGATGAAGTTCAGGATACGGAAAGCGGTAAAACTTATCTTAAAAAGGTAAGTTAGGGTCCTAGCCGTGCGTGAGTTTAATTAACGATTATCAGAGAAAAGAGCACATGGACGACCGATCACACGATTACCTTAACCAGTATCTCAACTCGTTATCTGAACTAGAACGCAATCGATATCAATCATTTAGCTCTGACTATTTCTGTGCCGACGAAGAGAACGCGAATGCGTGTGCAGAGCTTATTCGTCGCGGTATAAAAACGGCGACTTGCAGTTTAGCCGCTTGGTATGAGTTTGATGATGAACCCATGCCAAGTGTTGGGCACCTACAAGTGGTGCTTGATTGGCAGCAGCAACCGATTTGTATTATTGAAATAGACTCTGTGGAAACCTGCCAATATAACCAAGTAAGCGCAGAATTTGCTTATGCAGAAGGAGAAGGCTCGCGTTCATTAGCCTCTTGGAAAGAAGCCCATTGGCGATTTTTTTGCAATGAATGTGCGGAGTTGAAGATTACACCTCAGGAAGACATGTTATTAGTTTTAGAACGTTTTCATGTGGTGTATCAATAGTTAGTTTGATTAAAATGAACAAGTTTTAAGCTGAAATATCCGCTTTAATACCAGTAGCAAGGACACCTGTTAATGAAAACTACACAGATAGAGAAAGCGTACGATCAGATAACGCACTTATGGGAGAGTGAGCAGTTTGACCGTTCTAATGGTATTGAGGCGCATAAAAAGGCCCTATCATTTATCGAACATCGCGGAAAAGCGTTGGATGTGGGGTGCGGGTGTACAGGGCGTTTTATTGACTTACTATTAGAGGAAGGTTTTACGCCTTGCGGTATAGATATATCGTCGA
Source organism: Vibrio ezurae NBRC 102218 (assembly GCF_000467185.1). Taxonomy (GTDB): domain Bacteria; phylum Pseudomonadota; class Gammaproteobacteria; order Enterobacterales; family Vibrionaceae; genus Vibrio; species Vibrio ezurae. The sequence goes on from NZ_BATM01000016.1 coordinate 45,792, forward strand.
AAATGCTGCATATTGCACGGAAAAGACACCCAAATGTAGAATTCATTCAAGCTGATATCTGTGAGATTGAACTGAATGAGCGATACGACTTTATTACGGCATGGGACAGTATTTGGCACATTCCTCTTTCAGAACAACGTCATGTATTGAGAAAAATAGTGGCGAGTTTAAACCAAGGTGGCTTGTTTATTTTTTCCTTTGGTGGCACGACGGAAGAGGGGGATCACAGTAACAGCGTTATGGGGCCTGAAGTGTATTATTCCACCTTAGGGACAAACGGCTTTTTAGGTTTGTTTATTGAATTGGGCTGTGTGATTCGCCATTTGGAGTTTGATCAGTATCCGGAACTGCACACCTACCTCATTGTCGAAAAAACTTAATATTTATTTTAATACCCATCGTACTCAATAACGGATCGTTCTAGCTTGTTGAAATACTCGACAACGGCGTGAGAGTTTTTGCTGTGCTATTTCTGATCACTGACTTAGTGTGATTGGTATCATTCCATCAAGGAGGATCGAATGGAAGTTTATGGTGATTTACAATCTGGAAATTGTTTCAAAGTTAAGTTGTTATTGTCACTTTTAAAGGTTGAACATGACTGGATTCATGTCAATATTTTAAATGGAGAGTCAAGAACCGAACGTTTTTTGTCTCGTTTCCCTAATGGTAAGATCCCTGCTGTAGAACTTGATGATGGGCGATTTTTATGTGAATCCAATGCCATTTTAGGCTATTTTGCCGAAGATAGTGCATTGCTACCTAAGGATACTTACTATCGAGCTAAGGTGTATGAATGGCTGTTCTTTGAACAGTACAGTCACGAACCTTATATTGCTGTCGCGCGTTTTATTCAAAAATACTTAGGTATGCCAGAAGAGAGAAAAGAAGAGTATGCATCCCTGAAAAAGGGAGGTCACCAAGCCCTTCAGTTAATGGACAATCAGCTGGCTAACACGCACTACCTTGTCGGTGAGACCCTTACCATTGCAGATATCTCTTTATACGCGTACACCCATGTTGCGGAAGAGGGGGGATTTGATTTAACGGGCTATCCTCACATACAGCGTTGGTGTCACCAAATCCAATCGATGGATGGGTATCTTGGTATGAGCTAAACGAATATTTAGCACACTTAAACCAGGCATTTAAATCAAGCACTTCAACATGACTTAAAACCGGCGTGTAGCATGAAAAAAACGCGCTGGTGAGCTCTTGTTTTTACGATTGACGAGTTGATATACAGAGCAAAATCGATAAATTCTTCCTTTATAGCCTTTTGTTTTATCAATATTCCCTATTAACATATTGGAACAAGCGATTGAAATTGCAGAACAAATGACACTTTTTTGTAAACTTTAATTATAATTAAAGTGGTCTTTAACTATAAAATTTAACCTAATTGTAGTTGAAATTTATAAGTGTCTAATTCTTATAAATTTTATTTAGAAAAAAGTTGGCGAAAGTGAAAACCTTGTCATACACTTTCGAACGAGTCATCAATATGTAGTTGATTGTAGAGACAAATTTTAGGAGCTAGCGTAAGGTTTCATTGAGTTTGAAATCGTGGAGGAATTACTCCTGCGTAGCTATTGATTCATCTAGCTTTGAGGGAAGTTTTATGGCGCTTACCAAGGCCGATTTGGCTGAAAACCTGTTTGAAAATCTTGGGTATAGTAAACGGGATGCCAAGGAAACCGTGGAAGTGTTTTTCGAAGAAATTCGTAAATCACTTGAAAGTGGCGAACAGGTAAAACTATCTGGATTCGGTAACTTTGATCTACGGGAAAAAAAGGAACGTCCTGGACGAAACCCAAAAACAGGGGAAGATATACCTATTTCCGCACGTCGCGTGGTCACATTTAGACCCGGTCAGAAACTGAAAGCTCGTGTTGAAGAGCTGAAAAAAGACGACGTTAAATAATACGTCGCTACTGACGATAGAATACATTGGCGGTTTAACAAAAAAGAGGTCTTTAGACCTCTTTTTTAGTTTCTGGCGCTAAGCATATATCCCTAAGCGGAGCCTATTCGGGATAGAGCGACGTCTAGATTAGTAATTAATTGTGATTTTTTTCGCCGCGCTTGTTGCAGAGTGGACCGCTAAAGTCGTGTCTTTGGCGCGCGTTAGAATTACCCCTAAACGGCGGCGACCATCGATATCGGGCTTACCAAATAGGCGAATTTGTGTGTCAGGGAGTGCAACTGCCTCATCAATGCCAGTATAAGAGAGGTTGTTTGACGTACCTTGGCCTAAAATAACCGCAGAGGCGGCAGGGCCAGTTTGTCTGATTTTATTGATTGGATTACCGGTAAATGCACGCACGTGCAGAGCAAACTCAGACATGTCTTGAGAAATCATCGTCACCATACCCGTATCATGTGGGCGAGGAGAGACTTCATTGAAGATTACTTTATCACCTTTGATAAACAGCTCTACACCAAATACACCATAGCCACCTAATGCATTGACGATTTGCTCAGCAACGTATTCAGCAGCTTTGATTGCCACCTCAGACATTTGCTGTGGCTGCCACGACTCACGGTAATCGCCATCTTCTTGACGATGACCAATTGGCGCACAGAAATGCACACCATCGACAGAACGAACGGTCAGTAGGGTAATTTCGTAATCAAAATCAATAAAGCCTTCGACAATGACGCGGCCCTCACCACTGCGACCGCCTTCTTGAGAGTAATCCCATGCCTTCTGGACGTCGTCGGCTGTGCGCATGACGCTTTGTCCTTTACCTGATGAACTCATCACAGGCTTAACAACACAAGGCAGTCCCACTTCTTCTACTGCGAGTGAAAACTCCTCAAAGGTGTCAGCAAAACGATAGTCTGAAGTGGTCAGGTGCAACTCTTCACCAGCAAGGCGACGAATCCCTTCACGGTTCATAGTCAGTTGGGTGGCACGGGCGTTAGGAACGACGGTAGTGCCTTTCTTTTCCAGTTCGACCAATGTGTCGGTCGCGATGGCCTCAATTTCAGGAACAATGTAGGTTGGCTGTTCCAGTTCAACAATCTTAGTGAGTGCTTCACCGTCGAGCATATCAAGTACGTAGCTACGATGGGCGACTTGCATCGCTGGGGCATTTTCATATTTATCGCACGCGATAACTTCAATACCTAAACGTTGGCATTCGATTGCCACTTCTTTACCTAGCTCTCCAGAGCCGAGTAATAATACTTTAGTTGCACCTGGTGCGGTTGCCGTACCCAACATAGTCGTTCCTTTAAGATGATAATTTTTTAGCTGATAATACTCATTTTTCTATCAAGCGCAATCGTTTGCTTAGTGATATTTGGTAAATATTAGTGAGAAACCCGTGACAAAGACGCCGCTGTTATAGCTTGACGGGTTTTTGGGCAAATTATGCCTGCAAAGCAACGTAAGTAAATGCAATGTCAGGGTTTATTGCGTCAATGGTATTTTGCGTGTCAGCAAGATGAGACATTGAGGCATTGTTGATTTCCGCTAGCGCTATTTGCTTAATTTGCTCAAACGCAATGCCGCGTACTTGCAGTTGTACTAACGCAACTTGCAGTGGTGGTAGGCTGGGATTAAAGGCTGCATTTTCAGCATAACTGCCGTGTACTTTGGTACCGTCTATTGTTTCGATGGCTACGCCGCTGTAATTTTTAGTGTAAGGCGCATGGCTTTTGTTTAATGCCACTATCGCCTCACAAAGAAGAGCATCGTCGTTCGCATCTACATACTGGTGGTTGACCGCTGACATCAGTCCTGATTCGATACCTAAATCGCGAGGTCCAAAAGACTCGGGAAGGTACTCCTGTAAGGGCTTAGCGTCTCTTGCAGGCAGTTGTACGCTGATACGCTCAGCACTGGATAGCTCATTCATAAACTGTCGGCAGTGGCCGCAGGGGCTAAAGTTAATGGTGATGTCTTCGATCCCTTCTTCACCTTTCATCCAAGCGTGGCTTATCGCTGATTGTTCAGCGTGAACGGTTTGCCCTAGTTGTACATTGGCAAATTCAAGATTCGCACCAAAATATAATGCATTTGATGAACCTTTTACGATGGCGCCTACATGAAATTGAGAGATAGGGGCAACTGAATAGGCCGCCGCAAATGGCAACAATGCCACTTTTAGCGCTTGTTCATCTAATGAGGTGCATTCCTGTAGCTGTTGCAGTTGTTTTGGGCTGATAACTCCTTCGAAAGAAGCTGAATCAAAAATGGCTTTGAAAGTGTCAACAGACGATGGAGATAGATCTTTATAGAGTTCATTAAAGCGTTGATTCATTGCTAATTCCTAGTAGTAACAGGGCAAAAAAGTGTATCGAATGTAGATGACGACCTTCATTCAAGTGTATTGCATTTTGATGAAAGCTTTATAGCAATCGCACTCAGTAACGGGGCATTCTAGCGTGTTAAAATAGTCGATAGCGGCGTTAGAATGTTTGATTGTAGAATCACGACTTATCGAAAAATTCTGCCTTGTTCTCAAGCATTATTCCGGCGCTATTCCTGAACACTTACTTAGTGTGATTGGTATTACATATGGCGTAAACCGATGTGAGTAGAATACTAGATTTATCGATAAAAAAGTGAAACCGTTACTCAGGTAAACGGTTTCGCTCACATTTAAATGTCGTCATGCCTTATTTGTAAAGTATTGTTTTCATTGAGCTCTATGAGATAAGGCTCAATACCAGCGCCATTACAAATGGCGCTAGCAAGGAAGTGATAACACCGCACAGTACCAGCGCTAACGAGCTAAATGCTGCGTCTTTTTGGTTGTGCTCAAATGCTGTTGCTGTACCTAATGCATGACTACAAGTTCCCATACTTAACCCTCTGGCAATTGGGTGCTTAATATTAAGCATCTTGAAGATAGGGTAAGCAAATAGAGAGCCTGTTAAGCCAGCCAATAGCACTAAAATTGCGGCAACCGCAGGTTCACCACCCAGTTCCGTAGACACTTGCATTGCAATGGCTGTGGTGACCGATTTTCCCATCATGCTGGCGAGAAGCTGAGAGTCTGCACCCAGCATAATGGCAAGGGTGCCGGCGGTAAGCATTGAGCCTAAACTGCCAATCACACAAGTGGTGATAATAAGTTTCCATTTTGCTCGAATTTCATTGAGCTGCTCATAAAGGGGATAGGCCAGCGCCACAACTGCGGGCTGCAATAGATGTTGAATGAGCTGATTGCCTTCATAGTACCTTTGATAGGGCACTTTAAATAAAAGCAAAAATGGGATCAGGATTGCCATACTGATTAACAGTGGGTTGGCCAATGGGTTATTGGCTTTTTTTGCTAAAAATTTGGCAATAAAGTAGACCACAATACTCAGAAGTAACCACATATTATCGATCCTCGTTAAGCAGTTTATCGAGTGCGAGCGACAAAAGGCACAGTACAAATAGTGTTCCTAATACGGTACTAATGATGATGGCTAATGCGTTGTCGATAAGGATTTGATAATGAATCATTAACCCAGTACTGATTGGGATAAAGAGCAAAATCATGTACTTAATGAGTAATGAGGCACTTGGTTGAACCCAATGAGGTTTGATGATTCCACTGACCAAACCGACAAATAAAATCAACAAACCAAGCACGCTTCCAGGCACTGAAAGCGTGAAATAGTCTTGTAACCAGTTCCCTAGCGCCAGAGATGCGGCGATTAAACCAGCGCTAAGAAGGTAAAAAAACGCTTTATATAGCATAAATTACGAAACCAATTGTTCTACATAGTGATAGACGGCTTTCAAAATTTTCATCTTTTGTTCGTCGTCTTGATATTGAGAGCCTAAGTTCTCTAAGTTTAACATGTAATTAGGTAACTGATTTTCAAACATATCGCGGCATTGGCGAAGCCACTGTTTTTGTTCTTGATCGGTTAAAGTATGAAAGAAATTTCGAGCTCGATAGTTGAATAGCAAAGGCATAATTCTTGGATCAGAAACCTGAATATCCAGTGCGCCTAAGTTTTCAGGGTTTGCTTCACGAATAATTCGCATTTGAGCTTTGTCTGCTGGTGAGAAAAAGCCATCGTACAGTTGCTCGTCGACATTATTGTTACCGGCGTATTCTCTGTTTTGTGAGAATACCGCATCCAGTTTTTCTCTTATATCTGGGTGTTGCAATAACTGTTGCTGAGTGTGTAAGCATTTCTCTCTATTGAGTTGGGTACGTTGTTCAGCTTGGGCGGTTAATACGCCCAGTGGTGCCAAAATAGGGCATTTGTTGAGATGCACGAGTTTGACTGGAATAGGCAGTTCACCTTCGGCTAATTCACTGTGCTTAGTGTACAAACGCTGTTTTATTTGCTCTGAAGAAAGCTCAATTAATGGCGAAATATCTTGAGTCAGGTCCACGGTAATTAACGCCTTGGTTGGAGTCCAACCAATAGGAGCGACTAACGTAGTTTTTAGGTGTTCGTTGCTGAGCATGCCAGAAACATGCACCAATGGATTCATGCTGACAATATCAACCAATGAGTTCAGTTTCTGTTTGCCTCTGTGTTTAAAGAAAAACTCAAACAGCTTAGGTTGGTGTTGTTTTACTTTTTTTGCAAGCTCAATCGTTGCGTACACATCCGCCATGGCATCATGGGCGTTGCTATGTTCAATGCCATTTGCAACCGACAGGTGCTCTAAGCGGAAACTGGTATTACCGTCATCGTTTTCGGGCCAATTAATGCCTTCAGGACGCAGTGCGTGACAGGCACGCATTACGTCTAATAAGTCCCAACGAGAGTTGCCATTTTTGTAGCTCCACTCATAAGGTTCGATAAAGTTACGATAACAGGTATATCGAGTCACCTCGTCATCAAAACGAACGCTGTTATAGCCAAGAGTACAGGTATTCGCACGGCTCATTTCACTATGAATAGCGTGGATAAATTCAGGTTCAGATAAGCCTTCTTGCATTGCTTTTTGCGGTGTGATTCCCGTTACCAATGCCGCTTCTGGATTCGGTAGGTAATCAGCAGGCGGCCGACAATAAATGACCAGAGGTTCACCAATGACATTGAGGTCTGCGTCTGTACGCACTCCTGCAAATTGACAGGGTCTGTCTTTGGCTGGGTTCACCCCCCAAGTTTCATAATCAAAAAAGAAGAAGGTGGATTGCTCCATATGCATAAAAAATATCCAAAGATCAGAGTGTTGTTAGTTAATTACGACGATTGGTATTAGACCATTGCGCGAAACGTATAGCAAACAGGTATCAGCATCTAGCGTCAAAAAGGGAATAGGAATTATGTTTCTAAACCTTGGATTGAATGAGTTGCTGATAGGTCGCAATGGTTATTGAGGGTAGGGTGTGCTTAGCGCAGACACTGCTTACTAAGAATTGCGCTACATCTTGTGCGTGAATGGGTCGCAGATTATGTAGAGGCCCTAGCATCAACGGGCGAATGACCTTCATGATATTTTGCAGCACAGTTTCATCTACCCGAGGTATCGCACGTTTTCCAACAAGAGGTCCGGGGCGGGCAAATATGATGTGCTCAAACTCTAAAAGGTGGACGTCTCTTTCCATTTCTCCTTTGCATTTGAGGTAATGGGACCATGCATTTGGGTTTGCACCAAGGCTTGAAACCACCGCCAGTCGTTGCACGCCGAGCGCTTTCATTTTTTTGGCAAAACGCAGCACTAAATCGTGATCGATTTGATATAACCCCTCATTGCTACCGGCTTGTTTTTTGGTTGTGCCTAAGCAGATGATGCCCAGTGTGGCATCCAAATGATCTAAGGTAAAAAACTCATCGTTTGAAAGCGAGACTAAGAAGTCAGTAGATTGCGAGCCAATCGAGCGTCTTGTTGGGGCATATAGAGTGCCACACCATTTTGGGTGGTTGGATAAATGCTTAATCACCTGCTGACCGATTAAACCTGTGCCCCCCACTAAGATGATATTTGGCTTTGTGATAGTCATAGAGAATGCCCGTTAATTTTCTGTTATCCAATAGGAGTTTGGGTATGATGTTATCTTAATGTTACATTGACATACACCGCTAAGGAAGGGCAGTTTATGGCAAACAAATTATTTGCATCGTCATTTTTACAAGAAACATTATACCCGAGTATAAGCACGCCAAGGTCGGTGTCGTTCAGTAACGGAGTCACAATGACGCTGTTGCAACGAGGTGTATTACAAGTGTCTCCGCCAGTAGTGCGCGATAGTTGTAAGCATATTGTACTTTCAAGTGCAGTACATGGTAACGAAACCGCGCCTATCGAATTACTTGACGAACTTGTGCGCTTAATTTCTGAACAAAAATTAACCCCAGAACACCCTCTATTATTTGTGATTGCGCATCCACAATCCATTCTTGAGGAGACGCGTTTTATTGAAACGAATCTAAATCGTCTATTTGGCCATCAACACTACCCAGATTCACTAGAGCTCACTATTGCATGCAATTTAAAAGAGCAGATAAAGCAATTTTGGCAAGACACCGCGATTCAATCGCGTTGGCATTTGGATATGCATTGTTCTATTCGAGCCTCTAAACACTATACCTTTGCTATCAGCCCACAGTCGTCTTATCCGACCCGAGACAAAGAGTTTGTCAGCTTTATGCTGCAAGGAGGGATTGAAGCCTTATTGTTATCGGAAGAAGCTTCCAGTACGTTCAGCTGGTTTAGTGCCAGCGAATGGGGAGCGCAAGCGGCTACATTTGAGTTAGGACAGGTGGCTCAATTAGGCTGCAACGACCCACAAAAACTGACGAGCTTTAGTCAAGCATTGATGGAGTTGATTCAACTTAATCCTGATCAGCAGCATGAAGAAACCCAAGACTCTTCGATGATTTTTTATCAGGTGCACGAGTCGATTTATCGGGAGAATGAGCAATTTGAGCTCTGCTTTGACGATGCATTGGCTAACTTTTCCCATTTTGGGTTAGGGGAGCCATTAGCGAAAGATGGCCAGCGCGTTTTGACGATGCCAATTGAACAAGGACGCGTGGTCTTTCCCAATGCGAATGTTGAGCGTAGCCAACGGGCAGCGCTGATCGTAAAACCGTGCGCTACCCACTACGTTGATAAACAATTGAAGGTGTGTGATTAATCGCTATTTGAGGTACTCGTTTGCAGGAAATGGGTCATTTTCTGCATGCTTTGCGTAAAGTATGGATTCCAACTGGTACGTGCACGCACTGTCGATTCATCGCCATCTCCGTATGCAGCAAACCACACTTTGTCACTGTCGACCTTCGAGCAGTCTTTAGGTATATCAATGGGTTGCTGGTGGAAGCAAAATCGGATTAGACCGTCTCGTTTGTAGACTGGGTTGCTGGGGGAGAATCCTAATGACACGTGAGATGCGCTAAGAATTTTTTGCTCCGGTAAATGCATACTAAAAGAGGTGATACGGGGATCGGCAAAGTGACTTTCACCAAACCAGAGTACTTCACTGTGTGGATGAGTAAATTGTTGACTGAAAGCATCAACCGCATATTGTGAGTCAATGGTTTCGTCTGCTTCCGCGAGCATCATAAAGGTGGGCTTAGGGTAAGTTTGCTTCTCTATGTCCTCTCGAACCACTTTAGAGGTGGCGTAGTAAGTTGCCGCCCCTTTCATTGCTAAGGAGTTATAGCGGGTGTAATTATCTTCTTTGACCTTACTCTCCCAATTGACAAACTTACTGGCTAAAGGAGAGAGAAACGCTAACCCATTTCTAGGCTTAAAGGCCGGAGAAAAGAGTAATAAGCCTTTGACTTGAGGTTCTTGATAGGCAAGCTCTGTGACTAGATTCGCCCCGGTTGAAAAGCCGCCCAACCAGACTCCCTGTACTTTTTTATTCAACAATTGATATTGATGTAACACGGCTTTTTGCCAATCTTCTATTTCGGGTAAAGAAAGATCTGCGGGCTTACTGCCGTGACCGGGTAACAACATGACTCGAACTAAAAAACCGTCTGCGGCAAGAATGGGGGCAATATCATGGTAGGAGTAGGGTGAGTCGCCTAACCCATGCACTAATAAAATACCTTGTCCGTTGGGATTTTCCGGAATGAGCTCAAAGGGCATTACAGCATCAAGCTCTGTTTGTTTGTCGTTGCTGACAAAGACACGATGTTGCTCCAACCATTGATGAGTTTCTTCCAAATATGCTTGATAGCTAGGCTGTGTATACGGCGCAAGAGATTGTGATGCAATATATTCTGGAGCGTCAGGCGAGTTTGTACAGGCTGTTATAAGCAAGCAACCGCTAAGTAGCGTTATTTTGTAGAAGGAATGCACTAATAATATCCTTATTATTAATTCAACAATATATTATTTGTATTATGAATGGGTTGTGTTCAGTGAGTTGCGTGTTAAGAAATATATGATGTTATCTATCATGATACTGTAACCCAAATATCTAAGAAACAAATTATTATTGTAATAAATGAATTCTAATATTCAATATTATTCAGTTACATTTTACTGTATTGACTTAATGTTAAAAACCCTTAAATATGGCTAGCAATGCATTCGTGTCAGTGATGAAATGTTTGTAAATTGTTGTAGTGCTAAAAAATGATTTTGTGATTAAAATCACCAATTTACGACAAAGTTGATGCGTGGTGTGATCGATGTCACGTATATGTAATGGGTGAGTTTGAATTATTTAGAAGTGTGAGTTCAAACGTACATATTTTGATGGTTTAATTTATTATTCACAAACGACATAAAATTAGAGCTTCTAAAAAGCCGAGTGTCGTACCTAATTTATTATATTTAATTATATTAGTTTCAATGTTAGAGGCCCCCATAAATGACGGAACATAATAATAATTACTCGCATTTGTCGAGTAACAAGCTAGTACGAAACACGGTAGCATTAGTGCTAGCTGGCGGGAAAGGTACTCGCCTAAAGGGACTTACAAAAGAAATTGCTAAACCAGCGGTTTCTTTTGGCGGAAAATACCAAATTATCGATTTTACACTTTCAAACTGTATAAACTCAGGTATTCGTCGTGTCGGCGTATTAACTCAGTTTATGGCACACGATTTGATTGATCATGTGCAAAAAGGTTGGGGCTTTATGACCAACTCTACGCTGGATGAAGGTGTCGCTATCATTCCAGCACAGCAGCGTACTGGTGAGACTTGGTATCGTGGTACTGCGGACGCAGTTTACCAAAACTTAGACCTTATTCGCCGACGTAAATGCGAACAAGTGCTTATTCTTGGTGGCGATCATATCTACAAAATGGATTACTCACGCATGCTGAACTTCCATGCTGAGAGTGGTGCAGACGTGACTGTCGCTTGTATCAAAAAGCCGATCGAACAAGCGTCTTCTTTTGGTGTCATGTCACTGGATGAAAACGGTCGTATCGTTAAGTTTGATGAGAAACCAGAAAACCCAACGCCACACCCGAAAGATCCAAGCAAAGCATTGGTTTCTATGGGTATCTACATTTTTAATGCGGATATCTTGGACAAAGAGCTAAATGATGCGCTGCTTGACCCTGCTTATAACCATGACTTTGGTCATAACATCATTCCTAACCTTCTAGAACGCGCGAAAGTAAATGGTTATGTATTTACTGAGCGTCACCCTGGTCACAATGGTTACTGGCGTGATGTGGGTGATTTGGATGAATATTACGCCGCAAACATGGATCTTGTGTCTCCTGAGCCTGAATTGGATCTGTATGACCACTCATGGCCGGTGATTACTCAGCAGCAACAACGTCCGGGTGCTAAGTTTGTCTTTAATAACTCTGAGCACAAAGGATTTGCTGTCGATTCAGTATTATCTGCTGGTACGATTGTGTCTGGCGCAGAGATCAACCATTCTTTGATTGCTTATAACTGTCGCATTGAAGAAGGCACTGTGGTTAAAGACTGTGTGGTTCTACCTGAAGTGGTTATTGGTAAGAACTGCCGCTTAACAAAAGTCATTGTTGGCGATCACACCATCATTCCTGATGGCACTGTTATCGGTGAGAATCTAGAAGAAGATTCTAAACTGTATGAAGTGACTAAAAACGGCGTTATCTTAGTGACAGAAGCAAACTTTAAGTAAGTCGTGACTGTTATATAGAAAAAATGGAGCCTAATGGCTCCATTTTTGTTGTAACGTCAGCATCGTCTTTCGATAGTGATGCCACGAAAAGAGCCCTGCAAAGGTATTGCCAATTGCCGCACCGATAAATAGGCCAAATAAGCCCCCGAGATAAGCGCCTAAATACAAGCAAGGTAGAAAAAACACAAAGAGTCGACAACAGGATATAAGCAATGCTTTCATGGGTTGACCTAATGCGTTTGAGACCGACACCAATAAGATACAAATCCCTAGTGGTGCAAGACTAAAAGGGATGATCATTAAATGCATATTGAGTATACCTCCGACACTTTTCTGACCGGACATTAATTCCGCCAGATGTGCTGAGATAAAGAGTGTCACTAATGCAATCATTATCTGAGAGCATAAAATATACACTGTGGCAATGTTCACTAATGAAGTGATCTTAGTGAAATCTTTCTCGCCTAAATAACGCCCAATCATCGGTGGCATAGACATAGTCAGAGCCAATACCGAGACTATAGCAAAAAATTCGTAACGACTTCCTAACGCCCACGCAGCAATGGCTGCGGTGCCATAAGAGGCAAGTAGCTTTGTAGAAAGCATCGCCGCAAGAGGTGGCATCAGTTGGCTGGTCATGGCCGGCATCATAATGCCAAGCAGCGCCAGTATACTTTGTTTTATATTCAAGCCATTCCAGTTAAACGTATAGTACCCCTTACCTCGAGTACGGTAGAGCACGTAGAGGATACCAATGCTAAACGAAAGGATCGTCGCGACAGCCGCGCCGTGGATCCCCAGATCAAAATAGAAAATAAACACAGGGTCGAGCGCAACATTGAGTAGACTGGTGACGATCATCATAATACCGGGCAAAAGCGTATTGCCATTTGCACGGCAAACACTGTATAGAAAGTACAACATAGCCCCAATCCAAGCACTGACTAGCCAGACAATCCAATACGTATCTATGATCGGCATAACTTCTTGTGTGGCACCGAGTAGGTGAAGTAGCGGTGCGCGCACCAGATATAACAGCACACAAATGATTGCGCAGCCTATACTACCCACGGACAATATTAGCCCACCTAGCTGTTTGGCTTTTTCGGTATTTTTGGCGCCTAACGTTTGCGCAATAATGGCGGTGGTGGCAATTCCTAACCCTACTTGTACGCCAATGATCAATTGGCCAATCGGCAATGTGAAGCCTTGAGCTGCAAGCGGCAGTACGCCTAATTGCGCGATAAACGCCGAATCAATAAGTTGAAAGCTCATGAGTGAGAGCACACCAAAGATCATTGGCCATGTCATTTTAAAAAGCTCAATAGCTAAGGTTTTACTAGTGGATGATTTCATTTGTATCCGGTTGATTTCTATGAGGGTGAAGCATTGTGTTAAGCCTAGACCGTCACTATGAGCTGAACAAGCAAGTGATAGATTTTTCTAAAGGCGCAATAGTACGCTCTTTTTTCAAACAGAGAAAAGTGAATGTCTAAATTAAAATAGTATTAACCAATATTGAAATGGAAATATTTGGTGACACTGTCACTTGTGAAGGTGTGGCTAGCGAGTGAATGGTGAGAACAAAAGTAGGGCTGAGTGTGATATGACACAAAAACGCCTCACTCTAAAGCATAGTCGTGAGGCGAATAAATAGTGCTGATGTAGGCTTAAAGGCTAAGGGATTCGTCAGCCAGTTCTTTTTTAGCAAGCCAATCAATTTTTACGTTAGCCTGATTGAACATATCTTCGCTGACTTTAATTTTATCTCCCCAACGAGAGAGAAAATCAGGGTCTTGCTCTGGGCAGTGAACAACAGAAATACCGGTTTGAATAATTTTCGCCGCACAATTAGGGCAAGGGAAATGAGTGACCCAAATTTCACAAGCGTCTAAATCTCGTTTGGCAAACAAGATGGCGTTTTCTTCAGCGTGCAGCGTTTTTAAATACTTCATATCACGTTCGTCGGTTTCTGCGCTGTCGGTGATCCCGTGTGGGTAACCATTGAAGCCAACAGAAACAATACGATTGTGTTTTGTGATAACAGCGCCAACTTGGGTGGAAGGATCTTTACTCCACGAGGCCACCAGTTTTGACATTTGATAAAAGCGCTTAGCCCATTTGGTTAGCATTATATAATTCCTTGATTTAGCTGACGGTTCAGCGTTAGCTTGTAGGGGCTTAGCTTAACGAATTACGTTAAAACCCTAAACATTTTTCTTATAATATGTACCTAACTTTATCGTTTATTACACTGTTTTGTGCAAAATGAGGGATAGTTAATAAAGAAATGTTTCTTCTTTGACTAAAATAGCCAACATAGGTAACGACAAGTGGTAAGCAAACTAGGTTGTTTTAAATGGCTTATTTGATTGACAATAGGTGACCCCGTGGAAGCTAACCCACATTAGAGTCAACAAAAAAGGAACGAAATCGATTGCAGTCTTTAGTTTTAGTCCGTGGTTTGCCAGGCTCAGGTAAGTCAACCTTAGCAAAAAAAATATGCCGCCAATGTAACGGAGAGCATATTGAGGCGGATATGTTTTTTACCGATAGCAATAACGAAAACTATCAGTTTAATCCCAGTTTATTGTCCCAAGCACACGCTTGGTGTCAGTCACAAACCTTAAAGGCACTCAATAAAGGTAAGACGGTCATTGTGTCCAATACCTTTATACAGCGCTGGGAAATTACACCTTATCAAAAAATAGCCAAACAGATGAATATCGACCTTAAAATTTATGAATGTTATCAACAGTTTGATAGTATCCATGACGTCCCAAGTAGTACAATAAAACAGATGAAAAGACGTTGGTCTATATTGTCTGGCGAACTAAAACAGTGCTTGGAAACCCCCCAATAGGAATACGGAGAGAGCGACATTGCAACAATTTATCGAACACATGCCCAAAGTAGAACTGCACTTACACATTGAAGGCACGTTAGAGCCTGAGCTGATGTTTGAGTTGGCCAAAAGGAACAATGTATCCATTCCTTTTGCCTCTGCTGAGGAAGTGAAGCAAGCGTATCAATTCCATAACCTACAATCCTTTTTAGATATTTATTACCAAGGGGCGAATGTACTTGTCAAAGAACAAGACTTCTTCGATCTCACTTGGGCTTATATCGAGCATTGTCAGCAAGACAATGTACGACATTGTGAAATTTTCTTTGATCCGCAAACGCACACCGCAAGAGGGGTTGAGTTTGATACGGTAGTGAATGGTATTCACAAAGCGTTAGCGCAAGCCAAAGAGCAGTATGGTATCAGTAGCCACCTGATCATGTGCTTTTTACGCCACCTCGACGAAGGCGCTGCATTTGATACGTTAAAACAAGCCTTGACTCATAAAGATAAAATCATTGGCGTAGGTTTAGACTCTTCTGAGCTAGGCCATCCACCTGAAAAGTTTGAAAGAGTTTTTCAAGAAGCAATAAAAGAGGGCTTTTTAACGGTTGCCCATGCAGGAGAAGAAGGGCCGTCAAGTAATATACAAGATGCGATGTCTTTACTGGGTGTGTCTCGTGTCGATCACGGCGTAAGATGCGTGGACGATCCTAAGTTGATCGAAACCTTGCAGGTGTTACAAGTGCCGTTAACGGTTTGCCCACTATCGAATATTAAATTGAAAGTCTTTGAGACAATGGAAGAGCACAATGTGGTTGAACTGCTGCGTCAAGGCTTGTGCGTGACCATTAACTCTGATGATCCGTCCTACTTTGGCGGATATATGACGGAAAACTTTTTACAAGTTGCCATGGCACATCCGATTGAAGTCGATGAACTGGCACAATTTACGCGAAATGCCATTAAAGCCAGTTTTATTGACGACAGTCATAAACAACAGCTGATGCAAGAAATTAACCACTATGTTGATGCATTTCAGCGCAAATAGAGACTGATAACTGTCATTAATAACATGCCCTGTCAGCTTGATTCCTGACAGGGTATTTTTGTTTGTATGGGTTTTATAATACCAATCGTACTA
>NZ_BATM01000015.1 GCF_000467185.1 Vibrio ezurae NBRC 102218
AATATAAAAAAGCCTTAGCAGCAATGCTAAGGCTTTTTTGTTTGTGTAACTTTTTTGTATTGATAGCAAGATGTCAGTGTATGTAAGCGCAAGCGCTGAAATATTGCTAATGAAACATTTTGAAAACAAATTAAGTGCATATTTTGACTGTTTTGTGGGTTAGCTATTGCTAAATGCCTATTTTCTTGCTAAATTCCCGCGCAATCTCAGAGTGCTCTGAGGGACACGCGTAATAACCATCCTGAGCTGATTGTGATATTACGTAGGGTAGGTATCAAACGAACGTCGTTTGATAGATGGGAATAACCATGTCAGTGATGACATAGCGATAGGCAACCCAACATGAATCAATCAAATCTGATAATCAGCTTTAAACTTCCGGCTTACGATATCGTAACTGAGCCTTGATCCGTCAATTCTGACAGTTCACCCCAATGTAATTATTTTCTTAATGTCTCTTATTTAGAGAGGCTTGCGTACACTAAATCAATATCACTTTAGATCAGATATTTTCTCAAGATCTAGGGTAATGATTACTTCAATTTAGGTAAACTTATGAGTTCTGCATTTGAATTTGAAATGTCGGCGGCGAATGCTGCTTTTTCAAGTGATGTTCCTATTGTTGATGGTATTTATGACCTCACACCGGATCAAATGTTAATTGATCAAGCTGAGCACGAATCTGAAGTTCGTTCTTATCCTCGTCGTATTCCTCTTGCCATTAAACGCGCATATGGCGCACTAGTGGAAGATACACGTGGACAACTGTTTTTAGATTGTTTAGCGGGTGCGGGTACATTAGCACTTGGCTACAATCACCCAGAAATTAACACCGCTCTAAAAGAGCAATTAGAAAGTGGCTTGCCATATCAAACCCTTGATATCACAACGCAAGCTAAAGACACTTTCATAAAACGTGTTAAAGCCTTCTTACCTGAAGAGTTTGCTAGAAATTCAGCCATACAGTTTTGCGGCCCTTCTGGCGCAGACGCGGTAGAAGCGGCGATTAAGCTGGCCAAGCAAACCACCGGACGCAACACTGTGTTCGCATTTCGCGGTGCATACCACGGCATGACAAACGGCACTATGGGTATGATGGGTAACCTGAATACGAAAGCGCGTCGCACTGGCTTAATGTCAGACGTACACTTTATGCCATTTCCATACAATTTACGCTGCCCATTTGGCCTAGGCGGAGAAGCGGGCGCAAAAGCCAGCATTCGTTACATTGAGCGTCTGCTTAATGATGATGAAGCGGGCATCATGAAACCGGCGGCAATTTTTGTCGAACCTGTGCAAGGCGAGGGCGGCGTTATTCCTGCTCCTGCTTCTTGGCTACGTGAATTGCGTCGTATTTGTGATGAGCACCAAATCCTATTGGTATTGGACGAAATCCAGTGTGGCGTTGGTAAAACTGGTTATCGTTTTGCGTTTGAAGAAGCGGGCATTAGCCCTGATATCCTATGTCTTTCTAAGGCGATTGGTGGCGGTCTGCCAATGTCGTTGTTGGTATTTAAGAAAGAAAACGACACTTGGAATGCTGGTGAGCACACGGGTACATTCCGTGGTAACCAACTGGCAATGGTTACAGGCGCAAAAGCGCTAGAAATCATCGAGCGCGATAAGTTGGTTGAGCATGCCGCGACAGCAGGTCAATACCTACGCGAAGGGCTAGAAGCGATTCAACAGCGCGTTAACTGCATTGCAGAAGTGCGCGGTAAAGGCCTGATGTTAGGCGTTGAAATTGCAAAAGCTAATGGCGAGCGCAACAAATTCGATGAACGCGCCTCCGATGGCGACTTAACCCTAGCGATTCAACGCGCGGCGCTTGAGCGTGGCTTAATTGTTGAAAAGGGCGGTCGTGACGGCAGCGTTATTCGTTTCTTGCCACCTTTGATTATCTCTTACGCACAAATCGATTTTGCCTTGCAAACTCTTGAGCAAGCTATCTTGGCGGCGGGCGGATCTTACGTTGATCCTGAGCCGACCAACAAGCAGTGGCAAAAACACTTTGTACATACTGGCGCTGAAGGCGCAAACGAATTTGCCAAAGTGATGCACCACACTGTGGATGCAATGAAAACGGTATTTGCAGCGATTGATCAGCCTTATTCAGGCATGAAACCGCAAGAGTTAGAAGCGAAAATCAATCAAGTTGACCTAAACAGCGGTAATCAAGCGTTAACTGAGGTTGTGGATAATGCCTCTGATTTAGTGGCGAAAAACTCCATTATCGTGCAGCACCCAAATTGTATTGCGCACTTGCATACACCACCGTTGATGCCTTCAATTGCCGCTGAAACTATGATTGCGGCGTTAAACCAATCAATGGATTCTTGGGACCAAGCTTCTGCTGCGACCTATGTTGAGCAAAAAGTGGTGGATTGGCTGTGTGAGCAATATCAAATGGGCGCAAGCTCTGATGGCGTATTTACCAGCGGCGGTACTCAAAGCAATCAAATGGGCTTATTGCTCGCACGTGATTGGTTTGCAGATGTAACAAGCAAGCACTCTATACAGAAGCTAGGCAACCCTGATTACGCCGATAAACTGCGCATTATCTGCTCTGATAAATCGCACTTTACGGTACAAAAATCAGCGGCGTGGATGGGACTGGGTGAAAAGTCGGTCATCTGCGTAGACACCTTTGCTGATGGCACTATGGATACCGAAGCACTGGCTGAAACCATCGCTAAAGCAAAACAAGACGGCTTAATGCCATTTGCGCTAGTGGCAACGGCGGGCACGACCGATCATGGCGCGATTGATGACATTAATGCGATGGCGAAAATTGCCAGTGATGAAAACCTTTGGCTACATGTCGACAGTGCCTATGGCGGTGCTCTGATTTTGAGCAGTCATAAAGAGCGTTTGCAAGGCATTGAAAAAGCCGATTCAGTATCGGTGGATTTCCACAAGCTGTTTTATCAAACTATTAGCTGTGGTTCATTGCTAGTCAAAGATAAAGCCAACTTTAAGTACTTGCTTCATCATGCTGATTATCTAAACCGTGAACACGATGAGTTGCCAAATCTCGTAGATAAAACCATGGCGACCACTAAGCGTTTTGACGCGCTAAAAGTGTATATGACTATGCAAAATGTGGGTCCTAAAGCACTGGGTGAAATGGTTGATCATCTTTTAGAACAAACTCAGCAAGTCGCGAAAATGGTTCAACAACATGAAATGTTTGAACTTCTTGCCACACCAGCGCTTTCAACCGTGCTATTGCGTTGCAAGCATGTGGATGCTGAGCGTCTGGATACGCTGAATCAAAAAGTGCGTATTGAAGCCTTAGTTCGCGGCGTGGCGGTATTGGGTGAGACTGTTGTTGATGGGCATAGTGCTCTGAAATTTACCATCTTGAACCCGTGTCTGACTCTGTCAGATTTTGAAACCCTATTAAATAACATTGATAAGCTAGCGGTAGAGCTAGCGGCACAGTAAAGGAAATATAAAATGGCTGTTTTACAAATTGGCGCTGGTGGCGTTGGTTGGGTAGTTGCGCACAAAGCGGCGCAGAACAATGAAGTGCTAGGTGATATCACAATCGCATCTCGCACTATCGCTAAATGTGACAAAATCATTGAATCGATCAAAGGTAAAAACAACCTTAAAGATCCTACTAAAAAGCTAGAATCACGCGCTGTAGACGCTGATGATGTGGCCGCTTTAGTGGCGCTTATCAATGACGTAAAACCCGATCTTGTGATTAACGCCGGTCCTCCGTGGGTGAACATCACTATCATGGAAGCGTGTCTACAAGCCAAAGTGTCTTACCTAGATACTTCGGTTGCGGTTGACCTATGCTCTGAAGGCCAGCAAGTACCTCAAGCGTACGATTGGCAGTGGGGCTTCCGTGACAAATTTAAGGAAGCGGGCATCACCGGTATTCTTGGCGCAGGTTTTGATCCAGGTGTAGTAAGCATCTTTGCTGCGCATGCGGTAAAACATTTGTTTGATGAAATCGATACTATCGACGTAATGGATGTGAACGCAGGCGATCACGGCAAGAAGTTTGCGACCAACTTTGATCCTGAAACCAACATGCTTGAAATCCAAGGCGATTCTTTCTACTGGGAAAATGGCGAGTGGAAACAAGTTGGCTGTCACGAGCGTATGTTTGAGTTTGATTTCCCGTTAGTGGGCAAGCACAAAGTGTACTCTATGGCGCACGATGAAGTGCGTTCAATGCAAGAGTTCATTCCGGCTAAGCGCATCGAATTTTGGATGGGCTTTGGCGATGCTTACCTAAACTACTTTAACTGTATGCGTGACATCGGTCTGCTTAGCCCAGATCCGCTAACACTGCACGACGGTACGGTTGTTCAGCCGCTGCATGTACTAAAAGCTATGCTACCAGATCCTACGTCTCTAGCACCGGGTTACACAGGTAAAACTTGTATCGGTACTTGGGTTCGCGGCACTAAAGATGGCAAGCCTCGCGGCGTGTTTATCTACAACAACGCTGATCATGAAGTGGCGTACGAAGATGTTGAACATCAAGCTATCTCATACACCACAGGCGTGCCAGCCATTACCGCTGCTCTGCAATATTTCCGTGGTAAATGGGCAGAAGCGGGCGTGTTTAACATGGAGCAGCTAGACCCAGATCCGTTCCTAGAAACTATGCCAGAGATTGGTCTAGACTGGCACGTACAAGAGCTAGATCCTGAGCAAGCACCGGACATTCAAATCCTTAAATAGAGTTTGGATCTAGAGTCAAATTTCTAATCCTAAAGCCAGTATTTATACTGGCTTTGTTAGCTTAATGAGTGAACGAATTGATGAGCCATTCACAGTTGCAAACCCCTTACTTCATGATTGATGAAGCTAAGCTGATTCAAAACCTTGAAACCGCTAAGAAGCTCAAAGAGCTATCGGGCGTGAAATTGGTTTTAGCGCTTAAATGCTTCTCTACGTGGGGCGTATTCGACATTATTAAACCTTACCTAGATGGCACTACCAGCAGTGGCCCATACGAGGTTAAGCTTGGTCATGAAACCTTTGGCGGTGAAACTCACGCTTACAGCGTAGGGTACACCGAACAAGACGTGTTAGAGGTGGCGGATATTGCAGACAAACTGATTTTTAATTCACAAAGTCAGTTAGCGTATTATCGACACTTAGTTGAGGGCAAAGCCTCGTTAGGATTACGTCTTAATCCGGGTGTAAGCGTAGCAGGACAAGACTTAGCAAACCCAGCACGAAAGTATTCACGTTTAGGCGTACAAGCGGCGCACATCGACGCACAGGTGTTTGATGCGCTTGATGGCGTGATGTTCCATATGAACTGCGAAAACAAAAGCGCAGACTCATTTGTGGCCTTATTGGACTCAATCTCTGAGCAGTTTGGACAATACCTAGATAAAATGCAGTGGGTCAGCTTAGGTGGCGGCGTGTTCTTCACTTGGCCGGGCTATGAGCTGGAAAAACTGGCGGCTGCACTGAAAGCTTTTGCCGAAAAGCATGGCGTACAGTTATACCTTGAGCCGGGTGAGGCGATTATCACTAAAACAACCGATTTGGTCGTGACAGTGGTCGATATTGTCGAAAACGAAAAGAAAACCGCTATTGTCGATTCGGCAACCGAAGCGCACCGTTTAGATACCTTAATTTATGATGAGCCTGCGTCAATTTTAGAAGCCACTGATGGCGCTCCACATCACTATGTGATTGGTTCGTGCTCATGTTTAGCGGGCGATCAGTTCTGCGAAACGCAATTTTCTGAGCCGCTAAAGATTGGTCAGCGTCTACATATCTTAGACAGTGCTGGCTATACCATGGTGAAGCTGAACTGGTTTAATGGTATTAAAATGCCATCCATTTATTGTCAGCGTAGTAGCGGGGAAGTGGTCAAGCTCAATGAGTTTGGTTATGCCGATTTTAAACGTTCACTTTCTCAGTGGTCTGTTTAAACAAAACCAACATTGGTTGTGCGGTTGTGCGCTGCTAGAGACTGAACTGACTTAGTCACGATGATAAATCACCAATAAAAAAGCTCGCTGAATAGCGAGCTTTTTACTTTTTTGACCGGTAAATATGAGCTATGCGCCAATAATCACCTTAGTGTCTTCACTTAAAGATTCAAGCTCTCGTGTAACATCACTTAAACCAAGAGCCGCAGGAAGTTGCAGTGCAAGTTGGGCTGTGAATAGGCTTGAGCTAATGCCGCTACCGCCGCCTGCAATGAATACACGTTGGCAATCCATATCAAGAATTGAGACGCCTTGAGAGTCTAAAATGTGAGTAATTTCGTTGACGATACCGGCTCTGTCATTGGCATTTACGCGCAGTGAAAAGACTTCGTTTTCGTCATGCAAAGGTGCATCGGCATCAGCGAACTGACAGGTTAGGCTATCAGTGGTTGAAAATGCATCTTTAACCGCTTGTGCATTTTGTTCAGGTAGATTGATTTTAATGACACCAGCAACTTGATTTTCGATGAAGTTAACTTTGCTGAGTAGCCATTTGCCATTGTTCTCATGAGTGATTGATGAAAGGCGCTTGATGGTCGAAGGTGAAGCTGTGCCAATAAAGTTTACGATAAATGTAGTTTGCATAGAATTTCCCCTACAGTTTTGATAAGCCTATGGAAATCAGAACTAATTTGATTGATGTATCTAGTTTAGAAAACAATATTTATACTTGCATGATATCAATCAAATATTTAGCCAGATCTCCATTTTATGGTGAGAACTTAGATCTAGATTTTAATTATATTGCTCATAAGTGCTCCAACCACTGATGATTAAGGGCAGATCTTCTATAAATAGGGTGAGATTTTGCGAAGAACCTTTTATGCTACGCAAGTTAATTTAAGGAAGTGAATAATGATCATAAAACCTCGAATTCGTGGATTTATCTGTACCACAACACACCCAGTGGGCTGTGAAGCTAACGTAAAAGAACAAATTGCTTATACAAAAGCACAAGGCCCAATTGCAAATGCACCAAAACGTGTATTAGTTGTCGGCTCTTCTAGTGGCTATGGCTTATCTTCTCGTATCGCGGCAGCTTTTGGCGGCGGTGCATCCACTATTGGTGTTTTCTTTGAAAAAGCAGGCACTGAAAAGAAACCGGGCACAGCAGGTTTCTACAATGCCGCGGCATTTGACAAGCTAGCACACGCAGAAGGCTTATACTCTAAGAGCTTAAATGGTGATGCTTTCTCTAACGAAGCCAAGCAAAAAACCATCGACCTTATTAAACAAGACCTTGGTCAAATTGATATGGTGGTTTACTCGCTGGCGTCTCCAGTACGTAAAATGCCAGAAACCGGTGAAGTGATTCGTTCTGCACTAAAACCGATTGGTGATACTTACACCTCAACGGCGGTAGATACCAATAAAGACCAAATTATCGAAGCAAGCATTGAGCCTGCTACTGAGCAAGAAATTGCGGATACAGTAACGGTAATGGGCGGCGAAGATTGGGAATTGTGGATCAATACGCTTTCTGAAGCAGGCGTATTGGCTGACGGTTGTAAGACCGTTGCTTACAGCTACATTGGTACTGAGCTAACATGGCCAATCTACTGGGACGGCGCATTAGGCCGTGCCAAAATGGATCTAGACCGTGCATCAACAGCACTCAATGAAAAACTGTCTGCAACAGGCGGCACTGCAAACGTAGCGGTACTTAAATCTGTTGTAACACAAGCAAGCTCGGCGATTCCAGTAATGCCACTGTACATTGCTATGGTATTTAAGAAAATGCGTGAAGAGGGCGTACACGAAGGGTGTATGCAGCAAATCTATCGCATGTTTAGCCAACGTCTATATAAAGCAGATGGCAGCGCAGCAGAAGTTGATGAAAGCAACCGCCTTCGTCTTGATGACTGGGAATTGCGTGAAGATATTCAGCAACATTGTCGTGATCTATGGCCACAAATTACCACTGAAAATATTAAAGATCTCACCGATTATCAAGAATATAAAGATGAATTCTTGAGTCTATTTGGCTTTGGTATTGACGGTGTTGATTACGAAGCTGATGTGGATACGCTGGTTGACTTTGATGTGATTGACATCTAATCCTCATCGTAGCAATGCGTGGTTTATTTTAGCGACTTAACAGCGAATAAATCATCAAAATAATAATGCCCTCTATGAACTTTGGTTGATAGAGGGCATTTTTATACCAATCACACTAAGTAAGAGATCAGAA
>NZ_BATM01000014.1 GCF_000467185.1 Vibrio ezurae NBRC 102218
GTGATTGGTATAATTTATGCGACTTAGCAGCGCTTTGCGATAAACATCTGATAACCAAATTCACCTAAATAACGCTTATAAATATCGATTTCAGCAAGAATATCGGTAATTGCGTTTGAGTCTGGCATATGAGGTAGCAATTCATTCGCCCGTTCTTTTAGTGGCAAATAGTAATTTTGCCATGCAGCTTCGCTCAAAGAGAAATGCTCGATGATCTCATAGCCTGCGGCTTTAAATTGCTGCACTCTCATGTCAATAGATTGCATGTCGGGGTATTCCCCTTTAAAGAAGTTTTTCACTTCCGCCGTGGGTTCTGGTGTGCGCCAAACTAAGTCACTGAGCATGATGATGCCGTCTTTTTCTAGCAGTGATCGCCATTGCTGTAAGGCGTTATTTACGCCCATGATATAGGCACTCCCTTCTGCCCAAATAAGGTCAAAGCTTTGCTCGGCAAAGGGCAGTTCGGTCATGCTGGCGCACACAGGCACAATGCGAGAGGCTAGGCCGTCTTGTTCAAAGCGTTCACTTAAACGTGTCAGGGCTGCTTGCTCATTGTCAACGGTAGTGATGATGGCGTCGGTGTTATTGGCAAGTACTGTAGTCGCCAGTCCTTTTCCTGCGCCTATCTCTAATATTTTGCTACAGGTGTTAGGGATGGCATTAAGTGCTTTTAAGGTTTCAGCTTCACTGCCTGGACCCCAGCGGTCGAGCGTTTCAAAGACTGTCATAAAGTCAGCCATATAATCTTGATGTTCGTTCATGTCTTTCGATAACCATTTCAATCTAAGCGCTTCTTTTTCGTCAAAGCCTTGTTTCATTAACCAATCTAGATGGGCATCTGGCGCTATTTGGCTGATGTTCTCGTGCCATTGTTTGTGATTTTCTTCACCGAGTAACGCCGCTAATACTTTTCTAGAGTGCTGTTTTTGCTCAATTTCGTTATCCAATGCTTGTAGGCGATTAACCAACAATGGACGGTCGATTTTGGCATCCAAGCAAGCTTTGCATTCTTTGAGGGTTAAACCTGCGGCTTGCAGAGTTTGTATAAGCAATACTCGCTGAACGTCTTTGTCGGTATAGACGCGGTAGTCATTATCTAAACGCGCTCCGTTTATCAGTTGTAGCTTTTCATAATAGAGTAGGGCTGAGCGTGACAAACCCACTTTGCGTGCTAATTCTGATATACGGTACATACACTTTCCTTGCTTGAATAAGGTCAACTTAAACTATGAAGTAATAGACAGGTCAATACAAAATAGAATCTATGTTTAAGAGATATTGTAATATATCGCTATCTGATGAAATATCGATAACATGGTAGACATAAAAGTACATAATCGACGATGGAACAAGGGTTTTACTCTATGGATGGGACTTCAAAGCGCAATTTAGCGGTATTGATGTATGTGTTGGTATCGTTAGGTGGCATTGTCGTTGACATTATTGTGCCTTCATTGCCCTCAATTCAGGTGGCACTTGCCAGTAATGAAGCGCTAACTCAGTGGGCATTTTCGGCCGCGATATTGGGTTTTGGTATAGGACAAATTGTCGCAGGGTTTGTGGTGGATGCATTTGGTCGAAAAATACCGATGTTGATGGGCTGCATAGTGTTGATCTTTGCGCTTTTTCTTTCCGCTATTGCGCCAAATATTGATATTTTAATTGGTTTGCGTTTATTGCAAGGTTTAGCAGTATCCTTTGTTGCGGTAGGTGGAAGGGCTGCAATCAAGGATTTGTTTGATGGAGAAGAGTATTTACGGGCGGTAAATTGGATCACCATTTCGTTTGCATTAGGCTTAACGTTATCTCCGTTTATCGGTGGATATATTGATGCACACTTTGGTTGGAGCATGGTGTTTTACGCATTGACGGTGTGGGTTGCAATAGGCGCAGGTTTGTTGCTGTTTATGTTTACTGATACACACCGCAGAACGCGATTTAGCGCGCACTTTGTCACACGCAGTTTTAGTGAAATTGTCGGTAATGTGACTTTTCGGCGTGTCGCGCTTATCTGCGGAATTTTGTACAGTATTTTGCCTGCGTTTAATACCGTAGCGCCGTTTTTGATTCAAACAACACTGGGTCATAGTCCCATATTTTACGGGCATATCGCACTATTATTGGGTGCAAGTTGGCTGGTGGGTAATATTGCGAACCGCTTCTTTTTTAAAGTGCCAGCAGAGAAAAAATTCGCCTTTCAATGCTAGTGTCCTTACTTTCTGTAGGGTGTGGTTTGTTATACCAAGCTATTTTCGGGCTTAATTTACTGGCTTTGGTCGTACCCGTCGCCTTAGTGATTATGGCGCTGGGTGTATTATTCCCATTGTGTTTAGGGCAAGCTCTCGCCCCGTTCACTCACTTGGCTGGGATTGCCAATGCGCTTGTGTTTTCAGCGTGTTGGCTGTGTACGGCAGTGGTCTCATTTTTAGCTTCAGGGCTCTCTAGCATAAGCGCGATACCATTATTGCTGATGTACGCCATATTACTCACTACGGTCGCGCTTATATTTAGGTTTAAACGATGATGTAAATTGCCAAGGCAGAATTTATGCGTTGCTGGCGCTGTTTTAGAAGGTATGGCTATAGGAGAGTATCACTTTCTTATCTGAGCCGTAGTCATTGTCTGATACCAGTGCCAGTAAACTAATGCTGTCTTTCTTAGTGAAGTTATAGCCAGATCCTGCCCCCATCCAATAACCAAAATAATCATCCGAACCAATAGATGCACCGGCAAACGCCATAACCGTAAACTTATCATTGATAGGCTTTAAGGAAAACGCTCCGACATAGCCACCGGTGCTATCGCTAGGGTGTAAGACAAACGGGTTGTTTTCATCATAGAACTCATCATTGGCATTTAACGGTCGTTCACCATCGGTGTAGTTAAATCCAGCCATTGGGAAAATTTGCCACCCCGCAGGTTCAATCCCAAAGACCGATAAAGGCAAAAACGTGCCGATACTGTAATTATTGAAGTTCGAACCGTCGCTGTACTCACTGTGACCGAAGTTAAAGTTCACGATACCGATATCAAATAGCCACGATCCGCCTACGCTCCACTCTTGAGTATCGGGATGGTAGCGCGCATTAATTTTTTGCGCCTCACTTAACCCCAGAGAGCCCGATATAGAGTAACCGGCCTTTTCAGACTCAAAATTGTAATCAGCA
Source organism: Vibrio ezurae NBRC 102218 (assembly GCF_000467185.1). Taxonomy (GTDB): domain Bacteria; phylum Pseudomonadota; class Gammaproteobacteria; order Enterobacterales; family Vibrionaceae; genus Vibrio; species Vibrio ezurae. The sequence continues at coordinate 3,168 of NZ_BATM01000014.1, forward strand.
GCCACGCCCAACTTTGTCACAATGCGGGTAGGGTCGTCGGCATTTTTGTTTTCATTGTCGTAGATGTCTCTTTTTTGCTCCGCAAAAGAAACAGGTGAAATCACACAGGCACAAAATAGGGTTAAACAGGCAACATGTTTTGGCATAAACAAAGACACTCCAATGAACAATAAATACAATTTATGAACGATAAGAGAGAGTACCTGATATGCAAGCAGTTAACTATTTATGGTGATGATGTATTTTGTAAGCGGAGCTTATCCTAATGAGTGGAGTTTATGGTAAAAAAGAGAGTTTGGTGAGCATGTTAAAGCCGGTGGCAGATAATATTCGGATAGTGCTTCGCTCTTATGGGCTTTGCTTATACACTAAGTCGTTCAGTCGTTTTTGGTTATTAGGTAGTAACAATGCAAATATCACGTATAAAAGTTGAGGCTCTGATTTGCCCTCTATGCGGGAAAGGAAACTCTTGTGGTAACCAAGGCGATAAATCTAAAACCTGTTGGTGCGCCGATCCTGCGATAACGTTTCCAAAAGGGCTGTTAGCTCAGGTTCCAGAGCACTTACAAGGCAAAGCCTGTATTTGCAAGTCTTGTGTGAGTAAGTTCCAAAAAGATTCGGCGAGCGTATAACCTTGGCTTAACTGAAAATAAAAAAGCCCTATACGTTAATAATATCAACATGATAGGGCTTAAATGTCATTTAGAAACACAAGTGAGCTTTAGTCGCGCTTCCATAAAATATGACAGAATTTGTGCTCAGGATCGCGTGAGACCAGCATACGTGCAAATACGTCATCTAACACATCATCCGTTTCATTCACCAGACCGATTTTGATTTCAGCATAAGTTTCTTTATCCACCTCAAATCCGACATGTGATGCCCAGTCGTCTCCGGTTTCTACTAGCTCTGCTGCGCCACGGTCTTCAAATTGCAGTGTAAATAAAGCAACGTCTGCTGCTTCAAGGTTGTCAGGAGCCATTTCTAGAAAAATGTCGTAAGCAGCGTCGATGGTGTCATCAAAGGATAAGAGTTCAGTCATTGGATTCCCTTAGCGGTCTCTTAAATTGTTGAGGCGATTGTACTCGCAATTTGTTGCAATTAGAACAGGCCAATCTGCGGCGCATTAATATCATCAAATTTGAGGCCAACAAAAGGCAAAATGGCATCGGCGATGGGCTTAACTTGTTTTTCAATATAGTGCTCGTAATCATAAGCACTGCGCACAAATTCGATGGGTTCTGGGCCACTTCGGGTCATCACATACGCAATTCGCCCCCGGTTTTGATATTGCAAAGGACGTCCGAGCTGTTGATTGATTTCATCAGCTAAACGTGCAGCACGTACTTGTGGTGGTATGTTCTTTTGGTAGTCATTGAGCTTTCTGCGCAGACGTTTACGGTAGACAAGCTTGTCGTCTAACGCGCCAGATTCTACTTGGGCAACGGTATCGACAATAAACTGAGTGGGATCTTGCCCATCAAAAATAAGCTCATATAGGCGGGCTTGAAAACTTTGCGCCAGTTCTGTCCAGTCGCTACGCGCACTTTCTAAACCTTTAAAAACGATGCGTGAATCATTTTGGGTTTTGATCAAGCCCGCGTAACGTTTCTTAGAGCCCGTTTCTGAGCCTCTAATCGTCGGCATGAAAAAGCGGTTAAAGTGCGTTTCGTATTCTAACTCAAGTAGGGAAGTGAGCTGGTATTGCTCAGCAAGGTGCTGTTTCCACCAAGCGTTAATGTGCGCGGTCAGGGCGTGACCCACTTCATTGGCTTGCTGGGCACTGCATTCGCCTTTTAACGAGACAAAGGTAGAGTCGGTATCACCGTAGATGACCTCATAGCCTTGTTCTTCAATCAGCTTACGGGTGGTCTTCATGATTTCGTGACCGCGTAACGTAATCGAAGAAGCCAAGCGCGTGTCAAAGAAGCGACAACCGGAAGAGCCTAATACCCCATAAAATGAATTCATGATGATTTTAATGGCTTGTGAAAACGCTACTTCTTTCTCTTTTTTAGCTTGATCACGGGCTTGCCATAACTCTTCGATTAAGTTGGGCAGATAATGTTTACTGCGGTGAAACTGCGCCTTTCTAAAGCCGGGCACGGCTTGATCTGCCTGATTGCCTATCTTTAGCTGTAAACCTTCAATGAGCCCCATAGGATCGATAAGGAAGCTGCGAATGATGGCGGGGTACAGACTTTTAAAATCCAGCACTAATACCGAGTCATACAAGCCCGGCTTTGAATCCATAACAAAGCCACCGGGGCTGGCAATCCAATCATTAGGCACTAGATTTGGCGCAACATAGCCCCCACGGTGCAAACGAGGCAGATACAGGTTAGAAAATGCCGCCACACTGCCACCGACTCGATCAAGAGATAAACCGGTTAGTTTGCTGCGTTGAACCAGATAATCGAGTAGGTGGGTTTTATGAAAGATCTTGTTGACCAATATACAATCTTGCAAGTTGTATTTTGCCAAAGAGAGTTTGTCATGGTGGAACATGTCATTGATCTCTTGCATGCGGTCGTGCACATTGTGAATGGCTTTGCCTTGCTGCAATAACTCTTGAGACACAGACTCTAACGACCAAGAATCAAATGAATAGGTCGCCGATTTAAGGCCGTCAATACCATCGACCACCACACGCCCGGGAATGGTGATAAAACCTTGCTGGCTTTGATTCGACTGTCGGTAGTAGCAATTTTGTTTGCCTCGCCCTAAGTTGAGGCGCATCTTGTGCTGTTCGGCTCGCTGCACCAACAGGCGCATATCAAAGCCGATGACATTCCAACCGATAATAATGTCGGGATCGAACTGCACAAACCAATCAATGAGGGCTCGAAGCAGAGCATTTTCATTTTCCACCCACTGAATGGGCATCTCATCACTTGGCTGAGGTTCACCTATCATGATCACCCGGCTGTCCATTGGTGAATCTAAACCAATAGAATACAGTACGCCATGGGCTGAGCATTCAATGTCTAAAGAAACGACGGATAAATGAGGTGTATAGCTTTTGCTCGCCCGACATTGAGCATTGGATATTTTAAGGTAGCCATTGGCGTACGTTTCCTGTCCGCTGACGTCGATCTGCCCTTGAATAAAGCGCTCCATCAAGTAGCGATCAACCAATCGAATATCCGATTCATAGCAAGGAAGGTGGTTGTTTAACAATATCTGCTCAAAATTCATCGCGTATTTACGGGTAGGGAAATAGCACGCAGTAATAGGCTTTAACTGAAATGTTTTTAAAGGTAGGGCTTTGGTTTTTAAGGGTATTTTATGCTGATTTGCTAATTGCTCTGCCTGTTCTTGTATGGCACTTTCGACAAAGTATACGGATTTTTGATGTGGAATCTGAACCAATGCAGGGCCGGCGTCCGTAGAAATCCACAGTTCGATGATGCTCGAAGTGCCAAGATCTTTACTTTGGCGGGTTAAGATAAATCCTGAACGCAATATGCAAACCTTTTTACTACTCTTAGAAGCGACTATGATAGCAAACCCTTGTTGAGGTGTTTATATGAATTTAAATATGATTCTAGGTAAATTTATAGTCATCTTTTGCTCCCATGTGACAGGAGAAAAGCACTGCAAAGTGGGTTTACTCGCAAGCTTTTAAACTGATTGCATATGTTAGGTGCGGTATGATATTTGACCAAATAAGCATCTTATTGCACGACTGTGTCATATTAATTGCACTAAAATATTGTAATATCGAAAATACTAAGCATATTTGGATGTCGTTAACTACGCCAATAACGTAGAATGACGGTCGCGTGTTATGATAACTTCATGACGTTCTATGCAGCCAAGAATTAGAGTGTGGAGATACAAGTTTGATAAATGTTTTCCTTGTAGATGATCATGAGCTTGTACGCACAGGGATAAGACGTATTATCGAAGACGTCCGTGGTATGAATGTAGCAGGGGAAGCTGAAAGTGGTGAAGAATCTATAAAATGGTGCCGAAATAATCATGCCGATGTGATCCTAATGGACATGAATATGCCGGGCATCGGTGGCCTTGAGGCAACAAAAAAAATATTGCGTTTTAACCCTGATATAAAAATCATTGTATTGACCGTACATACTGAAAACCCATTTCCAACTAAGGTGATGCAAGCTGGCGCGTCTGGCTATTTGACCAAAGGGGCTGGGCCAGATGAGATGGTGAATGCAATTCGTATGGTGAACAGCGGTCAACGCTATATTTCACCTGAAATTGCACAACAAATGGCGCTAAGCCAAGTCTCGAGTTCTTCTGATAATCCTTTTAAAGATCTTTCTGAGCGTGAGCTTCAAATCATGCTAATGATCACTAAAGGACAAAAAGTGACTGATATTTCTGAACAACTGAGCCTAAGTCCTAAAACGGTGAATAGCTACCGTTATAGACTGTTCAACAAGCTCGATATCAGTGGTGATGTAGAACTGACGCATTTAGCCATTCGTCACGGAATGTTGGATGCAGAGACACTGTAGTGGCAACACAGTTCGACTCAACCGAATTTCTTAGAACGGTGACACATCAGCCCGGCGTTTATCGAATGTATAACGCCGAGGCTGTTGTCATTTATGTAGGCAAGGCGAAAGATCTTCAAAAACGCCTTAGTAGCTACTTCAGAAAAAAGCTCGATAACGAAAAAACACGTGCCTTGGTCAGTCACATTGACCACATCGACGTGACGGTTACCCATACCGAAACCGAAGCCTTAATCCTTGAGCATAACTACATCAAACAGTACTTACCTAAGTACAATGTGCTGCTCAGAGACGACAAATCCTACCCGTATATTTTCATCAGTCATCACAAGCATCCTCGTTTGTCGCTACATCGCGGCTCAAAAAAGCGCAAGGGCGAGTATTTTGGTCCGTATCCAGACTCTGGAGCGGTGCGCCAAACGTTGCATCTATTGCAAAAAACCTTACCGATGCGCCAATGTGAAGACACTATATATGCTAACCGAACACGGCCTTGTTTGATGTATCAAATTGGACGATGTGCAGCGCCTTGTGTGAAGAGCATTATCTCCGATGAAGAGTATCAAGACTTAGTGCAATGGGTGCGTTTGTTCTTGCAGGGTAAAGACAAACAAGTGGTCGAGTTGTTGATTGCCAAAATGGACGAAGCCAGCCGAAGTCTCAAGTTTGAGCAAGCGGCTCAGTTTCGTGATCAAATTCAAGCCATTCGCCGCATTCAAGAACAGCAGTTTGTCTCCGAAGACAGCTTTGATGATATTGACGTGCTCGGTTTTGCTCAAGAATCTGGGGTAGCTTGTATTCATATCTTGATGATTCGTCAGGGTAAGATTCTCGGCAGTCGCAGCTTCTTTCCAAAAATTCCCAACAACAGCCAAACCGAAGAGATTTTTTATAGTTTCATTAGCCAATACTATTTGAATCAATCGGAGGGCAGGGGGTTACCCAGTCGCTTAGTGTTCGCCTCGGGTTTACTTGAGGATGAAAAGCCTTTCCAAGAAGCATTGACGCAGATGGCAGGCCGACACGTCAGTTTTCATACCAATCCTAGTGGGCATCGTGCTCGCTATTTGAAACTGGCAAATACCAATGCACTCAGTGCAATTACGACTAAAATTAATCATAAGATGACCATCTCGCAGAGGTTCAAAGAGCTTCAGCAAGTGCTGAATATGGATTCAATTCGTCGCATGGAATGTTTTGATATCAGTCATACCATGGGTGAGAGCACCATAGCGTCCTGTGTGGTGTTTAATCATGAAGGTCCAGTTAAGCCAGAGTATCGTCGCTACAACATCACCGGCATCACCGGTGGTGATGACTATGCGGCCATGGGTCAGGTACTTGAGCGTCGCTATTCTAAGCAGATAGAGGTAGATAAAATTCCCGATATCATTTTCATTGATGGTGGTAAGGGACAACTGAATCGCGCGATTGAGATCATTTCTAAGTATTGGGAGCAGTGGCCGAAACGTCCACGTTTGATTGGCATCGCCAAAGGCGTTACACGTAAGCCGGGTCTTGAAACCATGATTACTGCTGAAGGTGACGAGTTTAATATGGCTAGCGACGCGCCAGCGCTGCATTTAATGCAGCACATCCGTGATGAGAGCCATAATCATGCCATTGCCGGGCACAGAGCGAAGCGTGGTAAAACTCGTCGCACCAGTGCATTGGAAGGCATTGAAGGAGTAGGGCCAAAACGTAGGCAAGCTTTGTTGAAATATATGGGCGGTTTACAAGAACTGAAGAGAGCCAGCGCTGAAGAAATAGCCAAAGTGCCAGGTATCAGTAATTCTTTAGCAGAAAAGATAGTTCAAGCGTTGCAACACTAACTAAAATCCCGCAACATTAGGGATAAACCTATAGCCAAATAAGCATGTCCATTTGACGTGCCTTCAGAGTAAATAAAATGCGATTTACTATCCCGAATATTCTTACCTTGATTCGCCTATTCTTGATCCCAGTGTTTGTCATTGCGTTCTATCTGCCATTTTCATGGGCACCTTTTACAGCAGCAATGGTGTTTTGGGTTGCCGGGTTTACTGACTGGCTCGATGGGGTGTTGGCGCGTAAGTTAGGGCAGACGTCGCGTTTTGGCGCGTTTTTAGATCCTGTCGCGGATAAAGTGATGGTGGCAACGGCACTATTACTAATTGCAGAGCATTACAATACGATTTGGATTACCGTCCCAGCCATCATAATGATTTCCCGAGAAATCATTATCTCAGCATTAAGAGAGTGGATGGCGGAAATCGGCAAACGCGCCAGTGTTGCCGTATCGTGGATTGGTAAAGTGAAAACCTTTGCGCAAATGTTTGCTTTGTGGGTGCTGATCTGGCGCTATGACGATTGGATGATTTGGATTGGTTTCCTTTCTTTGTTTATTGCGACCGTGCTCACCCTGTGGTCTATGGTGCAATATCTCAATGCCGCCAAAGACGATTTGCTTCACGCAGACCAATAATTTAAAAATAAAATAACCAGCGAAAGCTGGTTTTTTTATGCCTTCAGCTTTTAGTTGTGCCTATTTTGCATAACCTTGAACATCAAACCAAAACAAACAATGAGTTACTCAAAAACAGCCTGAAGAAAAATAAAGCAATTTAGGTGAATTTTAATCAAATTTTGATACTTATCTAACCATCTTGCTAGGGTTTGTTTGTAAAGCGAGCAAACGAATCATAATTCGAAAAATTTTATTGACTCACAGGGTCGAATCCGTAAAATGCCACCCCGTACCCAAGAGGAATTAACTCTTAAGCAGTACGACGGCGCCTTGGCAGAGTGGCTATGCAGCGGATTGCAAATCCGTGGACCTCGGTTCGATTCCGGGAGGCGCCTCCATTCTCTTAACGAGAATATGCGACACTAGCTCAGTTGGTAGAGCGCAACCTTGCCAAGGTTGAGGTCACGAGTTCGAACCTCGTGTGTCGCTCCAAATTTTACGATATGGCGTTAAGCGATATCAGATGGTGTTTTACTTTTCAGTAATCGGCATCGCAACAAGTTTTGCGTGCCCTGGTGGTGGAATTGGTAGACACAAGGGATTTAAAATCCCTCGGCGTTCGCGCTGTGCCGGTTCAAGTCCGGCCCGGGGCACCATCTATTTAGAGTATGGCCAAGTCGTTCTCTTGATGTAAAAATGAAGCTTAGCTTCAACAAAAGAATATGGCGCCTTGGCAGAGTGGCTATGCAGCGGATTGCAAATCCGTGGACCTCGGTTCGATTCCGGGAGGCGCCTCCATTATTCTTTAGCAACAACTATTATTTTGAAAAAAATAATGCGACACTAGCTCAGTTGGTAGAGCGCAACCTTGCCAAGGTTGAGGTCACGAGTTCGAACCTCGTGTGTCGCTCCAAATTTTACGATATGGCGTAAGCGATATCAGATGGTGTTTTACTTTTCAGTAATCGGCATCGCAACAAGTTTTGCGTGCCCTGGTGGTGGAATTGGTAGACACAAGGGATTTAAAATCCCTCGGCGTTCGCGCTGTGCCGGTTCAAGTCCGGCCCGGGGCACCATCTATTTATAAGTCAGTTACTGCTTTAAAGTAACTAGGAGTCGAACGGTTCCTGTAAAAGAAAA
>NZ_BATM01000013.1 GCF_000467185.1 Vibrio ezurae NBRC 102218
TAGTACGATTGGTATAAGTCCGTCCGCATTTACTTTAGGTCTTACTTTACGCGATGAATACCATCACTTTCAATGGTGATATGCCCCGCTTTATACAGACCGCCGATGGTCTTTTTAAACGTGCCTTTACTGGTACGGAATACTTTAAAGATAGCGTCAGGTGTTGATTTGTCGTTAAGAGGTAAGAAGCCCTCTTTTTTATCAAGCAGCGCTAGGATTTTTTCACTAAGATCATCCATCTTAGCCACACCAATCTTTTGTAACGACAAGTCAATTTTTCCGTCTTCACGTACTTGTTTGATGTAACCTTTTAGGCGTTTACCAATAAACAGTTTACCAATCACATCAGAGCTGAAAATCATGCCCCAGTGTTCGCCATTAATGATGGCTTTGTAACCCAAGTCGCTGCGCTCGGCGATCAGTAAATCGACTTGTTGGTTTGAAGTATAATGTTGTGGGGTCTTATCCAACCATTTATTAAACTTGGTTGTACCCACAATACGTCCACTCGCATTATCGGTGTAAACGTAAACCAAAATCGTTTGGCCTTCGTTAAAACGAGCACGCTGTTCGCTGTAAGGGATCAATAGATCTTTTTTCTCTATACCCCAGTTAACGAATGCGCCAGTGCTGTTAATGCTTTTTATTTCCATCAACCCCCACTCGCCCACTTGAGCAATTGGCGTTTCACGCGTCGCACACAATTCGTTATCTGAATCAAAATAAAGAAACACATGAATGGATTGACCAACTTCTGGCTCTTCACTGAGTTGTTTCTTCGGAAGCAATACACTCCCATAATCAAAAGCGTCTAGAAAAACGCCAAAATCAGTGATCTGGGTAATATTAAGTGCGTTAAGTTGGCCAATTTTTATCATTTCTTTACTCGTATTTGTCGATATCGCGACGATTGTATTGCCTTACTTGCACAATACAAAGTCTTTTCTGTGACTTTATGAATTATTGCCATTGCCATAATTCACTTATCATTTTATGAAAAGGAGCCATTGATTTGCCGATACAAATCAATGGCTCACTCTACACTTAGACAATATTCAACTCATTAATCGACGTTGATGATGTCACATTGAGGATATTCAAGTAAAAACTCTTGCAACTTCGTATTGTCCGCTAACCCTTCAGTAAGAACAATTGACGATTTACGTGCAACATTTGCTTGTGTTAGAACCTGAGTTAACAATTCAAGCACAGCTTCATTGCGCACATTGTACCCCATAGACACCGCTTCATTGTTGCGATCCAAACCTAAGGTTAATTGCGTTAATGAAGCAAGATCCACACATACGCCATCAAAGTATTTTAACAAGCGTTCTGACAGAAGCACTGCCGAAGGCGTATCCGCACCAAACAGCACTTTCAAGCCGTTAAGTCCACGTGGAAGCCCTTGCTCGGCAAGTCGGTCAATAATTTTTGCAGCGTCGCTTAAACTGCGCACAAACGGCACAACAACTTCAACGTCGATACCTTGCTCACGCAAGTTTTTAATAAACTGGCATTCTAATGCAAAACTTGGCTTATAGAAGTCAGAAGCAAAACGAGATACGCCACGAGCACCAAGCATAGGATTCGTTTCACACTCTTCCAAACTGCCTGCAATCAGTGCTGAAAATGCGTTGCTATCACAGTGACTCAGTTGTACGCGAACGCGTTTATATTGGCCTAGTTCAAGTTCTGTTGCTGTTTCCGTTAATACCTGCTGATAAAACGCATTCAGATCTTGTCCATTAACAACCGCATCCAATGCCATTTGATCAGCATCACTTAACGTCAAGTCACTCGCAATCAGTGCTGGATGAAAAAACATTCGCTCTTGAATGACATCACCGATTGACAGTAATACGTGCTCAGCACCTTCGCTGCGTTGTTGCAGTGAGTTGCCCAAAAGTAATTCCGAATTTGGCATTTGCGTCCTACCTAGACTCTAGTTTGTTATTAGAATCAAAATACCACCACAATTTAATGTTTCAAATAGCCAATTGATAAAATGTACCAAGAAAATGACAGAATCGAGCTTTGTTTAGCGCTACATGGTCAAAAAAGGCAAATACCCGCCATTTAAGAACAAATAATAGACAGTTGTTCCTTTGAGCCATTAAATTTTATCGAATTTAAATGTTCAAGTTTATTCTGCTGAATATTTCCGCTATCGTTAGCACAATTTCGAAAGAAGAAGATTTGATTATTATGTCACTGAAAACCGATGAATTGCGTACCCAGCCCCTTGGGCCAATGCCTACACCTGCGGAATTGTCTAATTTACATCCGCTAACGCCTGAGTTAGCCGATAAAATTAAAGAATCTCGTCAACACATTGAGCGCATTTTGAATGGCGAAGATAAACGTTGTCTGGTCATTGTAGGACCTTGCTCTATTCATGATACTGAAGCAGCTCTTGATTACGCGAGCCGACTTGCTACTGTGCAAGAACAGTATCAAGAACAACTGTTTATTGTCATGCGTACTTATTTTGAAAAACCTCGCACTATCATTGGCTGGAAAGGACTGATTACCGATCCAAACCTTGATGGCTCGTACGCACTTGAAGCTGGCTTACACAAAGCACGTCAACTTTTGGTCGATATTAATACTCTTGGTCTACCCACCGCGACCGAGTTTCTAGATATGGTTACCGGGCAATATATTACTGACCTTATTTCTTGGGGGGCTATCGGTGCTCGCACCACTGAGTCGCAGATCCATAGAGAAATGGCGTCAGCCCTTTCTTGCCCTGTCGGCTTTAAAAACGGTACCAATGGTAGCGTCAAGATTGCTATTGATGCCGTGCGCGCCTCAAAAGCATCACATTACTTCTACTCACCAGATAAAAATGGTCGCATGACGGTATACCGCACTTCAGGTAACCCACATGGACACGTAATTCTACGTGGTGGCGATACAGGGCCTAACTTTGATCAAGCTTCGATTGAAAAAGCCTGTCACGCACTTGGTGAGGTCGACCTACCGCAACGTCTGATTGTCGACTTTAGCCATGCAAACTGTCAAAAACAACATCGTAAACAACTTGATGTTGCAAAAGAGATTGCCAATCAAATCAAATCCGGTAGCCAACATATCGCCGGAATCATGGCTGAAAGCTTTATTGAAGAAGGCAATCAACCAATGAACGATCTCAGTGCATTACAATACGGTAAATCAATTACTGACCCATGTTTAAGTTGGGAAGATACGATTGAAATGCTTGATATTCTAGCTGACGCTGTAAAAACACAACTTTAAGGAGAATTAAATGCCTTCATTTGACATTGTTTCCGAAGTCGAAACCGTCGACATTCGCCATGCGGTAGAAAACGCAAACCGTGAACTCGCTACCCGTTTTGATTTTAGAGGTGTACAAGCCAGTTTTGAGTTTAAGGATGAAACAGTAAAGCTCAGTGCCGAAGCCGACTTCCAACTGAAACAAATGCGCGATATTTTACGCGGAAACCTGACAAAACGCAGTGTTGACGTAAACACTATGGACGCACAAAAACCGGATGCATCAGGAAAGAACTGGTACCAAACAGTGCTGTTTAAACAAGGCATTGATAAAGAAATGGCGAAGAAGTTAGTCAAAACAATTAAAGATGCCAAATTGAAAGTTCAAGCTAGTATTCAAGGTGAGAAAGTTCGTATTACAGGCAAAAAGCGTGATGATTTACAATCTGCCATTGCCTTAATTAAAAGCTCTGACTTAGGCCAGCCTTTCCAATATGAGAATTTTAGAGATTAATCTGATCTTATTGAGCAAAAAATAATAAAAACGAGAGGAACTTCCTCTCGTTTTTTATGCGCCATAACAATATTGCCGATTGACGTTATCAATTAATGACCTGATTTAACCACTGATCAAATTGTGATTTAGGCAAAGCACCATTTAATGTGTCTAGCACCTTCCCTTCTTTAAAGACCATGATCGTTGGGATACTACGAATGCCGTACTGCGCTCCTAGTGCCTGCTCTGATTCAGTATCGACTTTCAAGCAACGAACCGCACCGACTCGCTCAGACGCTACACTTGCAAAGACGGGGGCAAATCCAAGACACGGATTACACCAAGGAGCCCAAAAATCAACCACGACTGGCAACTTGCTATTAATGAGTGTGGCAAAATTATCCGCCGTCCCTTCTATCGCGGCACCATCGAGTAACGCAGTCTGGCATTTTCCACATTTTGGCGTTTCAGCAATACGCGCACTAGGAACACGATTAAGCCCTTTACAAGATGGGCAGCGGGTTTTAAATGATGACATAGTTTCCTTATTCTTTACTTTTTATTCTTTGTTTAAATTGGTGCACGCCATTTAGTGACGACAATTCTGTTCAGTGACAGGTACAGAAGCGACTAATCTTGTGATTGCCGAGCGTACGACAACACCTCAAACGAACCACAACACAATGACAGTTCGCTATACAGTGTTTTATTCATTTCTGGGAGTAGCACCACTACTGCGCGGTTATTTTCCTGTTGAACCTCAAGCTGCGCGTTAAGTGAAGAAACGTCTTTCCAGCTCTCACGTTGCGCATCTCTACGGCAACTGTCTATATATACAGTATCAATGGAGTTATGATACAACACCATTTCTGACGCCTGCATCAGGCGCAGTGCTTTTAAGGTTAACATTTCAAAGTCGCTGCCCGTTTCAATCCAAGTGACCGAATAAACTGGCTCAAATTGGCCATTTGCGATCATTTGTTCATAGCAAGATTGAAGCACACTATTTTGATTGGCACGTTTCACTTGTTCATCGTCGAAAAAGCACTCCCAAAACAGTCTTCTTTGAGTCACGTCAGGTAACTTCGTTTTGATGTCATTTCGCTTAGCGGTGGCAAAATCGGCTAACAAAGACAAATTTTGCGGTAATACGGCTTCAAACGTCCGTCTTAAATTACGAACAAGTACAGGTGATCCGCCCCCACTGGAGAAGGCCACTTGTATTCGACCTCTATTGATCATTGAAGGTGTGATGAAATCACAATGCTCAGTATCGTCAACCACATTCACCATGATCCCAGCGAGTTTTGCATCCCGATGTACACGATGATTAAGTTCAGGGTTATCTGTGGTCGCCCAAATTTGCACAAACTCATCAATCAGACACTCTTGATAAAAGCCTTTAATCCAACTGATTTTGTTCTCTGACGCTAACGAAGCTAAAAAAGGGTCTAATCTTGGGGAGACAACCGTTACGTAAGCACCTGATTTTAACAAGCTTTCAATTTTACGACTGGCGACTTCCCCACCACCAACCACAAGCACAGGCTTATGAAGTAAATCATAAAAAAGAGGGAAATAGCGCATTTTGTACCTTTCTTATTTAACTAAAATCACAACAACAATTTCACTAAATTAGTGCAACGCATTGCCTATAAAAACAATCATCCAGTTGATTGCTTCAATTTGAATAATGTTTCAGCCATTTAAGCTGTACATCAATCAAAAACCAGTCAAAGGCACTGGTTAAAATTAAAATCTCACACTATTCGACTAATGAACCAAAGTTGAACTATGTTGCACTATTTACAAACTAGCAACATTTGGTCATTCTAAAGGGGTTAAGTTAATAGTAAATCATAATTTGCAATTAATTGAGTTACTTAGAAACCTAAACTACTTTGCATTAGGGCATGGGAAATATGCCCCAATTTGGTGATTCACACAATCAGTTTTACATTCAATGTAAAATCGCAAAGATCAATAGATGACGCTTCATCATCCATGGACTATTAGAGAAAGGAAATAAATAGATGGCGAATAAACTCACAATTCTAGCTTCTGTAGTAGCTGCATCAACTGCTGTAATGGCCACATCAGCCTCAGCGACAGATAGCACGCTAGACAAAGTTTTAGCATCTGGCTCACTCACCTGTGGTGTGAGTACCGGTCTTCCTGGTTTTTCCAACCCTAACTCAAAAGGGCAATGGGAAGGGATTGATGTAGAATATTGTCAAGCACTGGCAGCTGCTGTGCTGGGTGACAAAACAAAAGTAAAGTATGTTCCTCTGACCGCAAAAGAGCGTTTTACTGCACTGCAATCGGGTGAAATTGATGTTTTGTCGCGCAACACGACTTGGACTCAACACCGTGATACCGCGCTAGGCCTAAACTTTGTTGGCGTAAACTACTACGACGGACAAGGCTTCATGGTTAAGAAAGATCTTGGCGTAATGAGTGCAAAAGAACTGGATGGCGCTGCGGTGTGTGTTCAGTCAGGTACAACAACCGAACTTAACCTAGCCGACTACTTCCGCGCTAGTGGCATGAAATACAAACCCGTCGTATTTGATACTGCGGCACAAACATCAGCCGGTTTTGATGCTGGTCGCTGTGACGTTCTTACTACCGACCAATCTGGACTTTACGCACTGCGCTTAAATCTTAAAGACCCTTCTTCAGCCGTCGTATTACCAGAAATCATTTCTAAAGAACCTCTAGGTCCTGTTGTTCGTCAAGGTGATGATAAGTGGTTTAATGTCGCAAAATGGACGTTAAATGCCATGATCAACGCAGAAGAGTACGGCATCACTTCGAAAAATGCCGATGAGATGCTTAAGTCATCCGATCCAAACGTAAAACGTATTCTCGGTGTTGATGGACCAAAAGGAACCGCATTAGGTCTTAAAGACGACTGGGGTTACCAAGTCATTAAACAAGTAGGTAACTACGGTGAAAGCTTTGAGCGCACTGTAGGTACAGGCTCTCCACTGCAAATTACTCGTGGTGTGAATGCACTATGGAATGCAGGTGGCTTCATGTACGCACCACCGATGCGATAATCCTGTCGTTGTAACCTAAGGGCGGCGCCGCCGCCCTTTTGTTTAAATGGATTTAATTAAAGGTTAGTTGTATGACCCCACCAAAAATAACCCAAACTGAACCCAGTTCAGGAAAAAAGAGCTCAAACCTTCTTTATAACCCCACCTTTCGAGCTATCGCCTTTCAGGTTATCGCTGTCTTAGGCCTCGTTTGGTTTTTTTATACTATTGTGAACAACGCGCTAAGCAATCTTGATGCTCGCGGTATTGCGACCGGCTTCGATTTCCTGTCGAAAGAAGCGGGCTTTGGCATTGGTCTTCACCTCGTTGAATACGATGAAACGTTCAGTTATGGGCGAACCTTCATCGTTGGTCTGCTCAATACCGCATTAGTGTCAGCGTTAGGTATTGTATTTGCCACTATCCTTGGCTTTATCATGGGTATCGCCCGTCTATCTAGCAACTGGTTGGTCAGTCGTTTAGCCGCTGTCTATATCGAAGTGTTCCGTAATATCCCATTACTGCTGCAAATTTTCTTTTGGTATTTTGCCGTATTACAAGCGCTACCTTCGCCAAGACAAAGCTTAAGCTTGGGCGAAGCCGTATTTTTAAATGTCCGAGGTCTATTTTTACCCGCCCCCGTCTTTAATGAAGGCAGTGGTGTGGTTATTGGCGCCTTTATTGTCGCGATTATTGCTTCAATATTGATTGCCGTATGGGCTAAAAACAAACAAAAACTCACTGGGCAACAAACCCCTGTTGGACGAATAGCGATTGGTCTAATCTTTGGTTTAAGCGCAATCGCCTACTTTATGACGGGCATGCCAATCACGGCTGAATTCCCTGAATTAAAAGGGTTCAACTTCAGTGGCGGAATCAGCATTATCCCGGAATTGGCCGCACTAACCTTAGCGCTGAGTATCTACACAGCCTCATTTATTGCTGAAATTGTACGTTCAGGAATCAATGCCGTCAGTCACGGTCAAACCGAAGCGGCGATGTCGCTAGGCTTGCCTCGCAGTCGCACGCTACGCTTGGTGGTTATTCCTCAAGCTTTGCGAATTATTATTCCGCCATTAACCAGTCAGTATCTTAACTTGACCAAGAACTCCTCTCTTGCGATGGCAATTGGCTACCCGGATTTAGTCTCGGTTTTTGCAGGCACGACGTTAAACCAAACGGGGCAAGCGATAGAGATCATTGCAATGACTATGGGGGTTTACCTCACATTAAGTCTACTGACCTCTTTTGTTATGAATATCTACAACAAGAAAGTCGCGTTGGTGGAGAGATAATATGAGCACACATCAATTTCAACCGGATCTTCCACCACCATCAACCTCTGTCGGCGTGATTGGCTGGGCGAAGAAAAACCTCTTTAGTACCCCAGTCAATACCCTAGTCTCCATAATCTTAGGTTACATTGCGTTTCTTCTGTTTAGTCAGATATTCAGTTGGGCATTTGTTAACGCAGATTGGTCAGGAACCACTCGAGATGACTGTACCAGCGCAGGTGCTTGTTGGGTGTTTATCAGTGTTCGCTGGGAACAATTCATGTATGGCTTTTATCCCGAAGCTGAATTGTGGCGCCCTCGCCTATTCTACGCAACACTGGCTTTGTTCATTGGCGCATTAGTCTATGAAAAAACGCCTAAACGTACCTGGATTTGGCTCTTTTTCGTCAACATCTATCCGTTCCTTATCGCCGCACTTTTGTACGGTGGCGTATTTGGCTTAGAAGTAGTCGAAACACATAAATGGGGTGGCTTGCTCGTTACTCTAATCATCGCTTTGGTTGGCATTGTGGTATCGCTACCCATTGGGGTGTTGTTGGCCTTAGGCCGCCGCTCTGAAATGCCTATTATACGCAGTGTGTGTACGGTATATATCGAAGTCTGGCGTGGGGTTCCTTTAATTACGGTGCTATTTATGGCCTCGGTCATGCTACCGCTGTTTCTTTCAGAGGGAATGCAAACTGACAAGCTGATTCGCGCATTGGTCGGGGTGGTCCTGTTTAGTGCTGCGTATATGGCAGAAGTGGTTCGAGGCGGCTTACAAGCCATCCCTAGTGGACAATATGAAGCAGCCGATGCCTTAGGCCTCTCATATTGGAAGAAAATGCGTTTAATTATTCTTCCTCAAGCGCTTAAAATCACCATTCCATCTATCGTAAACACTTTTATTGGTCTATTTAAAGACACCAGTTTAGTACTTATCATTGGTATGTTTGATGTATTAGGTATTGGACAATCGGCAAACACCGACCCTGAATGGTTAGGTTTTGCTATCGAAAGCTATGTATTTGTCGCGTTAGTGTTCTGGGTATTTTGTTTTGGCATGTCGAGGTATTCGATATGGCTAGAGAACAAACTTCACACCGGTCACAAACGATAATTATCAAGGACGTATTATGACGCAACAACAAGATTACATGATCCAACTAGAGAACATGAACAAGTGGTACGGTGAGTTTCACGTACTGAAAAACATCAACCTAAATGTTAAAAAGGGCGAAAAGATCGTAATTTGTGGCCCTTCTGGCTCAGGTAAATCGACGATGATTCGTTGTATTAACCGTTTGGAAGAGCATCAAAAAGGCCATATTTTTGTCTCTGGTACTGAACTGACTGAAGATCTTAAAAATATCGAAGCGGTTCGCCGTGAAGTCGGCATGTGTTTTCAGCACTTCAACTTATTCCCGCACCTAACTGTGCTAGAAAACTGCACTCTTGCGCCAATTTGGGTGAAAAAAATGCCTAAAGAAGAAGCTGATGCTGTGGCGATGAAGTATTTAGAGCGCGTGAAGATCCCAGATCAAGCGGATAAATACCCAGGTCAACTCTCGGGTGGACAACAGCAACGTGTGGCGATTGCACGTTCTTTGTGTATGAACCCTCAAGTGATGTTGTTTGATGAGCCAACCTCGGCGCTCGACCCTGAAATGGTACGTGAAGTGCTAGATGTAATGGTTGAGTTAGCCGATGAAGGGATGACCATGCTATGTGTGACCCATGAAATGGGCTTTGCCAAAGAGGTGGCCGATAGAGTGATCTTTATGGATGCAGGCGAAATTATTGAAGAAAATAATCCAATCGATTTCTTTGAAAACCCGCAGTCAGATCGCACTCAGAACTTCTTATCGCAAATATTGCACCACTAATTCAATATTTGACGTAAAATAAAGGGTAGCACTGCTGCCCTTTTTTACGTGAACAAAGAAGCCGTTTACCGTTAGTTACACTTTGCGGTTCACTCGGTAACATAATTTGCTTACTATCAGGGTGGCGTAGGCGAACGCTGTACTTGAAAAATTGAACTTTTCGCCCCATATATATACTAATTATTTAAAGGTCTTTTGAGGAACACTATGAACAGTCCATTGGTATCACGCACTCGCACCCAAGAAAGTGTGCTGCAAACCAACAAGGTTTTGCGTAACACCTATTTCTTGTTATCACTAACATTGCTTTGGTCTGCTGTAGTAGCGGGCGTTTCTATGGCTATGAACCTACCCCGTCCTGGCCTAATCATCATGCTTGTTGGTTTCTACGGCTTACTGTTCTTAACTGAGAAGAACCGTAACAACAGCATGGGCTTAGTTTTCACTTTCCTATTCACTGGCTTCTTAGGCTATACCACAGGTCCAATCCTAAACATGTACATTGGTGCAGGCATGGGTGACACCATTGTGACCGCACTTGGCGGCACAGCACTGGCCTTTATGAGCGCATCAGCTTACGCACTAACCACTAAACGTGACCTATCTTTCCTAGGTGGCCTATTAATGGCTGGTTTTGTGGTTCTTCTAATCGGTATGGTAGCGAACATCTTCCTACAAATGCCAATGATTCACCTAGCAATGAGCGGTATGTTTGTATTGTTCTCAACTGGTGCAATCTTGCTAACAACACAGCAAATCGTTCGCGGTGGTGAGACTAACTACATCTCAGCTACAATCACCCTATACGTTTCAATCTACAACCTATTCATCAGCCTACTTAGTATCCTAGGTATCATGAATAACGATTAATATTGATTAATCTTTGCTTTATTGAGCCCGCACTAGTTGCGGGCTTTTTGTTTTTTAAAGATAATTCAAGCAATGATGTATCACTTAGGAACAGGCTATGTTTGAATTCAACGGCAAAAACATAGAAACAGACACTCAAGGCTATCTACTTAATTTTAAAGATTGGGAAGAAGGCATGATTGCAATTTTAGCAGAGCAAGAAGGCATTGAGCTTACCCCTGCACATCTAGAGGTTGTACACTTTGTACGAGACTTCTACTTAGAATTTAATACCTCGCCTGCGGTGCGCATGCTCGTCAAAGCGATGGAAAAAGCGCACGGCCCAGAAAAAGGCAACAGCAAATACCTTTTCAAACTGTTTAAACAAGGCCCTGCGAAGCAAGCAACTAAACTGGCGGGTTTACCTAAACCGGCAAAATGCTTGTAATCGTGTTTAGCTGTACTTTGGTTTGACAGTGCTTTGGTTCAGCAGTGCTTTGTATTGAGCACCTATAAAATATCAAAGCCTGCGTAATGCTTAAACTCTGCCTCAGATGCGATGCAACTTTCCACTGAGGCCGTTCTTGGCCCCACTTTTAACCACTGTGCCAACTGCTCGACTTGCTCCTTTGCGCCGCACGCGAACACTTCCACACTGCCATCATTTAAATTCTTCGCATATCCCGTTAAGCCAAATTTTAAACCTTGATGGGCGGTGTGATAACGAAAACCCACCATTTGCACTGTGCCAGAGACCAGAAATTTTCGGCAAATTGATGACATACGTCCTCCTTGCTGCTGTTAAATAGATTAGAGAAATAGACGGGTAAAACAAACTTATCAGCAATGATGACAAGTATAATCGTTTCTAATTTGCTTTTACTGGGTTGTTACACGACAATGTCACAAAATTTTCTTTGAGACTTACATTTTTATGAGCGCATCTATCAAACTAGCGAAAGGCCGAGACAAATCTGTCCGTCGTCGTCACCCTTGGATTTTTTCTAGAGGTATTGAAATGGTTACCGGCGATCCACAACTGGGTGATACGGTAGATGTGTTTGCACACAATGGTCAATGGTTAGCAAAAGCGGCCTACTCTCCTAACTCGCAAATCCGCGCTCGCATTTGGAGCTTCATCAAAAAAGAGATCGACACCGCATTCTTTATTGAACGTATTCAACAAGCGCAAATGCTAAGAGAAGAATGCATCGCCCGAGGTGCACTAACTGGTTACCGCTTGATTGCCGCTGAGTCTGACTCAATGCCTGGTGTAACCATAGATAAGTATCAAGATTACTTGGTGTGTCAGCTTTTAAGCGCTGGCGCAGAAAAGCAGAAGCAACACATTGTAGAAGCGTTAAAGCATTGCTTCCCTGAATGTTCTATCTATGAACGTTCTGACGTTGCCGTGCGCAAAAAAGAAGGCTTAGAAGAAACGACAGGACTATTGCATGGCACTGAGCCTAGCGAACCTATCGTGATTGAAGAAAATGGCGTAAAAATTCAAGTTGATATTAAAACTGGTCATAAGACAGGTTTTTATCTTGATCAACGTGACAGCCGTCAACACTCAATGAAATACGTTAAGGGTAAGCAAGTTTTAAACTGCTTCTCGTACACTGGCGGTTTTGGCCTATACGCGCTTAAAGCAGGCGCTGAACGTGTTATCAATGTAGACGTATCACAACCAGCACTTGATATCGCGAAACAAAATGCAGAGCTGAACGGCTTTAACATCAAAAAAGCGGTATTTCTAAATGCGGACGTATTTAAAATACTGCGTGAATATCGTGACCAAGGTACTCAGTTTGACGTAGTTATCATGGACCCACCGAAAATGGTTAGCTCAAAGAGCAACCTAACCAGTGGCGCTCGTGGTTATAAAGATCTCAACATGCTAGCTATCCAAATACTCAAACCCGGTGGCACTTTGCTCACTTATTCGTGTTCAGGGCTCATGGAGTCAGGTTTATTCCAAAAAATCATTGCTGATGCGGCGCTAGATGCCGGTCGTGAAGTTAAATTTGTGGAATCCTTTACTCAAGCAAGCGATCACTTGTTTGATACGGCTTATCCAGAAGGTTTATATCTGAAAGGTTTTGCGGCAAAAGTCGTTTAACCTCTGCCACTCTATGAGCGAAACAGGCCTGCCCATTATAATGCAGGCCTATCTAATGACTATACTTCTGTCGATTTAACAATAAGTTGATTAAGAATTTCCGTTTCATCAAAACTACCATTGTTCGCGATTGAATCTCCAAATTGCGATCGTGAATCCTGAATAACAATAGTTTGCGTGCCACCTGTATGCTCAATATTTAACGTCACATCGTCACCTATTACACTCACTTCGATTTTATTTAATAACGCATCAATACTATCGCTTTGGGTTGGCTCTAAAATATCATCTAACACAATCCCATCTTCTCCAACTGAAAAATCTTGAATTAAATCCGTACCACTATCGAGTATGTCGCTTTTCCATATAAAGGTATCTTGCTCCGCAGTCCCTTGTAGAATATCGTCACCTAGGGTTGCTAGAATCTCATTAGCACTCTCAACAAACTCTCGATTTAGCGTAACTAGGTCCGTGTTGTCATAAATGGTCACATCGACTTCATCTTGTGAAGGTTTTGGTGCGCCTATGCTGGCATCAATTAAATGCAAAGTGAACGACTCATCAAGTTCGACATCATTATCCGTAGTAGCTTGAACTTCTATGGAAAGTAAATCTTCATCGGAATTTCCTCGACCAACAACAATTTCAGAGCCAGAAATATTTTGCACAGTGACTTCAATATCTCCATCACTGTTGACTAGAGACGAACTCGAATAGTCTTCAGAAGTATTTAAATGAAGTACAAAGTCTTGTGCTGTAAGCCCTTCACTAAACCCAATTAGTGAAAAAGTAAACGTAAGCAATTCATTTGCGGCTAAAACAACCGTACCACCTTCAAGCAACTTAACGGCAATAGGATCACTGGTATTGCCTTCGGCAACAGACAAGCCATTTTTAGGGGTTAGACCCCATGCTCCATCACCTGAATTATCATCAGAGGTATAATCTTTATCTACTGTGTCGGTAACCGTTACAATGTTCCCATCAACATCAGTGCTATTGGCCGTAACGGTAAGCACGCCATCAGCAAGATCATCCACGTTAATATTGATGACTGTGTAGTTGCCATTACCATCAAACTGAATATCAGCAGATGGAATAATCAGTTCTTTTCCATCAACGTCAGTAATGATTAACGACGTAAGTTCTTCACCACCTTCGCCAAGATAGCCTGTGATAACGGCTGTTTCACCCTCGCCGTTTATCACTTCCTCTCCGTTGTTATCGGTTAGCGATACTGATGGTGGCGTAATATCTGAACCATCATCATCGGAGTCATCACCATAGGTATAATCTTTTTCAACTGTGTCAGTGACTGATGTGGTATTGCCATCCACATCGGTACTGCTTGCGGTAACTGTTAATATGCCGTCAGCTAAATCATCCACGTTGATTCCAGTAATGGTATAGTTGCCGTTTTCATCAATCGCGATGTCTTCTTTTGCAATCAGCAGTTGTTGATTGTTTATGTCGCTAATGATGAGTGAATCTAAGGATTTGCCACCTTCACCTAAGTAGCCGCTGATCGTTGCTGTTTCACCCTCACCGTTGATGACTTCCTCGCCATTATTATCGGTTAGGGATACTGACGGTGGTGTAATGTCTGCGCCATCATCATCGGAGTCATCACCATAGGTGTAATCTTTTACCACTGTGTCAGTAACGGTTGCGGTATTACCATCCACATCGGTACTGTTTGCGGTGACAGTCAGTGTGCCGTCAGCTAAGTCATCCACATTAATTCCAGTTACGGTATAGTGACCGTTTTCATCAATCGCGATATCTTCTTTTTCAATCAGTAGTTGCTGGTTGTGGATGTCGGTAATGATGAGTGAATCTAAAGATT
>NZ_BATM01000012.1 GCF_000467185.1 Vibrio ezurae NBRC 102218
TGTTTGAAACTTTGCTGATTCATTGTCTATAAGTACTCTTTTTGCCTAAATCGTACTCCTCAAACATAGGGCTTTACTTATTTTATTCGCTACGCATCGCGTGAAAGCAAATAACACCAACAAAAAAGCCACTTAACAAAGTGGCTTTTTGATAAATAGAAACTCGAGTTCCGTTATAACTGAGTTGCAGCCTTCATATTCGTTACAAAACTGCCCAGCTCGCTGAGCATTTTGTCAGAGTCATCAAGGTTGTTTTCAATAATCTTCACAACCGCAGAACCTGAGATTGCACCCGCAGCACCCGCTTGAACAGCAGAAGCGACTTGTTCTGGTGCAGAAATACCAAAGCCAAGTAGGGCTGGCGGCGCATCAAATTGTGCTAGGCGCTCAAGCATGTGATCGACGGGCATGTTAGCTTTTGTTTCTGCGCCCGTTACGCCGGCGCGAGAAAGTAGGTAAGTGTAACCGCCGCCTAATTCTGAAACTTGTTTAAGAGTTTCATCATTGGCTGTTGGTGGTGCAATGAAAATAGCGTGTACACCTGCTTTTTTCGCTGCGGCGTTAAATTCTGCGCTTTCACCGGTTGGCACATCCGCAATTAACACAGAGTCGACACCGGCTTCGGCACAGGCTTGATAGAAATGGTCGATGCCGTTAGCAAACACAAGGTTTGCGTAAACCAGTAAACCAATCGGTAAATCTGGGTGTTCAGCGCGAATTTTTGCAATCAGATCAAAGCAAATGCTTGGCGTTGTTTTTGAATCCAAAGCGCGGATGTTAGCGCCTTGAATGGTTGGGCCATCGGCGAGTGGATCTGAAAACGGAATACCGAGTTCAAGAGCATCAGCGCCTGAGTTTGCCAAAGTTTGCATGATGCGAAGAGACAGTTCAGGTTGTGGATCGCCAATAGTGACAAAAGGGACAAATGCACCTTGTTTTTTAGCTTGTAAACGCTCAAACAGCGCAGCGTAACGGTCCATTATACGTCTCCTCTTTCTTTCAAAATATCGTATACAGTGAAAATGTCTTTATCGCCACGGCCTGAAAGGTTGACGACTAACAGTTGCTCTTTTTCTGGCTCATCGTGCGCCATTTTTAAGGCGTAAGCTAGAGCATGGGCAGATTCAAGGGCAGGGATGATGCCTTCTTTGCGCGCAAGAATTTGGAATGCTTCTAATGCTTCATCATCGGTCGCAGCGCCGTAGTAT
Organism: Vibrio ezurae NBRC 102218; assembly: GCF_000467185.1. Classification (GTDB taxonomy): domain Bacteria; phylum Pseudomonadota; class Gammaproteobacteria; order Enterobacterales; family Vibrionaceae; genus Vibrio; species Vibrio ezurae. The sequence goes on from NZ_BATM01000012.1 coordinate 1,209, forward strand.
GCGCGGCCAATGGCGTTAAGGTGTGCGTGTTGTGGGCCTACAGATGGGAAATCAAGACCGGCTGAAATAGAGTAAGACTCTTCAATTTGCCCGTCACTGTCTTGCATCAATGGTGATTTCATACCAAAGAAAATACCCAGCTTACCGTGTTTAAGCGGCGCGCCGTGCATGTCTGTGTCTAAGCCTTTACCTGCGGGTTCAACACCAATGAGTTGAACCTCTTCTTCTTCGATGAAGTCAGCAAACATACCAATGGCATTTGAACCGCCACCGACACAAGCGATAACCGCATCGGGCAGTCGACCTTCGCGCGCTAGGATTTGATGTTTGGTTTCTTCACCAATCATGTGTTGGAATTCACGAACAATGGTCGGGAATGGGTGAGGGCCTGCGGCAGTACCAAGTAGGTAGTGCGCGTCTTCATAGCTTGCAGACCAGTCACGTAGTGCTTCGTTACAGGCATCTTTTAGCGTTGCTGAACCTGAATGAACTGGAATTACTTCAGCACCCATTAGACGCATGCGAAATACGTTCGGGCTTTGACGTTCCACGTCTTTTGCGCCCATGTAAATGCGACATTTTAGACCCAGTAGAGCACACGCAAGAGCGGATGCTACGCCGTGTTGACCCGCACCAGTTTCGGCGATAATTTCCGTTTTACCCATGCGTTTTGCTAGTAATGCTTGACCTAACACTTGGTTGGTTTTGTGCGCGCCGCCGTGCAGAAGATCTTCACGTTTTAGGTATAACTTAGTTTTGGTGCCTTTAGTCAGGTTACGAGTTAACGTAAGTGCGGTAGGGCGACCTGCATACTCTTGTAGTAAGTGCATGAATTCGGCGCGAAATTCAGGATCAGCCTGCGCGTCGATAAAAGCTTGTTCTAGTTGGTCAAGTGCTGGAACGAGGATTTGCGGAACGTATTGTCCACCGAACTCTCCAAAGTAGGCATCAAGTTTTGCCATGATTTTTTCCTTAAATTTTTTGGCATTCCTTCCCTACACTAGGGAAGGAATGTGAATCAATAGTGTCTGATCGCAGCAAAAGCTTGTGTTAGCTTTTCACGAGATTTTTTACCAGGTTCGGTTTCTACACCAGAGTTTAGGTCAAGCCCTAGGCAGCCCAGTTTAGATGCTTGCGCAATATTGTCAGCATTTAAACCGCCTGCCAGCATGACATTCTGATCGTTAATCTTAGACCAATCGAAAGTTTGCCCTGTGCCACCACTTTGAGTCTGTGTTTTAGAATCTAAAAGGTGACGGTCAACATTGCCAATAAATGCAGGTACTTCATCTAATACGCCGTAGGCTTTCCAGATTTCAGTATCACTTGGCAGTTGTTGGCGCAGTTTAGTAATAAAGTCTTCATCTTCATCACCGTGCAATTGCACAGCGTGCAGTGAAAGAGATTGTGCGATTTGGTTGATATGGTCCGCGCTTTGATTTTGGAATACACCGACATAGCGAAGGGGTGCTCCGCTCATGGTTAAGCGCGCTGTTTCTTGGTCTACTTTACGCTTTGATTTTTCCGCAAAGATAAGACCACCATAAATTGCACCCGCATTATAAGCTTTTAGCGCATCGTCAGCATGGGTAAGACCGCAAACCTTGTTTTCACCAAGCAGTACTTTACGTACCGCAAGCTCTAGGTTGTCTTCGGACATCAGTGAGCTGCCGATAAGAAAACCGTTCGCGTATTGGCATAAATCTCGAACTTGCTGGTGGTTGTAAATACCCGATTCAGAAATCACGGTAGTACCTTTTGGCAGTTTCGGCGCAAGCGCTTTAGTGCGGTTAAGGTCAATAGTGAGGTCGCGAAGGTTACGGTTATTGATGCCGACTACTTTTGCTTGCAGTTTGATAGCGCGTTGCAGTTCGTCTTCGTTGCTGACTTCTGTAAGTACGCCCATATTCAGTGCGTGGGCAATCTTTGCCAGTGCTTGATATTCTTCATCGTTTAGCACAGACAGCATCAGCAAAATAGCATCAGCTTGGTAATGACGGGCTAGATACACCTGATACGGCGAAATCATGAAGTCTTTACACAAAATAGGCTGGGTGGTTTGTTTCTTCACTTGCGGTAAAAAATCAAAGCTACCTTGGAAGTATTTTTCGTCCGTTAAGACCGAAATGGCACTGGCATGGTTTTTATACACAGAGGCAATGTAATCAAGGTCGAATACGTCACGAATCAAGCCTTTCGACGGTGATGCTTTTTTGCATTCCAGAATAAACGCAGTGTTGTCACCTGATAGTGCATCGTAAAAGCTACGATCAGAGGGCTGTAGCGACTCTTTAAAGGTTTCCAAAGGTTGCGATTTCTCGCGCTCTTCTACCCAGATATCTTTGTCGGCAACAATTTTTGCCAGCACTTGAGCCATATCTTTATTATGTTGGGAAATATGTTCTGACATGATTAACCTCTAGCCGCCAGTTGTTCTACAAGTTGATACGCCTTACCACTGCGCATGGCAGCAATCGCTTGTTGGGCATTGGCTTTTAGATCTTCGTGACCAAACAGTTTCATCAGCAGTGCAACGTTAGCCGCGACCGCAGATTCTTGAGCTTCTGTGCCTTTACCTGAGAGTAGGTTGGTCACAATCGTGCGGTTTTCTTCTGGAGTGCCGCCTTTTAGAGCTTCAAGTGGGTGCGAATTCAGACCAAAATCTTCAGCGGTTAAGGTGTAGTGTTCAATCTTGCCATCTTTGATTTCGGCAACCACAGTTTTGCCGTGAATAGCCACTTCATCAAGGCCACTACCGTGAACGACAGCGGCGCGTTTCATGTTCATTTTTTGCATGGTTTGCGCGATAGGAGCGACAAGGCTTTCATCATACACGCCCATCAGTTCGATATTTGGACGAGCTGGGTTAATCAGTGGGCCAAGAATGTTGAAAATAGTGCGGGTCTTTAACGCCTGACGCACTGGCATCGCATGGCGCACACCTTGGTGATATTGCGGCGCAAATAAGAAGGCCACGCCAATTTCATCAACGGCTTTAGCGGTATCTTGAGCGCTCATCGCAAGGTTAATGCCAAAAGAATCCAACAGATCAGAAGAGCCAGATTTGCTAGAAACGCCGCGGTTACCGTGTTTAGCCACTTTTAGTCCAACCGCTGCTGCAACAAATGCGGCAGTGGTAGAAATATTAAAGGTGTTTGAACCATCGCCACCTGTACCAACGATGTCAGCAAAGTCGTAGTCAGGACGAGGGAAGGGCTGTGCATTGGCAAGTAGCGCTTTTGCCGCGCCAGCGATTTCTTCTGGCGTTTCACCTTTGATTTTTAATGCGGTCAGCGCTGAACTTAAAACGATAGGTTCAACTTCACCTTTAATGATTTGATCAAACAAGGTTTGGCTTTGTGCTTCGCTCAATGACTCTTGGCGATAAAGCTGTTCTAAAATAGTGTGCATCGTTCTTCCTTGTTACTGTTGCTGTGCAGTGTCGTTAGACTGCAAAGCCCACTCAATTGAATTGGCTAACAGTGTGGCACCGTAAGTCGTCATGATTGACTCAGGGTGGAACTGAAAACCGCAAACTTTGTCTTGTTCGTGCACCACTGACATAACCAAATCATCGACTTGAGCGGTGATAGTTAGCTCGTCAGTGACTTTGGTTGCCACTAGAGAGTGGTAACGCGCAATGGCAAATGGTGAAGGTAAGCCTTGGTAGGTAGCGTGGTTATTGTGCTCCATCATCGACACTTTACCGTGGATGATTTCTCCTGCGCCTGCCACCGTGCCGCCGTACGCTTCAACAATCGCTTGATGACCTAAACAAATGCCAATCATCGGCACTTTGCCTTTAAAGCGTTGAATAATACTTGGCATATTGCCAGCTTCACTTGGCGCGCCCGGCCCTGGTGATAGAACAATCACAGGGTTTGGTAACTGGTTTAATGTGCTTTCTAGGACATCAATATCGATTTGGTTACGATAAACGGTCACTTCGTGTCCTAGGGTACGAAACTGATCAACTAGGTTGTAGGTGAAAGAATCGAAGTTATCAATAAATAAAATATTAGCCATGCTTCACCTCAGTATGTGCCGCTTGAATTGCACTGATTACCGCTTGCGCTTTACCGCGTGTTTCGTCGGCTTCTGCTTGTGGGTCGGAGTCAAATACCACACCAGCGCCGGCTTGAACTTTGGCAATGCCGTTTTCGACATACGCTGAGCGAATCACAATACAAGTATCCAAATCGCCGTGTCCGGTCATATAACCGACTGCGCCGCCGTAAGTGCCGCGGCGTTGCTGTTCAACGTCACGGATTAATTGCATCGCGCGAATTTTTGGTGCGCCCGTTAAGGTGCCCATATTCATCGAGGCTTGGTAGGCATGCAGTGAATCTAAGTCTTCACGCAGTTGACCCACTACGCGAGAAACCAAGTGCATTACGTGACTGTAGCGATCCACTTTCAGTAAGTCGGCAACGTGACGAGTGCCTGCTTGAGAGATTCGAGCAACGTCGTTACGCGCTAAATCCACCAGCATCATGTGTTCGGCGTTTTCTTTACGATCTAAACGCAGTTCTAATTCGATGCGGCTATCAAGGTCGAAGTTAATGCTACCATCGGCATTTTTGCCGCGACGGCGGGTACCTGCGATAGGGTAGATTTCCACTTGATTGGTTTGAGTTTCGTATTTAAGCGCACTTTCTGGTGAGGCGCCAAACAGAGTAAACAGCTCATCTTGCATGTAGAACATGTAAGGGCTTGGGTTACTTTTCTTCAAATGCTTATAAGCGGCCAATGACGATGGGCATGGCAGAGAAAAGTAGCGAGATGGGACCACTTGGAACACATCACCGCGAATCACAAATTCTTTAAGATCGCGCACCGTTTGGCAGAAATCTTCGTCGCTGACACTGACCGTCACATCACAGTTTTCTAGTTTTACTGCGCTTGGGGCAGGTTGAACCTGCGTCATCTCGGTTTCAATGGTTTGCAGTCGGTTATCTAAAGCTGTGCGTGTCTCTTCGGTTGCGTCAAACAAGCTACCAAATAAATGCGCTTGTTGCTGCTGGTGATCGATGACAATCAAGGTTTCTGCAACATAGAAAACATAGTCTGGACACTGACTGTTGACTTCAGCTTGACCAAGGGGCTCAAAGTTTGCCACTAAGTCATAGGCGAATAATCCACCGATGAACAGCGCCATAGGGTCGTGTTCAGCGCAGTTGTAGCTTTGCTTGATTACGCGCAGCATATCAAACGATGAAGGCTGACGAAGGCGGCTGTCTTCATCTAGGTTGTCGTCAGGAGCACTAAAGTTCACCACCAGTTTACGGTCAGTACTTTCAGAGATGAAATCAGAATTGAGATTAGAAATCAGGCGAGCAAGTAAAGCTTGACCATTGTCTGAGTTCGCCGTGAGTACAACTTGGTGCCCGCGACATTCAATGCGCATGGCAGCATCGACCAATAGCAGACTTTTTAGGTCTTCTTTTGATTCGACTTCAGCTGATTCAAGAAGTAGGGTATCGGCTTTATCCTTACACAGGTGATGGAATAATTCCGTTGGATCTTGGGTGTAGAAGACATCGCGTTGCAATACTTCTAACTGGCCTTGTGTGGTCAGATTAATGGTCTTGTTCACAAGACCTCCTTGTAAGCTTTTAGTTCTTTGCATCACATACTCTCATATTCTGTTGTTTCACCCAAAAATGATTATGTAAAACTCGCTCGAAATTTGCGCAATCAACACAATACTGAATGTGGTTGCAATGATTTAGATTGTTCAAAAAGACATAAAAAAAGCCCGCAGACTAATGCGAGCTTTCGAGTTTGTTTAGATACACTCAATATTTAGCTCGCTCTAAGAGAGAACCACCAACGCCACTGTCCAGATACTGCGCATGCACAAACTCTACCGATTTCGGTACAGATTGGCTGAGGCTGTTGTATCATGACTGTATTCATAGCGATTTGCTAAACACCTTTAAATAATCTAGGTGTACTAGTTAACTAGTACAGCGAAGGAAAGTCAAGCCTTTTATGATATTTGATCTACATTCTCATACCATTGCCTCCGATGGTCGTTTTACTCCTCAAGATCTGATTGATCGTGCTATTGAGCATAGGGTTGGGGTACTTGCTATTACCGACCACGATACTGTTGATGGTATTGAACCTGCTTTAGATTATATTCAACGTGAACAGCTTGATATTCAACTGATTACGGGGATCGAGATCTCTACACTTTGGTCAAATAAAGACATCCATATTGTTGGATTAAACCTCGATATTCACCACCCGCAGTTGCAAGCACTTATTAAAGCGCAGCAGGCGCGACGCATTGAGCGTTCTGAACTTATCGCGTATCGCTTATCTAAGCATTTAAAAGTTGACCCGTTACCAGAGGTGAAGGCGCTGGCTAACGGCGCTCCGGTCACACGTGCACACTTTGCGAAATGGCTGGTGGATAATGGGCATGCAAAGAATATGCAGCAGGTGTTTAAACGATTTTTAACTCGTGATAAACCCGGTTATGTGCCCCCGATATGGTGTTCTATGTCCGAAGCGGTAGAGGTCATTCATAGCGCCGGCGGAGTGGCAGTATTAGCCCATCCTGGGCGCTACGACTTAACGGCAAAATGGCTAAAAAGACTGCTAGCGGCATTTGTGGAAGCCAACGGCGATGCCATGGAAATTTCTTTACCACAACAAAGTCAACAAGAGCGACGCAACTTAGCGGATTATGCGATACAATACGGTTTACTCGCTTCCTTAGGTTCTGATTTTCATTATCCTTCACCGTGGATGGAACTTGGGAAGAATTTGTGGCTCCCTGGGGGCGTAACGCCCGTATGGGAACAGTGGCCACAATTTTCGGACACTGCTACTAATCCGGATAAGTAAATGTTCAAACAGCTGGGCAGATATCATCACGCAGAGCGATTTGCACGATAGGCATTGTTTGATACATGGAGTGTATAGGCGATGCTCACCAGTAGGGTATGAGCCATTACTTATTTGGATTGATATCAAGTGTCACCTTCATAGAGGTTTGCTCATAAGGAGATACAATGAGTCAATATTTTTATATACATCCCGACAACCCACAAAACCGCTTAATTACTCAAGCCGCCAGCATTATTCGCAATGGTGGTGTGGTGGTGTATCCCACAGATTCTGGGTATGCGCTGGGCTGTCAGCTTGAAAACAAGTCAGCGTTAGAGCGGGTATGTCGCATTCGTAAAATCTGTGATAAGCATAATTTCACGTTATTGTGCCGCGATCTTTCTGAATTATCTGTATATGCACGTGTCGATAACGTGGCGTTTCGTTTACTAAAGAACAACACTCCGGGCGCGTATACCTTTATTTTTAAAGGAACGAAAGACGTCCCTCGTCGTTTGATGAACTCAAAGCGTAAAACCATAGGAATTCGTGTCCCAGACAATAATATTGCGCTGGCATTGCTAGAAGCGCTAGGTGAGCCAATGATGTCGACCACCTTGATTCTTCCAGGCAATGAAGTGACTGAGTCTGATCCTGAAGAGATCCGCGATAAGTTAGAAAACGTTGTAGATTTAATTATCAATGGTGGTTATTTAGGTGAACAACCGACAACCGTTATTGATTTTAGTGACGATGATCCTGTTATTCTTCGCCGAGGGGCAGGGGATACAACGCCATTTGAATAGTATCGCGGTGTTTTACCGTTAAACGTAAGTCACGAATAAACGTGAAGTAATAGTAAAATGGACTAAATACTGGATGATTTTTCAGTCGGTTTTTGCGATAATGCGCGACCGCAATTTTGCGGACGACTACTTCATCCGACGTCTGAGAAGACGACACTAAGGTAACTAAATGAGCGAAAAACTACAGAAAATTTTAGCACGCGCTGGCCATGGATCTCGCCGCGAACTTGAAAGTTTAATTAAATCAGGTCGTGTGAGCGTTAACGGTCAAGTGGCAACGTTAGGCGTACGCTTAGAAGATGACACAGCGGTTGTCCGCATTGATGGTCATCAGGTTTCAATCAAAGCTCCTGAAGAAGTCGTATGTCGCGTTCTTGCTTATTACAAGCCAGAAGGTGAATTATGTACTCGTCACGATCCAGAAGGTCGTCGTACTGTATTTGACCGTCTACCTAAGATCAACGGTGCACGTTGGATCTCAGTCGGTCGTTTGGATGCCAACACCTCAGGTCTACTGCTGTTCACTACCGATGGTGAACTTGCTAACCGCTTAATGCACCCAAGCCGTCAAGTAGAACGTGAATACTTAGTACGTGTGTTTGGTGAAGTGAACGAGCAAAAAGTAAAGAACCTTGCAAAAGGCGTTCAACTTGAAGATGGTATGGCTCGTTTCGAAGACATCGTTTACGCGGGTGGCGAAGGCATGAACCACACGTTCTACGTTGTGATCAACGAAGGTCGTAACCGTGAAGTTCGTCGCTTGTGGGAATCACAAGATACAACAGTAAGCCGTCTAAAACGTGTTCGCTACGGTGATATCTTCCTTGAGAAGAAACTGCCTCGCGGGGGATGGATGGAAATGAACCTGAAACAGGTGAACTATCTACGTGAGTTGGTTGAACTAGCACCAGAAAAAACCACGGTCATCGACGAGCGCAACACTTCTCGTAACCGTGAACGCTCTCGTTCACAAAAGATCCGTCGTGCCGTTCGTCGCCACGAAGAGCGTATTACGACAACTGGGCCTGCTAAACGTAAGCCAAAGAAAGCGCGCAAGTAGTTTTTAAGTGCGGGGGCCAGTCTTGAAGTGTGTATATCAATTTCAAGATTGGCTCCTGCATTGTTTAACCCGCTAAACTTCCATATCGATAAGCTAATTCTGCGACTGTTTTTGCCGAGAACTTCTTGAGTAGGCTCGCCCTATGTACTTCAACTGTTCGCACTGCAATACACAACTCATCCGCAATTTGTATATTCCGTTTTCCTTCTATGATGCAGTGCAAGATCTCTTTCTCTCTTAGTGTAAGAGAGTGATAAGCGGTTTTAGCGATAGATGCGTTTATTTTTTCAAGGGACAGTTGTTGGCCTTTGTTTATCGCTTGCGCTAATGGCTTTGCTTTTACTGGTTTTTGAAAAAAATCTATCGCTCCACTTTGTAATGCATCAACCGCCATAGGTACATCGCCATGCCCAGTAAGGAAGATCACCGCTAACGGACTGTGGTTTTCAGTGAGAATTTGATGGACTTGTTGGCCGCGCAGTTTTGGCATTCGACTGTCAAGAATGACGCAACCGGGTTGCTGAATGTCGATGCTATCAAGGAATTTATGTCCGTCCTCAAAAGTGCTGACAGTAAAGTTATATTCTTCCAATAAAAATGACAGTGAGTCACGCACCGATGCATCATCATCGACAACATATACGGGCAGTTGGGTGTAGTTAGTCATTGTTTTCCTTTGTTGTCTGTAATGTGCGCCTAGCGGTTTGATAGGGAAGAATTAATTTTGCTAAGCAACCGTGAGATGACATGGATTGCAGGGTGAATTCACCGCCGTGTAATTCCATCACATCACGACAAATGGCTAACCCTAATCCGAGACCTTCTTGTTTAGTACTTTCGAATGTACGTATCAGGTTTTCTTGTGTTAATCCCGTTCCGTTATCTATGATATGAATTACTAGACTTTTCGTTTGGTAATGGGTGTGTATTGTGATTTTTCCTGAAAATTCTGCCTGCTCTTGTTCACCATAAGTGACGCAGGCATCGATCGCATTGTTGATAATATTGACCAAAACTTGCTGTAACCCAACAATATCAACATCGATTTTACGAGGTTGACCTGCGCTACTTTGTACCACCGTCGTATTGGTGTTCTGTAAACGAAAACGAAGTAATTCTAGGGTATCGTGAATAATCTCTTCTATCGAGTACGGTACAATAGTGACGGTTCTTTTTTTGATCAGTGTTCGAAGACGACGAATAATAGCGTCAGCACGTTCGACTTGATCTTGTATATGATGCAGAACGGGAACAATATCTTCATAAGGACGCTTCTTTGCTAAACGAAGAAGGCCACCTTCGCTATAGTTGCGTATGGCCGCCAGAGGCTGATTTATCTCATGAGCAAGGCTAGTGCCTAACTCTCTAACAATGGTGATTCTTTGAGCGTGCTCTAGCATTTCACTCTTTTCTTTCAAGCGTAATAACGTATTTTCTAACTCTTGTTTACTCTTACTGAATCGATACTCTAACCAAAAGTGATAGATATTGATCAGGATAACAAAAACAAACAGTCCCCACGCCCACTCTTGGTTAAAACGTAACCAACGTAGGCTTTCCTTCCACAGTGGCTGCTGTAATGGATGCAAATCCATCGCTTGGTAGAGTTTATCGATTGAAAGCAAACTGACAGGCGATGTCCATCCCGATGTTTTTGCCGCTATTGCTGCCGGATTGTCTGCATTGATCGCCAGTAAGGCACGGCTGATCTTTTTAGCCAGTAGTGGAGAGCCCCTTTGAGTTTTGGCAAACGACCAATTGGGATACAAGGTGGTCGATACCGCGCAATGGCTGTGTAACGATGCAATAGGGCTGATGACTCTAAACCCTCCATTTTCAAGCAAACCTTCATTGGTCATCTGCTCCAAAAGACAAGCAGGGACAACGGCTGCTTCTACATTATGATCTCGCAACTGATATAAATTAGCATCAATGGGGAAACCTAAAAACTGCACATTGGCAAAGAAGTCATTGGGGTTGATGCCTTTTTGAATGACTTGATATCTCATGGTCAAGTAGCCACCGAAGGCTTGTTCAGAGACGGCGGCGATAGGCAAGCCTACAAGATCCTGCAACTGAGTATATGTGGAATTAGAACGAACCACGAGCGCCGATCCAATGCCGTAGCCTTCAGAGGAGAGGTTCGTTAGCGTGGCCATCCAAGATAGAGGATATTGTCGACCTAAGCGCAATGCTTGGCCGGGATTGGTCAAAATAAAATCCATATTTTGACTCTCTACTGCCTGTGTCATCTGCGTCAAACTCAGTGCATGCAAGACAAAGTGCACCTCTGGGATCTGGGTATTTAACCAATCTATGGTTGGTTGCCAGCGATGCTGAGCATGCAGTTGACCACGAATCGCGAGTACGCCTATATCAACGGCTGACTTTTCGTTGTTATCAATGAACGTTGTAGAAGAATTTGCGTGTACGGCATTAGGTATAAGGCTTATTAAAATCAGCCACAGCCAGAACGTATTTCGTGCTTTGTTCATATTGATGTAGGGCTTAGTTATGTGCACTGAATGACCCGTTAATTATGACGATTGGCATAAGAATAACAGTAACTTAGTACTATCTATATTTGTTTTAGATCAAACCTATTCGCGATATGTGGAAATCCACAATATCGAGGGAGACTGGCAATCATTAATAATGGCGCCAGGCTCTAATCAATTGTAGTAGGTGAGTTATGGATTCCACTAAACGCCGTTTTCTTCGGTCTGTTACAGCAGGTGCGGCATTAATTCCCGTTCTTGGGGTAGGCACAGCAACCGCAGCAACAGTGATCAGAAACAACAATGAACCCGATCGTAAAGGTCTAGTCGGTAAGCGTTTTGCTATGCTAGTAGACCTGCGCAAGTGTGTCGGCTGTCAGGCATGCACCGTGGGTTGCAGTATCGAAAACCAAGCACCTATCGGTCAGTTTCGCACCACGGTGAAACAGTATGAGGTGGCACTTGATGATGGCTCAATACAGACCCAAGAAGTGAAGTCGTTCATGTTACCTCGCTTGTGCAACCATTGTGAAAATCCACCGTGCGTTGCGGTATGTCCCGTGCAAGCGACGTTTCAACGTGAGGATGGCATAGTGATGGTAGACAACAGTCGCTGCGTAGCGTGCGGCTATTGTGTTCAAACATGCCCATACGACGCTCGCTTTATCAATGATGAAACCTTAACCGCGGATAAGTGTACTTTTTGCGCCCATCGTCTTGAAGACGGTTTATTACCTGCTTGTGTCGAAACATGTGTGGGGGGAGCGCGTGTGATTGGTGATATTAACGATCCCACTAGCACTATCCATCGTCTTTTGCTTGAGCACAAGCAAGATATTAAGGTTCTGAAACCTAATGAAAACACTCAACCTCATGTCTTTTATATCGGTATGAATGAACGTTTTACCCAAAATATCGAAGGTCAAGCTGCCATATATGATCCGCAAGGAGATAAATCATGAGTATTACCGAAGTGTTAGTTCAGCCACAGGCCATTACTTGGTTACCATGGGCTGTACAATATTTTTTCTACATTGGCTCTGCATACGCAGCCGCCATCTTGTTTTTATTGGCACTCCTTTTTGACGCTAAAACAAGCCATCGCGTGCGCTCTGCTTTGGTTCTGACTTTAGCCATTAGCGCGATTGTGGGGCCGTTAGCATTAACCGCAGATTTGCATCAACCGGGTAGGGCTTGGCATTTTTATACCAACTTGACTCCGTGGTCTTGGATGTCTTTAGGATCGCTTTTCTTACCCTTGTTTTCTGGGTTGTCTGTATTGACGGCTTGGTTATATCTGCGTCAAGACCTTATGAATCTTGAACAGCAGCCGGGTAAAGTGAATGCGTTGCTCGCGAAATTGTCTTTAGGGCGCTGGGTGACAAGCCATAAAATGATGTTGAGTGTAAGTATCGCGACTGTTTTGTCAGGGTTGAGTATTGCTTTGTATACGGGGGCAGAAATTGCGGTCGTGCAGTCTCGTTCATTATGGAATCAACCCGAATCACCGTTGATTTGGTTTGTAACCGCATTTCTTGGTGCGGTGGGTTTCGCATTGTTTATTTGGCTGTTGATGCCGAATAAATCTCAAGGCTTGAGTACTGTCGATACTCGTTTGCTTAGACAGGCAATTTCGATTTCGGCGCTACTGGCCTTATTGTTAGTGCCTGTTTGGGCATCCAACAATGCGAGCTTTGATCTCTACAGTGACCCTATTTGGCTCAGGCATATTGTAGTGATGGCATCTCTGCTAGTGGCGTGTGCCGTCATACCTCGCTTTGTATTACGCGACGGTAAAAAGAACCTTATTGGGATAGGTTTGCTATCGGCCACTACGTTAATTACCGCTTGGGTTATCCGTTGGAACACCATAATGGAAGTTCAAACCATTGCTAAGTTTGATGTAGGTCCATATCCATATCATTTACCTACTGATAGCAATGGGTTGCTGGGCATCGTTGGTATGTTTGGACTTTGGATTGCTTTGGCGTTATTGAGTTCTGAACTTATCGGACCCAATCGCAACACATCTTCATTTTCCCCTGTTACGAAACACTGATTTAAGAGATTTCTACTATGGATAATAAACGACGTAAGTTTTTAAAATCTGGTCTTGCAGTGGGAGGCGTTGGTGCTTTTGCTGCCGGATATAGCGCAACTGGCAAACACATGGTGGATGGTGTTTTAGATGGGACTTCGGGTAAGAAGACTCGTGATATTCATCACGGTAATTCTCTTGAAACAGAATTTAAAGTAAAAGAGAACGGACAACTTGTCCCTAATCCTCATCAACGCGTTGCGCCATCAATGTGTTTTGGTTGTTGGACACAGTGTGGTGTTCGCGTACGTATTGATAACCGAACGGAAGAGATCCTGCGTATCTCAGGTAATCCTTATCACCCTCTGTCTCATATAGAACACATTCCATTTAACACTCCGGTAAAAGATGCAATGTTAGGTTTAACTGGTGAAGCGGGGCTAGAGGGACGCTCTACCGCTTGTGCTAGGGGCAACGGTATGACGGAGATCCGTAATAGCCCGTACCGTGTTACTCAGCCTTTAAAAAGAGCGGGTAAACGTGGTGAAGGAAAGTGGGAACCTATCAGCTACGAACAATTGATCAAAGAAGTCGTACAAGGCGGTGACTTGTTCGGTGAAGGACATGTTGAAGGTCTAAAAGATATTCGAGATATTACCACGCCGCTTGATCCGTTAAATCCGGAATATGGTCCAAAATCGAACCAATTATTAATGACCAATGCCGGCAATGAAGGTCGTGATGACATCTTCAAACGCTTTGCATTTAATAGCTTTGGTACTCGTAACTTCGGTCACCACGGTTCTTATTGTGGTTACTCGTTCCGTGCCGGTAGCGGTGCGTTTATGAATGACCTTGATAAGTATGCTCACTTAAAACCTGATTTCGATAACGCTGAGTTCATCATCTTTATTGGTATGTCTCCAGCACAAGCGGGTAACCCGTTTAAGCGTCAAGCACGTCAGCTTGCCAGAGCTCGCACGGAAGGTAACTTAGATTACACTATCGTCACGCCAAGCCTACCAGCAGGCTCTTCAAGCTTAGCTGCTGGGGATAGAAACCGTTGGTTGCCCATCAAGCCGGGTACAGATTCGGCATTAGTATTGGGTATGATTCAGTGGATCATTGAACACCAACGTTATAACAAAACGTTTCTTGCCCAACCGGGCATGAATGCCATGAACAAAGCTGGTACGGCGCACTGGTGTAATGCAACGCACCTTGTCATTAGTGACGAAAATCATGCTCGTAACGGTGGTTTCCTACGCGCTTCTGATGTGGGTATGCCTTTTGAAGGTGCCGCGCTATCAGAGACTGACCCATACGTGATTGTTGATGCAGCCAGTGCCGAGCTTGGCAATTACCATCAAGCGGGTGAAGCAGAGCTGTTTGTTAATCGTGACGTTGAAACCGCATCCGGTATGGTGCGTGTTAAGTCATCTTTACAACGCCTAAAAGAAGAAGCCTTTAAACACGACTTGGATTTCTACAGCGCACAGTGTGATATTCCAGTTGAGAAGATCACCGAGCTTGCAAAACGTTTTACGAGTCATGGCACCAAAGCCGTTGTTGATACGCATGGTGGCAACATGCACACCAATGGATTCTATAATTCTTTCACTATCATCATGCTTAACGCATTAGTGGGTAACATCAACATGAAGGGTGGCGCGATGGCTAAGCCAGGCGGTTATCCTACGTCTGCGGCTGGGCCTCGCTATGACTTCACTAAGTTTGAAGGCAAAGTGAAACCTAAAGGTGTGTTCTTATCGCGTAGCAAGTTCCCGTATGAGAAAAGTAGCGAATACAAACGCCGTGTCGCCGCGGGTGAGTCACCATACCCAACGCGTGCTCCTTGGTATCCGTTTTCAGCTCCGTTGCTGACAGAGCACTTATCCGCGGCAATTGATGGTTATCCGTATCGCCTAAAAGCGTGGATCAACCATATTGCAAACCCGCTTTACGGAGTTCCTGGCCTTAAAGGATTGCTTGAAGACAATCTAAAAGATCCCAAGCAGTTAGGTTTAATTGTGTCGATAGATGCATTTATCAACGAAACAACCGCATTATCGGATTACATCGTTCCTGATACAGTGACTTACGAAAGCTGGGGGATGGCATTCCCTTGGCATGACGTTCCTGTGAAAACCGTGACGGCACGTTGGCCTGTAGTGGAAGCGCGTACAGAAAAAACGGCAGACGGTCGTAGTATCTGTTTGGAAAACTTCTTGATTGATGTGGCGAAAGAAATGGATCTCGGTGGTTTTGGTGACAAAGCAATCCAAGATGCTCAGGGCGGATGGCATGGTATTCACTCTGCTGAAGATTACTACCTTCGTTCTGCTGCAAACCTTGCATACACTAAAGGCGGAGTGCCAGAGGTTACCGCCGAAGATATTGCTTGGTCGGGTGTTGAGCGTCTATTACCTAAGATGCAAGAGACCTTAACAGTCGATGAACTCAAACGTGTGGCCTTCATTTTTGCTCGCGGTGGACGATTTGAAAACGCCACTAACGCATATAAAGATGATCAAATGAATCACAAGTGGACTCGTCCGGTTGCTATCTGGAACGAACGTGTTGGTCAGTCTAGAAACACTATGACGGGGGAGCTTTACAGCGGTTGTCCTACCTGGCATCCACAAAAACTAGCCGATGGTACTCCATTAGATGAGATGTACCCTAAAACGCAGTGGCCATTTAGTTTAACTAACTTTAAATCTAACGTTCATAGCGCGGTATCGAACCTATCACCACGTCTGAATTCGATTAAAGGCGTGAACCCAGTTTATATCCACCCCAACGATGCACAGCTAGCGGGTATTGAAACAGGGGATGAGTTTGTTATCGAAACTCCGGGAGGCAGTACTAAAGCCTATGCAATGATACTGTCTGGGATCACTGAAGGCACATTAGGGTTGGAACATGGGTTTGGTCATACTGAGCTTGGACAACGTTCACACTGGATTGGTGATAAACAACAACCGGTAAAAATTGATGGTCGTGATGGTGTTAATATAAACGATATTGGTTTAATTGATCCTACCCGTAAAGGCAAAGGTGTCATGCTAGATTGGGTTGTAGGAGGAGCGGCAAGACAGTCGCTTCCTGCGAAAATCCGCAAAGTGTAAGTGCTTAAGTGCGGAGCCACGTTTGGCTCCGCACTGTTTGCTTTGCTATTTCTTTATTTACCCAACATACGTGTAATGGTTCTATCTTTGTCGATCACGTGATGTTTAATTGCCCCAACGACATGCAGTACAAATACGGCAATAATAATATTGACGGCGCTATGGTGTATGGTGCTACCAATTTGTTGTAGCCACTCAATTTTTTCGCCTTTACTGATAATTTCCCAACCAAAAATATCAACGGCACGTCCGCCAGCAGCACTCATTACGATACCTGAAATAGGCATTGCGATGGTCGCTAGCATTAAAATCCCATGTACGGCATGAGCGATCTTTTCTTGCCATTGCGGGCTGTTACCTAAACTTGGCAGTTTGCCTTCTTTTAAACGCCATACGATTCGCAACGCAGCGACGATTAGAATCAGTGCGCCGATGGATTTGTGGTAGCCCATTAGCATAGATTTATCTGGGCCTCTTTCCATTTCAGCTAAAATTAAGCCCACAATAAATACCCCCATAAAAGCAAGGCCTGTGAGCCAATGCATAAGTATGGTGATATGAGACAGTTTTTTTGGTTCTGAGGACATCGCTTCTGAAGACATTGTTTAATACCGCGTTAGATAAGTAAGTGGCGCTATTATCCATAAAGTAGATTAAACTGGCATGTCATTGAGTGTAAAGTATCGTAAATATTTGATGTAACGCTAAATAATTGATATTAAAAACTTAATTGAAAATAAAATACAGGCATATGTGATAGGTATTATGGATAAAAAGCCAAGAACAAGCTTGAGAGTACTGCTTGAAATAATGCAGTTTGTGCGTCCTTATCGATGGAAAGTGTGGGCTGCGTTAGCCGCATTATTGATGACAGCAGGTCTTACGCTATCGGTTGGACAAGGAGTACGTTTACTGATTGACCAAGGCTTTTCACAGCGATCTCTCCATGATCTTAATGACGCTATTGGCTTTATTTTAGCGGTGACGATCTGCATTGCGGTGGGGACATTCTTTCGTTTCTATTTAGTGTCATCGGTGGGGGAGCGAGTCAGTGCCGATATTCGATTAGCCGTGTTTAATCATGTCATTACTTTGCATCCCAGTCATTTTGAAACACATGGCAGCGGCGATATTATGTCGCGCATCACAACCGATACCACGTTATTGCAAAGTATTATTGGCTCGTCATTCTCTATGGCGATGCGCAGCGCATTAATGTGTCTTGGTGCTATCGTGATGTTGTTTGCTACTAACGTGAAATTAACCTTGATCGTCTTAACCTCTGTGCCCTTTATTTTAGTGCCAATTTTGGTGTATGGACGTAAAGTACGGGCGTTATCACGACAAAGCCAAGATTCTATGGCGGATGTCGGCAGCTACGCAGGCGAGGCGATTGAACACATAAAAACAGTGCAGAGCTTTAACCGTGAAGCACAAGAATCCCATTCTTTTTCTATTGAAGTTGAGCGAGCCTATGAAATAGGACGCCAGCGAGTGAAACAGCGCGCTATTTTAATTTCTGGTGTGATTGTCATCGTGTTTGGCGCTATCTCAGGCATGTTGTGGGTAGGGGGAAGCGATGTCATACGCGGTGAGATTATTCCCGGTGAGCTGGGGGCATTTGTGTTTTATGCCATTATGGTTGCGTCGTCTACGGCCACTATTTCAGAGGTGTTTGGTGAATTGCAAAGAGCCGCCGGAGCGACAGAGCGTTTACTGGAAATTTTACATGTCAAAAGTGAAATCGTAGCGCCAAATACCTCCCAGTCCACCACTGAACTGAGCGCTGAGGTGTGTTTTCATCAGCTGTCATTTTATTATCCGTCGCGTCCTGACATTCCCACGATCGATAGGCTCAATTTAACGGCGAAAGAGGGAAAAGTGCTGGCTCTGGTTGGTCCTTCTGGCGCAGGTAAAACAACGCTATTTGAACTGTTACTTCGTTTTTACGACCCTTCCCAGGGGAGAGTCACATTGGGCGGGCAAGATATTCGCCAGTTTGACCCTAAAGAGCTGCGTAATAAAATGGCACTTGTCCCGCAGCAACCCGCACTATTTAGTCACGATGTGATGCACAATATTCGTTATGGTAATCCAGACGCTAGTGACGAAGAAGTCATAGCAGCGGCCAAACAAGCCCATGCGCATGAATTTATTAGTAATCTACCGCAGGGCTATCAAAGTCATCTAGGCGAAAAAGGGGTACGTCTGTCGGGTGGGCAAAGACAACGGATTGCTATCGCTCGCGCTATTTTAAAAGATCCCATGATTTTGCTTCTGGATGAAGCGACCAGCGCCTTAGACAGTGAAAGTGAATATCACGTACAACAAGCTCTTGAAGCGCTAATGAAACACCGCACGACTATTATCATTGCTCACCGTTTATCAACGATTCAGCACGCTGATCAAATCGCCGTATTAGATAAAGGCCAATTAGTCGATGTGGGCGATCATCATGGTTTACTGAGCCGTTGCGAGTTGTATCAGCGCTTGGTTGAATTACAGTTTAAACAGAAGGGAGTGTGAGTTCTTTAATCGAAGAAGCACACAGTGAAATGATGGGCAACGTAATGGTCATTGTCGTAAATATTCAATTATTTTGCCGCTAACAGCCGCATAATAGTATTCATACTTAACCATTTATTATCGTTGGATCAAACATGATCAGAGAGTATCAAGCAAAAGATATTGAATCCGTTCTCGATATTTGGCTTACCGCTTCAATACAAGCCCATGATTTTGTCGGCGCAGAATTTTGGCAATCTCAAGTTTCTAACATGCGAGATATTTACATTCCTGCATCAAAAACATATATCTTTGAAAAGAACGGGGAAGTGACGGGTTTCTATTCGCTCCATCAAAACCTATTGGCTGCCATTTTTGTTTCACCTGCCAATCAGGGGCAGGGAATGGGCAAGCAATTAATTGCTCATGCGAAAGGGCAATGTACCGATCTGACGCTGAACGTCTATAAAGAGAATCAAACGGCTTACCGATTCTATCTTTCGCAAGGTTTCTCGCTCGACAATGAACACCGTTGTGAGCATACCGGTTGCGCAGAATATGCGATGAGTATGAGCTGCAAATAAATTAAGGTTTAGCGATTTTCTATCCGCGCTTCCCCTTAATTTTAGCGGTA
>NZ_BATM01000011.1 GCF_000467185.1 Vibrio ezurae NBRC 102218
GAACAAGAAAGGCTTTTACGTGGCTCAAATGTACTTTTATTACTCGGCAATGAATGCGGGTAAATCCACCACACTGTTACAGTCCTCATTTAACTATCAAGAACGAGGCATGACTCCTTTGATCTTTACCGCAGCGTTAGATAACCGCTATGGCAAAGGCAAAGTGACCTCTAGAATCGGCTTGCAAGCAGATGCACATCTATTTGATAAAGAAACTGATCTTTTCAAAGAGATGAGTGAACTGAATCAACATACTCAGCATCACTGCGTATTGGTTGATGAATGCCAGTTCTTATCAAAGGAGCAGGTCTATCAGCTGACGGAGATTGTCGATAAGCTGAATATTCCGGTCTTATGTTACGGGTTGCGAACGGACTTCCTTGGTGAGCTATTTGAAGGGAGTCGTCATCTGTTGGCATGGGCCGATAAATTGGTAGAGCTGAAAACGATTTGTCATTGTGGACGCAAAGCTAATATGGTGATTCGTACTGATGAAGAGGGCAACCCTATTGCCGAAGGTGATCAGGTCGCCATTGGTGGTAATGATAAATACGTATCGGTTTGCCGAGTGCATTACAAAGAAGCGCTAGGTAAATAGACTGATAATAATAAAGCCCTCATCAGAGGGCTTTATTGCGTTTATAGCGTGTTATCTTGAACCGTTAATCGAACTTAGCCGCGAACTGTTTTGCAGCGTAAGCGACACGTTCCGCCGGTTTTGGATACTCTAGTGGCACTCCAAGATTTTCTATGTGGTTCAGTCGCGGTAGAAGACCCGTGCCATTGGCAATTTGAATGGCAAGACCGGGGCGAGCATTGAGCTCAAGGACCATAGGGCCTTCTTCTTGATCCAATACCATGTCTGTACCCATATAACCCAGCCCGGTCATTTCCCAAGCACTAGAAGCTAAGGTTAGCAAGCGTTCCCAGTGCGGCACTTGTAGCTGCATGAGATCTTTCCCTGTGTCAGGGTGGTGGGTGACAGGTAAGTCATATTGTACCGCTCTTACCGCGCGTCCTGTGGCAATATCGACACCTACCCCCACAGCACCTTGGTGTAAGTTTGCCTTTCCATCAGAATTAGAAGTTGATAAACGCATCATGGCCATTACCGGGTAGCCTTTAAAGACGATAATACGCACATCAGGAACACCTTCGTAACTATAGCCTTCGAAGCAATCATCAAACTTAATTAAGTTTTCAACCACTGCGACATCGTTTTTCCCACCAAGAGAAAATAGACCAGCGAGGGTGTTACTGATATGACGTTCAACGTCTTGTTCATTGACCGTATCGCCAGAAGGTTTTGTATAAACGCCATCTTTGTGAGAAATAATCACCAAAATGCCTTTACCACCACTGCCTTGTGCAGGTTTGATACAAAACCCTGGCCAATCTTTGACCATTTTATGAATACGTTTAACTTCGGCTTGCTGGGCGATAACACCAATTAGCGCTGGCGTTGTCGCGCCGTGGATCTCAGCGATCTTTTTGGTTTTCAGTTTATCGTCCACTAATGGGAATTTACTACGGTCATTGTATTTACCAATGTAACTGTGGTTACGTTGGTTCATGCCCATAATCCCTTTTGCACGAATCTTAAATGGCGAAGTAAATTGACCGAACATAACTTAGTCCTCCGCCAGTGGCTTGAAGCGACGCAATTCTGTTAGACGGTATCCGGTGTAGTTACCTAACATCAAAATGATGGAAAGGATAATGAGCTGCATACCAATAAAGTTAAACGTTAGGTGCTGGATATAGCTGTTAGTCATGGCTAAGTAGACCAAGACTGCGGTGAGCAATGAGCCACCACCTTGTAATACCACTTCTTTGGCACCTTCTTCTTCCCACAGAATCGACATACGCTCGATGGTCCAAGAAAGAATGATCATTGGGAAGAAGGTAATCGAAAGCCCCTCAACCAGACCAATGTTAAAGGCAACAATAGTAAATACCGAAATAATCAAGATAACGGTAATGATAACCGCGGATATTCGTGCCACTAACAGTAAGTTAAGCTTGGAGAGATAACTTCGAATCACCAAACCCGTTCCGACAATGAGCAGGAAGCCCACGATACCGGTCAATAACTGAGTTTGTACAAAGGCAACCGCAATCAACACTGGCATGAAAGTGCCCGAGGTTTTCAAACCGATAATAATGCGTAAAAACACTACGATGAGCGCGCCAATAGGGATCAGCATGATGGTTTTAAACATCGACTGCTCTTCTAATGGTAAGCTGTGAATCGAAAAGTTCAGTAGATCGTCAGCATTTACTTTGCTCGCGGTAGCGGCTCGCGGAGTAATATCTTGGGCAATCATAGAGAACAAGACTTGGCTATTACGACCGCCAGTGACATCTAACAAGGAAACATTAGATTCGTCCCAAATTAGCGTGTTCTCATTCTTTTCTTGCGCGCCAGTATCAGCGTTAAACAAGATCCAGTTATCACCGTTCCACACCTCAACCATAGGGTTAATTGATTGGCGGCGACGGCCATCTTCTAAGTGAATCACACCCACTGTTTTATTTTGCACTTCGGCAAAAGAGAGTAGGGCAGACAGCGCTTCTTGCTTAGTAAAATGGTTGAGCAACAGCGCCGCGTTTTGGCTATTAGGATCGTTGAGTTTGCGAATGACCTCTCTGGCGAGAGTTTCATCATTGGCACTGCGTTTTGTCGCTTCATCAACAATGGCTTGGGCTGCTGCTTGTTGTGGGCCATCAAAGGTGGGGGCTTCGATTGGACCTTCTGGAGGAACCGCTTCCACTTTTGCTTGCGGGTCGACTAAAAACTGAGCTTTATAGTATATGGTTTGTGGGCCTTCGGCATAGCGAATGGTCCATTCTGCACGGCGGCCAATATCCGAGTTCACATAGGCAACGCCATAACCCGGCGAAGAGGCAGACTCATCCACTAAGGTAAACCCATTTTGGGTCCCTGGAGCTGCCAGTGATACAGTCACAGGTTCACCTTGCGCAACAAGCTCTACGCGCGCTTCAATATCCCACAGTTCTCGGCTTTCTCCTGGTGTCCAAGGAACGCCATAAGCATTATGGCGCATGATAGATAACGCAGCACCCGCAACCACGAGTAGGGCGATAAATATGTAAAAAGGCACTCTTGAAGTCATAACAATCCTTATTATTTTGGCGACCTAATTTGTCACTGAGGTTTTTTTGTTTGAATGAATTCTTTACTGACATCAACTAAAGCGATGTCTTTAATAAATTCACGTCCTAACAATACAGGGTGGCTCATGTGTGAACGATCCGTTAATGTAAATTGCGCTTTTTGTCTTACGTCCCCTAAGCTAATCCACAATTCAACAACGGGTCTTCTGTGTGATTCAGTTGCATTTGATTGACGAACTCGGGCATATCGAACAAAAGGTGCCTCGACCACAATAGGTTCGCTAGCTTCTGAGTTATGATCGGTGATATTGAATTTAACCCACTTTTTACCATTTCGTTCAAATTTATGAATATCGGTGGCGTTTAATGATGAAGTGGCCGCTCCAGTATCGATTCGAGCCTCAAATGAAGCATCAATTTCTTTAAAGTGCACCATTTCAATAGAACCTAGGGTGACTAAGTTGTCATTAGGCATTTGTTTTTTAGGTTTTTCTGGCTCGGGTTTATTGTGAGATTGAAACTCAAGAAGCGCTCTTGCATTGTGTTTTGCCAAGTTATTCACGCGAGAAGACATCACTTGAATTTGCTGTTCTAGTTTCTCTATTTGTGCGTGTTGTGCGTCTACTGATGTGTTTACGTCGTCAATTTTCTTAGATAAGTTCTCTTCCGATGACTTAACTGCTTGCATAGATTCCGTTCTATATTGTTGTGTTTCTTGTTGCGTTGCTTTAGACGGAACACATCCAGATAAAAGCACGATTCCGGATAACGCGATAATATGCTTGAGCATCGAAAACCTATTCATATTTGTTGTTGGCTCAGTTTCTGGTGTCAATGGACCAGATTCATAAAACTAAGTGTAGAACACTTATTTCAATTTATCGGCAGTTCAACAAAAAAACTTGCTGAACTTTCAATGTTTTAACTAGGATTTTTCGCTATGAGTATTGCGCGTCGCGGCGCTGGATAGCCTTCAATTGTTTTGCTGGGATCTTCAGGGTCAAGATACTCAGGCAATGAATTGTGGGTCATCCATTGTGTTGTACGCTGCTCACCGACAGAGGTGGTGTTTTCATCTACAATTCTTACATCCACTAAGCCGCACTTTTCCATCCATACTTTCAGCGCTTTCGCTGATGGGAAAAAGTACACGTTGCGCATTTGAGCGTAGCGATCGGCGGGTACAAGTACCGCATTTTCATCCCCTTCAATGACAAGAGTCTCAAGAATGAGCTCACCACCAGGCAATAGTTGATTTTTCAATTGCAAAATATGGTCAAGAGGAGAGCGTCGGTGATACAACACACCCATACTAAAGACCGTATCAAACGCTTTTAGTTCAGGTAGTTGCTCAATACCTAACGGTAAAAGATGAATACGCTGATCGTTGTTCATCAGTTTACGAACAGCTTCGAACTGCACGAGAAACAGATGAGAAGGGTCAATACCTACACAAAGTCGAGCACCTGCGCCCAGCATGCGCCACATGTGATAGCCATTACCGCAACCCACATCCAATACAGAGCGGTTTTCCAAAGGGGTAATGTGAGGCAGTAATCGATCCCACTTCCAGTCTGAGCGCCATTCAGTATCAATATGAATGTCGTGCAGAGTAAAAGGACCTTTGCGCCATGGATGGAAGGTTTTTAGCAGATTCTCTAGCTTTTTCTTCTCGCCATCGATCAGGGGCTGAGTGTTTGACACATTCACTTCATATTTGAGTTCGATGGTATCAGGCGTTAATGCGGGGATCTTATTCAGCGCTCGCAACCAGCGGTCAAAGTCGCCATGTTCGGCACTTTGCCAATCGGCAAGCTGTTTTGGGAGCGTTTCGAGCCACGGCTGTAGGCGCGTGTCTTGAGCGATTAATTGGTAAAAATTGGCAAAATTAAACATGCAATTCAACTTGTTAGGGACATTGATTTCAGCGAGCAAAAGATACACCGACTCAACTAAAATTGATAGTTTTTATCGGGGTGTAGTGTCAAAACTAGGTCAATTGACGGATGTTTGTAGAGCGGTTAACAGAGTTTCGCGCTTCTACGTTTTATGTACGCGAAAAAGTATAGATAATGTAAAGGTTTTTCGTCAATATTATTGCCCGAAAGCGTTTAATGATGTCAACAGAAGGGCATGACACATCTAGAAACTTGCAATCGATTGGGTATAATGTCTCAACTTTAACGCCTAACTCTAGGCGTCACATTGGATAACATTATAGGAACAGTAATGATTTTAGTTGTTGGTCATAAAAACCCAGATAGCGATAGTATTTGTTCAGCACTGGCTGCTACCGAACTTCTTAAGGCTCGTGGCCTAGACGCTAAGCCAATTCGTCAAGGTGAAATCAACCGTGAAACTGCCCACATTCTTGAAGTTGCTGGCGTTGAGCAACCAGAATTTCGTGATTCTGTCGCGGGTGAGAAAATCTGGTTGGTTGATTACAGTGATTTAGCTCAAGCTCCTGATGATGTTAACGAAGCTGAAATTTTGGGTATTGTTGATCACCACCGTCTTGGTGACGTGATGACAGTAAACCCACTTGAAGCGTGGATCTGGCCTGTCGGTTGTTCTTGTACTGTTCTGTTCAACATGTTCAAAATTGAAGGTGCTGAAATTACTCCTGCAATCGCAAAACTTATGATGTCGGCTATTTTGTCTGACACAGTAGGTTTCGCTTCTCCAACATGTACGCAAAAAGACAAAGACGCGGTACAAGAGCTAGCAAAAATTGCGGGTGTTGACGACGTAGACGCATTCATCAAAGCACTATTGATTGCGAAAACGGACATCGAAGGTCTAACGCCAGCACAACTTGTTGAGAAAGATCTTAAAGCGTACCCATTCAATGGTCGTGATGTGGTTGTAGGTCAAATCGAGCTAGCAACTTTAGAACAAGTTGACGGTCAAATTGACGCTCTAGAGCAAGATTTAGTGCGTCGTTGTGAAGAAGATAGCCTAGCATTTGCCGCTGTGATGCTAACGGACATCACCACAGCTACAACTCGTCTTCTATACAAAGGTGAGTGGGCCGCTAAGCTAGACAAGCACGCTGATAATGGCGTACTTATGATGGAAAACACGCTAAGCCGTAAGAAGCAAGGCTGGCCTTGGCTACAAGCTGAGCTTGTGTAATACCAATAGTACTAAATAAATGTAAGGGCTGGATGAGTGATCATCCAGCCCTTTTTAGTCGGTGTTATTTAGAATAGTTTGGCGCAGTAAAGAAATGATTATCAACCAGTTTTTTCGTAATAGGGTGCTCGGGGTTAGACAGTACTTGCTGAGTATTTCCTGCTTCAACCACTTCACCGTTTGCCATGACCATCACTTTATCTGAGATGTGCTTAACAATACCAATTTGTTGAGAAACATAGATAAACGACAGTCCCATCTCATCTTGCAATTCCAGCAACAAGTTAATGATCTGTGAGCGCATCGCCATGTCTAAACCGTTGAGTGCTTCATCGGCAATAATAATGGATGGTTGTAGGATAAGAGCTCGGGCAATACACACCCTTTGTTTTTGTCCTGCGGCTAACATTTGTGGGTAAAAATAGGCGTGTTCAGCCAGTAAACCCACTCGCTTTAAGGTGCTGATTACGCGCTTTTTCCGCGCCTCAGGAGTCATCGCTGTGTTTCGTTTTAGTGGGCCTTCTAAAATTTGCCCAATTTGAATGCGCGGATTAAGAGAAGAGTTTGGATCTTGAAACACCACTCGAATCAGTTTGCAGCGAGTGGAATAATCTTTATGCTCAAGCTTTTCACCGTTAACGAAAATCTCTCCTGAACTGGGCTCAATAACCCCAGCAATCATTTTCGCTAAAGTGGATTTTCCCGATGAGTTCTGCCCAATTAAAGCCAAGGTTTGTCCTGGCTCTAAGGTAAAGCTGACCGGTTTTACCGCTTCAAAATGTTGCTTTCTAAATAAGCCATAGCGGTTAACAAAAGTTTTGCTTAGGTTTCTAACCTCTAATAGTGAGCTCATTCAACAACCTTAGTATTGAGAGGAAAGTGACAACTGTACTTATGACCTTTTTCTTTTTTAGAAAACGGTGTTTTAACGCATTTGTGTTGCGCGTATGGGCAACGAGGCCCTAAGCGACAACCTATAGGTAAATGTTGCAATGGTGGAATACTGCCAGAAAGCGATTGCAACTTTTGTTTATGAGGAAGTCGACCACTAAAATCGGGCAATGCTTCAAGCAATGCTTGGGTATAGGGGTGCTTTGCTGCCGTCATTAAACGCTCGGTTGGCGCAGATTCGACGCTTTGCCCACAATACATCACGGTGATTTTCTTTGCCCATTGCGTAATGGCAGCAAGATCATGTCCAATCAAAATGATGGTGGTGTTGTGCAGTTGGTTCATACGGCTAAGCAATTTTAAAATTTGCGTTTGCGTAATTGGGTCAAGGTCATTGGTGGGCTCATCGGCCACCAGAATTTTAGGCTTAGCTGCAATCGCCATGGCGATCATGACTTTCTGACATTCGCCATCGGTTAACTCATACGGATAACTGCGCATGATTCTGGAGTGCTCTTTAATGCCAACCTTATGAAGTAGCGCGATGGAGGTCTTTTTGCGCCAGCCCCAACGTTGCCAAAGTTTACCTTGAAAGGTGCGAGAGGGGATAGATTCAGCCAGTTGCTGGCCCACTCGTTCACTCGGATCAAGACAGGTGGATGGTTCTTGAAAGATCATTGCAATTTCACTGGCAATAACTTTACGTCTTTCTTTTGGCTTCAGAGCCAGCAAATCGACATTGCCTAAGCGCATTCTATCGGCGGTAATTTTCCAATTGTCTTTTTCAAGACCGACAATAGCTTTGGCCAGCAGACTTTTGCCTGATCCTGACTCACCGACTAAACCGCGAATTTCCCCTTCATTAATGGTCAAACTCATGCGATCGACGGCTTTAACCGTTCCTTGCGGCGTTTCTATTTCAATGGTGACGTGTCTAAAATCTAAAACAGGCATTATTCGACTCCCGCATTGAGTGCGTCACGAATGCCTTCACCCACTAAGTTGATATTGATTACGCTGTACATGATAGCAAGTCCGGGCAGGACAACGGTCCAAGGTGCAAGGTAGATAAGCTCTACGGAATCACCAATAATAGCGCCCCATTCAGGACTCGGTGCTTGCGCGCCCAACCCTAAGAAGCCTAATGCGGTGATATCCAGTAATGCCACGGTCAATGCAAACGTAAACTCGGCGGTAATTGGCGCTAATACATTGGGTAAGATTGAGACTGTCAGTAAATACCAATTGTCTGCACCGTCGAGTTTGGCAGACATGATGTAGTCTTTTTCAACCTCGGTATGGATGGCTTGATAAACACTACGAATAAATCTTGGGATCAGTGCTAAACAGATGGCCATCATGATAGAGGTCATGCCGGTACCTAAAAAGGCGATAAAAATAAGCGCCAACAGTAATGAAGGAATTGACATTACGGTATCAAGCACGTGATTGAGAATACTGGACAGTAGCCCTTTGGTCATACCGGCCAAGGCGCCAATAATGCACCCGATAAAGGCGGCGATTAAAGTAATTGATACGGCCGATCCCAAGGTGATTTGAGAGCCTATCAACAAGCGAGACAAAATATCTCGACCTAAATCGTCTGTACCAAGAAAGTATTCAATGCTCCCTTCTTTTGCCCAAGAAGGGGGCTGCAATAACACCGATGATTGCGTTAATGGATCGTGTGGCGCAATAAACGGTGAAATTAAAGTGATGATCAAAATGAAACCTAGGTTCCACAGTCCGAACATGGCCAAATTATTGCTTCTGAAATGACGCCAGAAACGCTCTCTTTGAGTGGGTATGCTCTCCTCGAGATAGACGCTAGTATTTAGCATACCATTCCTTCCTTGCCAGTGGATTAATTACAGTGCCGATAAGCTCAGACAGAATTTGTGTCGCCAATACAAAGCTTGCCACTACCATGACGCCTGCTTGTATTGAAACGTAATCGCGATTTGCGACCGCGTCCAACAGCCAACGACCAATACCTGGCCAGTTAAAAATGGACTCGGTAATAATGGCAAACGTCAGCATGCTTGATAACTGTACACCAATTAAGGGAATGATTGGCGGAATGGCATTTCTCAGTACGTGCTGCAAAATGATCTCTACTTTTGACAAACCTCTAATTCGCGCAACGCGGATGTAATTCTTACCGATGACATCGGCGACGGAGGCACGCATTAAACGAATAAAGTGAGTGGTTGGAGCAAGGGCAAGTACCAAAGCAGGTAAGATTAAATGCATGACAACACTGGCAAACGCCGCTTCGCGGTTCGGGCTATTACTGAGCCAAGCATCAATCATCGCAAATCCGGTGATATGAGGAATATCGTATAGCAGGTTATAGCGACCAGAAATAGGCAACCATTCAAGGCTAAGCGAAAACAGCATGACCAACAATAGCGCCACCCAAAATAGGGGAGCAGAATAGCCAGCCATAGAGAAGAACGATATCAATCGGTCTGA
This sequence comes from Vibrio ezurae NBRC 102218, assembly GCF_000467185.1. GTDB lineage: Bacteria > Pseudomonadota > Gammaproteobacteria > Enterobacterales > Vibrionaceae > Vibrio > Vibrio ezurae. Next base: position 9,640 of record NZ_BATM01000011.1, read on the forward strand.
CCATTTATTCTGTCTGACACCGGCGAGTGTTCCCAGTGGTAGGCCAATACAAAGCGCCAAAATAAAGGCGAAAAAGCACAGCTCTAAGGTTGCGCTAAACACGATTTTGACTTCTTCAAAAGCAGGTTGACCTTGCGCAGTAGTACCAAAGTTTAAATGACTGATCTCTTGTAAATACAGCCACCAACCTTGCCAAAAATCAGAAATCGCCCAAGGTGATGTTGGGTCCAATCGCAAAATGCTATAACCGACTAAGGTTAAGATCAGCAACGTAATAATAAATAAGTTAAAACGTCGAACGGTGTATATAAACACTATTTTCTCCTCTCAACGTGTTCAAAACTCAAAGTATTAGATGGGGTATCACTGAACCCCTTTAATGTTTTGTGTTTTGCTCTAAATTGCATACCGTGTGCGATAGGAATAATAGGCACTTCTTCATCAAGCAAGTTTTGTGCTTGACGATATAAATTCAAACGATAACGCTTTTGAGTTGTTTCTTTTGCCAAATTAATTAAAGAGTCAAAATCCGCATTACACCAAGAGGCAATATTGACCACAGTGCGATCAGCGTTGCAAGAAAGTAGCGGGCGGAAGAAGTTATCAGGATCACTGGTATCGGCATTCCATCCAGTTAAAATCATATCGGCGTCGGCAATGCTTTTAAACGTTGAACGTTCATCTAAGTAAATGTGCAATTTGACGCCAATATCGGCAAAGTTGGATTGCAATAGCTCTGCCACTTTACGAGGGCTAGGGTTATAGGCGGTCGGTTCAAGAGAGACCCACATCGATAACTCAAGCCCATTGGCATAGCCAGCGTCACGAATCAACGCTCTGGCGTAGTTACGATCATAACGAACTTGTTGTGAATTTTTTTCGTAGGCCCAAGATTCGGGAGGCAATACCGAATAGGCGGGGACACCGTAGCCATAATAAACCGAGTCAATAATAGCGTTTCGATTAATAGCGATATTCAATGCCTTTCGTACTCGCGCATCGTTTAATGCTGGGTTTAAAGTGCGCAGTGCAATAAACGCTACATTCATGCTTGGATAAGCTTGTAGCTCAAGGTCGGGGTGAGCTCGAATCGTCGGTATTTGACTTGAACGTGGCGAGAATAAAACGTCACACTCGTTGCGGAGCAGTTTGGCTAATGTGCCGGTTCCGCGAGAAGTAATGTCCAGCACCACCTGTTTCATTTTAGCCGGTTCACCCCAAAAGTCTGGATTGCGGCGTAAGCGAATAAAATCATTGACGCTAAATTGATCGAGATAAAACGGCCCTGTACCTACAGGGTAGCGATCAAGGCGCTGTTTTTGATCAGCCTTAAGCAGATCATTGGCGTATTCGGCAGAATGAATGCTGGCATAGGTTGTTGAGAGATTAGACAAAAAGGTGTTGTCTGGCTTGTAGAGCTCAAAAATCACTGTGTGTGCATCAACGGCTTTAACGTCTTTTAATATGTGTTTAAAGCCAATGGCGTCAAACCAAGGGTAGTGCCCGCCACCGACATAGTGGAAAGGGTGACGGCTATCAATGACGCGTTTAAAGGTAAATACCACATCTTGTGCATTAAATTCACGGGTTGGAGTAAACCAAGCAGTGGTTTGAAATGACACCCCTTTACGTAGATTAAATTGATAGCGAGTACCGGATTTATCGACGCTCCAACTTGTGGCAAGCATTGGCTCTAAAACCGAATTTAGGTTGGAAAAATGCACTAAGGTATTAAAAATTTGTGGAGCAACCGTATCAGCGGCTAGGTCATTATTGACCAGCTGTGGGTTGAAAGAGCTGGGTGTTCCTTGACCACAAAAAATGAAACCGTCTTGTTTTATCTGATGGGAAACGTTGACTTCGCCACACCCGGTTAAGGCTAAGAAGCACGCACCTAGAAATCCAAGTTTCAGTGTTTTCCAGATATCCGTCTGCATATTCTGACGTACCATTGATTGCTCTTTAAAAATGAACTGCATAATTTAACACTTCTATCTTGGAAGCTCCATTAGGTTAGCGTTTGATCTCAAACCATTTTGTACTTTCTGAGCATTCCGCGAAATTGATGATAACTCAAGCCTAGCAGACCGGCGGCGTTCTTTTGATTATGTTGAGCGTGTTGTAACGCTTGTTTTAATAGCTGAATATCTTGTGTTTGTTGCCAGTGCTTATAATCCAGTGGTAAAGAAATTGTCGAATTTTCAATATCTTGCTGAGATGGACTTGGATTTTCTGTGTTGCCAACTTCATTAAGCCCTGCAAAGGGATTAAAGATTATCTCAGAGATTGGTTGCGCGGGATCGGGATTGAGATAGACAGCGCGTTCCACGACATTTTTTAATTCACGAACATTTCCCGGCCATGCGTATTCAAGCAGTCTTTGCTGACATTGCGCACTAAAGCTTGCAAACAGAGGCAGTGCAAGCTCTTGACACATACGCAGGGCAAAGTGCTCGGCAAGCAGCAATATGTCGTCTCGTCGTTGTTGTAAACGAGGGAGTAGGATGACATCAAAGGCAAGTCTATCGAGCAGATCAGAGCGAAATGCTCCTTGCTGGGCAAGTTCTAGAAGATTGACATTGGTGGCGCAGATCAATCGCACATCAGAGTGTAAGGTTTTGCGACCGCCCACTCGTTCATATTCACCGTATTCGATCACTCGCAGTAGCTTTTCTTGAACTGAAGAGGGCGTTGTTGCCAGTTCATCAAGAAACAGGCTCCCTCCTTCTGCGCGCTCAAAACGGCCTAAATGCTTGCCTGTTGCACCGGAAAATGACCCCGCTTCATGGCCAAAGAGCTCGGAATCGACGATGCCTTCACTTAAAGCGGCACAGTTAAGGCTGACTAAAGGTTTGTCCCACCGCTTTGACAGATAATGCAGCCTTTGCGCAATCAACTCTTTCCCTGTGCCTCTTTCTCCCATGATTAATACGGGGCGCTCTATCGCTGCCAGTTTGGATACTTTATCTAATACCGCAAGAAAAAGGCTGGATTGACCAATGAGTGTCTGTTTCATCTGTATGCCTATTGGTATTTTTCACCGATTAGTGGTTAATAATTTACTATTTGGCAGTAATGTCAAAGTATTTACGCTTGAATCAACAACAGTGAGACGTAGGTGCTGTTTATGTTGCAAGGCATGTAAATCCCCCATAGTAAGGGGGCTGGTTAAGGTGTTGGGTTGGGAATATCTCTCACAATATGACGGAGTTAAATTGTGGCACGCAATTTGGATAAGTTTCCATTAACGGGGTTGGATGAAACAATGCGCGGCGTGCTTTTGTAACTTTCAGCTTGACTGACACTTTCAATTTAGAATCATTCTCACTTTAGAACAAGGAGCAATAAAATGGGCATATTTTCTCGTTTTGCTGACATAGTTAATTCCAATATCAATGCGCTACTTGATAAGGCTGAAGATCCCGAAAAAATGATTCGTCTTATTCTACAAGAGATGGAAGACACCTTAGTAGAGGTGCGAACGAATTCAGCTAAGGCGTTAGCGGAGCGTAAAGACCTACAACGACGTATACTTCAAGTTGAAGAGCAAGTAGCCGATTGGCAGCAAAAGGCTCAATTGGCGTTAAGTCATAAAAGAGAGGAACTCGCTCGCGCAGCATTGGTTGAAAAGCAGCGTATGAATAAAGTGCTAGCGTCACTTCACTCAGAGCAGACGTTGGTGGAAGACACCATTAATAAGCTCAGTGATGAAGTAGGGAAGCTTGAGAATAAGATCAACGAAACCCGCGCGCGTCAATCGGCTTTGGTTATGCGTCAGAATACCGCGAAGAGTCGCAAAGACATTCAACAACATTTGCACAGCAGTCGCACCAAAGATACCTTAGCTAAATTTGAGCAGTACGAACAAAAAATTGATCGATTAGAAGCGGATGCGGACAGTTACCAAATGGGTAATCAGTCCAACTTAGATGATCAGTTTGCAGAGTTGCAAGCTGATGATGAGATAGAAAAAGAGCTTCAGAAAATGAAAGATGACGTTAATAACTAATTAAATAGGGGGTTAGATGTCTACAGCACTGATCACTGTACCACTGAGTGTGTTTTTGATTTTTGTTGCTCCATTGTGGTTGATACTGCACTACCGAAGTCAGCGCAAGTTAAACCAAGGTTTGTCTGACAGTGAAAGAGAGCAGTTACAGCAGCTATCGAGTAAAGTGGTAGCGATGAAGCAGAGAATTGAAAACCTTGAAAAAATCTTGGACGCGGAATCGCCTAATTGGAGGTCGCGTTAATGAAAGGATTATACCGAGACACTCATAAAGGCAAACTGACTGGCGTGTGTGCAGGTATTGCGGCGCGATTTGGTTTTGAAGTTTGGGTAGTGCGCATTTTATTTGTATCGGCCACGCTTCTTGGTGGTGGCTTTCTGGTGATTTTAGCGTATTTTGCGACTAGTTTGATGTTGGAAAAACAGTCGCCTCAAATATTTCAGACTCGGCAGCAACAGTTTGACCATCAAATGAAGCAAAAACCGTGGCAATCAGGGCGCTCTGCGAAAGAACTATTAACCATCATGGAGCAAGATTTTTCAGAAATTGAGGGGACACTGCGAGATATGGAAGCGTTTGTGACATCTGATTCTCGTCAAACCCACGCCGAATTTCGAAATTTATAATCTGTGTCTTAAAGCAAAAGAGTTGCAGGTATAAAAATGCCCCGTCATGAATCATGATGGGGCATTTAAAATGTGTTCTCTAAATCGTCTTAGCCAGTAAGATTATTTTGCAGTTAGAGAGAAGCCATCTACGCGAACTTCAGTTTGTTTACCGATATTGCCGGCCATATCTAGTGCAGACTTATCAACTACTTTTAGCTTAGCAAAAACCGTTGCTGAAGTGTTGTTGCCTGAGTTGAACTCTACCACAACTTGTTTGAATGATTTTCTGTCAGCGTGAGGTGCATCTGCTAGGTCAGCAGCTGTCACGGTTTGCTCAGAAATCACTTTACCATCAATACCTTGAACACCCGCTAGAAGTGCTGTTGGTGACATTGGGCCTTTTCTATCTTCAAAGTACACAGAGTAAACGTAATCAGTGTTTGCTTTTAGGCCATTCACTGTTTGTAGTAGACCTGGAGTGGCTGAGAAATCATCGTTTGCACTGATAAAGCGAAGACGAGCTGAACCTTCATCAGATTGGAATGCGGATACTTTAGAACTACCTACATCACCAAGACCCGCATTTTTGTTTGAATATTTTACCCAAACGTCACTTTTACCACTGTTAGCACGGAAATCACTAATTTGTGGATCAACAATTAGATTATCGCCAGTTACCATAGCCATTGATGAAGAAGCCGCAGGCGCTGTCGCTTTTTCTGGTGCGTTATTTCCTTGAGTTGCACAACCTGCTAGTAGACCTGCGATTGCTAGTGCTAAATACATTTTTTTCATATTGTTTCTCACTTAATTCAGTGTGTCCTTTATTTGATGACGAAAAGATTACAATAATATTGTATGAGTTTATGTGACTCGATAGACAGTTTTGCCATGGATAACCAAGTGAGTAATCACAGGGAGGTATAGATCAAAGTTTAAATATGAAGTGAAATATTGAACGATAGCAACGGTTGTCCACTGATATATTTTGCTGTATACGATGAATTTTTAGTCTAGGTATAGTGCGAATTAGTCGACATTATTGAATGAAACAAGATGGTGTTGTGGATAAAAAAGTGATGCAGAGTGGGTTTAATCAGAGGTGGGATTGATGAGTAGGGAATGTTAGTTTTTTATCGGTTTAGTATTTCTTGTTACCATTTTTAGGCTTAAATGCTTTACATTTGCAACAACGCAAGGAACAATCCTCCTCCATTAAATCAGAACACGGTACCTGAGACGGGTAAATTATGAGTAACGTTGCTAAAAAGAAGTCAAATCCACTGTTTGAGATCCTCTTTAATGTCTTTATCCCTTCCTTTATCTTGATGAAGTTCAGTGGTGAAGAGCATCTAGGTACAGTGTATTCGCTTATCGTTGCACTGGCTTTCCCTGTGGCTTATGGTGGCTTAGAGCTGATTCGCGACAAGAAGTTTAATTTTATTTCAGCGTTGGGCTTTATTAGTGTACTTCTTACCGGTGGCATTGGTTTGCTTGAGCTTGATACACAGTGGCTGGCCTTTAAAGAAGCGCTTATTCCGGGGTTAATCGGTATGGCGGTGCTAGGATCGACATTTACTCGTCACCCGCTAATGCAAAAGCTGGTGTTCAATAAGTCGATTTTAAATTTGTCTTTAATTGAAGAGCGTTTAAAACAGTCGGGTAATGAACAAGCCTTTGATCGCTGCTTGATGAATTCAAACTACCTCTTTGCCAGTACTTTTGCTTTCTCTTCTATAATGAATTATGTATTAGCCACTTATATCGTGACCAGCCCTGCGGGGACGCCTGCGTTTAACGAAGAGCTGGGTAAGTTAACATTATATAGCTACCCGGTAATTGCGATCCCAAGTATGTTGATGATGTTAGGTATTTTTTATTATATTTGGCGTCAAATTCGTGCCATGACAGAGTTAAAAACGGAACAAATATTTCACCAAGCTCAATCATAGCTAGCGATTATTAACGGCTTTACAATGAAAATGATCATACTTCGGTATGATCATTTTTGGTTGTAGATGGCAAACATTCAATCTAGTGGGTACTTTTCGGTGCTTAATAGCGCGAATTGAGCACCTTTATACTCCCGTCGAATTATCTTCCTTTTCCTGCCTGTAAACAAAAAAGAAATATCGGTGCAACCTAGATATAACATCTTGATACATATATGATTAGTGTTAATGTCGCGAAATAAGGGAATATTATGCGTACTCACTGGTTTGTTGTGCTGTTTGCTGTGTTTGGCCTCACCGCCTGTGGTGAAAAGCAAGCCATCATCTCGGAGCCGGACTCTCGTCCTGCTAAGTTTTTTACTGTGTCGGTCGGTGATAAAAGCTTTGAGCGTATATTTCCTGCCAGCTCTGCGGCCGGAGACCGAGCAGTATTGGCGTTTAGGGTTCCTGGTGAGTTACTAGAGTTACCTGCAATTGCGGGATTGCAAGTGAAAAAAGGCGATGTTCTCGCAGTGCTTGATGATCAGGAGTACAAACTACTGCGCATGCAAGCAAAAGCAAATTACGACCTTGCCAAGGTACAATTTGATCGTAGTAAAAAGTTAATTGCCGATAAAGTGGTGTCTGAGCAGGAGTTTGATCAGGCTAGAGCAAAACTTAAATCCGCCAGAGCTAACTACGACCAAGCGTTAGCAAACTATAGCTATACTAAACTTATTGCGCCTTTTGATGGCACTATCTCTTTGATTAATATTGATAACCATGAGTATGTTGCTGCAAAGCAAGGGGTAATGAATATTCAGTCTAATGAATTACTGAAAGTCATCTTTCCACTGCCTGACTCGATGCTAAATCGTCTTGACCAACATACTGAACTTCAGTCGTACATGGTGTTTGATTCGTTCCCAAATCAAAAATTCCCGCTGACCTTTCAAGAAATTGATACTGAATCTGACAACTCTACAGGAAGCTACAAAGTCACCATGATCATGGATCGACCCAGCGATCTTGGCATTTTACCGGGTATGTCAGGCAATATTCATGTCACTATTCCAAAAACAAAACCTTCAAAATTACCAACGACCTCATTGTTTGAGTGTGGTGACAAGCAATGCGTTTGGCGAGTCAAACAAGACTCAAGTGTTGAACAAGTCACCGTGTCGTTAAGTCCCTTAGGCGCCGTGGTTTCAGGCTTAGAGGATGGTGATGAAATCATTGTATCTGGAGTGAAGGAGCTTAAATCAGGGATGAAGGTGAGAGAGTGGATCAAGGAGAGAGGCTTATGATGCGCCCGATTAAATGGCTCTGTAAAGGATTCGTATTGGCTGTATTTACCACGGTATTAGTGGGCTGTGAGAAACCAGTGGTAGAGCCTGTTCAACCTGTAGCAAAAGTAGAAGTATTGCAACTGGGTAAACCGCAGGCCAGCGACCGAATCTATTTTCCAGCAGTTGCACAAGCAGCCCTGCGCTCTCATCTTAGTTTTCAAGTATCAGGAGAGATAACCAAGCTGGTGGTCAATGAAGGGGACAGGGTAAAGAAAGGGGATTTATTGGCTCAGCTTGATACCCGTGACTTTAACATCGCCCTAGATAATGCCAGAGCAAGTTATGCTGCGATAAACAGCCAATACAAACGTTCCAAGCCTTTGGTTGCCAAAGGCTTGCTGGCACAATCTCAATTTGATGAATTGGCCGCGCAAAGAAGCATAGCATTGGTTGATTTAAAATTGGCTCAGCTGTATTTGAAATTTACGACTTTAAAAGCGCCCACAGACGGAATTATTTCCCGAGTGAGTGCGGACAGGTTTGAAAATGTTCAAGTAGGGCAACAGATCGTTAATATCCATAGCACGGACGAAGTTGAAGTCTTGATTCAAGTGCCTGACCGTTTGTTTGTTCACCAGCCAACTCAGCGGGATCTCAGAAAGGTGACCGCGAAAGTGAAGGTGGAAAGTGGCAACGTTTATGATGCAAAAATCAAAGAGTTTACCACCGAGCCTGATCCGGCTACTGGCACTTACAATCTGACCTTAATTATGCCGATGCCAGAAAACGAAATTATTTTAGATGGTATGGCATTAGAAGTGACGGCCAAAAGTAGTGATGCAGGATTAAATGTAAGCTTTGGCTCTGACATTCCATTGAGCGCGGTCGTCAATGCCGATGGTGATACCTTGGATCGCACTGAAACCTACGTTTGGGTACTTGAGGGAAACACCGTCCGTAAGCAACAGGTTCAACTGGGCAAGATGCGCGATAAAACGGTGCAAATTATTGGTGGCCTTAATGGTGCGGAACAAATCGTCATTAAAGGTTTGTCTAAACTGCGAGAGGGATCGGCGGTGGAAGTAGTGAGTAAGGAGGCTGCTTTATGAGCCAGAATAATCTCGATCAGCAAATGGACGATGGCACAAAAGGCATTGCCGCGTACTTTATAAAAAATAAGGTGATCAGTTGGATGATCTCCTTAATCTTCTTTTTTGGTGGTATTGCCTCTTTCTTTGAATTAGGGCGTTTAGAAGACCCGGCCTTTACTATCAAAGATGCAATGGTGGTCACTAGCTATCCGGGCGCAACGCCTCAGCAAGTTGAAGAAGAGGTGACGTACCCTCTAGAAAAAGCCATTCAACAATTAACGTATGTAGATGAAGTCAATTCCATTTCCAGTCGCGGATTATCGCAAATTACCGTGACCATGAAAAATAACTACGGTCCAGATGACTTGCCACAGATTTGGGATGAATTGCGCCGTAAAGTGACCGATTTGGAAGGGAGTTTACCTCCAGGCGTGAATACGCCATCGGTCATTGATGACTTTGGTGATGTCTATGGGGTATTGCTTGCAGTGACCGGCGAAGGGTACTCCTATAAAGAGCTACTTGACTATGTAGACTATTTACGCCGAGAGCTTGAGCTGGTTGATGGCGTGAGTAAAGTGTCTGTGTCTGGGGATCAACAAGAGCAAGTCTTCATCGAAATGTCGATGAAACGCCTGAATACTTTGGGTATTTCACCGAGCACAGTGACGAATTTATTGAATACGCAAAATACCATTTCACCTGCGGGTGCCGTGCGTATCGGAGATGAATATATTCGCATTCATCCTACGGGTGAATTTAAAAACGTGGAACAGTTGGGTGATTTGATCATCACTGATTCAGCTAAAGAAAATTCCGGGCTGATTTATTTACGCGATGTCGCTGAGGTTAAGCGCGGTTACATTGATGTTCCAACCAATATTGTCAATTACAACGGTAACTTTGCGCTCAACATGGGCGTTTCTTTTAACGCAGGGGTAAACGTTGTCGATATTGGTCAAAAGCTCGACAAGCGTTTGGCTGAGCTGAAATATCAGCAACCTGTGGGCATTTCCATTTCCGAGATTTACAGCCAACCTAAGGAAGTTGATAAGTCGGTCAGTGGTTTTGTCGTGAGTTTAGGGCAAGCGGTGGCGATTGTTATTGTCGTACTGCTGTTCTTTATGGGCTTACGTTCAGGTTTGCTAATTGGCTTGATTTTGCTGGTGACGGTACTGGGTACTTTTGTGTTTATGAAGTATTTCGCCATTGATTTACAACGTATTTCTCTGGGGGCGTTGGTCATCGCACTGGGCATGCTGGTGGACAATGCCATTGTGGTGGTCGAAGGCATATTAGTGGGCACACAACGAGGCCGGACGCGCCTGCAAGCGGCAACGGATATTGTCACCCAGACCAAATGGCCATTACTGGGGGCGACAGTGATCGCGGTTACGGCCTTTGCCCCAATCGGTTTATCGGAAGATTCTACGGGTGAATACTGTCGAACCCTATTTACTGTATTGCTGATCTCTTTAATGCTGTCATGGTTTACCGCGATTTCATTGACGCCGTTCTTTGCTGACATGTTCTTTAAAGGACAGAAATTTAAAGGCAATGCCGATGATGATCCATACAATGGATTCTTGTTCGTGTGGTACAAAAAATTCTTAGAGTTTTGTATGCGCAGAGCATGGCTTACGATGGGCACTTTAGTATTGGCGCTCGCGGCCAGTATTTATGGATTTGGCTTTATCAAACAAGCCTTTTTCCCATCGTCCACCACGCCGATGTTTTTATCTGATGTCTGGTTGCCAGAAGGTAGCGATATTCGCGTGACTAATACCAAACTAAAAGCCATCGAAAGTTGGTTATTGCAACAAGACGGTGTAGAGGCTGTGACCACGACCTCAGGTAAAGGTTTAGCTCGCTTCATGCTCACTTATACGCCTGAAAAAAGTTATGCGGCTTACGGTGAAATCGTCACTCGTGTAGAAAGCTATGAAGTGTTGCACGACATCATGGATAAATATCAAGGCTACGTCTCTGAACATTTCCCGGAAATTGATTATAAGCTCAAGCAGATTGAACTAGGGCCCAGCGGAGGCGCAAAAATAGAGGCCAGAATTATAGGCTCTGATCCCACAATTATGCGCGGCATTGCTGCAAAAGTGGTGGATATTCTCAATGCCGATCCTGGAGCTACTGGGGTACGCCATGATTGGCGCGAGCGTACTAAAATTATCGAGCCACTATTTAATGAAAGTCAGGCTCGTCGTTACGGCATCAGTAAAAATGATGTGGATGACTTTTTGCAGATGAGTTTTTCTGGTCTGACGGTGGGAGTGTATCGAGATGGAACAACCTTAATGCCTATCGTAACGCGTCTTACTGAAAAAGAGCGAATTGACTTTAGAAACATCGATGGTATGAAAATATGGAGTCCAGTGTTAAATGACTACATTCCTTTACAGCAAATTACGCTCGGCAATGAAGTACGTTGGGAAGATCCGTTAATTGTCCGTAAAAACAGAAAGCGTATGCTGACGGTATTTGCCGACCCTGACATCTTGGGTAGTGAAACGGCTGCTACTTTGCAAGCTCGAATCCAACAGCAAATTGAAGCGATTGAAATGCCGCCGGGTTATAGCTTAGAGTGGGGTGGGGAATACGAGTCTTCAAACGAAGCCAAAGGTTCGTTATTTTCCAGTATGCCGATGGGTTATCTGTTTATGTTCCTAATTACGGTATTCTTATTTAACTCGGTTAAAGAACCTTTGATTGTCTGGCTCACTGTGCCATTGGCCTTAATTGGTGTGACCACGGGTTTACTGGTACTCAATACTCCATTTGGCTTTATGGCGCTACTGGGTTTCTTGAGTTTATCGGGAATGCTTCTGAAAAATGGTATTGTGCTTATCGATCAAATCGAGCTTGAAATGCACTCAGGTAAAGAGCCGTATTTAGCGATTGTTGAAGCCGCACTCAGTCGTGTACGCCCAGTATGTATGGCTGCCATCACGACGATTTTGGGTATGATTCCATTGCTTCCGGATATCTTTTTTAAACCAATGGCGGTAACTATCATGTTCGGTTTAGGTTTTGCGACGGTGCTGACCTTGATTGTGGTGCCCGTATTATATCGTTTGTTCCATAAAATTGAGGTAGTGAAAGCATAATTGTGGGAAAGAGTTTATGATCTGTTAAAGGCTGGCCAAGTGTCAGCCTTTTCCATTTAAGTGAGAAGAAGGCTAAGGAGCAGAGAATGAAGCGATGTTTTTGGTTGGATGAAAGTAAGCCAGACTATGTGGAGTATCATGACAAAGAGTGGGGCGTACCTGTTTATGACGATAAGATCTTTTTCGAATTTTTAATCTTAGAGTCCGCCCAAGCAGGATTGAGTTGGTATACCATTTTAAAAAGACGCCAAGGTTATCGACAAGCGTTTGCCGATTTCGACCCTGCAATCGTCGCGACATTTTCTTCTGCTAAGGTTGAGGAATTAATGCTCGATAGTGCCATCATTCGTAATCGAGCAAAAATAGAAGCGGCCATCAATAACGCGCAGCTTTTTTTAGACATTCAAGCTGAGTTTGGCAGCTTTAGCCAGTTTATTTGGGGATATGTGGACAATAAACCTATCGATATTCGTACCAAAGGCGACACGCCACTTGCTACTTCCGCATTGTCTGATCAATTAGCGAAAGATTTAAAGAAACGAGGCTTTAAGTTTTTAGGCAGCACTACTTTATATGCATTTTTACAAGCGACAGGTCTTATCAATGACCATGATATAGAGTGTGTCTGCCGCTCATGATTGACGTCGATTATTTCAATCCTAGTCGCTTCATTAATCGGTGTAAGTTACCCGGGTTCAGTCCTAGCTGTTTCGCTGTGGCACTTAATTTTTGCTCATTATGCAAATAGGTAGACTGGATTAACTTCATTTGAAATTGCTCGATGGCGTCTTTTAGCGGTAGACCCTGATAATCATCAATCGTGAATTCAGGCGTGTCCGATGAAGGACTCATGCTGATCGTAGATGATTTGATAGGCTCAGAATGAGTGAACTGGAAATGGTGCGCTTTTAATATCAGGTGAGGTGCATTACTTTCAGCCTTAGCAATCACACTGGCACGTTTTATTGCGTGTTCAAGCTCTCGCACGTTACCTTCCCAAGGGTTGTTTTGCAGCAATATCAATACATCGGCATCGAGCGTAATACTGGCGATGTTGAGTTTGTGCTGACACTGCTCAGCAAAAAATCCAGCCAATAAAATGACGTCCTTCCCTCGCTCTCTAAGAGGAGGAACAAAAATAGGGAATACGCTTAAACGGTGGTATAGATCCGAACGAAAACGGCCTTGTTTTACTTCTTCATGCATCGTTCGGTTAGTTGCCGCGATAATTCGAACGTCGACCTTGATATTCCGATCATCACCGACACGTTGAATATCGCCGTATTGTAATGCTCTGAGCAGTTTTGCTTGTAGCGCTAGCGAGAGTTCACCCACTTCATCAAGAAATAGTGTGCCTTTATTCGCCAGTTCGAACTTTCCTTTACGATCGCTGATGGCTCCAGTGAACGCGCCTTTAATATGACCAAATAGCTCACTTTCTGCCACAGATTCCGGCAATGCTGCGCAGTTTAGATAGACAAAGGATTCGGCTTTTCGATTCGACTGAGAGTAAATAGCGTGTGCAACGAGCTCTTTACCCACCCCCGTTTCCCCCATGATTAAAACGGATAAATCGGTATTGGCAACGGCGGAGATATGGGATTTTAGATCGATAACGCCTTGCGATTGCCCTATGATATCCATCTGCGCGTATTGGGTTCTTTTGCGTTTTGGTAGAGAAGCAACCCCTATATTTTGTTCCAGTTTTGCCACCAATAATGCGGTATGTAAACTGTTGGCGGCGAGGGCGCTAATTAAGCGGAAATCATCATCGGGGAAATCATTAAATTGTGTGGGATCAAAGGCATCAATAGTGACAGCGCCGATTAATCGATCTTCTTGAAATAATGGTAAACCAATACAGGAATGCACTTCCAGTTTTTGGGCGTGATTGGGAATGAGTGCATCGTAAGGATCTGGGAGGTCGCTATCAGATGGAAAGCGTACAATATCACCTGCTCGAGCAATGGCTTCTAGTCTTGGGTGCTGATCTATATTAAAGCGGCGACCTAACACATCTTCACTAAGACCATTTATCGCAAGAGGTATAAAGTGTTGTTGTTGAAACAATAATAAAGCTGCGGCATCACATTGCAACATATCTCGTATCGTAACCAGCAGGCGCTCAAAGCGATCTTGTTCTGATATCCCAGAGGTAATATCGCGCGCAACTTGTATCCATTCGCTTTTATACTGAGTCATTAAATACTATTCCTGAATTGATATTTTGTCAGTATAACAAAGTCTTGTCATTTAGATATACTGCTTGATATTGTCATGATGATAACAATATTCTGTTAATAAGGTTAAGCAACTGAATTTAAAGCCTAAATTTAAGTTGGCATGCCTATTGCTTAGGTTTGTACTAAATTAAATAGAATAAAATAGACAGAGGTGAGGTGTAATGACTCCACATGTTGGGTTTGTTTGTGGTTCAGTAGTTTCAAGAGTGGATTGGACTGAGCGACTCTTTTCGTTGCGAGTTAAGGTGGCTGGGCTTTCTTATATTGCGGGTCAATTTACTAAATTGGGCATGTATGATCAAAGTGGCGAGTTTTTGCGCAAAGCGTATTCTATCGTCAATTCACCCCAAGACTACGTGGAAACAGGTGAATTGGAATTTTTGATTATTGCTGATCCTGATGGCGCGTTATCGCCAAATTTGCACACACTTTATCCCAATGATGAAGTTATGGTTGGCGAGCAATGTGCAGGTTTTATGACGTTAGAGGAAGTCCCTGCGCACGCGACTCAATTGTGGTTGATCGCAACAGGGACGGGCATAGGCCCTTACTTCTCAATGTTGCAAGGCGATGAATTTCCAGAACATTATACAGATGTAGTACTTGTACATGCGGTGCGTTACGAAAAAGATTTAGTGTATAAAGAGTTAGTTTTAGCGCTAAAACAGAAGTTTGGAGAAAAACTTAAATACGTTCCTATTGTTTCTAGAGAAGAGGTTTCGGGCAGTTTACAAGGGCGAGTTCCTCATCTAATAGAAAAGCGCATATTAGAGTCTCAGGTAGGGATAAAATTAGATATGGATAGAAGTTTTGTTTACTTGTGTGGCAATCCCGCAATGGTGCGAGACACCGCTCAGAGCCTAACGGATAGAGGCTATAACAAACACCTAAGAAGACGAACTGGGCATTTCAGCGCAGAGAATTATTGGTAAGTAAACCCTTCTATCAACTCAATCATCGGTGATGATAAGCACATTGCAGCACGATTAAACGCAGCCGCCTTAATTTATTTTAAGGCGGCTGCGTTTTTGTATTGGCAGATAATTGGGAATTCCACCATTTGTTAAATTTACAAAATTGTCATGTAGACAATGAATATTCATTGTCAATAAAACAATATTGTCAAAGAGTAAAATAGATAATCTAGATTTTTCAATGACTTAAAAAGTTGGCACGTTTGATGCTGTAAGAGGCGTACTTCTTATTTGAAAACACAGCAACAAGGCATCAAAAATGACGATTCATGTAAAAAATAACGTTCACTGGGTGGGTCAACGCGACTGGGAAATTCAAGAGTTCCACGGTACCGAGTTTAAAATGACGAAGGGGACCAGTTACAACAGCTACCTTATCCGTGAAGAAAAAACAGTACTCATCGACACTGTTGATCATCGTTTCAGCTATCAATTCTTGCAAAATCTTGAAATGGAAATTGATTTAAACACGATCGATTACATCGTAATTAACCATGCTGAAGAAGATCACGCGGGTGCATTGGCTGCATTACTTGAGCGTATTCCAAACACACCTATTTATTGCACTGAAGCGGCGATTGATTCAATTGTTGGCCACCATCATCACCCTGAGTGGAACTTCAACACGGTGAAAACAGGTGATAGCCTTGATATTGGTAACGGCAAACAACTTGTGTTTGTAGAATCTCCAATGTTGCATTGGCCAGACAGCATGATGACTTACCTAACGGGTGACGCAATTCTATTCAGTAACGATGCATTTGGTCAGCACTACTGTGATGAGCACTTGTTCAACGATGAAGTTGACCAAGCTGAATTGATGGAGCAGTGCCTACGCTACTACTCAAACATCCTGACGCCATTTAGCAACCTAGTCATTGCCAAAATTAAAGAGGTGCTTAGCTTCAATCTACCTGTCGATATGATTGCTACATCGCACGGCATCGTATGGCGCGACAACCCTGTACAAATCATTGAGAAATACTTGCAGTGGGCGGATGATTATCAAGAAGACCGCATTACTATTTTCTACGATTCAATGTCTAACAACACTCGTATGATGGCAGATGCTATTGCACAAGGTATCCATGACGTTGATCCTGGCGTGGCAGTGAAAGTATTTAACGTCGCTCGCCAAGATAAGAATGAAATCTTAGCGCAAGTCTTCCGCTCTAAAGGTATTTTGGTTGGGTCTTCTACCATGAACAACGTCATGATGCCAAAAGTTGCAGGCATGCTAGAGGAAATAACCGGTCTACGTTTCAAACAAAAAAAAGCGGGTGCATTTGGTAGCTACGGTTGGAATGGTGGAGCGGTTGATCGCATTCATTCGCGTTTAACCGACGCAGGTTTTGAAACGGTTGCGGGCCTTAAAAGCAAATGGCGCCCCGATGGTAAAGCCATGCGTATTTGTCGTGCACACGGTCAACAAGTGGCAAAGCAATGGGCGCTACATGAACTAAACGTTCCGCCAATGATCATTGAAGATGCGGATGTTCAACCTTTATCTGTAGCAGTACCTGTCGCGAAGACAGCAGTAGCAACTCAAGAAGCTCACGGTGATGATTGCCAATGCATGATTTGTACGGTATGTAACTGGGTTTACGATCCTGCAATTGGCGAACCAAATCAAGGCGTAGAACCGGGTACAACTTGGAGCGATGTTCCTGATTATTTTCTATGTCCAGATTGTAATCTAGGCAAAGACGTTTTTGTTGCCCACAACCGTTAAGAGGATTGTTATGAACCCAATTACTATCATTGGCAGTGGCTTTGCCGCTTACCAACTTGTTAAAACATTGCGCCGTTCTAACGCTCAAGTCCCTATTCGCGTTATTACTGCTGATGAAGGTCATGATTACAACAAGCCTGATTTGAGCCATGTTGTGTCCAAGCAGCAATCACCACAAGATTTGATCACGGCGACGGCCGGTGAATTTGCTGAGCAGCAAAATATTGAACTGTGTGTAGAGCATTGGGTCAGTCGCATTGATGTTGAACAAAAAACGGTCGTGGCAAACGGCCAACATTTTGCTTACTCAAGCTTAGTGTTAGCTACGGGGGCTAGTGCTTTTATACCGCCTATTGATGGCTTAAAAGAGAGTCAGCCCATCACCTTAAATAGCTTACAAGAGTTTACACAACACGAAACGCGATTAAATAAAGCGGGATCAGTGATGGTCATTGGTGGGGGATTAATCGGTGTCGAGATCAGCATGGATCTTGCATTTGCTAACAAAAAAGTGACATTAGCCGAGCCAAGTGCGCATTTAATGTCCAACCAATTACCTGAGCTTATTGCTTTAAAGCTTGATCAATCGATGAGATTAATGAATGTTGACCTTAAATTAGGTCAAGTCGTGAAACAGGTCGCAAAATCTGATGGGCAATTTGTAGTATCGTTAGACAACGGCGACGTAGTCAAGGTTGATGAAGTAATAGTCTGTACCGGTTTGATTCCAAATATTATCTTAGCAAAAGATGCTGGCCTATCTACTGAACGAGGTATTTGTGTAGATGAGGCTATGCAAACGTCTTGTGAAGGTATTTATGCATTGGGTGATTGTGCGGAGCAGAATGGCCAAGTAAGAGCCTATCTTCAACCAACGGTAATAAGTGCGTCGTCATTGGCGAAAACGCTACTGGGTGAACGTACCTCTGTGGTACTACCTAATATGATGGTGAAGGTAAAAACACCTAGTTATCCGATTCAGATTGGCGGCACAACTTTAGAAAGTGCAGTGAGTCGGTGGAATCTAGATGTACATGCTGAAGGAATTGTAGCAAAAGCATTTAACGAAGAAGATGTGATGATCGGATTCGTTGCTACAAAGGAAAAAACCAAGCAAGCCTTTCCACTATTAAGGGAGTTGTCCACTCAGTAATTATTTTGGGTCTTAAAGCATTTACAAAATTGTTGTAGATGCTTTATCACTTCTAGAGTATTGCGCCCATTATCGAGTTCATCTAAACCTGCAAAGGTTTGTCGAGATAAGGGGTAAGTTTTGACTGTTTTGCAAATTAGTAGATCTAAACTAATAATGGTTTGAGACAAGGGTGCTGTATCTAGTCGGTTCAATTGACCTATTTACCTGACAACGTATATTTACGTTGCTGAACAAGGACTTACTCATGTCAATCCACACTTTTAATCAACCACCTGTTCATGATGATAAAACCAATAGCAATATTGGCCTTGATTTTAGCCACAACACTCGAGTAAGAGTTGGCGTGGGCGTTGGGACAATTGCTCTCGGGTTTGTGACGATGGCTTTTCCGCTCATCCCGCGTGAAATCTTTATTCAATTATTCACCATAGGGCTTTCTAGCTTAGCGGTGGTGCTGATGCTTCTTCTATTTTCTAGTGCTCCTTCTTTGCAGCAAGTAGTCAGTGGTAGAGGGTTTAAAGGATACGCGACGTTGATTGTGCTGCTATTTGCTGCTTCATCGGCCATTAATTTGTCGGCTGATCATGGACTCTTTACGATCGCGGCAATGGTGATCGGCTATTTCCTATTGGATGAAGTCTCGACAATTGTTCGTACGGTTCGCCAGCAGAGTTTTAAGTGTTTGGTGTTACCCGCTATCGATCTTGCTGTGACTTTAATTTGCTTAGGGATGCTCATTAGCGGTTTATCAGTTGATGGGATCTTTGTAGTGAGTGCGGTACTGGGATTAAAAGTGGTGTTACTGGGTTGCTCTACGGTATTAACATTGTCTGAGCCAAAAAACGAAAGCTTCTACTAAGTAATTGAATTTAAATAAAAAAGCCAGCTGATGTATTTTAGCTGGCTTTTTTAATATCACTAGTTTTTAGCGAGCTTGACTCGTATTTTACTTTTTTGCACGTTGCTTTGGTCAAGCGCTGCCATTGCGGCTTTTGCTTGTTCAGTGTCTGCCATCTCGACAAATGCAAACCCTTTAGACAGACCAGTTTCTTGGTCTAGTACTAGGTTGCACACGGACACGTCACCGTGTTCAGAAAATAGAACACGAATTTCATGTTCTGTCATTTGGCGAGACAGGTTACGAACTAAAAGTTTCATCTTTGACCTTAATAAATTGATTCGAGACGGATTGTCTCAGGTTAGTCTGTGAATACCAAGCTTAAAATCCACCCGCCCATACATCGTACTCTTGTATTGCTTTCTGCTCAGCTTTTGTTAGAGGGGCAGGGTAGTAAGGTAGCATGAGTAATTTCTCTGAAGGTTGCAGCTCCCAGTCAGGGGTAATTTTATGACGATGCAAAACCCCTTCTATACGCAAGTACATGAAATAACCATCCGCATGTGTGTTCGCATAGCTTGCAATAATACCTAGCTCTCCATTCGGCAATTTTACTTTGCGTCCCAAAGGAAAAAGTTGGTGTAGAGCAAAGCTGACTTTTGCATCTTGCAGTATCCCTTGTTTAAAGCGTTGCAGACCAATGGCTGTCGAGGTTGAGCGATGTGACCACCCAGCGAGAAACAACCCAGTTAAAGAATCCTTGAAAGGTTTTCCTTTATGCACTCCTTCATTACTGATGAATTGCACTGTCACTGAGTCACCTTGCTGATTGAGGATTTCTAGAAAAAGCTCCCCTGTTTTGTCTGCGAGTAATTTCATGGGATAGGCCAACTTAATGCGATGAGTATCAGAAAGTGCGCATAATGACGAATTTTGATTGCATCGTCTTTGATTTAGAGTCACATTGTGCACAATTTTTCAAAATCCTTAAACGGGCAGTAATTTATGACACAGCAACAACCCAATAACCCATTACACGGGCTTTCTTTAGAAAAGATCTTAGTTCGATTAGTTGAGCATTACCAGTGGAGTGGTTTGTACGCCGAAGTACGTGTGAATTGCTTTAGCAATGATCCTTCGATCAAGTCCTCATTGAAGTTTTTAAGAAAAACGCAATGGGCGAGAGACAAGGTTGAAGCCTTATATATCAGTACCTTTAGTTAAATGCTGGGTTAGGTCAATGCTTGGTGACGCTGTCACGTCAGATCATGGTGATGTGTGATTGATACCAACATAAGCATATCATTACCTTCTCTTATACACAGGGTAGGCGGTGATGCCGTGAAAGAAGCAAAGCGATTGGCAGAGCAACATGCTTGCCAATTAAAACGGGTGCGTCGCAGTCGCAATTGGATGATCAGTGGCGAGGCATTGCAGATACAGACGTTTTGTCAGTGTATTAATGTGCGGCATCCGGAATCGTTAGCATTTATAGTTAGAAAAATTACACCTGCATTGCAGCAACACCAAGATAAGTTGGAATCACCACAACAGCGTTTGAAGAGGTTGTTAGTTGAAGATCCAAACATGACGTTGTCTGAATTGATGGAACTGACTCAATGCTCGCTGGTGGAAGCTCGTCGTGCTAGGTTTGATGCTGATGATTTGCAGTGAGCACTCAGGTTTAACGCTGCGCCTTGGGTACGCTTAATATCATTTTAAAATACGCCACCTCACTTTTATAAAAGCGCTCTCCTTCGGTATGCATATCAAATTTATGGTAGAAGTCGATCGCCGATTCACGGGCATCACACCAAAACACATCGATATTGCGCTGGGTTAAATACTCAATAATATGGCGGATCATTGCGCTGCCAATACCTTTGCCTTGTTCTTGGGGGAGAGTGGCAAACTTGCGCAGTCTGGCATTACTAGCGGTGATAAATACCGAAGCCACGCATACCAGTTGTTCGTTTTTAAATGCACCAAAGTGTACGCCAAGTTCATCTTCATCTACCTTGCAAAACTCTATTGGTTTATTCGGCCAAAGCACTTGATGACGTATAGACAGGGTAGAGCTGGCGTTGATTTGACGGATTTGCATAGTATTTGTCATGCTAAGTAAATGGTGTATTTGGATTAAAGTTAGCAAATAGTATTGGTAGAGTCTATATACAAAAATCCCAGAGTCTATAAGCTCTGGGAATGTATTGTGCGTGCTAATGCCTATTGCGAGTATTAGCCAATATGGGTCATTTCATTCACTTCAAACGTCTCAATAGCCCCTTCGGTCGTCGCGACGAAATCCGCTAGATGCTGAGTATTCATATGTACTTGCCATAATTCACGAGATGCCCAGTTTTCGAAAAATAAGAAGTGGGCTGGGTTTTCATTGTCTTGATGAAGATCGTAGCTAAGGCAGCCTTCTTCTGCGCGAGTAATGTCGATAAGTTTTAATAGCTCTGATTTGATCAGCTCAACTTTATCCTGTTTAGCGATAATGTTAGCAACGATGGTTAGCTTAGTCATGATGTGCCTTATTTGGTGTCAATAAACCTGTTAGATAATAATGCCATGATTCTATGAAGATATTTCGGTGAATATTAAGTTTGATATTTTTCTCTACTGGCACTTCACGGTTTGTTTTTGTTCTAGCACATGAAAAAGCCTAATCTTGTCTTCGCTTAGATATTCATTTAGGTACTTTTAAATAGGCTACGAGTCAGAAAGCCCGTTTTCTTACATTAGAGGTTATACTCTAGAATAGAGGGCAACGGGCGCCTTTAAATATTGATATTCCGAGCGAAAGATAAAAGTGTATGTATTTTAATCTAATCTTTAAAAGTTTATGACAGAACAAATACGTCCTACATTGAGTGATTGCTGGTGAACGAATGCGTTTATTTGATTATTGATGACAAAACAGCCTTGTTTTTAGATAATTAATATTTACATTATTTTTCTTTAATAAAATCATCATGAAACGAATCTATATTCCATTTTAGTTTTTTCAATAATGGATATAACACAAATGAAACCTTCTAATTCTACTCTTGCTATTTCTATTGCAGCTGCCCTTTTTCTTTCTGGCTGTCAATCTGAGAGCAGTTCAGATGAAGCAAATGACCCAATAAATAAAACCAAAAACGTTATTTTAATGATCACTGATGGAGCAAGTGATGGAGCTTGGGATATCGCAAGCTTTTGGCAACACGGTGAGTTATTAAATGATACTTATCCATTCAATGAGCTAGATACTCGTTATGCAATGACGACTTATGCTCTAAATGGTAACTCAGCACCTGATGAAAGTGATAGCTGTGATCCTGACCAGTATGCAGAGGGCTTTAGCTACGATCCTGAAAAGGCCTCTGACGATACGCCAATTGAAGGCGATATGCTTTTTGCCGGTTATGATTACATTAATACTAACTACACTGACTCGGCGGCTTCTGGTACGGCTATTGCTACGGGTCAATCAACTTACAATGGTGGTCTAGGCGTCAACAATTGTGGTGAGCCTCAAAAGCTAATCACGGAATATGCTCATGAGCATGGCCTTTCAACCGGTATTATTTCTAGCGTAATGTTCTCTCACGCAACGCCAGCGGCGTTTGGAGCGAACAATGTTTCACGTAATAACTACCATGCAATTGCCAACTCAATGCTAAAAAATGGCCATGCTGACCTAATTATAGGCAGTGGTCACCCTATGTATGATGGTGATGGTAAAAAATTAGCAGAGGATGATTATAACTTCAGCTATATTAGTGAAGATGATTGGAATGAGCTTCAAGCGGGTACGCTAACTTCAGCAACTTCTGAAACTCCTTGGACTTTCATTGAAACTAAAGAAAGTTTTGACAAGCTAGCGCAAGGCATCGCATCAGACGAAATAATGAATGGTCCGCTACTGGGTATTTTCCAAACGGGTTGGACGACACAATATGACCGTACTTGTGAAGATGAAACCTTACGTGAAACCGCTTTTGCTTGTCCTGATCTGACGACGGTTCCAGATCTAGGCACTATGTCTGTAGGTGCATTGAACTATCTATCTCAAAATGAAAATGGCTTCTTTGCTATGATCGAAGGTGGCGCAGTCGATTGGGCCGCTCACGGTAAAGACACTGCGGGTATTATCGAAGAGCAAGTTGACTTCCATAATGCAGTAAAAGATGTGTTTGACTGGGTTGAAGCAAACAGCAGCTGGGATGAGACTCTACTTATCGTGACAACTGATCACGGTAATGCGTACGTGTTAGGTGAAACGTCTGATTCAGCTATCTATGCGGGTGTTGAAAACCCAGGTGCTGACAACATGCCAACAGTGACTTACTACAGTGGCTCTCATACTAACGAGTTAGTTCGTTTCTATGCGAAAGGTAATGGCGCGGATAAATTCTCTAAATATGTTATCGGTACTGATGAAAACTATGCAGAGCGTTACCGTCATACTGGTGCAAACGGTGACTACTTCCAAAATAATCACCTATTCCACGCGATTAAAGAGATTATTGAAGAGTAATAACTGACGCTTTTTAGTGATGAGAAAAGGCATACTCGAAAGGGTATGCCTTTTATAGCTACCTTAGTCATGATGTGCTTTATATGGTGTCAATAAACTGATGAGATACTATTATGATTAATAATAACGTATTTGATTATTGTCGACAAAAAGAGCTACTGCTCATATTCAAACCGAATTTAACCTCGATGAGTTATATACCAGAACAGTAGATGGTTGAAGATAGCAAGTAAATTAAATTACTTGGACTTAAAATAAGGTACAATACAATTCAACCTCTGTTTGGATAAAAGCTTGTTAGCGAAAATAGACTACGAGAAAATCACCTGAAAGCAGCAAACTTTGTTGCGTGAATTTTCTATGAATAAATACGCTGATTGAATTTAAGTTTTGAGCTTAAATGTCCACGGACAAGATACAAGACTTTAGTTAAATAACATTGTTCTGTATTTAAAAATAGAGTGCTGTTTGCCGTTCAACTTACGGGTCTTTGCATACACAACACTCTATTATTCCCCGTTTAATCGATGTACCAATAGCCTTTGTTAACCAAATCGCACAGTAATGAAACCATAGCGCTAGAGGTTTCGCTAGGCCAGTTATCGGCGCTTATCTGCTCTTGACCACATAATAACTCAATAACATCAGTGCACTCGCTTGGCACCTTAATCACTTCACCGTTAATGTACGCGATGCTTGGATCTTGCTCGTGAAATAGGGCGCGCAGTCCTGATACTTTGTCGATGATCCCACCGGTTTGAATGTGGTTGGCTATTTCTTCACTTTGCCAAAGCGGTTCTGGGGTGATGATATTTAGCTGGTGGCGCGACTGGCTTAACATGCAACCCATAAAGTCACTGATACATTGTTCATCATCGAGCGAGGCTTTTAGCATTTGGGTTAATGACTGTAGATCGCTTGAGCTGATTTGCCCAAAATTGTTTTGCGTGCTCAATTCAGGTTTATGCAGGTGCTTATCACCAATATCATTGGCTAAAACGTAGTCGGCGAAATTGCTAATTAGCTCTTGCTCTTTAGGGGAGCGAAAACCCACCGAGTAACTCATTGACGGTTCTAGTGCGTAGCCATCGTGTGGAAAGCCCGGCGGAATGTATAAGATGTCACCCGGTTCAAGGATGTCATCGATAATCGCGTCAAAAGATTCAATTTGGCGTAGGGCGCTGTGGCGACAGGTTTCGACGTACTGACCTTCATCCTTTGCACCTACTCGCCAGTGGCGTTTACCGCTCCCTTGAATAATAAACACATCGTATTGGTCGATATGAGGGCCAACGCCGCCGTCTTTCACCGAGTAGCTAATCATTAAGTCATCAAATAACCACTGTGGCATGGCTTTGAAGGGCTCAACCAATTGAGCCGCGCCTTGGTGCCAGTGATTGGCCGCTTGCACTATGATAGACCAGTTAGATTCATCAAGTTCAGCGTATTGGTCTTCATTAAAAGGGCCATGTTCTGCTGTCCATTCACCGTTTTTGTTGGACACATAGCGAGAGTCCACTTCTTCTTCCATCGTCAGTCCCGCTAGCTCTTCTGGCGAAACAGGGTCTTGGAAGTGCGCAAAACCGCCTTTGATGATGGTCGGTTTCTTTTGCCAAAATTCGGCTAAGAATTGCTCTAATGAAACGGTGAGTTGGTACATGGTTTTCCTTAAATTAATGCGTTGGCAAAGATGTATGAAGCATTTAAATGCACAACTAAGACTGTTCGTGCTGAGAGACTTTTAAGCGATTATTCACATCGCGGCTTTCAAGTACGCGACTAGCATGGTCAATTTCTTGGCCTGATTTTGCCAGTCGGTCATATAAAAGTACGTTTACGGTTGCGGCAAGGTTCATACAGCCAATGGTGGGTACGTAAACCACTTCGTCAGCTTTATCGACAATGCTTTGCGGGATAGAACTGTCTTCTGGGCCGAAAATATAGAGGGCTTTTTGTGGGTGGTTAAACTGTGGCAGTGGCGTTGCGCCTTCTGCCAGTTCCACGCACACAATTTTAATATCAGCATCAAGATCGTCGGTCATAGATTGCATCTGATTGAGGGCGATCTTGGTGGTCATATCTTTGGTGTCGGTATGATATTTAGCGGCTTTTGCAAAGCGCTCACCAGTAAATCGCACTTCGTCGGCTTGGTAACAGCCAGCGGCGCGCATGACGGCCCCAACATTAGTAGGGCTTTTAGGGTTACATAGACCAATAATGGTGAAGTTATTTTTAGACATAATTTTAGACACAGCTTGTTGAAACGGATGTTAGAGACAGGTTTTGGAAACCGTTTTAAAAAGAATTTTTGACAGCATACAACCTACTCATTGATGCGGGCAGTATATAGGTCTAGCCAAGAAATAGAAGAGGGGATTGTGATTTGGCTTCTACAGAGCGAAGAAGCCAAATATCAACGGGTGACTATTTACAGGTTATTGCGCGTTTAACACGGCGTTGTAACGAGCAAAACCGTTTTCTAAATCTTTGATAAGATCATCAACGTTTTCAAGACCGGTATGAATACGGAATAAAGTACCGGTAAAGTTAGGATTTGCCACCGTTCTTAGGCTATTAAAGCTGCGTGGTTCATTGGCAAGAATAAGGCTCTCATAGCCGCCCCAAGAATACCCCATACCAAACAGTTCCATGCCATCTAATAGTGCAGTGGTCGCTTTGCTGTTTTGTGATTTCATCACAAACGAAAATAGGCCATTGCCACCGGTGAAGTCACGTGCAAAATATTCATGACCTGGGCAAGTTTCAAGGGCAGGGTGTCTAACATGATCTACTTCAGGACGAGCTTGTAACCACTTAGCCACCGCTAAACTGCTCTGTTGATGTTGCTTTAAGCGCAGATCAAGAGTGCGAATACCGCGCAAACCAAGGTAGGCGTCATCTGGGGAGATACATTGTCCCATCAAATAGCTGTTTTCACGCAGTTGTTCCCAGTAAGCCTCCGTCGCAATTGCCGTGCCAAGCATTACATCGGAGTGACCTACGATGTATTTTGTGGCCGCTTGGATGGAAATATCAACGCCATAGTCAAACGGAGAGAAGTGCAGACCCGCAGACCAAGTGTTATCAAGCATCACAATCATGTCGTTGTTGTGCGCAATCTCAGCAAGCAGTGGTACGTTTTGCACTTCCATAGTGACTGAACCCGGAGATTCTAAAAACAGAATTTTAGTATTCGGCTGAATTAGCTCGCTAATTTCTTCACCAATGGTGGGTGCGTAGTAAGTGGTTTCTACACCAAGACGTTTTAGCATGGTGTTACAGAAGTCGCGAGTGGGCTCGTAGCAAGTATCGACCATTAAAATGTGATCGCCGGCTTCGACAAAAGATAAAATGGCATTGGAAATGGCCGCAGTACCACACGGGTATAACGCACAGCCAAATCCGCCTTCTAGCTCAACCATGGCATCTTGAAAGGCAAAGTGGGTTTGAGTGCCACGACGACCGTAAAAAAGGGCTTTATTAGCGCGATTAATCGTGGCTTGAGTTTTCTCAGCGACAGTGTCAAATAACACCGTTGATGCGCGCTGTACCGGAGGGTTTACCACTCCATGAGTGTATTTTTTGTCTCTGCCAGCACTGATAAGTTGCGTTGGTTTCGATACTGGAGATTTGCTTTTAGACATCTGCCTTCCCTGATGTGGTTTCTTTTCCTTATTTAAACCATGAGCAAGGCAGGCAGTGCAAGTAAAATATCAACAATTAAGATTACAGAATTGGACTAAATAGATAGAAGACACGTTCTAAGAATCGATGCAGTAGGCTACGTTCACGCCAGCGTGTCTCATCCACTACAGTGGATTGTTCCATATAAGTTTGTTGTAACCAGTACAGCTGCTTAGTGAATTCGGCATCATCCACCACTAAAGTCACTTCAAAGTTCAGCCACAGACTGCGCACATCAAGGTTTACGGTACCGATAAGGCAGTACTGCTCGTCAATGACAACCGACTTGGTATGCAGTAATCCCCCAGTAAACTCATGAATGACCACGCCCGCAGAGAGCAGCTCCGCATAAAAAGCTTTTGATGCCCAACCGACCATAATTGAGTCGTTGTTTTTCGGAATGATTAGCTCTACTTTTACTCCGCGCTGGGCGGTGGTGCGCAATGTTTGCAATAGCTCTTCACTTGGCACAAAGTAAGGCGTAGTGATGGTCACCGATTTTAAGGCGCGGCTAATGGAGATGTTCAACACTTGATGAATCAAGTTCTCCGGCATACCTGGGCCAGATGGCACCACTTGAATGGGGTGCAGTAAGTTATCTTGCTCAATGTGGCATTCAGGCGCGGTAGGGAAAGAGCGCTCGCCAGTTTCTACTTCCCAGTCCCAGCAATGGATAGCCGACAGTACGTTTACCGTAGGGCCAGTGATACGCACCATCACATCCACCCACATGCCAACCCCGGCATCTTGCTTAAAATACTCAGGATCAACTAAGTTCATGGAACCTGTGTAGGCCACCGCATCATCAATGACGATGATTTTACGGTGCTGACGCAAATCTAAACGGCGTAAGAACATACGAATAGGCTTTACCTTGAGCGCCTGCACCACTTCCACGCCGGCATTTTCCATCATCTGACACCAGGATGAAGAGAAGAACTTCCCACTCCCTGCTGCGTCCAATAGGATCTGACAACGTACGCCACGTTGTGAGGCGCGAATTAATGCCGACACCACACCGTTAGCTTGTCCACCTTCATTCCAAATATAAAATTCCATCCGAATGAAATGCTGCGCAAGTTCAATATCGTCAATGATGGACTTTAATATTTTTTGTGGGGTGTCTTGTAAAGAGAGGGTGTTACCGCACAAAGCAGGGATACCCATGCGGTTGGTACACAGGTCATCAATATGAGTGATATGGGTTGGGGTTTTTTCTGGTAAATGCGCATTACAGTCTAGCAGTTTGAGAAACCATGTTTTATAGGGAATAAACATCGCTTGCGCTCTCTCGGCGCGTTTTTTACCAAGATTAAGCTCGCCAAATAGGAAATAAAAGATAACGCCGATGATCGGCAGAATGTAGATGATCATCAGCCAAGCTAGCGACACACTGACTGAGCGGCGTTTTATGACCACGCGAATGGTTACACCAGCAACTAACATCCAATATAAGCCAATCCCTATCAAGGTAAGGGCTTGATAAAATCCTTCCATTTCTCTCAGTTAATAATCAATCACTTAATAGTTGTAGTGTATACGTAAAAGTGGTGTTTGTGGGCTTTTTCAGACAAAGCTGTCTATAACGGTGGTTTTCCATGCAAATTTACGCCTAATCTCAACAAGTATTTTGCAAAAGATACACAACAAGAGGTGAAATACAGGTATTTTTAACGAAAGTTGGGTTTCCCTTGGCGCTCAGGATATACTACTGAGCTTTCTTTGAGTCACTAGGACACCTATAACTAGCCTATGTTTGATATAGTCGACGACCAAGCTCAGTTTGTGCTGATTAATAAGCATGCTTCAGTGAGCGTTCATAAAGATGAACAAGAGACCGGATTGTTAGACGAGGTGCGGCGTTATTTGGGCTGTGGTCCATTATACCTTGTGCATCGATTAGATAAGATGACATCTGGGCTGTTACTTTTGGGTAAGACACAGCAAGCGGCAAGTGAATTGTCTCAAGCGTTTGCTCAAAGAAAGGTCGAAAAATTTTATCTGGCGATTTCCGATAAAAAGCCAAAGAAAAAACAAGGTTTGATCAAAGGGGATATGGCAAAAAGCCGCCGTTCAATGTGGAAGCTTATGCCCACAATGGAAAACCCTGCTATTACCCAGTTTTTTTCAGCTTCTGCCCAAGGCTATCGCATTTTTCTGTGTAAGCCTAAAACGGGCAAGACTCATCAAATTCGCGTTGCGTTAAAATCGGTCGGCAGTCCAATTGTTGGCGACCCTATTTATTCACCCTCTAGTGACAGTGATAGAGGATACCTGCACGCATTTTCTCTTAGTTTTGAGCTAGAGGGTGACAGTTATCGCTATCAGCTTGATCCTAGCTCTGATAGCCGTTTCGGTGAACTCTGGAAATTGCCTGCAATTCAACAACAAATCAGCGAATGGCAACAACCCCAACGACTTAATTGGCCAAAAATATAATGAATGATATCTCTCCACCTATGAATGTAGAGGCGCTACCTCTGTTTTTTTCTGCATTGCAACAAGGTTTAAAAAGCGCTCCGACTGAAGTAAGACGTTTGTTTCACGGGCGAGGACGCACAGTGGCAGGTCTGGAGCAGATCACCTGTGATTGGATTGCTCAGCATCTTGTTGTGCAATTATTTAGACCAGTATCAGATGAGTTTCTTGCGCATCTTGAGCAAGGTTTGCACCAATTAGCCGAGCAGCCAGAACATTCACATATCCGCTCTATCTCGATTCAACATCGATATGAACACGGCGCGCCAACGCAATTTTTATTGGGCGAAGGGGAAAGCAAAGTAGAAGTGGTGGAGTCTGGGCTCAAATACTGGATGAATCTTTCTTCAAACCAAAATTCAGGTTTATTCTTAGACATGCGTTTAGGACGTGACTGGGTAAGGGCAAACGCTGAGGGTAAGAATATTCTTAACCTGTTTGCGTATACCTGTGGCTTCTCGGTGGCAGGGATTGCGGGCGGCGCGAAGCAAGTAGTGAACATTGATATGGCGCGCTCGTCGTTAAGTCGCGGCCGTGACAATCACAATTTAAACAATCAAGACGTGAGCCGCGTGAAATTTTTAGCCCATGATATTTTTAAATCTTGGGGCAAACTTAAACGCTTTGGCCCGTATGACTTGATTATTTCCGATCCACCGTCGTTTCAAAAAGGCAGTTTTGCGTTAACTAAAGATTACCAAAAAATACTGCGCCGCTTGCCTAGTTTACTGGCTGAAAATGGGCAAGTGTTAGCCTGTGCCAATTCGCCTGCGGTCACTTCAGATTTTGTGATTGATGGTATGGCGGAACATGCTCCTGAACTCAATTATGTGCAACGTTTGGATAATCCTGCGGAATTTGACGATATTGATCCAGAAGCGAGCTTAAAAGTTCAGCTGTTTTCCCTTTAATTCGGTAAACGCCTTTCACACGCAATAAAAAAGTCCAAAGTGTTGAGAAACACTTTGGACTTTTTTGTGTTAATGGTTTGAGCTATTAAGACTCTGTGTTGGTCACATCAATGCAGGTTTTCGAGCTAATGACTTGCTCTACGATCAATTGACCACGGTTGTTACGGATTTTGATCAGGTAATTGACACCTTTATCCATCGCCGAACGCACGTCTTCTGAGTTGCAGTAATAGGCATTGGCACTTTTGATTAATTGATCCGCTGGTTTATGACCTGATTGGTTGTATAGCATCTCAATAATAACGGTTGATTCTTTAGAGGTTGCTCTGGTAATCGTGAGCGGACCATACTCGATAGGTAAGCTTGACGCCAGAATTCCCGCACGGCGATCGGCCATAAGTTTAAGCTCTCGTTGCTCGCTGCTGCTAGATGCACAGCCTGCAAGAATAAGAGTAGCCAGTGTTAAAACGAGTATATTTTTAAATGATGAATACATAATTAGAATACTTTTTTATAGGGTTTAACAATCACGTCCTGATAGACGCCCGCTTCGATATATGGGTCGTTATCAGCCCAAGTTTGAGCGTCTTGTAGCGTTTCAAACTGAGCGATGACAGTTGAGCCGGTAAAGCCCGCTTCACCAGGGTTCTCGCTATCGATTGCGGGCATAGGTCCCGCGGTTAATAAACGCCCCTGATCTTGTAGGTCTTGCAGACGAGCTAAGTGTCTATCACGTACACTAGCACGTTTCGGTAATGAATCTTTGACATCCTGTGAAAAAATAACATACCACATAATAAATCCTTTTATTTTTCGATTTTTCGAGGGCGACCATTGTTGTCTATAGCAACATAATGGAAAGTCGCTTCACACACCAACTCTCTTTCTCCAGCTCGGTCACCCATCACTTTTTTGTTCCAAACTTGCAGTTCAATCGACATAGAAGAGTTGCCAATGTGGCTACATTCACCGTGGCAGCATACGATATCGCCAACAGAAACAGGTCTTTTAAATGTAATACTGGATACTGAAACCGTTGCGATACGTCCTTTTGAGATCTCTTTGGCAAGAATACCGCCGGCAAGATCAAGTTGAGACATAATCCAGCCACCAAAAATATCGCCATTAGCGTTGGTGTCAGCTGGCATTGCCAGTGTTCTTAGTAGCATTTCTCCGCGAGGTGAAGACGGGTTACTCATTGGGTGTTTTACTCTCTTTTGATATGTGTTTGTAGATATAGAGCCCGGTTAATAAAGCAAACACTAGCGTCGCTATCATTAAACCAAAGACTTTGAAGTTTACCCATACATCAAGGGGAAGGCGAAACGCCACATAGACGTTGACGATGGCACAGGACGCAAAAAAAGCCACCCATGCCACATTAATTCTATTCCATATTGAAGTTGGAAGTGTGATTTCTTTTTCCAACATTCCCTTGATAAAGGGTTTTCCTGATAATTGTGTAATAAGAAGGCCTAGTGCAAATAATGCATAAATTATCGTGACCTTCCATTTAATAAAGTCGTCGTTGTGAAAGGCAATCGTCATCCCCCCAAACACAGTCACAATTGCAAAGGTGATAAGCTGCATTTTTTCCACTTTCTTATACAGCACATATGTGACAAGCAGTTGAATAGCGGTCGCTACAATCAATGCCCCTGTTGCTGTATAGATGTCATACATCTTGTACAGCACAAAAAAGATAATCAGAGGGATGAAGTCAAGTAGTTGTTTCATGGTTCATTCAGACGTCGATATTTGCGTTAGTTTACCTAAACGGAACAGTGAAATATAGCCGTAGACGGTTTGATAGTCCTAAAATAAGACGATAAATACCTTTGCACTTATCGCGGGAGTCATCCAGTTTTCAGGTAAATTTACGAAATAAGTCATAGCTCCAGAATTTACAAAATTATTGCGTCTTGTTCGCATTTACTCGACTGCTTTTCTTGCACAATAAAAAGGTTAGTGCTGTACTGATTTTGATAACACAAACATCAGAGGTATTAATGAACAAAGATGTAACACGCTTATACTATGTTTACGATCCTATGTGCGCATGGTGTTGGGGATACAAACCCATATGGCAAAAAATAGAAGCGGCATTGAAAGGTAAGATAGACGTTGTGTATCTTGTTGGTGGGCTTGCCCCTGATTCAGATGTACCAATGCCCCAGGAGATGCGTACTCAAATTGCATCGTATTGGCATAAAATTGAATCTCAGCTCGGCACTGAGTTTAATCATGACTTTTGGAGCCGTAATACCCCTAGACGTTCAACGTATCCATCTTGCCGTGCAATGCTTGCTGCAAGACGTCAAAATGCGGAGAAAGAGATGCTTACTGCGGTGCAACATGCCTATTATCTGCATGCAAAAAACCCCAGTGATAATGAGGTGCTAATTGAGCTGGCGGGGGAGTTAGGGCTTGATGTCGACAAGTTTAAATCTGATTTAGAGTCAAATGACATAGAGCAATATCTCAAATCTGAACTGGGTTTCGCCCGTTCCATTGGTGGCAACAGTTTCCCTTCTTTGTTTGTTGCCGATAAAGATACTGTGGTAGAGCTAGCAATAGACTATAAAAATGCCGCTACGACCATAGAACAAGTGGAACAATTATTGAATTATGCCTAGTAGAAGCCTTCATAGCTGAGCGTTATTGAATCATTGAGTCAGCCTTAAACAACAACACCGGGTATTAAACCCGGTGTTTTTTGTTTGCGATAAGACTATGGTGTGCTCTGGGTAACCACGTCTTTATTTGCATTTTCTTTGTCGTCATCTAATAACGCATCAACAATCACCGCACACGCTGCATCGCCTGTGATGTTTAGAGCGGTACGAATCATATCGAAGATACGGTCTAGAGCGAATAGAAGCGGTAGACCTTCGATTGGGATACCTGCTGCAAGCAGAACCGCAACGACAAGAAATGACGGCCCCGGAACACCGGCTTGGCCGACTGCACCTAATGTTGACGTTGCGATAATGGCAATGTACGCCCCTAGGCTTAGGTGAATGCCAAACATTTGGGCAAAGAAAATAGCCACTAAGCCGTAGTAAATAGCGTTACCTGACATGTTTATGGTTGCCCCTAAAGGCAGCACAAATGAAGCGGTAGAGTTACTGACACCCAGTTCATTTTCAACCGTGTCCATATTCACTGGCAAGGTTGCCATTGAAGAGGCGGTAGATAGTGCAACAGCTTGAGGCTTTTTCATTGCGACTAGGAATTTCTTAGCCGACGTTTTGGTGAAAATGTGCACCATTAGTGGGTAGACCACAAAACCAAAAATAAGAATGGCTGCCACGTATACGACGAACAGTTTAAGTACAACGGTGAGCGCACTGAAACCAAAAGAGCCAACCGCATCAGCCATTAGACCAAACACGCCAAGAGGGGCAAGGAGCATGACTTTATTGATCATCCACACCATGGCATCAACAATGGCATTGACACCATTCATGAGTGGTTGGCGACGTTCTTTTTCCAAGTTTGAAACAGCAATTCCGAAGAAAAGACAAAATACCAAGATTTGCAGTATGTTAGCGTCATTCAGAGATTGGAAAATGTTGGTAGGAATCATGCCTGTCACGGTATCCCAAAAACCGGGAATGGAACCTTGAGTGGCGTACTCGCTAGAGAACATGCTTTCAACGGACGCGACATCAATACCTGCACCTGGTTGAAATACGTTCCCCATCACCAAGGCAAGCATCACCGCTAGTGCAGAGGTTAGTGCAAAGAATCCTAATGTCGTCAATCCCACTTTACCTGCCGACGAGCTATCACCTAGACCTGCTGCGCCAGAAATAAGTGCAACGGCAACTAAAGGAATCACCAACATTTTTATTAGGTTAATAAAAATAGTTCCCAGTGGCGCGAACACGGTTGCACTGTGCCCCATCACAGCACCGACTAAGGTGCCGACGACCATGGCGATGACGACTTGTACGCCAATATTGTCCAGTAAGCTTTTCTCTTTAAACACTTTATTTACCTTTCCGAACTGAAATGACTAGAAACTGCCAACGATAAGAATACTTTTGCTTAATATCACAAAGGATACCTTCTTAACGTTATTGAATAGGCAGATATGGCGGGGAGGGTAATGGGAAAAGGAATAAGGGTCAAGTACTATTTCGTCAATGTAATAATCCGAATTATTGGCTTGTGTCGGTTATCGAAATTGACGATGAGTCACACATAGTGAAAGTGGCATTGAGAAGGGAATAAAGTGGTCTCTCATTGAGACCACTTATTGTTAGATTAGAAACTACTTGATGATCACATCAGGGAAATTTGCTTCAACACACTTGCTGAAATCACGATGCTTGAATGCAGAGTAAGGCGTTTGGTAACCGACTAATTTACAAGCATAAGTTGCGCCTGTTGGTGTATCGTCTGACCAACCCCAATCTTTTTCCCAGTAAATATTCAATGCACCAGCGCCTTCAGCATCAAAGGACTTCATCTCTTTACAACCAAGAACTTCGCTATCTAAAACGGGTACTTGCAAATAATCAGCAAAGTTTTTGTAGTAATCGATGCGGTTCAAAGACTGTGCACCTTCTGTTGGGCCACCACATTCAATACCACCATTGATGATTTGAGTGGTGACGCCAAAACCAGGAACCAATCCATTAGATAAGTCGTTTTGGTTTGGTTGCCACGTGCCATCGATGACATGCATCATTGCTGGCTTTGGTGGCTGTGGGTAGGTAAAGAAGAACACAGCAGAGGCAAGGTTTAACCAAGTGTCAGCGACCATTTCTGGGTTATCCAGTAAGGTACGAACAGTGCCAAACATGGCTTCTGAGAAAGGGCCGTAGTTGTAGTTGTAACTCAGCTGTTTAGCGCCACGCCCAAAGTAAGATTTGAATTCACCATTGTCAAAGGTGCCACAAGGCCAAGTTTGTCCTTGCCATACATTTGGATTACATTCTCCGTTGTAACCGCCGCGCATCGTTTCATCCCAGCCCATCTCACGGACGTGAACTAAACCTTGACGCCATTGTGGTACTTGCCAGCCGGAGCTGTGTCCACCAGTTTCTTGAGTAAAGTGTGCGAACATCGTTGACAATGCTTTACGACAAATGGCATCTGAATCGCGTCCATCGTCATAAGTGCCACAGAAAGCAGGGAATTTACCGGTTGCTTGTAAGAAGTGGCGATAAGTATATTCTGCCGTACGTTCCGGAAATAAAAACTCCCAATCCGCTTCCGAAACAATACTTTCGATACGTTTAACGTTGTCTGGGTTAGTTGACGCTAAAGGTTTAATCGCGTTCACCGTGGCATTATCGATAGTACGAATAAGCTCTTTAACCGAAGCCATTGCAGGGAAGTCAGTTAACTCAGCTTCTTTTGCATCTAAATCTTCTTGGTTAATAACGTAGCCGTCTTCAGGTCCAGGGCTAGGTTCTGGTTCTGGCTCTGGAGCAGGCTCAGGATCTGGCGTTGGTTCAGGATCTGGAGTAGGGTCCGGTGCAGGTTCTGGGTCCGGTGTCGGATCTGGATCTGGCGCTACTTCAGGTTCTGAAGGGATATTTCCATCATTCACTTCTTCCCAAGCATGATCCCATGCGGTACCCGTGCCAGGTGCATAAGCCCATGCTGCGCCAGAACACCATGCTTGTGTCGCGCCATCTTTACAACGATAGAGTTTACCTACGTTGGAAACAATATCGCCTGACACATAGGTCTCGCTTTCACTGTAGGCTGGATAGTCACCTGGAATGGGTGGCACAACCGGTGGCGCTGGCTCTGATGGCTCATCCGGCTCAACAGGAGGCGTTGTTTCCCCTCCTGTTTCAGAAATTAAGATCCATGGAGATTCCCAGCTATTATCAGTCACATCAGCGGGGGATTGATTCGGATTTACCCACCACTGAGCTTCATAAATAGCACCGTTAAATGAGACGCGCTCACCGCCAGAGTAGCTTTTGGTGTTGTCATAAATTTCAGCAGAAAATGCGGCGCTAGAGAATGCTAATAGCATGGGGATCACGAGTTTTTTGTATTTCATATAACACCCTTGTTAATAATGGTTAATTGTTTTTTATATTTAAATCATGCGCTTACCAATATGGGCGTTAGTTTATTCGAGAGGAAAAATATGCATACAGTTACACTTGTTTATTGTGATCTTTATAGAGTTTTATTCTAAATAAAGTTCATTTAAGCAACCGTGGTCAAAATTGTAGTGGAGCTGGGTACTCGGTAGCGACGCAACAAAAATATGAGCCCCCCGTATTTGCTACTTTCATCTATAATAAAATCAATGAGATAAGAGAGTGTTAAACATCTCTTATCTCAGTAACTTAGCTTGGTAACTTAGCTCAGCAACTTAAAGGAAGGTATTGGATTTGAATCAACAGAAACACAGCGATTTAACCTTTGACGTTCTTTTTGATGGTGCAGTTAAATGTTTGAAAAACGCTCAAGAACTGTGTGATGAAGCAGAGATGTTGCAGCAAGGGGGCAAGTTCTGTCGTGCTTTCGCTTTAAGCCACTTCGCACATGAAGAGTTTACTCACAGCGTGCTGTTATTTCGTGCGTTACTTGATATTGCGCTACAAAAGAGACTGACTTGGAAAAAACTCGATCACTATATTCTCAAGCCAAAACAAAAACGTGTTACTCAAGTTGCCATCAGCAAGGCATTATTGACAGATCTTCACCTTGATTTAGACACTACCACCCAACAATTGATGTTAGAAAGTGAGTTAAAGCAGATTAGACAAAGTCATGCGCTGTATACTCAGCGCGTAAATAGCGAGTTTGTTTTGCCCTCTGAGCAAATCAGCGAAATTCAATCTGAAAAGTACATCAATTTAGCGGTATACCGAATTGCCAAATTAGGCCCAGCTTTGGTTGAACTCAGGCACTTACAGGGAATGACGAAGCAGGAAGTGAAACAAGGGTTTCCTAAAAAAGCGCTAAAGAATACGCAACTGTTTTTGGAAATGGTGTTAGAACGCAGATCTTATCAAGACAAGCCATCTTATACCAATCGTACTA
>NZ_BATM01000010.1 GCF_000467185.1 Vibrio ezurae NBRC 102218
CCCCGCTATCGAGTATGTTAACAAGCTAGAATGAGCCGTTATTTAGTATGATTGGATTCGGTGTGTGCGGATTGAATTTGCGCTTCTGCCGATGATCTTTCATAATCAGCAAAAATCATCCTCACTAGAAGATTACAATGAAAAGACTGGTTTTATACGTAGCGGATAAATGCCCCCACTGTAAAGATGCACAGCGCTACTTAGATTCTAAGGGGTACAAGTACCGTTTAACCAATGCAAAAATGCAACGGGGACGTAAGGAGCTGCAAGCGATGGGAGCACGCTCGATTCCAGTGTTAAAAATTGGTGATCAAATTATGGTGGGATGGAATCAGAAGAATTTTGAAAAAATGTATAATGGCTAAAAGATAACAGTCAGAATACAAAAAAGAGGCATTATGCCTCTTTTTTGTCGAATAAAACTGAAGTTATTTCGCTGAGTCAGTTTCTATGGGTACGACAGCGCTAGCATGTGAACCTTTAGGGCCTTTTTCTACTTCATAGTTGACAGTTTGCCCCGCCTTTAATGTTCTATATCCGTCCATTTGAATCGTAGAATAGTGGGCAAAAATATCACCTTCTTCACCTTCCGGGCAGATAAAACCAAACCCTTTGGCGTTGTTGAACCACTTAACAGTACCTGTTGCCATGCTTTACATCCTTATGCATTTTTTACGTGTTGTGCGCTGTGTACGTTACAGTCTCACTTTCTTGGTTATTTCTGCGTGAATAAAGGTCGGAACTCAATGGGTATCGACGGCAAAATTCACGCGGGAACAATAAAATAATGTAGACAAAGAATCCTTATCGTCAAATTATTTGCGAAATAATAGTTAATGGAATGATAACCATTTGTTGATGGTTAAACAATGCCATTTGTTGGATATGTGTGTTTCGGTCAAAGCATGTACAACTACTGAGATAATCCGATCGTTTTAGCATCAAATGTTGGTTAATAATTCGTTGTTTAATACTGATGGCAATGTTTTATTTGCAGGGATACAATTGCTCTATTAGTCTCTTAAGTAGCACTAAGAAATTTTTGCTACCCGAGTGAGTGTTTTTTCTACAAAAGATGTAAAAATGGCTGAATTTTCTGATTGGGTGACTCCGGGTTTTGACTTACTGGAGAGAGAAAAAACCGAAGTAAAACCACCCCCTATGTATCACGTTATTTTAAATAACGATGATTATACCCCGATGGATTTCGTGATTGAGATCCTTGAGCGCTTTTTTGGTATGGATGCCGATAGAGCTGCGCAAACCATGCTTCAGGTGCATTATGAGGGGAAAGCACGTTGTGGCACGTACACAGCTGAAGTTGCAGAAACAAAGGTTGCTCAGGTTACATCGTATTCTGAAGAGCAACAACACCCTTTGCTCTGCACCATGGAAAGAGCATAACCACACTGCTATCACATTGATTAAGTGGTTGTTTTTGAAGTTTTAGGGAGGCCTGTATGCTAAACAAGGAACTAGAAACAAGTTTAAATGGCGCTTTTTCTCAAGCGCGAGATAAACGACATGAGTTTATGACGGTAGAGCATCTGCTGTTGGCGCTTCTAGACAACCAGTCTGCGAAAGAGGCATTAAAAGCCTGTGGAGCGATACTCGATACCATTCGCCAAGAGTTGGATGTGTTTATTGAGCAAACTACGCCGTTAATTGCTGTGGACGACGCCACTCGAGAAACACAGCCGACTTTGAGCTTCCAGCGCGTATTGCAACGTGCGGTTTTTCATGTGCAATCGTCTGGACGTAACGAAGTCTCCGGCGCGAATGTGCTGGTGGCTATTTTTAGTGAGCAAGAGTCTCACGCCGCTTACCTTCTGAAAAAAAATGACATCAGTCGTTTAGATATCGTTAATTTTATCTCGCATGGCATTACTAAGACGGCCAAAGATGATTCTTCTGAGTTATTCGGCAGTACAGAAACCGCCGAAGAAGTGGCGCAAGAAGACCAACTGGAAAATTTTGCGACCAACCTAAACATCGTGGCACGCAACGGCAATATCGACCCGCTGATTGGGCGTGATCAAGAGTTAGAGCGCACGGTGCAAGTGTTGTGTCGTCGACGTAAGAATAACCCATTGCTGGTGGGTGAGGCTGGCGTAGGTAAAACTGCAATTGCAGAAGGTTTGGCGTGGAGAATTGTCGAAGGCGACGTTCCTGAAGTGATTGCTAACTCGGTTATTTACTCTTTAGATATCGGCTCATTGTTAGCCGGCACTAAATACCGAGGCGATTTTGAGAAGCGATTTAAGAACATTCTTAAACAGCTAGAAAAAGAAGATGACGCCATCTTATTTATTGATGAGATCCACACCATTATTGGTGCGGGGGCAGCATCCGGCGGACAAGTTGACGCCGCGAACTTGATTAAGCCACTACTTAGTAGCGGTAAGTTGCGCTGTATTGGTTCAACCACCTATCAAGAATACAGCACCATTTTTGAGAAAGAACGTGCACTGTCACGTCGTTTCCAAAAAATTGATGTGGTCGAGCCGTCTTTAGATGACACCACCAAAATCTTAATGGGGCTAAAATCTAAATACGAAGAGCACCATGAAGTGCGCTACACCAATAAAGCCCTTCGCGCGGCAGTAGAATTGTCAGCAAAATACATCAATGAACGTCATTTGCCAGATAAAGCGATTGATGTCATTGATGAAGCGGGGGCAAAAAGTCGCTTAGTTCCAAGCAGTCGTCGTAAGAAAACCGTCGGCGTTGGGGATATCGAAGCTATGGTGGCTAAAATGGCGCGCATTCCCGAGAAATCCATATCGTCATCAGATAAAGACATTTTACAAAATCTCGACAGCAAGATGAAAATGCTAGTGTTTGGACAAGATGAAGCCATCGATGTGCTTACTGAGTCTATCAAGCTTTCTCGCGCTGGATTAGGCGCTGAAAACAAACCTGTGGGTTCTTTCCTATTTGCAGGCCCAACAGGGGTAGGCAAAACGGAAGTGACTGCACAGCTCGCTAAGCTGATGGGTATTGAGCTATTACGTTTTGATATGTCGGAATACGGTGAACGTCATTCTATCAGCCGATTAATTGGCGCACCTCCTGGTTATGTAGGTTATGACCAAGGTGGATTACTGACAGATGCTGTGATCAAACAGCCGCATGCGGTCGTATTGTTAGACGAAATCGAAAAAGCGCACCCTGATATCTTTAATTTGCTATTGCAGGTAATGGATAACGGTACCTTAACCGATAACA
Organism: Vibrio ezurae NBRC 102218; assembly: GCF_000467185.1. Classification (GTDB taxonomy): domain Bacteria; phylum Pseudomonadota; class Gammaproteobacteria; order Enterobacterales; family Vibrionaceae; genus Vibrio; species Vibrio ezurae. The sequence goes on from NZ_BATM01000010.1 coordinate 3,229, forward strand.
ACGGCAGAAAAGCCGATTTTAGAAACATTATCTTAGTCATGACCACCAACGCAGGTGTGGTTGAAACTGAGAAGCAATCTATTGGTTTGATTGAACAAGATCATGCGCCAGACGCGATGGCGATCATTAAGAAGGTATTTACTCCAGAATTTCGAAATCGCTTAGACAACATCATTTGGTTTAATAGCCTAGATGAAGTGGTCATTCAACAGGTGGTGGATAAATTCATTGTTGAACTGCAAGCACAATTGGATGTTAGAGGGGTCTCGCTGGAGGTGACGGATAATGCTCGTCATTGGTTAGCCGTTAAAGGTTACGATAAGGCGATGGGCGCACGACCTATGTCCCGTGTGATTCAAGACAAGTTGAAAAAACCATTAGCCAATGAGTTGTTGTTTGGTCGCTTGATCAACGGTGGTTCAGTGGCGGTAGATTTGGTTGATGATGAACTAAAATTCAATTATGCCAATGCCGAAGAAGAGGCACTGCATCATTAATTGAAATAGCGAACTCTAAGTCTTAGAGTTCGCTTACTTTATTCTCATTCTACAAGCATAAAAAAACGGAGCAGAAGCTCCGTTTTTTTATGCTTTGTTAATAGAGATATTAACGAGCACGGAAGACGATGCGGCCTTTACTTAGGTCGTATGGAGTCATCTCTACAGTCACTTTATCGCCAGTTAGGATACGGATGTAGTTTTTGCGCATCTTACCAGAGATGTGAGCAGTCACAACGTGACCGTTTTCTAGTTCTACACGGAACATAGTGTTTGGCAGAGTGTCTAGGACTGTGCCTTGCATCTCAATTACGTCTTCTTTAGCCATTTAATCCTCGATCAGAATAAGGGTAATCTTGGTAGCTCACTTAGCTACCTAATAACATTGGGCGATATTCTACCCTTGCCATCGGTGATTTACTAGCTTTTGATGCGAATCAAATCGGACTTTATAGTTCATTGCTGGGCATTCATCAATTTGATAGCCCAAATACAGCCATTTTTTACCCTGTAAACGGGTATGTTGAATTTGGTACAAAACTGACAGTGTGCCCAGTGATAACGGGTGCTGTGGGTCATAGAAGGTATAAAAAGCACTGTTGGCACTGTTGACTTGATCGGTCACTGCGACAGAGATCAATTGTTGTTGATAATAGATCTGTAAAAATGCACAAGGAATGGTTGTAGAACCAATAAATTTACTAAATTCGGCTTTATTGGGTGGGTACATGCTTCCTTCAAAGTGGCGTGCTTCGATATATTTTGCATATAAATCAAACCAATTAGGGTCTATTTCACGGGTGACTTGCCATGTGTATTGCTTGGCTTTATTGAGTAACCTTTTTTGACTTTTTGATAGCGAAAAATGCTCGACATCAATACGTATCGCGACGCATTTATTGCATGTTTCACAATGCGGCCGATAAATCATATCGCCACTGCGCCTAAATCCATTCGCCAGCAATAACTCATATCCATCTGAAGTATGCAGTTCCTCTTCAAGAATAATGGCAACGCGCTCTTGCTGATTGTGTAAATAGCTGCATGGATGATTTTGCGTAAAACCGACTTTGATTTGTTGTAACTCAGGGTTCATCGATTATATAGCTCCCTTAATGCGAAGCGGAAAGTAGAAAAAAATAAGCTTAATCCAATTGCAGAGGTTGCGGGGTGTAACACTCTTTATTCATTGTTAAGTCTCTACTTGTTAAAAGATAGTCCTGAAATTCCGTTCTGGGTATTTCAATTGCGCCTAATGAGGCTAAATGTGGGTTCATGATTTGGCAATCGATGAGTTTTCCGCCATGTTTAAGAAAGTGTTGGCAAAAGTACCAAAGGGCTATTTTAGACGCGTTTGTTCTGGTGCTGACCATAGATTCACCACAAAAGACTTTCCCTACCGATACGCCATATAGGCCCCCAATGAGTGTTCCATCCTGCCAAACTTCTACAGAGTGACAATGACCTGCGATAGCCAATTGCTGGTAGGCTTCAATCATTTCATCGGTAATCCAAGTCTCTTCTTCGGGACGGGAACTTGCACAAAGCTCAATTAATTGTTCGGTTGCATGATTGATTGTCACGGTATAAGCGTGTTTGCGCTGAAACTTAATTAAACTTCTGGCCGGGGAAAAGGTCTCAGGAATGAACACCGCTCTCGGTGATGGACTCCACCAAAGAATGGGCTCACCTTCACTAAACCACGGGAAAATACCGTGTCGATAGGCACTACGAAGGCGGTTGATTGATAAATCTCCCCCTAGCGCCAACAGACCATTTGGCTCAGTCAATGCTAAACTGGGATCAGGAAAGTGAGTATCGTTACTATTAAGCTCTGGAAGATATAAGGTCATAAGACAATGAGACTATTGATTACATTTTTACTGTTATTCCCATTATTAACACAAGCGGCCTATCAAAGAAATACAGCGCGTCCTGTCAATGATGTGGTTTACGGTCATGTCGAGACGGTACGATATATCTCGCAGCAACAAATCGTAGAGTCAAAAGCAAAGGGATGGCAGACCTTATTGGGCGCCGTCATTGGCGGGGTAGTGGGTAACCAGTTTGGTGATGGAACGGGCCGAGAAGTGGCGACGGCGGTTGGGGCGGTTGCCGGAGCAGGGGCGGCTCAGCACTTTGGGCATCAAACCTATAGAGTGGAGCACAAGCTAGTTGAACTCTTGATAAAAACCGACGATAACCGCTTAATTGATGTCATACAGGATATTGATAGAAATATGCTTTTTTCAAGCGGTGATACGGTGCGAATTCTATATTTTGATAACGGTGTGCGAGTAGATTTGCACCAATAAAGCAAAATTATACGATTTAGTGCAATTGAGCCTGTTTTTCTGTCTGCAATTTCGATAATCTGAAATGAATAACAAAATCACGATTTAGCATCAAATTGCTTTCAAGGAAAACCATCAATGGAAAGCTTAACTCTACAACAAATTTCAAAAGTGGATGGCGAAGTCAATTTGCCGGGTTCGAAAAGCGTTTCAAACCGCGCTCTACTACTTGCCGCTTTAGCTCGCGGGACAACACGTTTAACTAACTTGCTCGACAGTGATGATATTCGTCATATGTTAAATGCATTAAAACAGTTGGGTGTCACTTACCGTCTTTCTGAAGATAAGACTACCTGTGAAGTTGAAGGATTGGGGGGCAAGTTTAACGCACCTGAAGCACTAGAGCTGTTCTTAGGCAATGCGGGTACTGCTATGCGTCCGCTTGCGGCGGCGCTGTGTGCTAGCCAAGGTCAGTTTGTTCTTACTGGCGAACCTCGTATGAAAGAGCGTCCAATTGGACATTTAGTTGCGGCACTGCGTGAGTCAGGTGCGGACGTGACTTACCTTGAAACGGAAGGCTTTCCACCGCTTAAAATCCAAGGCACAGGGCTAAAATCAGGCGAAGTGTCTATCGATGGTTCCATCTCAAGTCAATTTTTGACCGCGTTTTTGATGAGTGCTCCTTTAGCCGATGGTGATATCACCATTAACATCGAAGGCGACTTAGTGTCTAAGCCGTACATTGATATTACATTACACATCATGCAGCAGTTTGGCGTGAGTGTAGAAAACTACGACTACCAGAAATTCATTGTACGTGGTGGACAAAGCTACGTGGCTCCTGGTGACTTCCTTGTCGAAGGCGATGCGTCATCCGCTTCTTACTTCCTTGCGGCAGCCGCTATTGGTGGCGGCGCAATTAAAGTGACCGGTATTGGTAAAGACAGCATCCAAGGTGATATTCAGTTTGCAGATGCCTTAGAGGCGATGGGCGCGGGTATCGAGTGGGGCAGTGATTACATTATTGCGCGTAAAGGCGATTTAAAAGCGGTAGATTTAGATTTTAACCACATTCCTGATGCGGCGATGACGATTGCTGTTGCGGCATTATTTGCCGAAGGTACAACGGCGATTCGTAACGTGTATAACTGGCGTGTTAAAGAAACTGACCGCCTAGCTGCTATGGCTATTGAATTGCGTAAAATCGGCGGTATTGTGGAAGAGGGTGAGGACTACATCATCATTACTCCACCTGAGAAGCTGAACCATGCAGCAATCGACACGTATGACGATCACCGAATGGCGATGTGTTTCTCGCTTGCGGCATTTGGTACCTCTGTGACCATCAATGACCCTAAATGTACATCGAAGACTTTCCCTGATTACTTCGATAAGCTGCAAGGTTTGATCAGCAAATAGTGTCAATTAAATAGCACAGTCAAATAAAAAGGGTTCCTAGCTAGGAACCCTTTTTTGTCAGTGAAATTAGCCCTTTGACGATGACTACTTCTGAGTATCTTCTTCCAAAATCGCCTTGTTGTGACGAAGCATAGTTAAGATATCGTGAATATAGTCGTCAGAACGCTCTGAATAGCTACCTAAGCCGTAGATTAACTGTTCTGCTGTTGGTGTCTTATGTTGAGCACGAATGTTGGCTCGTAGCGAACGGAAACTGCCGTAAGCTTGGTTGCTGTTAAGGTTGTCCACATAGGCTGACACTGAATCACCAACCGAATTAAAGGTGGCGACCTCGTGAGTGAGTCCTTTTTTACGTTGGCTAGGCACCACGCCACAGCCTTTTGTGAAGCACCATTGACCAAAGAAGTTATTGGCTTCTTTAGCGAAGCGAGACGTACCCCAGCCACTTTCATTGGCAGCTTGAATGAGCACTAATTGTTCCGGTACAACATCGACGTGTACCAGCAAGGCATCCATCTCTTTTAGGCTATAATCTTTGACTTCAACTCGGTATTGTTTTGCCAATTGCGCGACAGTATCACGCTCAGAAGAGGATAATTCCTGTTCCTTGGCTAATTTTTTTTGTAACGAAATGAGTATTTCACGTTGATGCTGAACAAAGGCATTTTTCTGTTGTACATAAGGTTTTATGAACTTGAAAAACTCGCTTTTTTTCTGATGAACATCAGTAATTGCCGCAAAATCTGGTAGTGGAACCGCTTTAAAATGAGGCTTAGAGTTATCTAGCATTCCAAAGTGGTAGTAAATAGACGCGGCTAAAATGATGCCTATGCTACCAAGAATGATTGCGCCATTGGTGGGTATATATCTTTTTAAACTCACAGTATTACCTTGTTCAAATATGCTAAAAACGTGAAGCAGATCATTATATGAGATAGTAACCCGATTGGGTATCGCTGTAACCTTATGTTCCGTGCTTTATATTGTTGCAGATAAGGGCGTAATTGAAAGGAAGTATTGAAAAGAGCTCCGGTTGGAGCTCTGAAAGGCACTATTTTACAGTGAATTCTTTTGATAAATGATGGGCTAAGTATTTGAACATATTGAAAACGGCTGTAGTATTCTGCGTCGGCAAACCTTTATCATCCAAAAAGTAGTCGCCCTTAAAGATAAGAACGTCGTCTTTTTCAACGACCGAAGTTGCGCGCATTCCTTCTATATAGTCGTCATGTTCTTGGATAAGATTGTTTGCAATCAGTAATAGTTCAAACTCTGAAATAGGTTTTTTATCACTCATTTTTGTACCTGTTGTTCTAATCAATATTCGCGCTCAGTGTACATCGAGAGTTCAATAAAACAAAAGCACATTTAATAAAAACAGTCTATGTTTTACCCTCATGATGTTGCTTAATTTGCACACAATTAGCCTTAAAAGAGAAAAAATGGGTTGATTTTGAAAAATTATCGCTCAATAGTAAAAAAAGAATCAAAATTCGAATTCGCACTTTTTGCGAATCAAAATATAGGACAACACGTTCAGTTATGGGTAAGTCTCTCGTTATAGTGGAGTCACCAGCTAAGGCAAAAACAATCAATAAATACCTTGGTAAAGACTTCATTGTTAAATCTAGTGTTGGTCACGTACGTGATCTACCGACCGCTGGTCAGTCGAGCGGTAAAAAGGCTACGCCTATCTCAACTAAAGGGCTAAGTGCGGAAGAAAAAGAACGCATTAAAAAAGAAAAAGCCAAAAAATCACTGATTAAAAAGATGGGCATTGACCCATACAACGGTTGGGAAGCGAACTATCAAATCCTACCGGGCAAAGAAAAAGTGGTTGCTGAACTACAGAAACTTGCTAAAGACGCTGACTACGTTTATCTCGCAACCGATTTGGACCGCGAAGGAGAAGCTATCGCATGGCACCTTCGTGAGATCATCGGTGGCGATGAACAGCGATACAAGCGTGTGGTATTTAACGAAATCACTAAAAACGCGATTCAACAAGCTTTTGAAACTCCAGGCGAACTTAATATCGATGGTGTGAACGCGCAACAAGCCCGTCGTTTTATGGATCGCGTGGTAGGCTTTATGGTCTCTCCATTGCTATGGAAAAAAGTGGCTCGTGGTCTTTCAGCAGGTCGTGTACAGTCCGTTGCCACCAAGCTGGTGGTTGAACGTGAACGTGAGATCAAAGCCTTTGTTCCTGAAGAATTCTGGGATGTACATGCCAATACACTGACCAATAAAGCCGATGATTTTCGTCTTATCGTGGCACAGCGTAACGGTGAGGCCTTTAAGCCAACAAATGAAGCTGATACTAAGTCGGCATTAGATTTGTTGGAAAAAGCCGAGTATGAAGTGTGCAAGCGCGAGGACAGACCTACACGCAGTAAACCTTCAGCGCCTTATATCACCTCTACGTTACAACAGGCGGCAAGTACACGTTTAGGCTATGGTGTTAAAAAAACCATGATGCTGGCACAACGTTTGTATGAAGCGGGTTACATTACGTACATGCGTACTGACTCAACAAACCTAAGTCGTGAAGCCGTTGATAATCTGCGTAGCTTTATTGGTAGTGAGTATGGTGATAAGTATCTACCAGAAAAACCATTGGTTTACGGCAGTAAAGAGGGCGCGCAAGAGGCGCACGAAGCGATTCGTCCTTCTAGCGTTGATGTGAAGTCTGATGATCTAGTGGGTGTGGATAACGACGCACACAAACTGTACGCGTTGATTTGGAATCAATTTGTGGCGTGTCAAATGACGCCAGCGCAATACGATTCAACCACTATCAGCGTTAAAGCGGCAGAGTTTACGTTAAAAGCGAAAGGCCGCATTCTTAAGTTTGATGGTTGGACTCGTGTACAGCGTCCAATGGGCAAAAATGAAGATCAGATCCTGCCTGAAGTGAAGCTTGGCGATAAACTCTCTTTGAAAGATTTGGAGCCAAAACAGCACTTCACGAAACCCACTGCACGCTTTACTGAAGCGGCACTGGTTAAAGAATTAGAAAAACGTGGTATTGGCCGTCCATCTACGTACGCTTCCATTATTTCCACTATCCAAGATCGTGGTTATGTGAAAGTAGACCAACGTCGTTTTTATGCTGAGAAAATGGGTGAGATCGTTTCGGATCGTCTCGATAAGAGCTTTGTTGATCTGATGAACTACGATTTTACCGCTCGTATGGAACAAAAACTGGATCAGATTGCTGAAGGTGATGCGACTTGGATTCAAGTACTGGATCGCTTCTTCAGTGACTTCTCTTCAGAACTTGAAAAAGCGGAGTTGGATTCTGAGCAAGGTGGTATGGAACAAAACCACATTGTCGAAACGGATATTGAGTGTCCAACTTGTTCAAGACCAATGGGGATTAGAACGGCATCAACGGGGGTTTTCCTTGGTTGTTCTGGTTACGCACTGCCACCTAAAGAGCGTTGTAAAACCACCATCAACTTGGGTGACGAAGACGGTATTATCAACGTCTTAGAAGAAGATCCTGAGACAGCAGCACTGCGCGCTAAACGTCGTTGTCCTATTTGTGAAACGGCCATGGACGCCTACCTTATCGATGATAAGCGTAAGCTGCATGTGTGTGGTAACAACCCGAACTGTGAAGGCTATACCGTCGAGTATGGTGAATTCAAGGTGAAAGGGTACGACGGTCCTGTGGTCGAGTGTGACAAGTGTGGTAGCGATATGGTGTTGAAAAACGGCCGTTTTGGTAAATACATGGATTGCACCAGTGAAACGTGTAAGAACACACGTAAGATTTTACGTAACGGTGAAGTCGCGCCACCAAAAGAAGATCCAGTACATCTTCCTGAGTTACCTTGTACACAGTCTGACGCATACTTTGTACTACGTGATGGTGCTTCTGGTTTATTTATGGCGGCCAGCAACTTCCCTAAATCTCGTGAAACTCGTGCACCGTTAGTGGAAGAGTTGGTACGTTTTAAAGACCGTATTTCTCCTAAGTTCCAATACTTAGCGGATGCACCAACCGAAGATCCTGATGGTCGTCCAACGGTTGTTCGCTTTAGTCGTAAGAGTAAAGAAAACTATGTCCGTTCTGAAATTGACGGCAAACCTTCTGGTTGGACAGGCTTGTTTGTGGATGGCAAATGGGAAATCACAGATAAACGCAAAAAGCCTAAAGCAAAAAGCGAATAATCTGGTGAATTAGAGCGATTGAAGCCAAGGTATCAAAAATACCTTGGCTTTTTTGTTTGTTATTTGCGCAATCAGTTTCTTTGGATTTGAGCTAAACGTTTGCGTTGTTTTACTGTATTGAAGGTCATATTTCTAAGGTCTACAATTTCCATATCGACTTTCTAAATTCAGAATTCACATGAAATTTCCAGGCCAGCGTAAGTCCAAACATTATTTTCCTGTCAACACTCTCGATCCATTAGTCCCAAAAACCCATGCTAAAAACAGTGTAAACAGCACTCATGTAGTGGGTATTGATCAAACTTTAGTGGATATTGAAGCTAAAATTTCCGATGAGTTTATTGCTAAGTTTAATTTGAGCAAAGGCCATTCTTTAGTCGTCAGCGATGAGGTCGCAGAAGCGCTTTATTCTGAATTGAAACAGCAGCAATTGATCACCAACGAATATGCTGGTGGCACCATTGGCAATACACTGCACAACTACTCAGTGCTAGCGGACGATAAATCCATTTTATTGGGTGTGATGAGTTCCGACATTAAGATTGGTAGTTATGGATTCCGTTATCTTTGCGATACTTCGTGCCGAATGGATTTAAATCATTTGCAAGGCGTTGAGGGTGCAATTGGACGTTGCTTTACCTTGATTTCAGAAAATGGCGAGCGTACTTTTGCTATCAGTGAAGGGCAGATGAATCAATTGCAGGCTGAAAGTATTCCTGAAAGTGTTTTTTCAGATGCGTCGGCATTGGTGCTCACTTCTTATCTTGTTCGTTGCAAAGAAGGCGACCCAATGCCTGAAGCAACGATGAAAGCGGTAGAATACGCCAAGAAACACAAAGTGCCCGTTGTCCTTACTCTTGGAACAAAATTTGTTATTCAAGACGACCCGCAATTTTGGCGCGATTTTATTTCTCAGCACGTTGCTGTAGTGGCAATGAATGAAGAAGAAGCTGAAGCTCTCACTGGTATCAGTGATCCGTTACTGGCAGCGGACAAAGTGCTTGATTGGGCCGACTTGGTATTGTGCACTGCCGGGCCTGTGGGGCTATTTATGGCGGGGTATACCGAACAGTCAGCTAAGCGTGAAACGTCCTTACCATTGCTTCCTGGGACTATTGCCGAGTTCAATCGATATGAGTTTAGTCGTCCGGCGTTAAAGTCTGAATGTATGACCCCTTTTAAAGTGTATTCGCATATTTCTCCATATATGGGGGGGCCAGAGAAGATTAAAAATACCAATGGGGCAGGGGACGCGGCTTTATCGGCGTTATTGCATGATTTATCAGCCAATCGATTCCACAAATCAAATATTCCGAATTCAAGTAAACATGATAATGAATATTTAACTTATTCTTCGTTTTCTCAGGTGTGTAAATACGCCAACCGTGTCAGCTATGAAGTGCTGACGCAACACTCTCCACGCTTGTCTCGGGGGTTACCAGAAAGAGAAGACAGTTTGGAAGAAGTATATTGGGAAAGATAAGTCATAAACCATATAAATAATAAGGTTATATCAATCATACCCAGTCCGTTAGCAGAAGTCGCGCCGGGAAAAGACTCTAGAATAAGACAGAATTTTTCGATAAGTCTTATTCTACAATCAAAAGCTCCAAGGTGGTTATTGAGTATTTTAACAGGCTAGAATGATCTGTTATTTAGTGCGATTGGTATTATAGATGAGTGGATTTAAACAATAAGTCTACTCGCTATTGCAGTATTATATGCGGTGCTCATTTCCATATTGTCTATCTGTGTTGCAACGACTTAGTGATAGATTGAACGCAATAAAAAAGCTCCTTAAAAAAGGAGCTTTTTTTTATCTAATGCAAGTTTATTTGCAATGACGATTACGCTTTGATTAGGAATTCGTCTAGAGATTTACCGCTATCAAGTTGTGTTTGAATTGCAGATGGAGTACGACCTTGGCCAGTCCATGTTTTTTGTTCACCCGCTTCATTTACATATTCGTATTTTGCTGGGCGAGGTGCGCGTTTAGTTTTTGCTTTGCTTGATTTAGCTGAAGTATCACCGGCAACAGCAGCAACAAGATCTTCAATATCGATACCTTCGCTAATAAGCTGTTGTGCGTATTCTGCTAGTTTTCTTTCTTTTTCTTCACGAGCTGCGCGTTCTTCAGCTTCATTTTCACGACGCTCTTCAACAACCGTCGTTAATTTATCAAGTGCTTCTTCTAGTTGCTCTAGTGTTAGCTCACGAGAAAAAGCGCGAAGGCTACGGATATTAAGGAGTGTTTTTGTAATTTCAGACATATTGGGGTCCCATCAGATTAATATCATCAACAGAAGTTGACATAGTAACGTGCACTGGTGTGCTACACAATAAATCGATTATATAAGAGCTTTACTCAGAATTAAATATAAAATAAATATTTTTTCACACATTAATAATATTTTAAAAATCACTCCATTATTAACATCAATGTGATTATATAGCATCGCTTATATTAAAAAATTAAATTTGTAACCAAATTGGAATATACAGCGCTCCTTATTGGTCTGATTGAAGCTTATCAGATCTTGCTAAGTTTATGATCACTAACGTCAAATAGTGCTAAAGGGGCAGTATTGCTATAGCATGTTAGTGTAAAGTTTTGAATTTGTGCACTTTATACGAAGTAACAGCAGTTTCTTTCTATTGCATTTCTATTTTATGTTAGTAGAATGCTCCGCTCTTAGCTCATCTGGTGGCATATTGAATAGCCATAAGAAGGTGTTTTGCTAAGGTTGAGGCGCAGTTATTATCAGTAGATAACAAAAGGGTGATTCCGTTTTAATTGTTATTGAAAGGAGTAACTGCCGAAATGAATGATTTTATCACGGTCATTTGTTGGGGTTATTTTCGAAAGAGGTAACACTGCCATAGTCTATTGTGTTGTTAAACTATGGAGCGCTATTGTGGGAATCTATCACTCGATAGGTTGCTTATTCAACATCAAGTCGAATACTTATCTACAGTAGATCTCTTACCAAATATATTAATAAGAAGATCATGAATTTATTGGATTTTGCATCATCTCCTATCTCTTTAGTTCCCCCGCTGCTGGCATTGGGGCTGGCTATTATTACCCGTCGCGTACTTCTTTCTTTGGGTATGGGCATCCTTTTAGGCGGTTTCCTTTTAGCGGATTACTCTTTTACAGGCGCATCCACTTACATTTTTAATACCGTTTATAGTGTGTTCATCGAAGATGGCAGTATTAACTCATGGAATATGAGTATTGTCGGTTTTCTATTACTGTTGGGTATGATTACCGCGTTGCTGACGCTTTCTGGTGGCACTAGAGCGTTTGCGCAGTGGGCCCAAGTTAAAGTTAAAAGTAAACGCGGTTCTAAATTATTGGCCGCATTTCTTGGCGTATTTATCTTTATTGATGATTACTTTAATAGTTTAGCAGTAGGGGCGGTTGCTCGCCCTGTGACGGATCGCTTTTATGTTTCAAGAGCGAAGCTGGCTTATATTTTAGATTCTACCGCCGCTCCTATGTGCGTATTAATGCCAGCGTCTAGTTGGGGTGCTTATATTATGACGATTATCGGAGGTATATTAGTCAGTCATAATATGACCGAATATTCTGCTTTTGGTGCGTATATTCGTCTTATTCCGATGAACTTTTATGCGGTATTTGCCTTGTTAATGGTATTTGCAGTGGCGTGGTTCAAAATTGACGTAGGCGCAATGCGTCATCATGAAATTAAAGCGTCACAAGGTCGCGGCTTTGAAATTGATGATGATAAATCGTCTTTAATGGACGATGAACTGGATATTGAACAAAGTGCGAAAGGTTCAGTAGCCGATTTGATTCTACCTATTGTAACACTAACGGTTGCCACTATTGTTGCCATGATGTACACCGGTGGCATGGCATTGTCGGCCAATGGCAATGAGTTTACCGTGCTCGGTGCGTTTGAAAATACCGATGTAGGCAGTTCGCTAATCTATGGTGGTATTGTGGGTTTTGTTGTGGCACTGGGCACCGTGTTACGTCAACGTATTTCTGCTATTGAAATTAGTCGCACGTTATGGATTGGCGTCCGTTCAATGTTTGGCGCGATTTTGATTCTGATTTTCGCATGGTCTATCGGCAGTGTTATTGGGGATATGAAGACAGGATCTTATCTCTCTTCTCTTGCTCAGCAAGCAAATATTAATACGGCATTCTTGCCTGTGATTCTGTTCCTATTGGCTGGGGTGATGGCGTTTGCAACAGGCACTTCCTGGGGGACGTTTGGCATTATGTTGCCTATTGCCGGTGATATGGCAGGAGCAACGGATTTAGCGCTTATGCTGCCCATGCTTGGTGCGGTTTTAGCGGGCGCAGTCTTTGGCGATCATTGCTCACCTATTTCTGATACGACGATATTGTCATCCACTGGAGCGCGTTGTAACCACATTGATCACGTTGCCACACAATTGCCTTATGCGTTATCAGTCGCACTGATTTCTTGTGTGGGCTTTATTACCTTAGGGATCACTGAATCGATTCTTATCTCCTTTGCAATGGCCAGTGTCGCATTTGTTATCGTGTGTTTTGCTTTGTCGATATTATCTCGCTCAAAACTGGTGGCTGCAAAAGCCTAATATTTTCTGTTCTAGACACAGAATCATCAAAGGGAGCTTGGCTCCCTTTTTTATATTTGCTGTCTTAAAGTAGAGACGTTCTCATTGTTGTTGCAATAAACACAGATCAATTTTTCTTTTAAATAAGCCCTCTATGGCAATAAAAACGTGTTGCTGTAATCGTGTTATGCAACAGGGTTGGCGGGGAGAAAAACTGCGCTTTATATAACCATTCTTTGGCTTTCTGGACAGACGATGGAGAGTTATTGGCAATAAAACAAATTTTTCATAATTTAACTGTTGCAAAGTTTATTCGGCTTAGTTAGTGTGTTTGTACACCAATTGATAGAAAGCCTTAAATTATGCGCAAATTAGATATGAACCACCATCATCACCATCACCTAAATTAGTCTTTCGGGTGAGTTGCGCGTACCCGGGAGATACAGCTCTCGGTGGTTAAATCAAGAATTACAGATTTAAACCCTTGGGAGCTTAGCTCCCAAGGGTTTTTTCATTTTATCGAGTTTAATTTAAAGCATCAGTACAGGGAATTATCCATGCAAACACAACGTCTAAGAATTGCCATTCAAAAGAAAGGCCGACTAAGCAAAGAATGTCAGGAGCTACTGAAGAAGAGTGGTGTTAAGTTTAATATCATGGGAGAGCGTTTAGTTGCTCATTCTTTAAATACTCCAATCGATTTGTTGCTAGTACGCGATGATGATATCCCTGGCCTAATTATGGATGGCGTTGTCGATTTGGGTTTTATCGGTGAGAACGAACTTGAAGAAGTTCGCCTTGATCGTAAAGCGAAAGGCCAACCTTACGGGTTTAAATCACTACGTCGTTTAGACTTTGGTACTTGTCGTCTTTCTATTGCCGTAGACAAAGAATTGGATTATTCAGGCCCACAAGATTTAGCCGGTAAACGTATTGCTACTAGCTACCCACACTTGCTAAAAGCCTACATGGACGAGCAGGGCATTGATTTTAGCACTTGTATGCTAACAGGCTCGGTAGAAGTAGCCCCGCGTGCCGGTTTAGCTGATGGCATTGCCGACCTTGTTTCTACTGGTGCAACCCTTGAAGCCAATGGCTTAAAAGAAGCTGAAGTTATCTTCCGCTCAAAAGCAACTCTGATTCAACGCGATGGTGAGTTCGACCAAGATAAACTTGATCTTATCGACAAGCTACTCACTCGCATGCAAGGCGTTCAGCAAGCCAAAGAATCAAAATACATTATGCTGCACGCACCACTTGATCGTTTGGAAGAAGTGACAGCATTACTACCGGGCGCAGAAGATCCAACAGTATTGCCTCTTTCAACGGATAAAACGAAAGCCGCTATTCATCTTGTTAGCTCAGAAAATCTATTCTGGGAAACAATGGAACAGCTAAAAGAACTGGGTGCAAGTTCAATCCTTGTATTACCTATTGAAAAAATGATGGAGTAAGTGATGAGAACCGTTACCTGGGAATCACTAAGCGCAGAACAGCAAAACGCCGTACTGCAACGCCCTGCAATCACAGAGGGTGCGAATATCACTGCCGCTGTTACAGCTGTAGTTGATCGCGTAAAAAAAGAGGGCGATAAAGCGCTACTTGATCTTACTGAGAAATTTGATGGTGTTCGTCCTGACAGCATTCGTGTCAGCAGTGCAGAGATTGATGCTGCCGAACAACGTTTGCCTGAGAAGATGAAAGCTGCGCTAAATCAAGCGCATAAAAACATCAGCGCTTTTCACCAAGCACAAAAGCTGCCACCACTGACAGTGGAAACACAACCCGGTGTGGTGTGTGAGCTTGTGACTCGTGCCATTAACACGGTAGGTTTATACATTCCAGGTGGTAGTGCGCCATTACCGTCAACGGTATTAATGTTAGGCGTACCGGCGCAAATCGCCGGTTGTAATAAAGTCGTATTGTGTTCGCCACCGCCGATCGCGGATGAAATCTTATACGTGGCTAAGCTATGTAATATCGATGAGGTGTACAATTTAGGTGGCGGTCAAGCTATCGCTGCAATGGCGTACGGCACGGAAACGGTAGTTAAAGTCGATAAAATCTTTGGCCCTGGTAATGCTTACGTGACTGAAGCAAAACGTCAAGTAAGCAACGATTTCCGCGGCGCAGGCATTGATATGCCAGCAGGTCCATCTGAAGTTCTTGTGATCGCCGATGAAACTGCGGATCCTGACTTTGTTGCAGCGGATCTATTGAGCCAAGCTGAGCATGGTCCTGACTCTCAAACTGTACTGGTTACTCCATCAGTATTACTTGCCGACCAAGTAACCGATGCCGTGCAACGTCAACTTGCTGAGCTTTCTCGTAAAGACATTGCCGAGCAAGCGCTGGCATCGAGTATCATTGTGATTTCTGAGTCGTTAACGCAATCTGTGGCGATTTCAAATTTCTACGGCCCTGAGCACTTGATTGTACAAACTAAAAACCCAAGAGAGCTATTGCCACTTTTGGATAATGCAGGTTCTATCTTCCTTGGCGACTGGTCTCCAGAGTCAGCCGGTGATTATGCGTCGGGGACTAACCACGTATTGCCTACTTATGGCTACACTCGCACCTACTCAAGCTTAGGTCTTGCTGACTTTAGCAAACGCATGACGGTACAAGAGCTGACTCAAGATGGTCTTAAAATACTAGCGCCAACGGTTGTGACTATGGCGGAAGCCGAAGGTCTTGATGCGCACAAACGTGCGGTCACTATTCGTGTAGAAAAACTGTTAGCTGCAAAGTAGGAAAGAAGTAGACATGGAAAAGTTAGCTCGTAAACAGGTTCAGGCTTTAACCCCTTATTTATCTGCACGCCGCATTGGTGGCTCAGGTGATGTATGGCTCAATGCCAATGAATCACCTTTTGACAATACTTATACCCTTGAGGCTTCTAGCCTAAACCGTTATAGCGATTGTCAGCCACCACAGCTTATTAGTGCGTATGCCGCCTATGCCGGGGTGACGCCTGAGCAGGTATTAACCACGCGCGGCGCAGACGAGGGCATTGAACTTTTGGTACGTGCGTTTTGTGAGCCGGGTGAAGACGCCATCGTCTATTGCCCGCCAACTTATGGCATGTACGCCATTAGTGCAGAAACCATTGGTGTTGAGCGTAAAGTTGTTCCATTGACCGATGAGTGGCAACTGGATTTACCGGCCATTGAGCGAAGCCTAGATAAGGTTAAGTTGGTGTTTGTTTGTTCTCCAAACAACCCGACAGGTAATTTAATCAATCGTGACGACATTATTGCTCTGCTTGAGATGACTCAAGATAAAGCGATTGTGGTAATGGATGAAGCGTACATCGACTTCTGCCCAGAAGCCTCTACGGTTGATTTGCTAAACGATTACCCGCACCTTGCTATTTTGCGTACTATGTCAAAAGCATTTGCTCTTGCAGGGCTTCGCTGTGGCTTTACACTAGCGAACGAAGCACTTATCAATGTACTGCTAAAAGTCATTGCGCCATACCCAGTGCCAGTACCCGTGGCGGACATCGCCTGTTTGGCCTTGTCCAAAGATGGCCTTGAGCGAGCGACTACCCAAATTGCTACTTTGAATGAAAACCGCACTTATTTAGCCGCTGAGCTAAAAGAAATTGCCAACGTGACTGTGTATTCAGGTTTTGGTAATTACCTATTGATCCGCTTCCCTAATGGCGATGCTTTATTTAAAGCCGCTTGGGATGCGGGCATTATTTTGCGTAATTCTCCAATTCAAGATTGCGTTCGTATTAGCATTGGCAGTCGTGAAGAGTGTGAAAAAACACTGAATTTTATCAAGACCCAATTGGCTCAAATTACCGCGTAGGACGCCGAATTAGAATAATAAGGAAGAACAATGAGCACACCGCAAAAGATTTTATTTATCGACCGTGATGGTACGTTAATTGTCGAACCCCCTGTCGATTTCCAAGTAGACCGTTTAGACAAATTGCAGTTTGAACCTTTGGTTATCCCAAGCTTGTTATCACTGCAAGATGCAGGCTACCGTCTAGTAATGGTGACCAACCAAGATGGTTTAGGCACAGATAGCTACCCGCAAGCAGATTTTGATGCGCCCCATGATTTGATGATGCATATCTTTGAATCACAAGGCGTGCGTTTTGACGAAGTGCTGATTTGTCCTCACTTTAACGAAGACAACTGTACTTGCCGCAAGCCTAAGCTAGGTTTGGTGAAAGAGTACTTGCAACAAGGCAAAGTGGACTTTAAAACCTCTGCGGTGATTGGCGATCGTGAAACGGATCTGCAACTGGCCGAAAATATGGCAATCAAAGGCATTCAGTACAATCCACAAACCATGAACTGGCCCGCAATTGTTAAGTCACTGACCACCAATCCTCGCGTTTCAGAAGTGGTTCGCACCACCAAAGAAACCGACATTCGTGTTGCGGTGAATCTTGATGAAGTTGGTGGAAATAAAATC
This sequence comes from Vibrio ezurae NBRC 102218, assembly GCF_000467185.1. GTDB lineage: Bacteria > Pseudomonadota > Gammaproteobacteria > Enterobacterales > Vibrionaceae > Vibrio > Vibrio ezurae. Next base: position 20,633 of record NZ_BATM01000010.1, read on the forward strand.
GAAACGGGTTTGGGCTTTTTTGATCACATGCTAGATCAAATTGCCACTCATGGCGGTTTCCAATTACAACTGAGCGTTGATGGCGACTTGCACATTGATGATCACCACACAGTTGAAGATACGGCGCTGGCGTTAGGTCAAGCTATCAAAGAAGCATTGGGTGACAAGCGCGGTATTGGTCGCTTTGGTTTTACCTTACCAATGGATGAGTGTTTGGCGCAGTGCAGTTTAGATCTTTCCGGTCGTGCTTATTTAAAATTTGATGCCAAATTTAGCCGCGATGAAGTTGGCGGATTCTCTACCGAAATGGCAGGGCACTTCTTCCGCTCTCTAGCAGATGGTATGGCATGCACACTGCATCTTTCGTCAGTAGGCGAAAATGATCACCACATTATTGAGAGCCTATTTAAAGCGTTTGGCCGCACATTGCGCCAAGCGATTAAGGTTGAAGGCACTGAGCTACCAAGTAGCAAGGGAATGTTGTAAGGAGTTGGCGTGGAAAATCAATCACAAACCGCAGTTATCATAGACACGGGATGTGCAAACGTCTCGTCGGTACGCTTTGCTATCGAACGTCTAGGGTATGATGTTGCAGTATCAAAAGATCCTGCCATTGTATTAGCCGCAGATAAGCTATTTTTGCCGGGCGTTGGCACAGCCAGTGAAGCGATGCGTAATTTGCAAGAGCGCAACCTAATAGAACTGGTTAAGCAGGTTGAAAAGCCTATGCTTGGCATTTGTTTAGGCATGCAGTTGTTAGGTAAGTTGTCAGAAGAGAAAGGACAAAAAGCGGATGAAATTGTCCCTTGTCTTGGCTTATGTGACGGCGAAGTTCGCAAATTAGACAGTAAAGAAAACCCACTACCACATATGGGTTGGAACACCGTCTCGGCCAAAGAGGGACACCCTCTATTTAAAGGCATTGAGTCAGGCGAATACTTCTACTTTGTGCACAGTTTTGCTATGCCGGAAGGGGATTACACCATCGCCAGTTGTGACTACGGCAGCCGTTTTAGTGCTGCGGTGCAAAGTGGCAACTACTATGGGGTACAATTCCACCCAGAGCGTTCTTCCAAAGCAGGCTCGCAACTGATTAAAAACTTTTTAGAGCTTTAATGCTCGAACTATAACGACTTTAGGGATTTGAAGTGATTATTCCAGCATTAGATTTAATTGAAGGTCAGGTGGTTAGACTGTATCAAGGTGATTACGGTCAGGTAACTGAATACAAGGTAAACCCAGCTGAGCAATTTAATTTGTACCATCAGGCAGGTGCCAATTGGTTGCACCTAGTGGATTTAACCGGCGCTAAAGACACTAACGCACGTCAGCTAGACTTGATTGCCAAACTGCTCAAAAGCACGCCGGCTAACATTCAAATTGGCGGCGGCGTACGTTCAGAGCAAGACGTTATTGATCTGCTCGATGCAGGTGCAGAGCGAGTTGTCGTGGGTTCTACAGCCGTAAAACAACCAGAGCTTGTCAAAGCGTGGATGGAAAAATACGGCCCAGAACACATCGTACTGGCGCTTGATGTCAATATTGATGAAGCAGGTACGCGCAAGGTTGCGGTATCCGGTTGGCAAGAAGATTCGGGCGTGACCATTGAAGCCTTGATTGAAGACTTCTTAACCGTAGGCTTAAAGCACGTATTGTGTACCGATATTTCAAAAGACGGCACACTGACAGGTTCAAACGTCGACTTATACGTAGATCTTTGTAAGCTCTACCCACAAGTACACTTTCAATCATCCGGTGGCATTGGCAGTTTAGATGACATCCGCGCCCTGAAAAACACCGGCGTACGCGGCGTGATTGTAGGTCGAGCGTTACTTGATGGTAAGTTTACCGCTGAAGAAGCGTTTGCCAGTTGGGAAAGCGCGGAGTAACTCGCTTTAGCTAACTAGCCTAATTAATAAAACCACTTAGCTTTATCAGTTAGGTGGTTTTTTGTTTTGTGGGTAAGGACAAAGACAAGAGCGAGAATAAGGATAAGAAGAAGCAGGTTGTCGTTTTTGTTCAATCTTGTGCTGCATTTTTTACTTAGGATTAAGCCAACTTAGCGAAAGGTCACTCACATTGAGCGATCAGCGCGTAATTTTTAGATATGGCTTATACGATGTTAAATATAGTAAAACTAGACACCCTTGACACTCTACATTCCTTAAAAGCGGAGTACTTTGCGCAAACTCACGCCCCTCTTGATGGCATGTGGCACTTTGGCTTTGTGCCAATGTCGCAGCACTACGCTTTTTATGAAAGCGATGTGCTGGTGGGCTTTTGCTGTGTAAATAGCGAAGGCTATTTATTGCAATATTTTCTCTCTCCACAGGCGAGCACGTCAGCTTCGGATTTGTTTACCTTAATTGCGCAGCAAGACAGCAAAGTGATTGGCGAAGTCTGCGGTGCGTTTGTCAGCTCGTGTGATCCTAGCTTCCTTGCTTTGTCTTTAGATAATGCCGCTTCTAGTTCGGTCAATACGTTGCTGTACTGCGGCGTAAAGCAAGGTGTGAATAGTGAAGAAGCAGGTATTGAGCTGACATTAGCCACCGATGAGTGCTTGAGCCTGTATGTCGATTTTGCCGCCCAAGCGATTGGCGCGCCAAAAGAGTGGCTCACTGGTTATTACGGTAACTTGATTGCAAGAAACGAGCTATTTGGTTATTGGCAAGACGGTGAGTTAGTCGCAACAGGAGAGCGTCGCAAGTTTGATGAATTTCAGACTCAATATGCCGATTTGGGAATGATTGTTTCCGCGCAGCACAGAGGACAAGGAATTGCTACTAAGGTACTTAAAGCTTTAATTGCCAATGCTGTAGCGGAGCAGCTAATACCGATGTGCTCTACCGAAAAAACAAACATCGGCGCACAACGCGCGATTGAAAAAGCAGGCTTGGTGAGTAAGCACCGCTTGCTACAAGTGCAGTTTGAAACGCTGTAATTCGCCTGTACGTCATGATGCTTATTTAACGCAATAGGCATCATGGCTTGTTAATCTGCTACTATCAGCGTAATTGGCTTTTTTCACAGTCACGAGATAAAGGAACCCATGCTTCATTGGATAATCCCTGCCACCGATACATGCAGTGAGCTTGTAGAGTGTTATTGGTTTATAGAAAAAACCACGGATACTGACAGTAGCTTTCCCAAATTAAACCCAGATCCTTGCGCGCATTTGATTATCACGCCTAACTCGTATTCGTATAGCAGTGATGAAGGCGCTATCTCTGGTCAAGGGAGTCACTTTTTGTGCGCTCATCAAAGTACGTTCGAGCTTGATCATTGCAAAGCATTTACTCATTTAGGAGTTAAGTTTCGCACCGGCGCGCCATATATACTGTCTGAAAATAATGAACATTTCACCGCACTTGATCAAGTCATCGAACTCTCAGTGAATGATTTATTGTCTATGAGCGATGAAGATCAAAGACAAATGTATGCGCTGGCAAGAAGTGATAAAACGCAATGTGTTGCGATGTTAGAGCGCTACTTACAGCCGTGGCTGACACGCTCAAAAAGCGATCAGCACAGTAAACTGGTAAGCAAAGTATGTGATGAGCTACAACATGTCTCTATCTCGGAACTCGCCAGTCAGTTATTTTGCTCACAACGCACCATTGAGCGCAGTTTTAGACGAGTCACAGGGCTGACATTAAAACAATATCAGGCGATGACTAAACTAGAGTTGATGCTAGAACATCTTTATCAGAAATCGCCCGCCGATATTGATTGGGTCGATATCGCGTTTGAATTTGGCTTTAGCGATCAGCCACATTTAATCCGCTATCTAAAAAACCAAATTGGCACCACGCCAAAGAAATACGCTGTGAATAGAGGCTTTACTATCGATATTTATGGCGCAGTAAGCTCTCATGAATGACGGCAAGTGATTAAACGAGCAGACTCGATTAATCACTTAACAGCACCTGCTGCATGCTCGCTAGGCTTTGCTCAAAGTAAGGATTGTAAGTAAGGCGTGCGTGTATTTTACCTTCCTCTACATAGCCATAAGACGAATACCATACAGTTGCGCCATCTAGGCATTGCACCTCTAGCTCTGCCCCTTGTCCATTATTACACAGCCGATTTTTGCCATTCACGCCATATTCTGGATTACTCGGTGAAAACAACCCAGCCATGTGCGATCCCTCGCTAATGCGCTGTTCAGGTAAGTTCATGTTGTAAGCCGTAGTACGTGCTTTGAGGGGAGGATTACTGCCTAGCCAAATTAGCTGTGAATTGGGGTTATCAAAGCGGTTCGCAAATTGTTCCACTGCAAAGTATTTATCCACCACCGTATCGCCTTCACTGATTAACATAAATACAGGCTTCGAGTATTTAGGATTCGATTTTAGTGCCTGTTGCACGCGCTGAGTCGTTTCATAATAGCTAGCGGCCGCCGTCATCGGCAATGAATCGTAACGTAGGTAATTGGTTTCTGGGTCTTGGTCGGCCCACTCAATCACATATTGCGCATATTTTGCCATAGGCAGCAGATCTGAACTGCCGTTAAAGGCGGGTGAGTACAAAATTAATCCCTTGATGCACTGTCTGTTAACGCATAGCGAGTGACGATATTTGCCCCAGTAGAATAACCGCCTAGCCAAACATTCTCTGACTCTTGTTTAAGCAAGGCGATTTGATGCTCTACGCTTTGTTGCCATATATCCGCCGATACCAGTTTAAGATCGCCCACTTTTGAGCCATGCCCAGGTAGCAGCACAGTTCTAACTAAATACCCTTTGTCACTTAATCGCTGCGCAATATCAGAAAAAGAGTAGGGCGAATCACCCAAGCCGTGCACCAAAAGAATAGCCTCACCATTGGGTTTACTAGGGCGATATTCTTGCGGTGAGTTCAAGGCGATTTCTCTGTTTATGTCATCGGTAATAAAATTTCGTTCAAGCTTCATCCATTGTTGGGTTTCTAATACATACTGCTCAAAGCTGGCTTGTTGGTAGGGGCTCAATGTCTCGGCACTTTGATAGTGGTAAGGCACATCGTTGTTAGAGCCACAGGCTGTGAGTGAGGTGATAATAACAGGTATTAGAAAGGTGGATATTTTACTCATGGAATCGGTTTATGCCTGCGGTGTTAACGGACTGAACTTTAATAGTACGTTCTTTAATTTCATATGCAATTTATTTGATAGTAATGCAATAGTAAAGATAGGGATCACTTTGATTCAAGGGCTTTCATATCGAAGTGAAGAATTACAAACGTGCCTTTGTATTTAATGCCCTAAATTTGAACTGTTCTGATATGAACTAAACGGTGTATAATTCGCGTGTATTACATGAGCGGAAAAATAAATATGTTCACTGAAACTAAATGGGGCATGAAGCCGAATATTCCTCTGGCTAAACAGTTAGCCAAACGTGATGTGCCAGCTTTGGTTTATGATGCTGTGAACCTAGAAGGTGTTGCCATGACGCTACCTGAGGTTCAAACAATCCTTGATGGTATAACGGTTGGTGGACATCGTATCAGTGATCAAAATATGGCGCTGAACCAAGCAAAAACTTGGGAGCGTATTTTTGAGCTCGTCGATTCATCGGAATTTCTCTTTTCAAAAGACACTGCATTGTTACTACATAATATCGCTGGTGAAGAAGAAGCATTAGAATGGGGGAAGTTTCGTTCTGGTTATGTATCAATCACGGGGTCTGATTATGAACCTCCAGCACCACAAGACCTCAATGAAAAATGGACAGAAGTACAAACTTTAGTTGATGCTTGTAATGATATTTATGATCGAGCCATTACTGCTTTTCTACAGATGGCACGAGCTCAGTTTTTCTGGGATGTGAATAAACGAACAGGTCGTTTTATGATGAATGGAATTTTGCTATCAGTAGGTTTTCCTATCATAAATGTTCCTGCTAAACGTCAGCAGGAATTTAACACCTTAATGTTAGACTTCTATGCAAGTAATGATATGCAGCCGATGAATCAGTTCTTACGTAGTTGCCTTAATAAACAGATCATCAAAAATTTTCAATTAGATCTCAATATTGGTCAATAAGATACAAATAGGCATCTTTTACAGAGTATCTCGCCTAGATAAGCCCATGCTTGAACGCTACAGTATTCACATACTGTTAATGGCATTACCATTGTGAAAACGTTCATTTTATCTATAGGGGTCAGTATGGTTCTTGCCACATCATCATTTGCGAACAACATCGATTCGGATTTAACCCCCCAAACTCAAAATACCGTTCAAGATGCAGAGGGTAACATTTACCGCACTGTTAAAATTGGCGATCAAGAGTGGTTGGCAGAGAACCTAAGAAGCACTCAATTTCAAGACGGTTCAGCTGTGAATACGGGGTTTATTCCAAAAGATGATCAAGCCAACCTAGCTAAATATGGCCGTTTATACAGCTGGCATGATGTAACGGACGCTCGCAAGTTATGCCCTAAAGGTTGGCGTGTCGCTACTGATGATGATTGGAAAGTATTAGAACGCACTATAGGGATGCCAGAAGAGCAACTTGATCAACAAGGCTGGCGCGGCGCAAAGCAACATATAGGCTTGCAGTTAAAAGAAGCTCAGTCTCAAGGCGTATTTAATAAGTTTGCCCCTTCCTTGGTCAATAAACGTCATTTCTCAGCTCGTCCAGCAGGCGTAAAGTTACACGGGTTTTATATCACACAAGGTGTCTATACTGAGTTTTGGACCGCAAGCAGCGCCACAGACAAGCAAGGCATCATACGTACCCTTGCATACTCTTGGTGGAATACACACAAAAGTGAAATTCGCCGTGCAACAAGCTCAAAGGACTATATGTTTTCGGTTCGCTGTGTGAGAGTTACTGAATAAGCATTTAATTTAACTACAAATTAACTTCTAAGTTGACAGTCTTTCCCCCGTTGAAACTAAGGATTAACTGAGGGAGATACGTTTTTTAAAATAATATGCACATAAATGGTGCTGATTATATTTATGGATGTTATTGTTTTTTAAACGTTAAAACTATGTTCGGTATCTGCAAGCAGCTTAGTATTCGATTAGGTGTGTGAGATTCTGGTGAAAAGGGATAAAACTAGCAATGCTTGTTAAGTATCTTGGTTTGGTTTGGGACGATAAATTAAAACAAAATGTGCCTCGAACAACATTTCTGAATGACGGTTTGTTTAGATTTACGCAACCAAAGTTCCTGAATGACAAAGGAAGTGAGGCAAGATTTGATGCCTACTATGATGAGTACTCAGCAGTTGATATTGAGTGGGCAAAAACACAGTACCTAAAGCAATCTATTGATTTCGAGTGCACTATGGCTATAGATAAGTTGATTGCCATTTTTCTAGAGCCTACGGGTTGTCGGTTTGGTGATTGTATGCCGTGGCTTGTCAAAGAAACAGGTTTTGAAACAATGGCTGAATATGACTATAACACCTTTGAGAAAGGTGTATTGGCTATGAACCATGCAGTGATTGAATTGCTAAGTGCTCACGTAGGTGTGTTTTCCCTCTGTAAATCAGATTCCAGCGTATATATGTGGACTCATTATGCATCTGAGGGGAAAGGTATAGCTGTGGTTTTTAAAGAGGATCATTCGTTTTTTAAGGATTACCCTGCGAAAGGTGTAAGTTATAACCGTGAAGATAGAGCAACAATTAGTTATCAGAAGGGGTTATTTCGTATTAATGGACATCCAGCAGAAAATTTTAAGGTAGTAAAAAGTGACACTGGCAAACTTTCGATTAAATTGCCTAGAAATATAGACTGGGAAGAATTAACTAATAGGCTAATTTATTCAAAGGATGCTAATCCTTGGTTAGTTGAGGAGGAAATGCGAATAGTCTTGCCGCTTGATTGTTGTGATGTTGGTAACGGTAAGATACTGACTCCCGAGTTAGATGAATCATTAGTGTATATACCTAATCTAACCGATAAAAAATATTCGGAAGTCTGCCTAAAGAAAATTCCTTTAGATGCGGTAGAAAGTATTATAGTTGGGTTCGATACAGATCCTACTTATAAACAAGTGATAATTGATAAACTGGCATCAACAGCTGAGCTATCACATATCAATATTAAGCAAGTGCAATATAATGTATTCAATAAGTTAGAAGTTGTAGACATTTAAGCTACTGGTTTATCATCTCGCTACTCAATGTTATTCGCTACAGAGCCCTTCTGTCCGAGTTTGTTAACCCATGCTTCCTACGTACCCAAGCGACTTCAATAGCAAGGAACAAGTTGGTAAACAGACCAAAAAACGATACCAAACGCAGTTTGTAAAGCAAATAGCTTTAATGAATTTTCAAATATCCTCAGTTTTATATTTAAGCGAGCCCACTTGTGCAATAGATGGGTAAGGATTCATACTCTTTTCAAGCAAGTTTTGTTGAATAGGTTCCATTTTATCCATTATCGCTCATATAACAGTGGATTGTTTTGCTTGCATCACTAAGTTAGTTTATTGCTTTATTAATAATATACCCACGAGTCATAATATTTCGCTCACTTTCCTCGGAAGCTCAGCCGCAGAGATGACATTACTGTTATTCCTAGTCTCTAAATACAAATCTCTAATACATCAACTCTTTCGCCTTCTTACTATCAAACTCAGCTAAGAACTTTCTAGCCAGTCTACGCATAAAGGGTATTTTCAGAATTTGCTCTAACACGGTAATGGCATAGATCCAGAAGATAGAGGCCTTGAGCACTAGCACAACAAAAGCAAACAAGGGAAGGGCAATAACCCAACGGGTCACGAAATTAATATTAAAGACCGCGGTGGTTTTGCCTAACGCACGTAGCACTTGTCCGTGTACGGTGACGTAGCCTTGAATCAGTGGCATTAGAATGTACAGCGGCGCGATGCTTTTTAGCGCGTCATAGGTGACTTGTGAGTGGCCGGGATAAATCTTTTCAACGACCAAACTTAACATAAACGAGGCAAAGGCAATGATCATTGAGACGCCAACAGTAACTCGGATGCTCAGGGCAACGTCGGAATCTAGGGTATCGAAGTTGTTGGAGCCGATGGCTTGGGAAATAGTGATGGCCGAAGAAACCGCCCATGCAACGACAAATTGTGCAAGAGCTGTAAGCCACGGTTTAATCATAACAATTGCCGCATAAGCTTCGGTGGGCAGTTGGGCATATAGTGCGTTATACAGTGCTAACCCCATCGTCAGTACCACCATGTTGGCCGCAATAGGGAAAATTTCTTTAAAGTGTAGTGTTATATTTTGCTGTAAACCGATAAATGATTGCTTAACAGAGAGGATCACTGTGCGTTGATATTTTAGGCAGATAAGAAGAAAAATCATTCTTATACCTAGTGCGATGACGGAGCCTAATGCCGCACCTGCAATGCCAATACCGACAAAACTGCCATAGCCATGAATTAAATAATAAGAGGCCGCAGCATTAATGGGCATAGTGAACAAGTAACTGATAAGAGGGATTTTTGTTTTTCCCATCGCATTGAACAATGCGATAGAAACTTGAGAGATCCCAGTTAAAAGTAGTGTGTATTTTATCAGAGATAGATAGGCGTCAATATCATCGTACAGGTCCACATTGTGACTAAGCAGTTTAATAATGGGCCATTTAAATAGAGTAATTAAGATAAAAAACAGTGTCGCAAAAGAGAGGTTAATGATCATCCCTGACAGAAAGGATTTAGATATTAAAGAACTTTTGCCAGAACCGACCGCACGTGACAATACATTTTGTGAACCATTGGCAAGTGCATTTTGCATCCCTAGCATCAAGGCAACGATGGTGCTGGCAATCCCCATAGCGGCAAGAGCGCCTTCTCCTAATGGGGAAATTAACAAGGTATCTATCATTAACATGCCTTGCATTAGCAGGGCATTGATAGCGATAGGCCAAGCCATTTTGATATTTTTCTTAATGTACTGACTATTTTTGCTTCGCATGAACTCTCTTCTTTTAGGCGTCAGACGCCTTCTAGTTATTCAAATTTATTAGGTTGGAATTGTCTTGGTCACTAGACTCACCGTCGCAGATAAAGATAGAACGATTGAGTAGGAATGGTGAAAGGCATCTTCTTTAATGGCTTACATTGCTAATTATACGTTACGTAACATTGCGTAAAGTGTGATCAATGTCGCGGTTGCTCTGGATAAATATGAAACTAATTTTCCATTTTTCTGAAATAGATGAGAGTCGTAGTGGTGTAATTTAGAGGACATTTGTTGTTAGAAACTTCTATGACGCGCCTATAAAGGTGACCACGTCACTTTCTGGCGTGCGCTGCATTTTGATTTGGACGAGATAAACTTTATTTTTGACTTTTTATGTATCTCAAAAATGTGTACATTGTCTTAATGAATTAACGATTTAGCCATGCATAGAAATTCATTGATATTCAGCTTCCATAATAGTCACGCAACCCTTGTTGTGATTACGTTTTGCTCATATTGATATTGTTGTAAGTGTTACAGGCTATGAAGATTTTAAATGGAGTTAACCTATGTTATTTCAAATACTAGTGGTGGCTTGTTAGATGTTAGCTAAAAGAATTATTCCTTGTTTGGATGTTAGAGACGGACAAGTCGTAAAAGGTGTTCAGTTTCGTAATCATGAAATTATCGGTGATATCGTGCCGCTGGCACAGCGCTATGCTGAAGAAGGTGCTGATGAATTAGTCTTTTATGATATTACGGCGTCAAGCGATGGTCGTGTTGTCGATAAAAGCTGGGTTGCTCGCGTTGCAGAGGTGATCGATATTCCGTTTTGTGTGGCAGGTGGTATTAAATCCGCTGAAGACGCCTCACGTATTTTGGAGTTTGGTGCCGATAAAGTGTCGATAAACTCCCCGGCATTAGCAAACCCTGAACTAATCACACATCTTGCTGATAAATTTGGCGTGCAATGTATTGTCGTTGGTATTGATTCTTTCTTTGATAAAGAAACTGGCAAATATCAGGTGTACCAGTTTACGGGTGATGAAGTTCGCACCAAAGCGACTCAATGGGAAACCAAAGATTGGGTACAAGAAGTTCAGCGTCGCGGCGCTGGTGAGATTGTATTAAATATGATGAACCAAGATGGCGTTCGCAATGGCTACGATCTGACACAATTAAATATGGTACGCGAAGTGTGTAACGTGCCTTTGATTGCCTCTGGTGGTGCAGGTGCAATGGAGCACTTTGCGCAAGCCTTTAATAAAACCAATGTCGATGGTGCACTGGCAGCATCGGTATTTCATAAACAGGTCATCAATATTGGTGAACTGAAGCAGTACCTGAAAACCCAAGCAGTAGAGGTAAGAATATGAGTGTAACAGTAAGTGAGTTAACAACGTTGGCTGAACGTATTGACTGGGATAAAGTTGATGGTTTAGTACCGGCGATTGTTCAAGACTTTACCTCTAGCCAAGTATTAATGATGGGTTACATGAGCCCAGAAGCGCTGCAAAAAACGGGAGAAACAGGCTTAGTCACTTTCTTCTCTCGTACAAAACAAAGCTTGTGGACCAAAGGCGAAACCTCTGGCAACGTCTTAAAACTGAAAAACATGTCGTTAGATTGTGATAATGATACTTTGTTGGTGAAAGTGCAGCCGGTTGGACCAACTTGCCATACTGGCACAACAACGTGTTGGGATAACGACGCCAAAGAAGAATCACAGATGGTATGGCTTCATCAACTTGAAACCCTATTGGGTGAACGTAAACATGCCGATCCAGACTCTTCTTACACCGCCAGCTTGTATGCCCGTGGCACCAAGCGTATTTCGCAAAAAGTGGGCGAAGAAGGCGTTGAAGTCGCGCTTGCGGCGACGTCGGGCGATAAAGCGGAATTAGTCTGTGAATCAGCGGATCTTATCTACCACTTGTTGGTCTTGCTACAAGATCAAGGGCTGTCGATGAACGACGTGGTGAACAAATTAAAAGAACGCCATAAGTAAAAGAGATTCGTTCTAAAAACCATTTCTCCTGATTCAAACAGGTGAAATGGTTTTTTTATGCCCTTTGACTCTCAAATAGAGCCACCGGTCTCTTAGCGGTTAGGCTTATCGCAGTGATTAAGCATTCATCCTATTTCGAGGATGCGTTAATGATGGCAATGCTGATTACGCGCCGCAGCACTTCTTAGATTTCTTACCACTGCCACAAGCGCATGGGTCATTACGGCCTACGCTTGTTTTTTTAACCGCAAGCGGGTAGTCGTACATCTCTCCATCAATATAAAACCATTGCCCATCTTCTCTTACAAAGCGAGATTTTTCAGTAAAGCTATACTGGCGCTTGTCTTCGCTGAAATAGGCATTAAAAGTGACAAAGCCTTCGTTGTCGTTGCTTCCTGACTCACTGTTGACCACTTCAAGTTTTGACCAGTCTCCGCTGACTGACTCAGCAATCGCGTCGGCATCCTCACTAGCATGGCAACTTGGGTGATAGGTTTGAATCACAAAATCCACCAACTTTAATTCGTGAGCACAATAGCGAGCACGCATCAGTTGTTCGGGTACCAATGCTTGACGAGGATCTAAGTGAATAGGTTGGCAGCAATCTTGATAGGGTTTGTGGCTGTGGCATCGACACAAAGGCAGGGTTGAGTTCATAGATAAAGCACGCGGTTATAAATTTGTCTTGATTATAACATTGATAACTAGATTTACTCTCAGAGCGTGAGTTTATGGCGCAATAAATTGAATATATTGATGCTTGAGTGGCTTTAATAATTCATTAGCGACATCAATAACAGGCACTTCTACTGAATGTATTAATGGTAAGTTATGCTTATTTAATATCTTAAAAATATGATGAAAGTGAAGCGGGTAATTTTCGTTAAGTATTTGTTTTCTAAGAAGCTCTGGTTTTGCTAAGTAATAGCCTTGAAAAAAATCAAATCCAGCGTCAACGGCTTGCTGATATTGAGTATGGTCTTCTATTTTCTCAGCAATAAATTTAATGCCTAATGATTTATGTTGCCTTATAAACCCCTTTGCATCCACAAGCGAGTATTGTTTGATATCAAATTTTATAATGGAGATAAAGGGTAGGGCTGCTTCCCAAGCTGTTGTAGGAACAAAATCATCAAGAGCAAGAATATAGCCTTGTTTATGTAAGTCTTTAATCGCATCCAGTAGATCAGGACATAGATCGGCTCCTTCTAATATCTCAACCACAAACTGACTAGAAGGAAGGTATAAAGGGAGCCGTGCAATAATGCTTTGCTGTGTAAAGTTAATATAGCCTTTAACCCCATTGAGCAATAAGCGATCGTTATCGAGCAAAAGGTCGGTCAAAATTGAGCGGGTAGCATATTCGCCATCAATTTTTGGGCAAGCGTTTAAGGGACTGTTCCTATAAAGTAGCTCATAGGCAATAGTATCGCCCGTTGCATTTATAATAGGTTGTCGAGCTACATAGGAACTGTACACAGATAATATCGTCGATAATGAAATATACTCTAAATAATAAGCCTAATATTAATAGAGTGAACAGTCTATTTTAAAAAGTGTCGACTGGTTTGCAAATGTAACGATAAATTATAATGGAGAATGATATAAACGCGTATTTTCTTTAGTGATTTCAAGAACAGAGGTTTGTTTATACCAATCGCCAAGTACAATTCGCTGCATATTATGTTCATCAAGTTGATGAATATTAGGGCGATGAGTGTGCCCATGAATCATTAATTGAGCGTTGTGGCGTTGCATAGCATCCATAACCGCATCTTGGTTAACATCCATGATGTCATAAGACTTATTTTGTTTTTCATCATTTGCGTTGCTTTGTACTTTTTTGACTAATTTACGACGCAAACTTAGCGGAATGTGGTTATACACCCATTGTAACCATTTCATGTGTACTTTTTGACGAAACTTCTGATATTTCACATCGTCGGTGCACAGTGTATCACCGTGTAGCAGCAAGGTTGGGGTGCCATATAAATCGATTAACGTTTCATCATTAAGTAGTGTTGCACCACTTTTTTGTTCAAACGTCTTTCCTACTAAGAAATCACGGTTTCCTTGAGTGAAAAAGCAAGGTGTACCTGCTTCAACTAAGGTTCTGATTTCGTTAATAACCGTCTGATTTAAAGGAGAGTCATCATCATCTCCGACCCAGAACTCAAATAAGTCGCCCAAAATATACAAAGCATCAGCGCCTGGTGCGTCTTCACGCATAAAACGAATGAACGCCTCGGTCATTTCGGTATGAGAGGGGGTGAGGTGCAGATCTGAGATAAACAGTGTACGCATTTGCGTAAATTCCTTATTGATAAAAAACCGCATCAAGCTAACTTGATGCGGTTATACACATTACTCGGCGATAGTTGTGCCAGTAATGATCACTTCTTCTAAAGGAACGTCTTGGTGCATACCCATGCTACCAGTGCTCACGCCTTTAATTTTGTTTACTACGTCCATGCCTTCAGTCACTTTACCAAATACACAGTAACCCCAACCGTTCATGTCTTCTGATTTAAAATCCAAGAAAGTGTTGTTGTTGATGTTGATAAAGAATTGAGAGCTAGCAGAATGTGGTTCCATAGTACGAGCCATTGCGATAGTGCCAACTGCATTGCTAAGGCCATTGTTTGCTTCGTTCTGGATAGTTGCGCGAGTTGGTTTCTCACGTAGACCAGAAGTCATGCCGCCGCCTTGGATCATAAAGCCATCGATAACACGGTGGAACAATGTGTTGTCGTAGAAGCCGTCTTTACAATACTGAACGAAGTTTTCAGCCGTAATTGGAGCAAGTTCGTGGTTCAGTTCTAGCGTAATATCACCGTGATTGGTGTGAAGGGTGATCATAAGAGCGTCCTTAACGTTTATTTAGTAGATAAATCGAATCAAATTCTAACCAAACTCTCAGCACAATCAACTGCTAACCGAGTTTTCTGTTACTTAAGGCGTTATGTGTTGGTATACTAACCACATTATCCCTACCAGAAGTAAAAGCGGACCAAATGCTGAAGATATACAATACGCTGACGCGTCAAAAAGAAGAATTTAAACCTATCACTGCCGGAAAAGTCGGTATGTACGTGTGTGGTGTAACAATCTACGATTTATGCCACATTGGTCATGGACGTACATTTGTCTCTTTTGATGTTGTTTCACGTTATCTTAGATATCTTGGTTATGATCTGACTTTTGTGCGCAACATTACGGACATTGACGATAAAATCATCAAACGTGCGGCTGTTAACGAAGAAAGCTGTGAAGCATTAACTGAGCGCTTAATCGCCGAAATGCACGCCGACTTTGACTCTCTGAACATGAAGCGCCCTGATGTTGAACCACGAGCGACTGAGTTTATTGATGAAATTATCGCATTGGTTGAAAAGCTTATTGAGCGCGGTTTTGCTTATGTGGCAAGTAACGGTGATGTGATGTTTGAAGTGAGCAAGTACGGTGAGTACGGCAAGCTTTCTAAACAAGATCTTGAGCAGCTTCAAGCGGGTGCACGTGTAAACATCGAAATGGCTAAACGCAGCCCTCTTGATTTTGTATTGTGGAAAATGTCTAAACCGGGTGAACCAACATGGGAATCTCCATGGGGTGCAGGTCGTCCAGGTTGGCACATTGAATGTTCTGCAATGAACTCTTCTATTTTGGGTGATCATTTCGACATTCATGGCGGTGGTTCAGATTTGCAATTCCCTCACCACGAAAATGAAATTGCACAATCTTGCTGTGCACACAATACTCAGTATGTAAACACGTGGATGCACAGTGGTATGGTGATGGTTGACCAAGAGAAGATGTCAAAATCTCTGGGTAACTTCTTTACCATTCGTGATGTATTAGGTCACTATGATGCTGAAACCGTACGTTACTTCCTAATGTCAGGGCATTACCGCAGTCAACTGAATTACAGCGAAGAAAACCTTAACCAAGCACGTGCTTCGCTAGAGCGCCTATACACCTCATTACGTGGTTTGGACCTTAGCGCAACGCCTGCTGGTGGTGAAGAATACGTCTCTCGTTTCTCTACAGCGATGAACGACGACTTTAATACGCCTGAAGCGTATGCGGTATTATTTGAGATGGCACGTGAAGTGAACCGTCTGAAAGGCGCTGAACTAGAAAAAGCCAGCCAACTTGGTGCTCTTATGCGTGAGCTGGCGGATGTCATTGGTATTTTGTACCAAGATCCAGAAGCCTTCCTACAAGGCGGACAAGCCGACGACGAAGTGGCAGAAATAGAAGCACTCATCAAGCTACGTAATGACTCACGCGCAGCAAAAGATTGGGCAAATGCCGACCTTGCTCGCGACAAGTTAAATGAGCTAGGTATTGTTCTAGAAGATGGCCCACAAGGGACGACTTGGCGTCGTAAATAATTCCGATTTAATGTCTTTAGATTGATACACATAAACATTAATAAATAGGGCCGATAGCGACTATCGGCCC